>NZ_JBQEOD010000001.1:0-804038 GCF_052044955.1 Bacillus sp. 22446
GGTATCACAGGTTCAACCGGACCTACTGGGGCCACGGGTATCACGGGTGCTACTGGATCTACTGGTGCCACTGGCATCACGGGTGCAACTGGATCTACTGGTGCCACGGGAATCACAGGTTCAACTGGAGAAACTGGTGCCACGAGAATCACAGGTTCAACTGGAGCTACTGGTGCTACAGGAATTACAGGTTCAACCGGACCTACTGGGACCACTGGCAGCACGGGTGCAACTGGAGCTACTGGTGCCACTGGTATCACAGGTGCTACCGGACCTACTGGGGCCACTGGTGTGACGGGCAGCACTGGACCAACTGGTCCGACTGGCGCTACAGGTATCACGGGTGCTACCGGACCTACTGGAACAGGTGGTTTTACGGATACAGCACTATATGCTGCTAATAGTTCTGGTCCTACCATTGTTACTGTAGCCTCGGGAACGAATATTCCATTGCCGAACTTTCAAAACATTACCGGTTTTACAGCAAACGGCACAAGTACGGTTTTTACCGTTCTGCAAACAGGTAAATATTATATTACGTATCAAGTCAACACCACTACAGCACTTTTGATTAATACGCGTTTGCTGTTAAATGGAACAAATACTATTTCTGGTTCTGTTCAATCACCTACTATCTCTACTTCATTTATTAACAATACTGTCATTGTTAATTTAACAGCTGGTAATACTATTTCACTGCAGTTTTTTGGAGTGGTTGTCACAGCTATATTAGTTGGCGGTGGTGGTGCGGCCGGAGCAACCTTGACCATCATACGGCTCAGTTAAGCAAAAAAAGAAAAAAGAAAGGCTTTTCAGCCTTTCTTTTTTATGTCTTCTATAACTTTTATACAATGTTCGATATCATTAGATTGTAAGAGGTGAAAAATAGATTGGATGACGGTAAACTCTAAATTCCACCATTCTAACAACTGAAGTTTTTCAATGATATCAGAAGAAAACCGATATTTCATGAGACGCTGCGGGTTCCCTGCGACAATCGCATATGGAGGCACATCTTTTGTAATCAGACTATTTGCTCCAATGACTGCCCCGTTTCCTATCTGTACCCCTGACATGATTGTTGCTCCATATCCAATCCAAACATCGTGCCCTATACACACGTCCCCTTTTGATCGTGGATGTCCTTCAATGTGGGCAGCATCTGTGAAAATTTGATTAAAGGGATATGTGGTGACCCAATCTGTTCGGTGTTCACCACCAAGAAAAACTTTTACTTCGTTTGCGATGGAACAAAACTTTCCTACATTCAGCGTTGTTCCTTCTCCCCACGTCAAGACTTGAAAATCTGGTCCAGCATAAGTGAAGTCACCGATATCATACGAACTGAGCTCACTTCTTTGGTTTAAAAACATAGAAGATCAGACCCCCTACAAAGTAATCGATCTTCGTATATATATGCCAGATGATAGGCTCACATTATGATTGGACAAGTGCAACGATCTGCTTTTTCTTCCATACCAGTCGATAATAGCCGTATTGGAGCAATAAGTTTACAAAAAAGGCTGCAGGATATCCTATCCAGATTCCTTTGATCCCAAGCGATGTATGGTGTGATAGCACATAAGCCACTGGTACTTCAACAAGCCAAATGGAACAAATACTAAAGATGGTCGGCCATAGAACTGTGCCACTTGCTCTCATTGTGGCTGCAACGATTTGTGCTGTTCCGAAAATGAGATAGCTCCATAGGGTAATCACGACCAAACTATATGCAATATCAATCGTTGCAGGATCTGTTAAAAAGATAGATAAAATTTGTGGTGCGAAAATATAGACGAAAATAATAATCAATCCGCCTATTGCAAAGTTTAGCCCCAGCCCAATTTTAATGACATCCTTCAAACGATTCATGTTTCCTGCGCCAATGAATTGTGCGGCGAAGATAGAAACTGCAATACCAAGGCTCACTGCAGGCATCTGTACATAACTTACGACTTGATTGACAACGCCATAAGCTGCTGTCGCCTGTGATCCATAATCGTTGACAAAAGAAATGACAGCAATTTCTGATAAAGAAATGAGAATCATATTAATACTAGAAGGGATACTTAACTTTAATAGCGTTTTTAATAAATCCCCTTTCATCAATAAATGCTTTCTAACCGACGCATCAATGCGCAGCGGGTGCTTTGTTTTATAAAGATAGATATGAAGAATGATAAACGTAACGATTGTAGAAATCACAGAAGAATACGCAGCACCATATAAACCAAATGCCGGTAAACCAAGCCAGCCGAATAATAAAATTGGCAGCAATAAAATATTGGTTCCTGTACTAATCATTAAGAAATAAAATGGTGTTTTTGAATCTCCTGTTCCTCGTAAAAAAGTTGTATAGACAAAATAAAGAAATAAGATGGGCATGGAGATGAATAGGATTCTGGCATATGCCGCACTTTCCTCCACAATATTTGCAGGTGTCCCCATCAGATGTAAAATATCTGTGGCAAAAAAACCTCCAATGACAGCTAAAGAAAGTCCGATTAAAAAGGTGAACGAAAGCGTTGTACCGATAATTTCCTTTAACCTCTGCTCATTTTTTGCTCCGTATGCTTGTCCAATAAGGATCGAGCTCCCTGATCCAATCCCAATGGAAAAAGAAACAAGTAAAAAGAAAAGTGGAAAGAATGCCGAAATCGCAGCTACTGCATCCTCTCCAATCCATCTACCGACAAGCACAATGGAAACAAGCTGTCCAATTGATTGCAAAATATTGCTTAATAAAAGTGGAATTAGAAAGATCGACATGGTTTTTACTAAAGATTGATTATTATCTAACGTCATGATGGTTCTCCTTCTCTGTCTAAAGATCCTCAGCTAACATGCTGACAATGCGGTCTTCTATCTCTTTTCCTTTTTCGTCATCAACGAGATGATTCAATAAGATGGAAAAAGCAAGCGTTTTTCCACTCTGTGTTTCAATATATCCAGATAGTGTGCTGACCGTTGATAGCGTACCTGTTTTTGCACGCACTTTTTCTAGTGTAGCTGGTTCTTTCAATCTGTTTCTTAATGTACCTCCCACCATACGCTCACTTGCCCCAGCTAACGGAAGTGCATGGACATAGGTGTTAAACCATTTTTCCTTTTGAATGTTTGTCAAAAATAACGTGAATTGATTTGCAGAAACAAGGTTAATGGGTGATATGCCTGATCCGTCTCTCAACACAGTCATAGATGCATCTATGCCATAGGCAGGAAGACGTTCATTCAGCACGTCAAGCCCTTTGTCAAAACTCCCTTTGTTCTTTACCCGCTTCCCAAGTTCTTTTAACAGAATTTCTGCATGTGTATTGTTGCTTAATTTCATCATCGGAACAAGAAGATCGGATAAAGGCATTGATGTATGGGAAGCGATTTTTTTCGCTTTTTTAGGAACTTGTTTTGTTTTGAGTGGTCCTTTCAGCTGAATCCCCTCAGCCTTTAATGCTCGTTTCATTAAGTCTAAAGCATACGTTGTCGGTTCCCATAATGCGACCCATTGTTTAGACGAGGATGCTTTTAGCGGAATCGTCCCAGTCAGTGTAATTTTGTTTGTACCGTGAGAGCGTTTAAAAGATATTTTCTTCTTTCCACCTTCTGGCACAGTTTTCACTTGATTGACAACTTGAGCGACGTCAGTCTTCGGGATCATCTCATAGCTGGCCTTCTGCCCTGCTTTCTTTCCCGGCTTGACTTCGAGAATGATCGTTCCTGCATCATAATCCTCATTCGGTGAAGCAGTAAGAGCAGATATTTGAGCGCCGTAATATTGATCTTCATCACTCCACGGCAGATCGATGGAATACCTTGTGTCATCAAACCAAGTATCATCAGCTGCAAGCTGTCCACGAATCGTATGTATTCCGGCCTTTTTGACTTGTTTGGCTAATGCGGCAAAATCGCTTTCTAACAATGTCGGGTCTCCAGAGCCTCGGAGATAAAGATTGCCGTGCAATGTTTTTTTGTGAATTGAACCATCTATCCAAACGTCTGTTGGAAAAGTGTGTGTTTCACCCAGTAGATCGAGTGCGATAGCAGATGTGAGTAATTTCATATTAGAAGCAGGAGTCAGACGGATGTCCGCTTGATGTTCATAAAGAAGAGAAGTGTCAGAAGTATCGCGTACGCTGATGCCAGCAATTGCGCCCTCTAAATCAGGTGCTGTTCGAATGAATTCGTCTAAAGAAGTGATCCATTTTGATTGATCATCATGAGCTGTTAGTTGTTCATCTTTCACTGAAAAAGGGAGAAATAACATCGACAAAATACATAGTTGTAAAAACATGACCTGTGAGAAACGTTTCACGCAATCCCTCCTTTTTAGAAAAGCAGCCAAATTTAGCAGATTATGTTCATTATACACAAAAGAACGTTTGTTCTCAAAGGTTTTTTAAACAGAAAAGTCAGCTTTCTTTGACGAAAACTGACAAGCCTCTTTTACCTTTTTTCAGGATTCCAGCCATCGCTTCCGCTAAGCACGGATTGAACGGTGATTTGACTTGCTTCGTTTTTTGTTAATATCGTTGACCACTTCACTCGGTTTGCCACATGACTCCCTGCGCCCGTTGATCCATATTCTTGATATCTAGCCGTTCTTTCGTTGTCTTTGTTATCCCAGTTATGCCATCCCTCAGCTTTAATATGTTCATCCATTTTTGTTTGGAGGAACGTGACAGCCGAATGTGGTCTCCATGGACGGCCTAAGTACACAGATTGAGACGAAGCCGTTCCTTTATTTAATGTGGAATCAATAAAAACGTAGCCATACTTTTGCGCTTCTGTTGTGGATGCCGCTGTAATATACCCATTTCCAAGACTTTTTATTTCAGCTCTTTTAAATACAGCCGTTGCTGAACCAAAGATGAAGTCAACCGTGCCCTCGATATAACAATCTTCATAATATTGTCTCCCTGTGCCAGTGGCATAAAGTGTATCTTGATACCCGAGAACACGTACGTGTTTAAACACAGCCCGGTCCCCGGATACATAAAGGGCAACCGCCTGCCCTGCGTTTCGGCCAGCTGTATTTTGAAACGTGATATTTTCTGCATAAAAATGATTTGCCCGAATCATTGTACTAGAGCTATTGGTTGTGCTCCCGCTGCTTGCATTTGTATCATCATACGTCAGAATCGTCTGATACTGATTTTCTCCAATAAAGGACACATACGGCTTATTTTGCGGAAGGAGAATCTTTTCTTTATACACACCATTTTTAATATATATCGTCGTTTGCTGTTGATTGTTCACTGGTATCGCATCAATGGCAGATTGAACCGTTCGAAATGTCCCATTTCCTTTTTGATCGACAATAAGCACGCGGTTTGTTTGATGGTTGTGTCCAGCTGCTTGCGCATAAGCTGAGTCAAAAAGCAGTAAGGCCAATACCATCATCAGCAGTCGTTTTCCATACTTCATCACACATCTCCCCCTTATATTGTGAACGTTTTCATTGACGTATTCTTTTTGATCCTATTCAGTTATAAAACAAAAAAACACAAAAAAACATCCACTGTGTTAGGTTGTGGATGTTTTTTCATATTTCATCGCATAAATTCCTTCATTTTCAATCCATTCACAAAATAGGACGTCTTTATAGGAGGATATGTGCTGCTTTTTCAATTGCTCTCTCAGCCACGCTTCATCAAATCCAGCTTCCTTTAAATCTTTTTTTAAAATCTCTCCGTCGATAATAAACGTTCTAGGCAATGTGACTTCTTTTCCTTTCACGTTCACATCTTCGGCTGTAGCTGGTGCATATTTCATTTTCGGAAGCACACTCACAGACCCATCCGTTTCCAAAATGGCAAATTCAATTTCATTAAGAGCAAAATGCCCTTTCGCTCGAATCAGCGTCTGCAACTGATTTAAATCGAGCATATTTTTCTTTAATCGATTGTAGTGAATCTTTCCTTTATCAATCACAAGAGTGGGTCTTCCCTCTAAAAAAGCGCGAATGGATTTGAATTTTTGTGAAAGCCATTCAACTGTGTAGATTAAAACGCCCCAGACTGCAACTGCAAAAAGGATATGTAGCACGCTGACTTCTGGATCAAAAATGGCGTTACCGACCATCTCCCCTAAAATCAGTGCAGAAATAAAATCAAACGGCGTGATTTGTGCAAATTGTGTTTTCCCTAATAGCTTTGTAATGGAAAATAAAGCGAAAAATCCGATAAAGAGTTCAATCAAAATATTAAAAAATGGCACACATATACCTTCCTTTCTCACTGCATGTACTTACAAGCATGTACAGGAAAGGAAGGTTCTAAACCATTTATGAAGGCAGTAAAATAAAGACGTCGTCTCCCTCAACCAATGCTTCATATGTTTTCACGCATCCATGATCTGGTTCTTGAACATTTCCTGATGAAAGATTGATTTTCCAATCATGCATTGGACAGAAGACATGATCTCCGCTCACCATTCCTTCAGCTAGTACACCGCCTTTATGAGGACAGCGATTTTCAATGGCTTTGAACTGCTTGTTAGAGGTTTGAAAAACAGCTAATTCAAGTGGACCGGCTGCGACTGTTTTCCCTAGCTGCAACGGGAAATCTGATATTGTACCAATATGAACTTTTACAATTGAAACTGTCATCTGATCTCATCCCTTCAATTGATTTAGACGGAAGCAGTTGCCTTTTGAAATAATTGTCTTGTTTCTGTTTCGTTCTCTCGAATCTCTTGCCACGGTTCTTCATAAGTTGAAAGTGCGATGTCCATTCTTTCGATTAATGCTGCACGTTTCTTGTCATCTAGCAGTACCGTTTGGATATGATTCAATCCAAGCCGTTCAACCCAAGCGGATGTTCTCTCTAAATAATTTGCGGTTTCTCTGTAATATTGAAGGTAGGCTGCGGCCATTTGTTCTACTTCTTCTGCTGTACTTACTTTCATTAATAAGTCTCCAGCTCGTAAATGTGTCCCTCCATTCCCGCCAGCATACAATTCAAATCCCCCATCGATACCTACGATGCCAAGATCTTTAATCCCAGATTCAGCACAGTTTCTTGGACAGGCTGATACGGCCATTTTGACTTTGTGCGGTGTGGCAAGTCCTTCAAATTTCTTTTCAAGTGCGATCCCAAGAGAAATGGAATCTTGCGTTCCGAATCTGCAAAATTGTTCTCCAACACAAGTTTTGACGGTTCTTAATGATTTTCCGTAAGCATAACCAGACGGCATATCTAAATCAGCCCATACTTTTGGTAAATCTTCTTTTTTGACACCTAAAAGGTCGATTCGCTGCCCTCCAGTCATTTTCACAAGCGGTATCTCATATTTGTCAACGACATCCGCTATTTTTCTCAGGTCATTAGCATTTGTCACGCCCCCGTACATACGTGGAACGACCGAATAGGTACCATCGTTTTGGATGTTGGCATGCATTCGTTCATTCACAAATCGCGAGCTTTTTTCATCTTTGTAGTCAAGCGGATACATCATCCCTAAATAGTAATTCAGTGCAGGCCGGCACTTTGAACAGCCTTCTTCTGTTTCCCAGTCAAGTACATTCATCACTTCTTTGACATGCTGCAAACCTTTCTCTTTTATTTCATGAATCACTTCATCTCTTGATAAGGTGGTGCAGGCGCAGATGGTTTCTTTTTGCGCAGTGCGGTTTGCATCATCGCCTAAAGTGTGCCATAAAATCTCTTCCACAACAGATTGACAGCCTCCGCATGACCGAGAAGCACTTGTACATTGCTTGACCTCTTGTATAGTCGTTAGGCCTTCTTTTTGAATAGCTGCCACTATTTGACCTTTTGAGACACCATTACAGCCACAAACGATATGGTCGTTTGCCATTTGTTCAATCGTGTTTTCTTGCGCCAGCTCATTTGATGTTAAGACAGATACTTTTTCCATATCTGACATATCAACACCTTCTCTAATGTACGAGAATAAACGTGGTCCATCGCTTGTTTCTCCAAACATGACGGCGCCGACTAATCGGTTTTGCTGGAAGACTAGTTTTTGATAAATGCCTTGCTGTTCGTCAAAAATCTTAATCGCTTGTTTCTCATCGTTTTCTATAAAATCTCCAGCTGAAAATACATCAACCCCTGATACTTTCAGCTGTGTCGATAGAACAGATCCTTCATAAGGCGTCGGGGCCATATCACAAACATGCTTCGCAAGCACGTTTGCTTGATCGTATAATGGCGCAACAAGACCGTACGTTTGTCCTCTATGTTCAACACATTCTCCGACTGCGTAAATCCGCGGGACACTTGTTTCCATGAAATCATTGACGATAATTCCCCGGTTCACTTCAATGCCGCTCGTTTCGGCAAGCTTGTGATTCGGTTTAATTCCTGCTGCCATGACCACCATATCTGTCTCTAATGTAGAACCATCTGAAAATGTTAGCCCTTCTACTCTTGTATCTCCTAAAATTTCATTTGTCTGTTTTCCTAATAAAAAGCTCATGCCTTGTTTTTCTAATGCTGTTTGCAGAAGTTGACCTGCCACCGGATCGAGCTGCCGGTCCATTAGATGAGAGCCAAGATGAATGACGGTCACTTCCATACCTAAGTTTAATAGACCACGTGCTGCTTCAAGTCCAAGGAGCCCGCCTCCAATAACGGCTGCTTTTTTGTACATCGTAGATGCTTTGACCATTTCCTCTGTGTCTTGTAATGTACGAAAAGCTGTTACCCCTTTTTTATCGCTCCCTGGAATGGGCGGGATGAACGGGAGGGACCCTGTCGCTAAAATTAAACGGTCATAATGCACGGTCCGTCCTTGATCACTCATAACGGTTTGATTGTCTGGATCGATCTTCACAATGGTCTCATTTGTAAACAGCTGAATATGATGTTCCTTGTACCAATTCCAATCGTTTAACGTAATATCCTCTGTCTTTGTATCCCCTTGGAGAACTTTCGATAAAAGAATCCGATTATAGTTAGGATACGGCTCAGTTCCAAATACAGTCATGTCGAATCGTTCATTGTCTGTTTTTAAAATGTTTTCGAGCGTTCGGATACCAGCCATACCATTCCCTACTAATACGAGTTTTTCTTTCATGAAAAACACCCCTCATGTGATCGTTTTTTAGAAAGTACCATAATCTAAACAAAGATGGAAAATACATGTTAAAATTTCTCACATAGTTTTCAATTCTTGTAGGCTGACAGCTGTACAGGACAATATTTAAAACCTGGCATTTTACTGTGTGGATCTAACTGTTTACCAATTAATAGGTTAATTGATTGATGTTTATTCCAGTGAAATGGAACAAACACAGTATCTTTTCGGGTGGTATCTGTTATGTGGCACCTCATGATGACACTACCTCGTTTTGACTGGATGGTGACGAGTTCCCCGTGCTGAATCCCGTAGGCTTCGGCTGTATCAGGATGAAGCTCTACATAAGCTTCAAACTGCCGGGCAACAAGAGAGGTGCTTTTTCTTGTTTGAACGCCCGTTTGGTAATGAGCCATCACCCTGCCGGTCGTTAAATAGAGTGGATATTCTGGACTGACTGGTTCTTTTGCACCCTGTTGTCCATGTGCAACGACTGCAAATTTTGCTAATTTATCAGGATGTGAGAATTGATGCTCAAATAGTCTTTCTGTTCCTCGGTCTTCCAAATGAGAGCAGGGCCATAATATGCCTTGCGTCTTCCTTAACCTGTCATAGGTCATACCGGAATAATCGGCTTTGGCTCCTTTCGTTGCTGTTCTCAATTCCTCAAAGATGTCTTCTGCAGATGAAAAAGAAAAAGAGCCGCCTTTGCCTAATACTGCTGCTATATCACAAATGATTTGCCAATCGTGCTTTCTTTGGTGTTTGAGTGGATAGGTTGCTTCTCTCAGCGTAACGCGTCCTTCTATGTTCGTCATGGTCCCTTCGTCCTCTAAATATGACGAAGCTGGTAAAATAACATCTGCAAGTGCAGCCGTCTCAGAGATAAATAAATCAATTGCGACAAAAAAGGACAGCTGCTCGATGGCTTTTTTGATAAAACTTGCATGCGGACCTGATTGAACGGGATTAGAACACATTAAAAAGAGCGCTTTTATCTCTCCTTTCTGCATTTTTTCAAACATTTCAAAAGCAGATACACCTTTTCCAGGCAGTTCTTTTTCATCGATATTCCATATTTCGGCCATTTCTTTTCTATGTACTGGGTTTGTGATATCACGGTAACCAGGAAGCTGATCTGCTTTTTGTCCATGTTCTCTTGCACCCTGTCCATTTCCTTGCCCAGTAATGGCACCATATCCACACCCAATCCGGCCAATTTTCCCAGTAACAAGCAGAATATTCAGGAAATTACGAACGGATGCTGTCCCGTCTATTTGCTGCTCAATGCCTCTTGCAGTCAGAATCATTCCTGTTTTTTCGCGTGCGAATTTTCTCGCTATTTTTTGAATGACTTTCATCGATACACCGGTTTGCTGCGTAATGTCAGGCAGGGACATGTGTGAAATATGCTGTTTCATTTCTTGAAAACCTGATGTTCGTTTTTTAATAAATTCTTCGTCTAGTAACTGTTCATGAAGCATGACGTGTAAGATTCCATTTGCGAGTGCAGCATCTGACCCAGGCCTTAAGCTGACATGTAAGTCAGCTAGTTTGGCTGTTGCTGTTTTTCGCGGATCGATCACGATGAGAAATGCCCCGTTCTTTTTAGCTTCTTCCAAGTACGGCATGAGGGTCGGCTGACATTCCGCTATATTGGTTCCAACCAATAGTAAAACCCGGGCATGCTTGATGTCACGAAGCGGAAATGTTAGACCCCGATCAAGTCCAAATGTTTGGTTAGCTGCTGTTGCTGCTGAAGACATACACAGTCTTCCATTGTAATCAATGTATTTCGTTTTAAGGGCGACCCTTGCAAATTTTCCGAGTAAATAAGCTTCTTCATTTGTAATCGATGCACTACCATAAACACTGATAGCATCGTTCCCATGTTCCGTCTGAAGGGTTTGAGTGCGTGCTTTGATTTCGTCAAGTGCCTCCTGCCAAGTCACTTTGACAAATTGACCGTTTCTTTTGATGAGGGGGTGATTCAATCGTTCCTTGTGCAGTGCGTGCTGGTGAGCATGCTGCCCTTTCATACAGATCCTGCCGAACGTGGTTGGATTATGAATACCTATCGTCTGGTAGCGTGTTCGCCCTTCTGCGTGCTGCTCGACTAATTGCATTTTGCACTGCATACTGCAAAACGGACATTGAGATGGGAACACCCTTTTTCGCTCTTGCTGCTCTGATGTTTGCTGCACATATTGTAAAAAAGATTGATTCATACATTCACACCCTTTTGTCTACTTTGCTCAAATTGCTCGCAGAGCTCTTCTCTCATTTCCTCATCGAGCAATTTTTCTCGGATGGAAATGCTGCCGTTTTTTTGGATCCAGTCTCCAATAGATTCTTGAAAATATGCACGTTTTCTATAGTCTTCAAGCAGTGCTTTTAAAAAAGGAATCAGCTCATCCGTTCGGCTCACAGAATAAAAAAGCTGACCTGCCTTAGGTTGACGTATGCTGCCTCCTATATAAATGTCCCATTCATCCAGCTGCTTCTTGATGCAGATGTCATAGATGGGGCTGAAATGACATACGCAGGAAGGACCAGCGATATGAATCGATGTGACTGCAGGTAAAAGCGTGTTTTCTAGTTGTCTTTCGATCTCCATGACAAGTGTTGTGACAGATGGATCGTGACGACAATCACATGAAAGAACATGAGAAAGTCTCTTGCTTTCTTGTGGCATGATGTGTCCATGTTCTTTTACAATATGGGCGGCCTCTTGTGAAATACCGATCAGCCGAATTCGTTTATTCTCCGTTAGTTCTACGTGCTGAATTTGCTTTTGCTCTAACAATCCGGTTATCATCTGTAAAAATGTCAGATCAAGACGGCCACCATATAACTGAGGCATTAGTATGTGCTCATGATCTGATGGGCTGTCTTTTACGAAAAGATCTTGAAACTGCTCAAGATAGTATGGAATGCCTGCTCGGCACTTGTCACAGCCGTTATCTGTCATCCAATTAAATTGTCTTCTTACTTGCTCTTCATTCAGCGGATGCTGATTTTTTATATACGAAAAAATGGTCTGTTTCTCTACATTTGTGCACGAGCAAAACGTGTCCAGTGCTTCCGTTAGCTGATTTGATGAGACATGGCAGCAGGCACGAACAAGCTCTTGACAGCCTCCGCAGCCCGTTGCGGCCCCTGTCTGTTTTTTTATCTCTTCTAAATTTGTCAGGTGATGGACCGATATGCTTTTGAATATCGCTCCCTTCGTCACCGTGTGGCATTGGCAGATGAGATCCTCTGCTTTTAATGAATCTAAAGGGGATATCTGCTCTTCATTCAGCGATTTCATGACTACGCTTTTATCACGCCCCACTTTTACATCCTGCAAAAGCTGTTCAGCTCTCTCAAGTTGACCAACTAATACAACGCCTGTGAGCACATCATGTTCAAACACTAGTTTTTTATATACTTCTTGTTCTTCATCTAAGTAAGTCACCACTGAAGCGGAGGGGGATCGGTTTACAATACTGCCAGCAGAATAAATAGATATGTCATTTGCTTTCAATTTTGTTGAATAAATGGCAGGAGGTAAATTCGTGACCAGTTCATCTAATAAATGATTCGCAAGCACGTTTGCTTGTTCATAAATAGGCTGCACAAGACCGTGCACCATCCCCTTATGCTCTGCACATTCTCCAATAGCATAAATATTCTCAACGTTTGTCTGCATGACATCATTTACA
This sequence comes from Bacillus sp. 22446, assembly GCF_052044955.1. Taxonomy (NCBI): domain Bacteria; kingdom Bacillati; phylum Bacillota; class Bacilli; order Caryophanales; family Bacillaceae; genus Bacillus; species Bacillus sp. 22446. The sequence continues at coordinate 12,747 of NZ_JBQEOD010000001.1, forward strand.
ACAATGGCTTTTCTTGTATGAATGCCGTGCTGTTTTGCAAGCTCTATATTCGGACGGACCCCTGTTGTGAAAACCGAGAGATCAGCATCCACGATGTCTCCACTTTTTAACAGAACGCCTTCTACTCTCTCGTTTCCTAAACATGCAATCGTATGAGCATTTGTTTTTACCTGAATCCCCTTGCGACTTAATTGTTGAGACAAAAGCCCTGCAGCTGTTTCATCTAATTGGCGTTGCATAAGCCAATCCGTGTGATGAATCAAGGTTGTCTTCAGTCCAGCGATCTGTAAACCAGCGGCCACTTCCACACCAAGTACACCACCTCCAATGACTGCTGCACGCTCATAGCGTAAAGAATCAGCGTAAATGGCCTCATAATCGTCAATCGTACGAAAAGCATAGACCCCTTTTTTGGATACGCCTTGTATAGGCAGAAAATGAGGCGATGAGCCTGTGGCGATAACCAGTTTGTCATACGGGATATTCCGGCGTGCTTCTGTCATGAGCAATTGACGCTTTGTATCGATGTGGACAACTGCTTCGCCTGTTTGGATGGTGATGTCATGTTTGGTGTACCATTCTTTTGGCTTTAGTTCAATTTGAGACAACGATTCACTTTTTTGTAAAACTGACGAAAGTTTTATTCGGTTGTAGGCCGGGTGCTTCTCTTTTCCAATGATCGTGATGGAATAGCGTTCTGGCTGTTTCTTTACGATATGTTCGATACATTTCATACTCGCCATGCCGTTTCCGATAAACACGAGTTTACGTTTTGCCATGTGAGATCAACCTTTCTAGCTTTTTGCGCCAAAGCAATGTTTGCCATAGATTATGGCACACATTTGTAAAAAAGTGTTTATCCATGTCATTTTTTCTAACACAACACTTCCATTCCTTCTATCAACTCGCTATCTTTAAGTCAGAAAATTCAAAATAAAGGAGGGGTTTTGTGAAACTCTCAGAATTGACTTCTAGTGGTCATCCTAAGACATTGTTTGGTTCATTTTTATATTTTGACGTGAGTTTCATGATTTGGGTTTTGCTGGGGGCACTCGGTGCTTTTATTGCACAAGATTTTGCCTTATCGACAATAGAAAAAGGCATGATTGTAGCCATTCCGATTTTATCCGGATCTTTTTTTCGAATTGTGCTAGGCCTATTAACAGACCGAATGGGACCTAAAAAAACAGCGATGATGGGCATGATTTTGACCACCATTCCGCTTATATGGGGGTTTTTCGGTGGTACAACCCTTTCAGAGCTAGTACTGATCGGGATTTTATTAGGGGTTGCAGGTGCGAGTTTTGCGGTCGCTTTACCGATGGCAAGCCGCTGGTACCCTCCTCATTTACAAGGGGTAGCGATGGGAATTGCCGGCGCCGGAAACAGCGGAACACTGATCTCGACACTCTTTGGACCAAGGCTCGCGGAGATGTATGGCTGGCATACAGTGATGGGGCTCGCTCTTATTCCTTTAAGTTTCGTCTTTTTGTTTTTTATTTTCACAGCAAAAGATGCACCAAACCAGCCGGCCCCTCAGCCGCTTCGGTCCTATTTTTCAGTCTTTAAAGTAAAGACAACGTGGTTTTTCTGTCTTCTTTATGCAATTACATTCGGTGGTTTTGTCGGACTTTCAAGTTTCTTGAGTATTTTCTTTGTGGACCAATATGCTATTTCAAAAATTCATGCCGGTGATTTTGTGACGCTTTGTGTGGCGGCAGGCAGCTTCTTTCGGCCAGTTGGCGGTTTGATTGCCGATAAAATTGGCGGGATGAAAGTACTGCTCGGTTTATTTGCTTTGATTGGTATCTGTTTAGGGGCAGTGAGTAGTCTACCTGCTTTACCAGTGGTCATTGCGCTTTTATTTGTCGGAATGATGTGTCTTGGTATGGGGAATGGGGCGGTGTTCCAGCTTGTGCCGCAAGTGTTTCATAAGGAAATTGGGATTGTGACTGGAATTGTAGGGGCTGCAGGAGGCATTGGGGGATTCTTTTTACCAAACGTTCTTGGCAGTTTAAAAGAAATGACGGGCTCCTATACGTTTGGCTTTTTGATCATTTCTCTTTTTGTTCTTGCTGTCTTCCTCTGTTTGGTTGTCTCCCAGTTCAAACGTAAAAAAGTCATTATCCAGCCAACCATATCTGAATCATAAAAAGCCATGACCACTCTTTGGTCATGGCTTTTCTCTATATATGGTAAACACCCTTTGTTTGACCTATTTTGGCAGAACCGAACTCCCCATTAAATAACGGTCTACCTCATGCGCCACTTGTCTGCCTTCGTTAATTGCCCAGACAATCAAGCTTTGACCGCGTCTTGCATCTCCCGCTGCAAATACGCCTTCTACATTCGTTGTATATTCCCCATATTTTGCGTCAATCCGATTGTTTTTGCTGTCCACGCCAAAGTGTTTCACTAGTGGCTGTTCAGTTCCCTCAAAACCAATCGCAATAAAGACTAGCTGAGCTGGCCATACCTTCTCTGTTCCTGGAATCTCATGAAATTCAAACTTCCCTTGTTCGTTTTTCACCTTTTCCATTTGAATGGTATGAAGCTCTTTTAACTTCCCATTTTTATCAGCCACAATCTTTGTGGTTTGAATCGAATATTGGCGCGGGTCTTCTCCAAATTTTGCTTGTGCTTCTTCGTAAGCATAATCTAGAGAGAAGACATAAGGTTGTTCTGGCCACATGTTATCCCCTACACGTGTATCTGGAAGCTTTGGATGCTTTCCGAATTGAACAACACTTTTTGCTTTTTGGCGAAGTGCAGTTGCGACGCAGTCAGCGCCTGTATCTCCTCCGCCAATCACAATGACGTCTTTCCCTTTTGCGTCAATAAAGTTTTTATCTTTGAATCCTGAATCAAGCATGCTTTTTGTTGCGAGTGTTAAATAATCCATTGCCAGGTGAATCCCTTTTGCTTCCCTGCCTTCAATTAACAGGTCACGCTGCTTTTGTGCACCTGTACAAAGGATGACCGCATCAAATTGCTCTTTCAGTTCATCAGCCGTGATATCCACACCAATTTCTGTATTGGTCACAAAGTCAATGCCTTCTTGTCTTAAAAGTTTGACTCTGCGCTCAACGACTTCTTTGTCGAGCTTCATATTCGGAATACCATAAGTGAGCAGTCCGCCTAGACGATCAGATCGTTCAAACACGGTTACAGCGTGTCCTGCTTGGTTTAGTTGGTCTGCACTTGCCAGTCCTGCTGGTCCTGATCCGACAATGGCGATCTTTTTCCCTGTACGGCTTGAAGGAATTCTTGGTGTAATCCAGCCATTTTCAAAACCTTTATCAATGATCGTCCGTTCGATATTTTTAATCGATACTGCTGGATCATTGATCGCGACGGTACATGAGCCTTCACAAGGTGCTGGACATACTCTTCCAGTAAATTCAGGGAAATTGTTCGTTTTTTGTAGTCTTTCAAGCGCTTCTTTCCATCTGCCCCGGTAGACAAGGTCATTCCATTCTGGAATTAAATTGTAGATCGGGCAGCCAGAAACGCCGCCCCTGATCTCCATTCCAATTTGACAAAACGGTGTTCCGCAATCCATACATCTAGCACCCTGCTGTTTCAATACCTCATCTGTATAAGGAGCTGAATATTCTTTCCAGTCATTTTGACGAGTGAGAGGGTCACGTTCATTTGGCTTTTCTCTTTTATAATCCATAAAACCTGTTGCTTTGCCCATTGTCCTCTCCCCTTTCTTAATGAGCGACGGCTGCTTTTTGCCCGTTTGCCGTTTCTTTATTTTTCGGTTTTGTGTTTGCTTCAAATGCGAACATAACAGCTTCCTCGTGGCTGAGGCCTGCTTGTTTTTGTTCCTCAATGCTTTGAAGCATCATTTTGTAATTTCTTGGAATGATCTTAATGAAGTGATTCTTTTCTTGTGCCCAATTCTCTAGAAGCGCTGCTGCTTTTGAGCTGTTTGTATAATCAAGGTGTTCCTGAATCATTTGCTTCACTTCTTGTTCTTCTTCGTGATCTGTGAGTTTTTCAAACATGATCATTTCCATGTTACACATTCTTTTGAACTGTTTTGCATCGGATGTATGCACGTAAGCGATACCGCCAGACATCCCTGCGCCAAAGTTCTTCCCAACGTCACCTAAAATGACAACACGTCCGCCAGTCATGTATTCACAGCCGTGATCACCGATTCCTTCAACGACCACATTGACACCTGAATTACGCACGGCAAAACGTTCACCTGCACGACCGTTAATAAACGCTTTTCCGCTTGTCGCGCCGTAAAATGCAACGTTACCGACAATCACGTTCTCATGTCCATTTTGTACAAAGTGATCAGATGTTTTGACAGCAATTTTGCCTCCAGAGAGTCCTTTGCCGATATAGTCATTTGAGTCACCTGTTAAATATAAAGACATCCCCTTTGGAACAAATGCGCCGAAGCTTTGTCCAGCTGAACCAGTGAACCGAAGTGTGATCGTATCCTCTGGCAGGCCTTCTTCTCCGTAGCGCTTAGACACTTCGCTGCCCGTAATCGTTCCAGCTACACGGTGAATGTTGCGAATGTTTAGTGACAGATCAACCGGTGTTTGATGATCGAGCGCTTCCTGTACATAAGGGAGAATCTCATTCATATCCAGTGATTCATCAATTTTATGATTTTGCGGCGTTCTGAATGTGCGTGGTCCCTCTGGCTGATAAAGCAGGGTTTCAAGGTTCAGCTGTCCTGCTTTCCAGTGTGATTTTGCTCTTTCACTTACTGATAAGACATCCGTACGCCCTATCAATTCATCCATTGATGTAAAGCCAAGTTCAGCTAAAATTTCTCTTACTTCCTCTGCAATAAACATCATGAAGTTGACAATGTGATCAGGGTCACCCATGAATTTTTTGCGAAGTTCCGGGTTTTGAGTAGCGACACCAACTGGGCAAGTATCTAAATGACATGCTCTCATCATGACGCATCCTAATACGACAAGTGGAGCTGTCGCAAAGCCGTATTCTTCTGCTCCTAAAATCGCAGCCATGACAACGTCGCGTCCTGTCATTAATTTGCCATCCGTCTCAAGAACGACTCGCTCTCGAAGGCCGTTTAAGACAAGGGTTTGATGCGCTTCTGCCAATCCAAGCTCCCAAGGAAGTCCTGTATGTTTAATACTTGTTTTCGGAGAAGCTCCAGTACCGCCATCATATCCACTAATTACGATGACATCCGCTGTCCCTTTTGCGACACCTGCTGCAATCGTACCAACGCCAGCTTTAGAAACTAGCTTGACACTGATGCGTGCATCACGGTTTGCGTTTTTCAAATCATGGATCAATTGAGCCAAATCCTCGATTGAATAAATATCATGGTGAGGCGGTGGGGAGATTAGGCCAACACCTGGCGTAGAACCACGTACGTCTGCGACCCAAGGATACACTTTATTCCCTGGCAGTTGTCCACCTTCTCCAGGCTTTGCCCCTTGCGCCATTTTAATTTGCAGTTCCTCTGCATTGACTAAATAATGACTTTTCACGCCAAAGCGGCCAGAAGCAATCTGTTTAATTGCACTTCTGCGATCATCCCCGTGCTCATCTACTGTGAAGCGTGCAGGGTCTTCCCCGCCTTCTCCGCTGTTGCTTTTGCCGCCAATTCGGTTCATCGCAATCGCTAGTGCTTCATGCGCTTCTTTACTTAATGAACCAAATGACATCGCACCTGTCTTAAAGCGGCGTACAATGGATTCAGCAGATTCAACTTCTTCTAGACGAACTGGCTTTTGTTTTGAACGAAAAGCAAATAGATTTCTAAGGAAACCAATTCGTTCTTCATCCGCCGCCTTCGTATATTGCTTAAATAGATCATAATCTTCGTTGCGGCATGCCCACTGAAGGGTATGAATGGTTTTTGGGTTAAAGGCATGATGCTCTCCATTTTTTCTCCACTGGAACTCACTGCCTGATTCTAGCGTTTGATCAGTTGATGCCTGATACCCAGCCTCATGACGAAGCTTCGCTTCACTTGCAATGGTGTCAAGATCAATACCGCCTAGCTGAGAAGCTGTTCCTGTGAAATACGCCTGGATGACATCTTCACTAATGCCGACTGCTTCAAAAATTTGTGCGCCTCGATAGCTTTGGACAGTGGAAATTCCCACTTTAGACATTACTTTAACTACGCCCTCAGTCACACTTTTCCCAAACTTTGTGACAGCTTCATCAAAGCTAATCGCAATCGCTTCTTCAGCAATAAGCTGTTTGTATGTTTCGTAAACGAGGTACGGATGGATCGCATCTGCACCGTAGCCAATCAGTGCGGCAAAATGATGAACCTCTCTTACTTCTCCAGATTCGACGATTAAGCTCACCTTTGTTCGTAAGCCTTGACGCACAAGATGCTGATGAAGTGCACTCAATGCAAGAAGTGGTGGAATCGGCACTTTTTCTTCCGTCATGTCACGATCGGAAAGAATTAGTAAAGATACCCCTTCACGAATCGCTTTTTCTGCCTCTTCAAACATCGCATCAAGACCACGTTTTAGGTCATCAGTGAAAAGTGTATGAATCGTTTTGCTTTTAAAGGCGTTATGAACAATCGTTTTCAAGCCGTTGAACTGCCCGCTTGTTAAAACAGGTGTATAAAGTTTAATTCTTCGGCATGAATATTCATTTGGATGTAAAATATCTCCCTCAGCACCTAACCAAGTCATGGTCGATGTAACGAGCTGCTCACGAATTGCATCAATTGGCGGGTTCGTCACTTGAGCAAACAGCTGTTTGAAATAAGAAAACAGCGACTGCGCACGATCTGATAACACAGCAAGCGGTGTATCACTTCCCATCGAGCCGATTGGGTCTTTGCCTTCTTCTAGTAAAGGAATTAAATACTTTTGAATGTCTTCGTACGTATAATGGAAAGCACGCTGACGTGTTAACAAATCACTCATTATACTAGAATTTTCTGAATTTTCTTCAGAGCGATTGACGTGAACCATTTCTTCATCGAGCCATTTTTGATAAGGAAGTTCATTCGCAATCGAAGATTTCACTTCTTCATCAGAAATAATGCGTCCTTCTTCTAAATCGATTAACAGCATTTTACCTGGTTCAAGACGGTCTTTATACTTCACATCTTCTTCATTTGTGTCGATGACGCCGACCTCAGATGAGAAAATGATATGATCGTCATTTGTCACATAGTATCTCGCAGGTCTTAATCCGTTACGGTCTAAGATGGCACCGATTTGTTTACCGTCCGTAAACGAAATCGCTGTCGGGCCATCCCACGGCTCCATTAATGAACTATGGTATTCATAAAATGCCCGTTTCTCTTTAGACATGTGCGTATTCTCCGTCCACGGCTCAGGAATCAGCATCATCGCTGTATGAGCAGGAGTACGCCCTGCAAGCACGAAAAATTCAAAGGCATTGTCTAAAATGGATGAATCACTTCCGTCTGCATTCAGCACTGGCAAAATCTTGTCTAGATCTTCTCCGAAGGCTTCAGACACGAATTGTTGTTCTCTTGCTCTCATCCAATTGATGTTTCCTCTTAATGTATTGATTTCTCCGTTATGAATTAAGTAACGGTTTGGATGCGCTCGTTCCCATGTCGGGAATGTATTTGTACTAAATCTTGAATGAACGAGTGAAAATGCAGAAACAAATGTTTCATCCTGTAGATCAAGATAAAAAGCATCAACTTGATCTGATGTTAAAAGCCCTTTATATACAATGGTTTGACTAGACAGGCTGACAAAGTAAAATTGTTTTTCCTCTGCTGTTCCCCAGTTTTCAGCCTGCTTGCGGATGACGTATAATTTTCGTTCAAATGACAAACGGTCTGTTACGTTGTCGTTTGCTCCGATGAACACTTGCCGGACAACCGGACAGCTCTTCGCTGCAACCGTTCCAATTTTCCCAGCATCAACAGGAACCGTTCTCCAGCCAATTAATGTTTGCCCTTCTTGTTTAATGAAGCCGTTGATCTTTTGTTCGATCGCTTGACGCGTTTTAGCATCATCATCTTTTGAAAAGAACACCATTCCTACCCCGTAACGGCCCTTTTCAGGAAGTGCAAAGTCTTGACAGTTCTTTCTAAAAAAAGCGTCTGGCAGTTGTACCATTAAACCGGCACCATCACCTGTATACGGATCACTGCCTTGCCCGCCGCGGTGATCAAGCTGGCACAGCATTTGCAATCCCTTTTTGACGATGCTATGTGTCGCCTCCCCTTTTAAATGGGCGTACAGTCCGATTCCACATGCATCATGTTCAAATTCAGGACGGTAGAGACCTTGTGGTTGTGGTAGTTGATTATAAGTCATCGTTTCTCTCCCCCGTTTAAAAGATCCGTTTTTTCACAGTAATAAAATCTCACAAACTCTGTAACTTATTTTAAGTTTTCAAATTAATATAAACAATATATAATTTAGATCAAAACAATCTCTTTTTGAGATAGATGGGTGTGAAGTGCAAAAATGGAGCTTCGTCAATTACGTTATTTTGTAGAAGTTGCTGACCGTGAACACGTGTCAGAAGCGGCTGAAAACTTACACGTTGCCCAATCTGCCATCAGCCGGCAGATTGCCAATTTAGAAGAAGAACTTGGAGTGGCTTTATTCGAACGAGAAGGACGAAATATCAAATTAACGAAAATCGGCAGACAATTTTTGGACCATGTGAGAACCGCCCTAAAAGCGATAGATTACGCCAAAGAACAAATTGATGAATACTTAGACCCCCACAAAGGGACAGTGAACATTGGATTTCCTACAAGTCTAGCAAGCCAAGTGCTCCCTTCTGTCATTTCCGCATTTAAGCTGGAATATCCAGAGGTCGATTTTTTACTTCGGCAAGGTTCCTATAAGTTTCTGATTGAAGCTGTCAAAAATCGAGACATTGATCTTGCCTTTTTAGGACCCGTCCCGACAAACGATCCTCAAATAGAAGGAAATATCTTGTTTTCCGAAAGCATTTATGCCCTTTTGCCTATTAGTCACCCCTTTAGCGGGCAAAGAAGTATTCATTTAAGTGATTTGAGAAAAGACCATTTCGTTTTATTTCCTGAAGGATATGTGCTGAGACAAATTGCGGTTGATGCCTGTAAGCAGGCTGGCTATGAGCCTACTATCTCATCTGAAGGAGAAGATTTGGATGCCATTAAAGGTCTTGTGTCAGCGGGTATGGGCGTTACTTTATTACCCGAAAGTGCTTTTTATGAAACAACACCGCGATTTACAGTGAAAATTCCCATTGATTTCCCTCAAGTGAGAAGAACGGTCGGAATTATTGCTTCTAAATCGAGAGAGATGTCTCCTTCTGCCCATGATTTTTATATGTTTGTAAAGGACTTCTTTTCAAAAATTGAACAATATAAATAATTCATTAAAACAAGACATTTCATTTGTAGAAATAATCCCTCTTTGTATATGATGAGTTACAGAACAACAGACTATATGGAAGAAAGGTAATCGTATGAAATCAATTTTATCGTTTTTAAAGCCCTATCGGCTATCCGTTGTGTCCATTGTGATTCTCACCTTTTTAAGCAGTATGCTCCAGCTGTATTTACCGACGCTTACAGCAGATATCGTTGATGTCGGGATCGTCCAAGGAGATGTCGCTTATATATGGAAGGTTGGGGGCTGGATGGTGGCTTGTTCTTTACTTGCCATCTTGCTCACGATTTGGAAGTCCTACTTGTCATCTAAGACAGCTCTAGGCTTCGGGCGTGATATGAGAAGACAGCTGTTTGTGCATGTCGAACAATTCTCATTAGAAGAATTTCAAAAAATCGGGACATCTTCCTTTATTACAAGATCCACAAATGATGTGAAACAAGTTCAAGATGTCACGATCATGATCTTACAAATGATGACACGGGCGCCTCTAATGCTCGTTGGTGGAATTATTTTGGCTGTATCTAGAGATGCTGTGTTATCTCTCATCTTTTTAGCAGCTCTTCCCCTTCTTGGCGGGTTCATTTATTTGGTGTCAAGAAAAGCGATCCCCCTCTTTGGCCAGCTTCAGAAAAAAACGGACCGGCTGAACTTGATTATGAGAGAGTCGCTTTCAGGCATTCGGGTCATACGTGCGTTTAACCGAGTAGATGACGAAAAGGAACGTTTTCAAGAAGCCAATACATCGTATAAGGATACTGGTCTTAAGGTCAATCGATTAATGGCGTACTTGTTCCCTTTTATGCTCATTATCATGAACTTCACGAATATCGGCATTGTCTGGATTGGCGCTAATCGGATTGATGCCGGACAGATGGAAGTCGGGAATCTGATCGCCTTCATTCAATATGCGATGATGATTTTAATGGCACTCATTATGCTTTCTATGAGTTTTATTATGGTGCCTAGAGCTCAGGCATCAGCTAAACGGATGAATGAAGTGTTAAATCTAGAACCCAAAATTAAAGACAAAAAAGAAGCTGTCACTAAACTTGATCAGCCAGCCCAGTCCATTCGCTTTGAGGATGTGTCATTTTATTATTCAAATGCTGAAAAACCAGCCGTTCAAGACATGACGTTTGAAGCCAAAAAGGGTGAAACGACGGCGATCATCGGCAGTACAGGTTCCGGGAAAACGACCCTTCTTCAGCTGATGACACGTTTTTACGAGGCAACAGAAGGAAAAATTACATTAGATGGTGTCGATATTAGAGAATTGCCTCAAGAGAAACTGAGAAGTCAGATGGGTTATGTTTCTCAAAAAGCCATTTTATTTAGCGGAACCATTGCTGATAATGTGCGCTTTGGCAAACGCGATGCAACAGATGACGAGATTTGGCAGGCATTGCGGACAGCACAGGCCGAAGAATTTGTTTTGCAAAAAGATGGCGGAATTCACGCAGAGATAGACCAAGGGGGTTCGAATCTCTCTGGCGGTCAAAAGCAGCGTCTTTCGATCGCAAGAGCACTCGTAAGAAAACCTGCATTCTACCTGTTTGACGATAGCTTCTCTGCCCTTGATTACAAAACGGATGCAAAACTTCGGTCAGCGCTAGAAGCTGAAAAAGAGCATGCTGCTTTGATTATTGTGGCCCAAAGAATCAGCACAGTGAAGCATAGCGATAAAATCATTGTGTTAGATGATGGAAAAATAGCAGGTATCGGTACACATGAACAGTTACTGAAAGATAACCTTGTCTATCAAGAGATAGTCGCATCACAGGAAGGTCAGGAGGTGGAGCAAGGATGAGTAAAAAAATGTCTTCTGGAATGGGACATAAAGGCGGTCACCCAAGGGGTCCAGTACAAAAACCGAAGGAATTTAAAAAAACACTTCTTCGTTTAACGGGCTATTTAAAACCGAGGAAATTTCAGCTGATCATTGTCCTGATTGCAGCGATCGGTTCAACCGTTTTTAATGTCGTCAGTCCAAAATTACTTGGGGATGCCACCTCTTCCCTATTTGAAAGTTTTACACAAGGAACTGGCGTTCAATTCGATGTCATTTCACGCATTTTATTGCTGCTTGTTCTATTATATGTCGTAGCATCTCTCTTCTCATTCGTGCAGCAATATGTAATGGCGGGTGTCTCGCAGCAGACTATTGCTGAATTAAGGCAAGAAGCAAATGACAAGCTCACACGTCTCCCCCTTCGTTATTTTGATAAAACAACACATGGAGACACGCTGAGCCGGGTGATGAACGACATTGATAATATTAATACTTCTTTACAGCAGGCACTCACGCAAGTGATCACATCTGTCATTACAGTCATTGGAATTGTCGTCATGATGCTTTTCATCAGTCCGCTGCTGACGCTGCTTGTTTGTTTGACGCTGCCTCTTAGTTTGTTTGCGATTCGAGGCATTACATCATTTTCGCAAAAGCATTTTAAAGCACAGCAAAAAGAACTAGGGATGATCAATGGACATATTAATGAAATGTTCACAGGACATCAGACGGTTCGTGCGTATGGCTATGAAAAGAAAGCCATTGATACATTTGATCAATTAAACGAACAACTATATGAATCTTCAAGAAAAGCACAATTTATCTCCGGCTTAATGATGCCGATGATGACCTTTATTGGGAATCTTGGCTATGTGGCGGTAAGTGTTGCTGGCGGAATTCTTGTCATTAATGGGAATATTCGTGTTGGGGATGTGCAAGCATTTATCCAATACACACAACAAATGTCGCAGCCACTTGTGCAAGCATCCAGTGTTGCAAACTTAGTTCAATCTGCTATCGCTTCTGCTGAACGGGTGTTTGAAATTCTAGATGAGGAAGAAGAACATGCGCAAGAAGATGCAGCGATTGATCTTAAATCCCTTTCCGGAGATGTGGCCTTTGAGCACGTTCACTTCGGTTATGAGAAAGATCAACCCATTATTAAAGATTTGAATTTACAAGTCCGAGAAGGACAAACGGTGGCCATTGTTGGGCCAACAGGCGCTGGAAAAACAACGATTATTAATCTGTTAATGCGCTTTTACGAGCTAGATCAAGGCTCCATTCGCATTGGCGGCGTAAAAACAACCGACCTCAGCCGAGAGCAAGTGCGTGACTTATTTGCGATGGTTCTTCAGGATACATGGCTCTTTGAAGGCACAATTTATGACAACATCGCATATGGCAGACCAAATGTTTCAAAAGAGGATGTGTTGAAGGCCGCTAAACATGCCTATGCAGACGATTTCATCCGCACCCTTCCAGATGGATATGACACACTCTTAACAGAAGATGCCGGCAACCTCTCACAAGGTCAGCGTCAACTGTTAACCATCGCCCGTGCCATCTTATCTGATCCGAAGATATTAATCTTAGATGAAGCAACAAGCAGTGTCGATACACGGACAGAGATGCATATTCAAAAAGCGATGAATCAATTAATGAACGGCAGAACAAGCTTCGTCATTGCACATCGACTTTCAACGATTAAAGATGCCGATCTCATTTTAGTCATGAAAGATGGCACGATCATTGAAAAAGGAACTCATCGTGAGCTTTTGAAAGAAAAAGGCTTTTATGCCGACCTCTATATGAGTCAATTTGCCGAAAACCAAGTCGGTTAAACAGCACCAAAAAGGATAGACAGCATGTGAAAATGCCTGTCTATCCTTTTTGTGATGCCTTAAGCTTCCCGTTTTCTGACTTTCACACTAAGTTTCGTCATGTAATCCGCTTCATTTTTAGACATCAGAGAATGAAGTAAATACTCCTCAAAGACATCACCATCCAGTATCATATCCTCTGCTTCGATTCGATCTAATAAACGTGAATAGGCAGTCTCCATCTCTTCATATGTTCCTTGTTGATACATGACTGCATATAGACCCGCAGGCTTTTTGACTGCATCCGGCCCTTCCATTCGGCAAAACAGCCTATCAGATTGATGATAATGACGCTGCAAAAACTGCTCCTTGTTTAAAACAGAACCATTTGCCGCGGCACCTTTAATACCAATCCCTTTCAGAAATTCTCCTACAATTCGAGAAATTTCTTCTATAGGTGTGTTTGAATCAATCGGGTTTGATGTACTAAGGACGATCGGTTCTTCTGGCAGTTCTTGAAACAAGACCTCCCCTGTTTTCACTGATGATAATTCATTCGTTGTCTCGATCACACGAAAAAGAAAAGATTGAATATCCTGTAGTTTTTGGATCTCCTCCCCGACCTTTTCTGCTTGCTCAACCGCAAGACTTTGCAATTTATCCTGAGAAGGCTCAGTAAAGTATTGTTTTAATTGTTTGATCGGAAATTGAACAGCACGAAGAGATTGAATGGCCATGAAATGATCAAACTGTTCAAATGTATAATAACGGTACCCATTTTCCTGAACACCTGCCGGCTTAAACAAATCGATCTTATCATAATAGAGCAGTGTATCTTTTTTCACTTCAAATAATGCCGCAAATTCTCCAGTTAAAAATGTTTTTTGAACATCGCTCATCATTTTTAGGGCTCCTTTCTTGACTATGGAGTTACTCCATCCTTTATGATAACATGCAGAAACACCACATATGTGGAGAAAGGATTTACACATGAACAAAATCGCACAAGATCAAGTCACATTATCACTTGCAAATCAAGAAGACTTCCCTTTGATGAAAAAAGAACTGCAAGATGCTTTCACAGCTGGCATCATTGATGCATTTGGCGATGCAGAAGGTGGACCAATTCCTCCTGATGAGTCGATTGATGAATCTTTTTATTCGACTGAGAACCTTGTCTATCATATTTTACTAAACGGTCAAAAGGCAGGAGGGGTTGTTTTAAAAATCAACCCTCTCACACACCGCAATTCGGTGGACCTGTTATATATCTCTTCATCATCTCACAGCCGAGGCATTGGTCAGGCAGCATGGAAAGCCATTGAGGCGCAATATCCAGAAACGAAGGTGTGGGAAGTTGTCACTCCTTATTTTGAAAAGCGCAACATTCATTTTTATGTGAACAAATGCGGGTTTCAGATTGTTGAGTTTTATCACTTACACCATCCAGATCCGAGCTTCCCTCATGAGAAGAATCAAGAAAATGACCCTTTAGCACCTGAGACATTTGAATTTTTCAAATTTGAGAAAGTCATGAAAAAAGATTGTTCAAGTTCATAAAAAAACTCCCTCTTATCTGGAATTTCAGATTGTTGACAAAGGGCTAAAATGGACTTTATTTTAGCCCTTTGTCTTCTTTTTCAAGAGTTGTCAGTGCTTCAGCATCGTTTCCATGTCGTTCCCCCTTTTTCTCTCTTCTTTTCTCATACACTAAAAAAACACTACCCCAAGAAGAAAGGTAGTGTTCGTTACATTCATTCTAGCTTCTAATCTGACCATCACCAGATAGAAGCAGCTTTGTTGTTGTCAGTGCAGGAAGTCCCATTGGCCCTCTTGCGTGCAGTTTTTGAGTAGAAATGCCAATTTCAGCGCCATATCCTAGTGCACCGCCATCTGTAAAACGTGTAGATGCGTTATGATAAACAGCGGCCGCATCGACTTCGTTTAGAAAGATTTGTGCGTTTTTTTCATCCTCTGTTACGATGGCTTCTGAATGTTTCGTTCCGTACTGATCAATGTGATGAATGGCGTCCTCAATTGAGTCAACGACTTTCACCGCAAGATCAAGACTTAAATACTCATCTGTCCAATCTACTTCCTCCGCAGGAACCGCTTCGGAAAAGAAAGATTGAGCGTCTTGATCTCCATGCACAGTGACATGGTGCTGAAGGAGTGCTTCATTCAATGCTGCACCATTTTCTTTCAGCCAATCGCGATGAACGATCAGAGTCTCAAGCGCATTACAAACGGCCGGACGATTTGTTTTCGCATTGATGACAATCTGAATGGCTTTTTCTACATTCGCTGTTTGATCAATAAAAATATGGCAGTTCCCTGTCCCTGTTTCAAGAACTGGAATGGTCGATTCTTCTACAACTGTTTTGATTAAAGAAGCCCCGCCTCTCGGAATTAAAACATCAATCCACTCTTTTAGATGAAACATCGCTTGAACCGATGAACGGTCTGTTTGTTCAATAAACTGTACCGCATCACGAGGGATCTTTGTTTGATCCAATGCCTCATGAATGACGCGGACGATGGCTTTGTTGGAAGAAATAGCGGAGGAACCGCCTTTTAAAATCACTGAGTTGCCTGCCTTGAGGGCAAGCCCTGCTGCATCGACAGTGACATTCGGTCTCGCTTCATAGATCATCCCGATCACGCCGAGCGGTACTCTTCGGCTTTTCACATGTAAGCCGTTTTCAAGAGTCCATTCATCCAATATTTCTCCAACAGGATCTGTTAATCTCGTCACAAGCCGCAAACTTTCCGCAAACTCATGAATTCTCTCTTCATTTAACATTAATCGATCCATTAATGCTTCAGAGAAGCCCTTTTCTTTTCCAGCCTCTAAATCCTTTTGATTTTCCTGTAAAATAAAATCACTTTGCTGTTCGAGTGTTTCTGCTATTTTCAGCAGCGCCTCATTTTTTTCCTCTGTTTGAAGTAAACCTAGTTTTTTTGATACGTGCTTTGCTTTTTTCGCTTTTTCTTTGACCGATGTGACAACTTCAGCTGTCAGTGTCATGAAATTCCTCCCTTATGATTAGCAAACTGGTATTGATAAATCTAAATGACAAACAAACGCTTCAAGATCTACGACATGCACCACTTCATCCTGTAGCAAGTCACCGTTCAGTGCGAGTTCGTCGGACGCATAATTGACAATGCCAAGCCCTATTTCTCTTTCATCTTGATCTAAAATACGGACAACATCGCCTTTTTTAAACGAACCCTTTACATTGACTATGCCGTCAGAATCCAGACTTTTCTCACGATGCATGAGAAGCTCCTGTGTTTTCTCTTGAACAACGATTTCGCCTTTTGGGCCAGAATGAAAAGCAATCCACTGTTTTTTATAATTCAGCGGCGCTAAATTTTCGTCAGCTGTAAAATAAGTGCCGTCCTCTGTCCCATTAATGGCTTTGTCTAAAATGTGAGGCGTATCGGCTTTTCCCAAAAAGCCATTGATGCCTGAAGCCATTGAAATTTTAAAGGCGTCGAGTTTTGATTTCATTCCGCCTGTGCCAACGCTGCTTCCCGCATCTCCAGCGGCTGCTTCGATGTCTTCTGTGATTTCTGTGACTTCTAGAATTCTCTTCGCATTCGGATTTGTATGAGGGTTATCTTCATACAAGCCGTCAATATCAGATAAAATAGCGAGGAAATCCGCATCAATCAGTCCAGCTACTTTTGCAGACAATGTATCATTATCTCCAAACTTCAACCGATTGATCGTCACTGTATCATTTTCATTAATAATCGGGATGATCCCTCGATCTAATAACACATTCATTGTATTTCGCACATTTTGATAGCGCGTTTCATCTGAAAAATCGCTTCTTGTAATTAATAGCTGTGAAGCAATATAACCGTGCGATAAAAATAAAGTAGAATATGACTCCATTAAAAGCCCTTGCCCTATTGAGGCAGACGCCTGTTTTTCTGGCAGTGTTTTCGGTCTATCAATAAACCCTAATTTTCGGTAACCAGCTGCAACCGCACCAGATGAGACCAAAATGACTTCGTGTCCTTCATCTTTGAGTTTTACAATTTGATTGACGAGGTTTTCTAGTTTTTTCAAACTAATCTCACCTTGAAAGCTAGTAAGAGAGCTGCTTCCGATTTTCACAACAATTCGTTTTCTCTCTTTATCTGCGTACACCTTATCACTCCTGTATTGAGGCTCTATTTATATCGTTACTTTTTGTTTTTGCTGTTCACTTATTTCTTTTGATCGATTGGCAGCATGTTTGACAGCCTGTTTGATGGCTTCTCCTCCGCCAAAATCATCTAATGCATCTAGTCCTGCAGCAGTTGTTCCATTAGGTGACGTAATTTTTTCTCTGAGGACAGAAGGATTTTCAGCTGTTTCTTGCAGCATCTTCGCTGCACCGAGAAGTGTCTGTGTACCGATTTGACGGGACATTTCTTTTGATAAGCCAGCTTCTTCTCCAGCTTCTTCGATTCTTTCCATTAAGAAATAAAAATAAGCTGGACCGCTTCCGGCAATTCCTGTGAAAATATCCATTTGCTCTTCCTGAATGGTATACACTTCTCCCATTTCAGATAAAAGAGCCCGACTCATGCTTACATGTTCATTTTTCACATAACGTCCAGCAGATAAAGCGGTCGCCGACGCCCCAATCGTACTTGACGTATTTGGCATTACTCGCATAACAGGCTGCCCTTCATGCAGCATGTCTTCAATATACGATGATTTCACACCTGCAAGTACAGACAGGATGAGCTGATCTTTCTGAATATGAGGTTTTAATGATTCAAGTGCTGTTTCAGCATCCTTTGGCTTCATTGCCAGGATCAACATATCCATTTCTTCAAAAGGAAATGAATCCATTGTGGCTGTTTGGATTCCGTAGCGTTTCGTTAGTTCGTTTAATCGCTGCTTATTTTGCTTGTTTGTTGCGTAAATTTGGCAGAGCGGCATCTGACCTGATCGCACAATACCTGCAATCATTCCTTCCGCCATAGAACCTGCTCCAATGAAAGCAACTTTCTTTTGATCAATGATATTGATCCTCTCCCTTGTTCGCTTTTTGTTCGTGTTTTTCGCACGTTAGTTATCGTAACATGATGAGAAATCGTGTCAAGAAAGAGCCAGCGCTTTTCAAAAGTCCCGAATACACGCTGAACAGCTTGCGGTATGTATGTTAGCCGTGTTTTTTAAAATCATCAATTTAGATCAAAAGAACTATACAGATTTGAATCATAGTACCCTTTAGTTCGACTGAATTCACCATTTTATTTTTGGTTTCGGTGACTTCAATTCTAGTTTTTAGAAAGCGTTATCATTTTGATGACTTTCTATTTTCCTATAGGATGAATGTGTTTGAATCTTTCGATTAGACTATTGACATATTTTAGAAAACATGTCCGTTGAAATGCGTTTTTTGTGGTGATACCGTGAAAGGGAAACAAGAGAAAAAGGAGCGTTCATAATGAAAGTAAAAGAAAATTACGTCAATGTCATCCCAATGAAAGAAATCCGATCTACAGATGACCTTCTTTTCCCATTCCCTATCTACAATGAATTACGATCGCAGGGTGATATTCGATACGATGAAACGAGAAAGTGCTGGGATCTCTTTCGATATGCTGATATTCAGTCCGTTCTGAAGCAGCCAAAAGTGTTTTCATCACAGCGAGGAAGAAGTACATCTAAAACGAGTATTTTAACAATGGACCCTCCAAAACATACCAAAATGAGAGCACTCGTCAATAAAGCCTTCACGCCAAAAGCGATCAAACAAATAGAAGAAAAGATCAAAGACTTGACCCATGATCTATTACATCAAGTAAAGGATCAACGGACCTTCGATATTGTGCAAGATCTTGCCGCTCCCCTACCTGTCATGATCATCGCCGAGCTTCTCGGTGCAGAAGTGAAAGACAGAGAGCTGATCAAAAAACATTCAGATGCTCTAGTTGCAGGAGCCAAAGATGATTCAAAAGAAGCTGTTCAAGCCGTTGTCGACATGCAAAAACAAGCAGAAAAAGAGCTGTCAGAGTACTTTGCTCATTTGATCCAAAAACGAAAAGAAATGCCAGCCGATGATTTAATCTCTCTTCTCATCCAAGCGGAAATTGACGGTGAGCGTTTATCAGAAAATGAACTGCTTGGCTTTTGTATACTCTTACTCGTTGCTGGTAATGAAACAACAACGAATTTAATCACAAATGCCGTACGACTTTTAACAGAGCAGCCGCATATCGCCGAATCAGTGCGGCAAGACCTGTCTCTCATTCCTCAATTGACAGAAGAAACGCTACGCTATTATCCGCCTGTTCAAGCGATTGGGCGAGTTGCAGCAGAGGATGTTCAGATTGCCGGTTCTCACATTGAAAAAGGAGACTATCTTATCAGCTGGGTGGCATCTGCGAATCGTGATGAACGGAAGTTTGACGATCCAGATACGTTTCGTCTTGACAGAAAATCAAATCCGCATTTGAGCTTTGGCTTCGGCATCCATTTTTGTCTTGGTGCCCCTCTCGCCCGGCTTGAGGCTCATCTAGCACTTGAGGTTTTACTCCGTACGTTTCGAGAAATCACCTGTGCGGCAGATCAGCTGAAACCGATTCAAAGCACGTTTGTGTTTGGGGTCAAAGAATTCCCTGTGCAGGTCACCCGTTTTTAAAAGTCCCTTTCATTAGGGGCTTTTTTTCATATGCTTATCCTTACCTTCCTCGTCTGAACATGCTAAAATAAAATCCATATGTACAGTGATCACGGAATTCGGAAAGGAAGCTAAACGTATGACCGATTACACAGCAATGAAAGACGGAATATTCAAATCAGTTTGTTCGTTAGATTGCCCTGATCAGTGCGGTCTTTTAATACATAAAGAGAACGGAAAGATCGTTAAAGTTCAAGGAGATCCAGATCATCCAGTCACTCAAGGAAACATTTGCAATAAAGTGCGGAATGTCACAGCTCGTTTATATGATGAAAAACGTCTGACAACACCATTAAAACGTGTAGGTCAAAAAGGTGACCGGCAGTTTGCTCCAATTACGTGGGAAGAAGCGATTGAAACCATTCGTCAAAAATGGACAAAGCTGATCGAAGAAAAAGGACCAGAAAGCATTTTGCCTTACAGCTTCTATGGGAATATGGGGAATCTCAATGCAGAAGGAATGGACCGCCGCTTTTTCTATCGACTTGGCTCAAGTCAGCTAGACCGAACCATTTGTCAGTCAGCCGGAACAACTGGCTATAAATATACAATGGGCGCAAGCATCGGGACAGACCCAGAAGAGACCATTCATACGAAACTATTTATCTTTTGGGGCATCAATGCGGTTTCAACCAATATGCATCAAATCACGTTGGCACAAAAAGCTCGAAAGCAAGGGGCTAAAATTGTCGTCATTGATGTACACAAAAACCAAACGGGCCGGATGGCAGATTGGTTCGTTCCGCTTCGCCCTGGCACTGACAGTGCGCTAGCTCTTGGGATCATGCATGTCCTTTTTAAAGAAGACCTCACAGATACGTCATTTTTAGAGACTTACACGGTCGGTCACAATGAACTTCGCGAGCATGTGAAGCAGTACGATCCAGAAACGGTTGAACAGATCACGGGTGTCCCGAAAGAAGACATCATCACACTTGCGAGAATGTACGCAGAGACATCGCCGTCTCTCATTCGTATTGGCAATGGGCTACAGCATCACGATAATGGCGGTATGAGTATTCGAACCATCTCCTGCCTCCCCGCCCTCACCGGTCAATGGTTGCACAAAGGCGGCGGTGCGATGAAATCGAACTCTTCTTTTCTTAGTTATAATGAAATCGCTCTTCAGCGGCCGGAATTATTAAAGGAACGCGAGCCTAGAACATTTAATATGAATCAGCTAGGCAGCGTGCTAACGAACGCAGAACCTTCTATTGATTCTCTTTTTGTCTACTCTTGCAACCCGGCTGTTGTGACACCTGAAGCAAATAAAGTAAGAGACGGTTTAATGCGGGAAGACTTATTTACGGTTGTCCATGACTTGTTCATGACAGAGACAGCCACTTATGCGGATATTGTTCTGCCAGCGACCTCTGCCTTTGAAAATGAGGATTTTTATACTTCTTACTGGCATCATTACATTCAAATTCAAGAACCTGTTATAGAACGTTATGGAGAAAGCAAATCAAACACAGAAGTGTTTCGTCTTTTGGCTCATGCGATGGGCTTTGAAGATGAAGCCTTTAAAGACACAGATGCGGAACTAATGGAACAAGCTCTTCATCATCCTGAAAATCCGCATTATGAAAACATTTCATATCAAGCGTTAAAAGAGAAAAAGTGGATCAAAGCAAAACGAGGGCCTTTCGAAGATTTAAAGCTCCCTACCCCAAGCGGGAAAATTGAGCTTTACTCTGAACAAATGAAAAAAGATGGATATCCAGCCCTTCCAACCTATGTACCTTTATTCAAGGAAAGTGATTATCCACTGACGTTTATACCGGGACCAAACCATAATTTTCTTAATTCCACCTTCTCTCTTCATGAGAAGCATCAAAAGCTTGAGAAATATCCGAAGCTTCATATGAATGAACAAGATGCAAAAGAAAGACAGATTGAAGATGGGGACATGGTTCGTGTGCTGAATGATCGAGGAGAATGCGAGCTCATCGTGTCAGTCGGACAAAATGTGTTATCTGGCGTTGTTGTCAGCCAGGGATTATGGGCAGACCAAAAAGGCAAAAAACATTTGGTGAATGGCCTCACACCTGATCGTTTGGCAGATATGGGCGGTGGTGCGACGTTCTTTTCCGGCAGAGTCGAAGTTGAAAAATTATGATAGAAAGAGCCAGGCGTTTTGCTCCCGGCTCTTTTCTTTGACTTTTTTAGTTGCCAATAAACAGCTGATTGGTCATCACATTTGCACTTCCGCTGCTTTGGTAGCCTTCTACAGTAAATGCCGTTTCATACATTTTCCCCATTGGCATCCCTAAGCTTTCCCATTTTCTAAAATGCGCACTGACGGAGACCGTTCCGCTTGTACGTTTGGTTTGACGTACACTCCAATATTGCTTGAAGGTCGCAATCCCGATAATGGAAGGCTGATTGACACGGGTTGTTTCATAAATGTCATATGTGCCTCCATCAGCATAAAATGATCCTTTATACGCTCCTGTTGGACGATACGTGCCCCATGAATCAACAATGTAGTATTCTGCTAATGGAGATTGTGTCCAGCCATAGACACATAGATAGGAATTCCCGCCTGGGTTAAAACTTGCGTTGTAATTGATGGAGATGTTGCCAAGCTGATGGTGAGTTCTAGTGGAATCAAACTTTTTCCCTTTTCTAAATAAAGCATTTCCGATATTGTTCCAGCCTGCACTAAATGCCCCGCCGTTATTGAGTGTCATCGAAGTGTTTCCGTAGTCCTTCCATAGTTCATAATCGTACCCGCTATGGTTACCCATTTCATTATTCGTAATGGTTCTCGCATGGGCTGGTACAGCCGTCAGTATAAGCGTCAGTCCAATACACATCACAAACAACAGTCTTAATTTTCTCAAATTCATTTTCCATTCCTCTCCTTTTTCATCCTTTTGATTCTGTCATCTCTAAGATGAAACGAATTCATCACCTCCTTTCATGCCCCCACTCACTACTAGATTATCGATACTGTGCTAGACCCGCATGAATGTCTCTTGTGTTTGTATAAATGCTTTGATACAAACGAAAGAGATGATCATATACATCGACATGCTGTTGATTTGGTGTAAATATTGCCGCTTGATGGATAAACTCATCCGCGCACGCCTCAAGTGACTGGTACCAGCCGCATCCAACTGCTGCAAGCATCGCTGCACCTAACGCAGGCCCTTGCTCATTTTCCAGCTGAATCACCTTAGCTTGAAAAATGTCTGCCTGCATTTGAAGCCATGTATGACTTCTCGCACCTCCACCAATGGACACAATAGCATCGATTCTTTTTCCGGCCTGCCTGAATAAAGCGATCGATTCATTTAATGAAAAAGTGATTCCTTCGAGCACAGCTCTAACCATATGCGCTTTTTCATGCCGGCTGTCTAATCCAATGAAGCTTCCACGAATGACTGAATCTGCATGAGGCGTTCTTTCCCCAACTAAATATGGCGTAAACAGCAATCCATTTGCGCCAGGCGCTATATCCTTCGCTCCGGCTAAAAGGGCTTTAAACGAATCATTTGGAGCAAGTAAAGATTTAATCCAATCGAGGCTATAACCTGCTGATAAAGTGACTCCCATTGTATAAAAAGCGTCTTTTTTGGCATGATGGAATAAATGCAAGTTTCCATTCAGCTCTCTGTTATGATTTTCTTCATAGGAAAGAATGACACCTGATGTGCCAATGCTGCATAGTGTGTGACCTGATGATAAAATGCCGGCACCAATGGCACCGCAAGCATTATCCGCTCCACCCGCAAAAACCTTCGCCTCTTCTGTCATCCCGGTTTCCTTTGCGATCTGCGGCAAGAGTGTTCCAACCTCCGCCTCCGATGAAACGAGTGGCGGGCAAATACGAATCGGAATATCAAAGCTTTGACAAATCTCCTCACTCCATGTTTGTTCTCCCATATCCAACAGTAACGTACCAGCCGCATCAGAATAGTCCATATGAATAGCACCGGTTAATCGATATCTGACATAATCTTTTGGAAGTAAAAACAAATGGATTCGTTGATCAATTTCTGGTTCATGTTCCTTTACCCATAACAACTTTGGCAGTGTAAATCCTTCTAATGCCTGATTTTTTGTGATCGCTTGCAGCCTGCCTCCTAGCTTTTCTGTCATGCGCACGCATTGCGGTGTTGTTCTTGTGTCATTCCACAAGATGGCAGGCCTAAGCACTTGAAGGGATTCATCCAATAAAACAAGTCCGTGCATTTGTCCAGAAAAACTGATGCCTTCTACTTGCCTTGACTGAACAGGCTTTCTCTCCATAAGTTCTGTCATCGCGGCCATCGTCTGCTCTACCCAGTCTTCAGGATTTTGCTCACAATAACCTGGTTTGCTTTGAATGAGGCGGTAAGATTTAGTCGTCTCGCAGCATACCTTCCCGCTCTCATCTACTAATATCGCTTTAACTCCGCTCGTTCCAAGATCAATTCCCATCACATACTTCATGTGTTCACTCCTTCAAAACATCCGCCCGCTCCATTAATCTTCTAACAAATATTGATTTAATCTGGCTTTCAGCTGTTCCTCTCTGCCAGATTCGTTTCTGATGAGCGGATGTTTCAGTGCATATTCTTCTAATGTATGAAAGTTCGCCTTTCCTTCTGAAATCTCCCGTCCAATTCCTTCAGAAAAACTGCGGTACCTGTGCTTGACCACATCTTCAAACACACGGTCTTCTATGAGTCTATGAGCCACCCGCAGCCCTTTTGCGAATGCATCCATCCCCGCAATATGAGCATACAGAAGATCTTCCAGTTCAAAGGAGGCTCTTCTGACTTTTGCATCAAAATTGAGACCGCCTGTTCCAAGTCCGCCATTTTGCAAAATTTCATACATGGCGAGTGTTGTGGCATATAAATCCGTTGGGAATTCATCGGTGTCCCATCCTAGAAGGGAGTTTCCTTGGTTGGCATCAACGGAACCGAGCAGTCCATGAATTCTTGCTACACGCAGCTCATGCTCAAACGTATGACCCGCTAATGTCGCATGATTGGCCTCGATATTTAATTTAAAGTGTGTATCCAATCCATATTGTTTTAAAAAGGCGATCGATGTCGCTGCATCCGTATCATATTGATGAGTTGTCGGTTCCTTCGGCTTTGGCTCAATTAAAAATTGACCTGTAAATCCAATTTCTTTTGCATAATCGACCGCCATATGCAAAAAGGTCGCCAAATGGTCAAGCTCTCTTTTCATATCTGTATTCAGCAGTGTGTCGTAACCTTCTCGTCCTCCCCAGAAAACATAATTTTCTGCGCCGAGTTCCTTTGCTGTTTCGATGCCCTTTTTCACTTGTGCAGCTGCATAGGCAAATACATCTGCATGACAGGATGTCGCTGCACCGTGAACAAATCTTGGATGCTTAAACATATTAGCCGTGTTCCATAGAAGCCGAACCCCGCTTTGCTGCATGTAATCTTTCATTCTTTCTATGATGATGTCTAACTGCTGATTGGTCTCTTGGAGCGTGTCGCCCTCTGGTGCAATATCACGGTCATGGAATGAAAAATACGGAACATCCAATAGATCAAAGAGCTGAAAAGCCACTTCCAATCTAGCTTTCGCCAAATCCATTCCACTATAAGAATCCCAAGCTCTTTTCATCGTGCCAGTTCCAAACATGTCTGTTCCATCAGCAGTAAGTGTATGCCAATAAGCGACGGAAAATCGCAGGTGGTCTTTCATTGTCTTTCCGCCAATCATTTCGCTCGGATCATAATATTTAAATGCGAATGGGTTCTTTGAATGTTTTCCTTCATATTGAATGTTGCCAATCCCTTGTAAACTACTTAACGAAGTCATATTTGATTTGACCATAAGTGATTCCCCCTATATATTCACTTAGTAAGTTGATTCAACAAACAAATGAACAAGTTGACCAACTAATCTCTTTGAATTTTCCATATTTTTTAGTTTTTTAGAAATATTTTCGTTATAATAAAGTGAAAAGCATGTTTTATAGAGAATAAACATGACAAAAAATGGCTTTTCTTCACTTAATCTAAAGACGAAACAAATGGAGTGGATACAATGGATATTGCGGATCAGAACTTTGTGAAAAAAATAAATCAAAAGCTATTGCTAAACGAAATTCTTCACCATGCACCAATTTCCAGAGCAAAATTATCTGAACGCACTGGGTTAAATAAATCGACCGTTTCTTCTCAAGTGAGTACATTAATGAAAGAACATCTTGTTTATGAAATCGGTCAAGGCGAATCTAGCGGCGGAAGAAGACCCGTGCTTCTCATGTTTAATAAACGTGCAGGTTACTCTATCGGCATTGATGTCGGTGTTGATTATGTCAACGGCATTTTAACAGACCTTGAAGGGTCGATGATTCATGATGAGCAGCTCAAGCTCCCATCCAGCACACCTGAAGTGACCGTCCGTATTTTAATTGAATTGATTCAGCAGTTACGTTCACATATCCCTTCTTCCCCATACGGGCTAATAGGTATTGGGATTTGTATACCAGGTCTGGTCGATGCAGATGAACAAATTGTGTTTACGCCTCATTCAAAATGGAAAAATGTCGATCTAAAAACAAGTCTCCAAGACACATTCCAAGTACCGGTTTTTATCGAGAATGAAGCAAATGCCGGTGCGTACGGTGAAAAAATCTTTGGTGCTGCTAAACATTATGACCATCTGATCTATGCAAGTATCGGCACTGGTATTGGAATAGGCATCATTATCAATCATCATTTATATAGAGGCACAAACGGTTTTTCTGGTGAAATGGGACATATGACGATCGACTTTAATGGACCGACATGTAGCTGCGGAAATCGTGGTTGCTGGGAACTGTATGCATCTGAGAAGGCACTGTTCCAATCGCTCCAAACAGATGGTCAGCCATTCACCTATCAAGATATTGAGCGGCTGGCGAAGTTAAATGATATGAAAACACTCAATGCCTTGCGTAACTTTGGCTTTTACATTGGGGTAGGTCTCACAAACGTTCTGCATACCTTCAACCCACAAGCCGTTATTTTACGAAACAAGGTCATTGAATCTGAGCAGACCGTTCTAAGTGTCATTCAAGATGAAGTATCCTCTAGAATGGATGCACAATTCAGCTCACGGGTGGAGCTGCTCCCTTCGTCATTAGGACAAAACGCACCAGCCTTAGGGATGACATCTCTTGTCACTGAAGCTTTTTTGCGTGATGTCACGCCTTCACCATAATGGAATACATGTTAAAGAGAGACAGCCTTTAGAGTGTTGTCTTTTTTTTATTCAGTTGTTTCTTCGTATCGAAAATACTTAAAATCGGCAGGCAGACGCTCGCCGCTTGTGTCTTGGCACTGCATTCCAACAAAAGCCCCTGTAAAGAACCCCCCTCCTCGAATAAAATCATCTGACAAATGGGTCGATTCAAGCGGTACATCTATTTTTTCCCACTCTTGTTGATCTAAAGAATAAGAATACGTGTACGTCTCTCTCTGAACGGTCACTTTTAAATACACATACGGAATCTCGTCTGGGATGATAATTTTTTTGATTAGCGGCTGAGAAAAGGCCAGATTTTCACACACAGATAATTCAAGGATACGGCCAAGCGCCTCGTCATAAGTCACCTGAAGTGCAGTCCAATTTTCCGTATTATAATAATTCACAAGACCTGCCGCTTGCTGAAAGTTTTTCGGAAAGAAGGAAACCGCTGTCTCTGCTTCAAAATAAAAGCTTTGCCAGCGCCTCGCAACAAACGCTTGGGTAAATTTAGACGTTAAAGATTCCTGCCCATACAGCCTTAAATGATGTGGGTTTTCTGTCACTGAACCAATCTGATCCGTAAATGGGATTCTTAAAGTTTGGAAATGTCTATTTAACGATGAATCTTTAAATTCATCGACTATGTGATAGGTTGGAGAGAACTCTTTTACGCTCATCGCAGGCGCTTCAACCTCTAGCATCCCTTCTTTTCCGCCTACCACATACGGCCAGCCATCTTTCCATTCAAGCTTTTGTATGGCTGTCTCTCTTCCTAAAGGACACCAGCCTCTTTGCTGAAAAATGGATTCCTTACTTGAATGAATTGGACGGCCAGTCAGATGAGCCAAATACCATTCATTTGTATGCGTTTGTACAATGGAAGCATGCCCGCATTTTTGTAGTGGATGGCTAGGCGCGTGAAAAGCCGTTAAAATTGGGTTGTCAGGATGAACCTCATACGGCCCATCAATACGCGAGGAACGGGCGATTGTGGCTGCATGTTCGTAACGTGTTCCCCCTTCAGCTGTTAATAAATAATAGACATCATTGATGTAATAAAGATGCGGGGCTTCTGTCAGTTTGATTGGCGTGCCTTTAAAAATGACCTTCCGTTCACCGACCAGTTTTTTTTCAGATACACTATATTCCTGTAAGGCTATACCTGCAAAAGAATGATGTTTTTCTCGATGGTCCCACAGCATATTCAACACGTATTTCTTTCCGCTTGGATCATGGAACAAGGAAGGATCAAACCCAGAACTATTGAGTCGAACCGGATCGCTCCACTCGCCATCTACTGCATCAGCTGTGACCAAATAATTATGACCATCCTTAAACGGACCATCTACTACTTTAATATCTGAATAGATGAGCCAAAACTGACCATCCGCATAACTTAAACACGGCGCCCAAACCCCGCCGGAATCAGGATTTCCTTTCATATCGAGTTGAGAAATTTTTTGCAAGGGACGCGCGGCGAGCCGCCAGTGGACGAGATCCTTTGAGTGATAAATTTGCACCCCCGGGAACCATTCAAATGTAGAAACCGCCATGTAATAGTCCTCTCCCGCACGGCAAATACTTGGGTCAGGGTTAAACCCTTTGAGCACTGGATTGGTAATGTTCATTGAATTTCCTCCTCTTTCAGAGAGCTACATTTTAAAGTCGTCCATATGATCGATATACACCTTGTCTCTATTCTCAAGCTCTCGTATGACTTTTTTATGTTTTTCTTCATCTAGGTTATAAAAATTAATATCAACCATCGCTAAAATGAGTAAGCATACAGGAATCACCGTTGTCGTGATTAAAATGCCCAGTAAAGCTTCTGGTGTTTGCACTTGATTTGCAATATAACCAAATCGGTCAAGGACAAGCCCTGGAACGATGCCGCCTAAGGCCATCCCAAATTTAAAGAAGAAGCCAATCACTGCGTAGATCAGTCCACCCATTCTTTTCCCTGTTTTATATTCGCCATATTCAACGGTTTCAGGAATGAGTGCCCACATGTAAGCACCTGCTGTAATACTCCCTGCAGCCGCAACGAGCCTGAAAATAAGTATTAAAGTGATTTGACTCGGCGGGATCACAAGTAAGGCAAGAAGGCCTACAATATTCAGCAATAATGAATAATTCAGCAGCTTTTTCTTTCCTAACAACTTGTGTAGCTTAGGGATAAACGGCAACACCATTAAAGCTGGCAGACTGCCAATCAGGCCGTACCACTTCACTAAATCCTCTCTGCCGAGGTTATACGTCACATAATAGATCCCGACTGAGTTGCTGATCGAGTTCACACCAAAGATAATGATAAAGAAAATGCTTAACACAACAAGCGGACGATTCACTCGTAACTGGACAAAGAGATCACTGAACTTGATCTTTTCCTCTGGCTTTTGAAGCGTGACGCGCTCATTCGTACTTTTAAAACAGAAAATCAGTAATCCGCCCCCAAGTACGCCGAGAAATGCCATCGTGATCTGCCAGCCAAGTGCTGTATTTCCTGTTGTATCACTCAAAAACGTCGCAAGAAACGGAACAAAAAAAGCAACAACTAAACCACCGAGATTTGCAAAAAGCATACGAACAGACGTAATACTGACGACCTCTTGGTTATTTCTTGTCATTGCGGAAGTTAAAGCACCATAAGGAACATTGATGAACGTGTATGTAAGCGATAAACCAACATACGTGATGTACGCATAAATGAGTTTTCCCATTTCGGAAAAATCCGGTGTCGTAAAACAAAGAATGGCAAGAACGGCAAAAGGTAACGCACCAAATAACAAATAAGGTCTAAACCGGCCAAAACGGCTGTTCGTTCGGTCAACCATCGCCCCAATAAACGGATCTGCAAGCGCATCGATGGCCCGAACCACCAAAAACATCGTCCCTGCTGCTGCTGCTGATAATCCATACACATCCGTATAAAAAAATAATAGATACGTAGAGACAGTTGCATAAATTAAATTACATGCGAAATCTCCTGAAGCATACCCCACTTTTTCAGACATACGAATCTTCTTTAAATTCTCACTCACCATGAGTTTTCTCCCTTCTTCACTTAGCCTCTTCTAACGGACAGATGGTGCAGGGCAGCAGCAATCAATAGGTCGAAAATAAAGCGCTTTCAATTCGTTGTAAAAATGAAGCTGAACAGCTCTTTCTTTCAGCTTAGCCCACATAGCAGCAAATCATGTGCTTTAAACAATAGATGATCGCCATCTTAGTTTATCGATTAAACAAACTAAGATGAATTCATTTTATAAAATATGATCTGACTTTTCAATATTTTTTGAAAAAATAATCCAAATAATTGATTTCTTGTCATTTTTTCTATGATATGAGGAGATGAACCTTCTTTTTATCTTCCAAAAACAAAGAGAACTCAAATAATGGTTGCATTCATACCAATCCCATGCTATATTAATCAAGCGATGAGCTGAATTGTGTAAGTCGGGTAACACGTCTCTTTGAGACACACACGAATGTGGCGTGTGGTTATTCCGCCTCAATACGCAAAAGACATCTTCTGATGAAGATGTCTTTTTTCTTACCCTATTTTGGTGCCATTTTCAACCGGCTCATCGGTGGCAAGCAGGACAACGTCTTCTTTTGACGGCATGCCTCCTAAGACAAGCACCTCTGATTTAAACCCGGCAATTCTTCTTGGCGGGAAATTGACCACTGCAATAATTTGTTTCCCAGTGAGATTCTCAGCCCGATATCGTTTTGTCAGCTGTGCACTAGATTGTTTTATGCCAATCTCATCCCCAAAGTCAATCTTCAGCTTGAAAGCAGGCACTCTCGCTTCTGCAAAGAACTCTGCTTCTACTATCGTCCCAACACGAATGTCTAACGCTAAAAACTGTTCAATATCTGCCATTAGAATCTCTCTCCCTTTCAATCTTTCATAAAAAAGGTCACATTTTTCTTCTGCTAGATGACCACTTGTCTTCCACTAATTTCTTAATTGTAGCACACCCTACTCTTCTAAAAGAAAGGGTTAAAAAGCCTATTGATTGAAATTTTTTTAGTCTACATAATCATTTTATAGTAGTCTATTAAATGTTTGCATCATGAAAATGAATTCGGTAAAATGGCAAATAATCCTACTGCTTCCTCTCGAATATTTCAGGGAGGGTTAACACTTGTTTACATTATCGGATATGTGGACGTTTTGCTGGTCGTTTTTCGTCATTCTTCCTATCGTTGCCATCTTGCATCAGCTGGGCCATATTGTGGTCGCATGGCTGTTTGGAGCAAAGGTTTCGTTTGCGCTTGGCCGAGGCAAAAAAGTATTGAAAATAGGCGTCGTTGAAATTAGAAGAATCTATTTTCTTGATGCATTTTGCCACTATGAAGAAATGAGGAGAAATAACCGTTTCTCACACATTCTTGTCTACTTAGGCGGATCATTATGCAACCTGCTCAGTGTTCTTATATTGAACACAATGATCGCCAACGATTTCCTGCCAGAACATCAATTTTTCTATCAATTTGCTTACTTCTCAGTCTACTATGTATTTTTTGCTTTACTGCCAGTACAGTATGCAGATCATCATCCGAGTGATGGGCAAGCGATTGTGAACATCATTCGTCACGGTGAACCATGCGACATCATTGACTAAGATGAGTGGCTTTCACTGTCGATTTGATACTGAATCGTTAAAAAAGGAATACCGAATAGCTTCATTTGATGAATCGCTGTGAGACTTTTTTCCGTCTCTGCTTTCATATGAAAGCTTTCTTCCATTGGCAGTTTCATGGTGATGAAAGACGTATGCAAATACAATCCTTCATCACCCGTACTGCCTTTTGGACTTTTACTTTTTAATAGAAAATCTTCCTTTTCATTCAAAGGTTTTAAAATTGCCGTAAGCTGTGAAAAAGGAAGCGGCAAAGCAATATTCATATAGACTGTCTCTTCATCATGGTGCTGAGCATAGAGCGCATAAAAGACTTGCTCGCCTTTCTCATTGCGCCTGACCCACACACGTACATTCTCCCTTTCTTCAAGAGGATGTTGAAATCTTGAAAGACTCCCCGACATTTCATATGGCATTCGTGATGACCCTAAATAGAGCTGTCCTAGTTGTCTAAAAACAGGTTGAAGCAAAAAGACAAACGGCCTTACCCACCAATGAAAACAGACGGCTGCTTTTAACGTAAAGGACATCGGGTCTTCATAAAATCTGCGAATAACAGGTGACACACTCTCTGCTGAAAATGCCTTTCCATTTAATTGGTCAAGAGAATCGACTAAACCAATCTTCTCATCATGCTGCAAGTGGTCATGTTGAAAAGACATGATCTGAAAACGACCGTGAACTCTCGATACCGGAAAATCCTTCTGTTTCAATCGATCAGCTGGTCTTTCAATCAACCATCCAATGAGGCCTGGTAAAATAACCAAACTTGCATTGATACTGCCATGAAACCAAATCATTTGATCCATGCTGATGTAGGTAACATGTAAAAGCATTCCGGTAGAATAAAGGAATGATAGGACGATGGTTCCCATTAACATGATGCTAGAAAACACAACGAACCCTTTTGCGACAGTTGAACGAAAAGAAGTTGTCATACATAAAATTCCATACAAATAAAGTGCGATCACATAAAGAACGACGCTGAACGTATCAAACAGGCGAGAATAGCTGATTCCCACAGCAATCATCACTGGCGACAATAAAATAACCCAGCCACCCACTTTGTATAGCGTCGTCTCTTTTTTCCGCTGCCTTCCTAATAAGCCATAAAAGATTGGGATAAAAAAAGCCGAATAATGAAAATGAATAGCGGTCAAAAGAACAATCATCGGTGAAAATGTCATCACTTGTATATCTGCTATGTACAGCCAGAACCAAAGCCCACCTAGAGCGATATACATACATGCGCCATCGATCATCAGCTCATGAAGCGGATGGGCTCCTCTTTTCAGCAAACGGGTGAAACCAAATAAAGCCAGAATCATTGTAAAGAAAAGCCATCCCAATGCAAGCCAAAGAGAATGATAAATGAATGCGCCTGTTGCACATAGAGCTGCTACTGGAAAGGCTTTCATTATGAAGCCGATCAGCCCCTTCTGCTGCCGTTTCTTCTCTTCCTGATAAAAAAAGTGTAAGAAAGCGGGAAGAAAAAATAAAATCGCAATCAAAACAAAAAATTCTGGTATGGGAGCTGTCGTCAAACGTGTAAGGAGAAAGCAAGCCATCAACACGATGCTACACATCAAATGCCATTTATTCATGAGATGACACCCTTTCCGTAAACCGGCCCTTATACGTAAAAAGAGTGCCAAAAAGGCGATTTTTCACTTGAACATCAATCGTATACTCACCTGCACGCTCATCGTACCCTTCTGTTACATCAGATTCACCATAAAGCCAAGAAGGGAGCGGCCACTCCCGCCCAAACAGCAAAAACTTTTGCTTACCTGATTGAATGTGCAAGAATCCTTTTTCCGTGACTGTAAAATGAAGCTCTGACACAAGAAGCCTAGGTTTTCCAAAGTAGTCTAGTACTTGATGGCTCTTCTGATCAATGATCATATCTGCATCAAAATGTCTTTCCTTGTCAGGAAAATAGAACGTTCGAAACCAGTGCATCCCTTCTTCTCCCTTACTTGTCGTAAAAGGCTTGTTCACAATTTGGAAGGGAATATTTCGCCCTCTTTCAGGAAAAAAACAGCGAAACAATGGACCGATTTTGAATAACAATCGGATGAGCTTTGTCCCGCCTCCTATTTCCTCCATGATGCCTTCGGCCGTAAACGCGCGGTTATAACGTTCTTTTAATGTTGGATGCAGCTTATCGTAGTCCTTTACTTGATGATGATGAACGACCATGTCTACCTCCCCTTTTTCGTTTGATCGAAAACACATCTACACAATCTTTTAAATTGATCATTCCTGCAACGGATAAAATGAAAAATGCACTCAGCACCAGCGGCTCGTGCAGAGTCGTTTCTGGCGATAAAATCCCTATACCAAGCATCAGTAGCAGAAAGATGCTTTGAAGGATGAATATATATTTTTTTGGCAGTTTAGGCATGAGCCATGATACACCTAATAGCGCATAAAACAATCGAAATCCGGTGCTATGATCAAAAGCAGAAGGTGAAAAAGGAATGATCGCTTGACATAACCAGACGATGGCAAACAACAAACAAATGCCATAATGGGCAAGTGTTCTCTCTAGAAGCAAACGGGGATGCGTTCCCTTTTCAAGCCACGTCTTTAATGCGCCAAAGCTAAAGGCAGTCATAAACCCCATCATTGGCCGAAAAAAGAACCGGTCTGCCCATTTCCACCCTTTTCCTTCCTTTGTTTCATAATCAAATTGCGTTTGAAACACAATGTGATCATTCGTTTTCATGTATTTCCAATACCCTCCGCCTTCTTTGATGAAAGACAAAGGGTGTGATGATTTAAATTGAAGTGAGGATGCTCTTTCATGACGCTCATCCTTCACGCTCGTTCGATACGCTCCTGTCCCAGTTACACTAATGCCAAATCCAAGGTGTTTCTCATACAAAAAGGATTGGGGCTGTTCATCACTAGGTCCATTTAATGAAATGGTCGAAAATCGCAAATCCCATTGTTCATGAAGCTTTGGATTTTGCGTATACTCCCATACTTTTTCAATAGGTGCTTGAATGGTTGTTTCCACATAAACAGGCTTTCTTTTCATCTGCCTCTACTCCTCTATGTGAATTATTTCACATAATAAGCATACCATGTTTCACAAAACTGTCAAATCTTTATTGGTTTTTTGCCCAAAAAATGTTTTGATTTGTTTACATCTCCTTCATCAAATCGGTTCGATACATAAAAAAGACCTGTCAATGAGACAGATCTTCTTGCTCTTTGATGCCTGCAATATAAAGACGGACCGCATAGCTCACACTATCTTCAAGCTGTTCTTTCCGTTGAAATCCTTTTTTGTTTGAAATATCTCCAAAGCCGTGCAGTAAGCTTCTAAGCCCTCTGACGACATGCGTCATGTCCTCTTCTTTTACACCAAAACGAGACATGATGGATTGGACAAGATCAGCAAGATTCTCTGCAACCACACTGACTTCTTTTTCATTCATATGTGAAAAAGCAGCCTCATAAAGACCGGGATGCTGACGAACAAATTGAACATATTGACTTGCAAATGCTAAAACAGCATCTTCTTTTTCCAGCCCCGCTGTAACTTGTTTGCCGGCCTCACAAAGCATTGTCAGCCCCTTAACAGCAAGAGCTGCCTGTATTTCATGAAGACCGGATATATGGTTGTAAAGAGATGGTGGTCTGATGTTAAGCCGTTTGGACAATGTAGCAATGGTCAAAGCGGAAAAGCCCTCTTCATCGACAAATTCGACGGCAGATTCAACAATTTTTTCTTGTGTGATACCCATTCTTGGAGACATGGCTTACTGTCCTCCCTTTTGTAGCTGATGCTTCCTTTTTTCGATAGCGGCTCTGAGCTTTGCCTCAGGCTCTATGATGAGATCACCATGTCCTGCTGCGAGACAAGACAAGCGAAGTGCCAGTAATTTTTCAGCGCTTTTTAGTGCTGTTTCTGCATCCCAAGTGGCAAAAGCCGGGAATGGGAAGGTCAAGCGAAACTCACCCGTTACAAATAAACCGCCTTTTGTCACAACTGCATCACCCGCAATGACAACCCCTGACTTTTCATCGTATAAAGAGATGCTTCCTGGTGTATGTCCTGGTGTGGCAATGACTTTCAGGGACCCAATCTCGTCCCCTTCTTCAACAAGCACGTCTGGTTTTGTGTGAATGTCTTTTGAAAAACTGCCTTTGACTTTATTCTCTGGCTCACCAGGAAGTAAAGAGAAATCGCCAGCAAACAGGCGAGCATCTCGTTTCGATAAATAAACAACTGCCTCCGGAAAAGCCTTTTTCACTTCATCTAGTGCGCCAATATGATCCATATGACTATGAGTCAGAATAATTTTGTTAATGGGTTTGTTTAATTGATGTGCAAATTCAATTATCGAGCTTGCTGCCATTTTCAAAGCTGCATCAATTAAGATGAGTTCATTCTCTTCCTCAAATACATAACAATTTACCGGAAAGATACGTGGCATGAGTGTAAGCTGGTGCAAACGGTCAAATGTTGTCAATCTCATCTTGTTTTCCCCCTAAAACTAATGTCGTTAGTTTTATATTAACTAATACCATTAGTTTTAGCAACTATTTTTTCATCGACTGCTATATAAATATCAATTTGTGCTTGTTTTGGATCAATCGATCGTTCGTCGTACCATTCAAAATCGCCAGTATATGTTCGCAAGTGACGCTGTTCCCAGCTCCAAATCTGCTGCCATGTTTCAAACACAACCTCTTCAATCGGGCCCTTTCTCGTTTGAAATCTTGCGTAGGTGGAGCCTGGAATCTCTTTTGCATCTTGTGCTAGCTGCTGGTCAACCAATTGCCCCGCTGTGAACAAATAAGCGCCATTTTCATCCTTTTCATAATCTGAATACAGCCCTATGACTGGCGCATGGCCCCCGTCGAGCTGCTGCGTGAAAAATTGCTGCCAAAGCGGTGCAATCTTCCGCTCGTTTGTTTGCTCCATTTCATTTGTTGTTCGAACAGATAATCCCTTGATCCATTGTTTCTGTAAAATCACGATATCGTACATACATTCTCATCTCCTTTTTTCCATCATATAAAAAGAAACCTGACAACATTGTGTCAAGTTCCTTTTGGTTTTTGAAATTGTTTCAACTTTAGATCAAATGCTTCCCGAACGGATAGCGGAGAGACAATCTCGACATCTGGCCCTAAATAAAAAAGAAAGCTATATAACCAATCATCCTGAGGCAAAGTGATTGTGGCAAGATACGTACCATCTGCACATACGGTGAATTCATTTTCATCTATC
This sequence comes from Bacillus sp. 22446, assembly GCF_052044955.1. Classification (NCBI taxonomy): domain Bacteria; kingdom Bacillati; phylum Bacillota; class Bacilli; order Caryophanales; family Bacillaceae; genus Bacillus; species Bacillus sp. 22446. Next base: position 49,531 of record NZ_JBQEOD010000001.1, read on the forward strand.
CATTCCTTCACTTTACCAACAGAATCTTGAGTCAACCTGAGCGTTAGTGTACTGACGGAAGGTTCTTCATGCCAAGAATCATTCCAAGGCTTGTCTTCATTTTTTATTCGTTTAGGAAGAAAAGATACTGAATGCGTGATAAGGTCTGACATTCTTTTGAGTTTAAACAGGCGAAACGCTTTTTTCACGCAGCAATACGCATACAAATACCAGTGTCTTCCTTTTAAGACAAGTGTATAAGGCTCTACTTTTCTAGGAAGTGTTTCGCCTTTTGCATTGCGATAGGTGAACTGGATATATTGATGCGCTGAGGCAGCGGTATGAATGAGCTGGAGCTTCTTTTCTAAGTAGCTGTCTTTCCCCCAAGAGCTTAAATCAATAAAGACATGTTGCTGTTTCTCATTTTGAGGCGGGATCAGGGATTTCATTTTCTTTAGTACATGTTCACTTTCTTTAAAGGTGTATGCACTCGTAATGCTTTCAAGAGCTGTTAAAATCAGTTCAATATCATCATCGGTGAATAATTTTTTCTCTAGACGATAGTCGTCAACGAGTGAAATTCCACCCCCTGCGCCTTGTTTTGTGACAACTGGAATCCCCGCTTGATTAATCGTATCAATGTCACGGTATATGGTTCTTACGCTCACTTCATGTAGTTCAGCGAGGTCTTTCGCCTGTACTTGCCGTTTGCTAATCAGTATCATCACAATGGACAAAATGCGATCGATTTTCATGACTTTTCCTCTTTTTCATAAATATAGGTTTTGATTTGATAAAAAAAGAAAGAATGGTAATGATAAGTAACAGCCAGCATTCGTTTACATCCCTGCCTGTGCAGGAGGAGGTTGCATCATGACACATCACGTATGGCAGTTGTTCATGATCGGGATCGTCATGCTCGTCTGGATCATCATTCGAATGAATCGAATGAGACGCTATCAGCTTGTGCGCCCGGTAAATCTTTTCATGAGAATGTATGTATTTAGTCTCACTGCCCTTATTCTCTTATCAGAAGGATGGCAAAATCACAGTATTTTTATCTATGCCGTCATTGGCATGATCTTCGGGAGCAGTCTCGCCGTTCACGCCTATCAGACGATTCAGATGAAATTAGAAAATGGCCGGCTGTATATGAAAACAAGTAAATGGATTGAAAGCTTTATTTTATGTTTGTTTTTATCTAGGCTAGCATTTAAATCGGTCAATCTGACAACACATGCGATCACCAAAATGGATATCGTTGAATTGTATCAGCATATTGTCAGCGATGATGCGCTGACAATACTCAGCTTTTTCCTTCTAGCGGCTTACTATATTGTGTTTTCTTATCAAATGATGAAAGCAAATAAACGATCAACCCAAGTACATCATGCATAAAAAACCTTCCTATATAAAAGTAGGAAGGTTTTTTCTCAATCATGCTGTGCATGGTGTATCATTTGTTCAAGCACTTCCATCACATGCTGATCTTCAGGACTGTAAAAAATCGAGGTCCCTGCTCGTCTAGATTTCACGAGACGAAGATTTTTTAAAAAGCGCAGCTGATGAGATACGGTTGATTGCATAAGGTTTAGTGTTTCTGCTATATCATTTACTGAATGTTCACCTTGAGACAGCAAATGCAGAATACGAATACGCGTCGGATCAGATAAGGCTTTAAATGTTTGGGAGACAAGAAATAGACTTTCTTCGTCCAGCTCCATCCGTTCCTGTTCTTGATTTGTATTCAGTTCTTCCTTCATTTCGCTTCACCTTTCTTGTCAGTCAACTCACGACTTATTCTATGTATCATCATATACCAAAACGTGTAGCATGCAAAGCTTCCACACCTTTTGAAAAAAGATTTATTCAAATAGCATTGACACGTGGTAGCATTCTTTTTAAAATGAGCATTATTTATTCATTTTTTTAGAGGAGCTGATAGGCAAATTGACTGAAGAGCCAAGACTAAAACGCAGCCTGACTGTTTTTCCGCTTGTTGTGATCGGGCTTGCTTATATGGACCCACTTGTCGTATTTGATTCATACGGCATTGTTGCTCAGCTGACGAAAGGACACGTTGCTGCAGCTTATATCTTTACTTTACTGGCATTACTATTGACAGCGCTTAGCTATGGGAATATGGTGAAGGCTTTTCCAAAAGCAGGATCTGCATATACATACGCGCAAAAAAGTATTCATCCTCACGTCGGCTTCCTTGTAGGCTGGACACTATTGCTAGACTATTTATTTTTGCCTATGGTGAATTTTGCAATCGGAAGTGCATATTTAACCGCAGCCTTTCCTGATGTACCTCATTACATTTGGATCATCATACTTGCTATCGCCATAACGACTGTCAATGTAATCGGTATACGTCTTACAGCCAACATTACAGCGCTATTTGTGACCTTTCAGGTGATTGTCGCTGTTACATTTGTTGGGTTTATTATTTATGGGCTCACGCAGCATGCAGGCACGGGAGAGATACTGTCAACCCGTCCGTTTTATTCAGCAAGCTTAGATCCCGCCCTTATTTTTTCCGGCGCAACGATTTTATGTTTTTCTTTTCTAGGATTTGATGCGATTTCGACCATGTCTGAGGAAACAATTAAACCAAAAAGAACGATTCCTCTCGCTATATTTTTAACGGTCGCTATTGGAGGTGTGCTGTTTACCCTCACCTCTTATTTTTTACAGCAGGTGTTTCCAAATTTTCAACAGTTCAAGCATCCAGATGCGGCATCACTTGAAATTGCGGAATTTGTGGGCGGAGCGTTTCTCCACTCATTCTTTTTAGCCGGCACCATGGTCGCTGTCATCTCTTCCTCCCTATCATCACATGCGAGTGCCGCAAGACTCTTGTATGCGATGGGAAGAGATCAATCATTACCAAAGCGTTTCTTCGGTTATATTCACCCAACATTGAAAACGCCTGTATTTAATATTTTATTAATTGGTGTTTTTTCGTTAACCGCAGTTATTGGTGAGCTTGAGGTCATTTACTCGTTTATCAGCTTCGGGGCATTAATTGGATTTACGTTTGTTAACTTGTCTGTTTTCGCTTACTATTTCATCAAACAAAAACAAAGAGGTGTATTAAACACACTGAGGTATGCCATCATCCCTCTTTGCGGAACGGCTTTTTGTATTTGGCTCTTAACAAGCATCAGTACAAATGCATTAATCATCGGCATGGTGTGGCTCATGATCGGTTTTGTTTATTTCTGCTATAGACTGAAAACAAGAACAGAATTTACGTTTGGCTATGATTGAATATAAGGTTTTCACTTGGTATCCTGTGCAGGATATGGCATAATATAAAGGCTGTACTTCCCTTTTAAAAGCGGGGCAAAACAGGGGTGAACTGACCTTGAAAAAGAAAAAAACAGGATGTTTTGCCATTTCAGGCTGTTTCACGATTTTTCTGTTTGTTTGCGTATTAGCGGCCATTGTCATTTCCTTTAATCAAAAGGAGTTAAAAAAGCTGCCGATTGATACGGAATCAATTGTTTTGTCGAGATTGGATGATTACAAACCGCTTGTAGAAACAGAGTTAAGAGATCAAGATTTAGATCAATATACCGCGTTAATTCTCGGTATGATGTATCAAGAATCAAAAGGCAGAGGCGGAGATCCAATGCAGTCCTCTGAATCTCTTGGTTTGAAACGAAATGAAATCAATGACCCTCAGAAAAGCATTAAACAAGGAGTCCATCATTTTTCGACTATGTACAAGCATGGGAAGAAAAAAGGCGTTGATTTGGAAACCATTATTCAAAGCTATAACATGGGAATCGGCTATATTGATTTTGTTGCAAAAAACGGGGGAAAACATTCCGAAAAATTGGCAAAGCAATACTCCAAAAAGCAAGTGAAGCGAAACCCTGAAGTCTATACATGCGGGGGCGATAAAGATAACTTCCGCTATCCGTATTGCTACGGTGATTTCACTTATGCTGAAAAAGTAAAAGAAAAAACGAAAACAGTTGAAGAAAAGATGAAATTGGCTTCATCATCCACACCATCATCGTAAAAAAAGCACTTCCTAAACGGAAGTGCTTTTCATTTTATGAATGCTCTTTCCCGATTTCCGGCAGGATCGTTTTGGCTAAATGCTGATCCATTTCTTCATATTCATCATAATGAATCGTTTCATATAGCTCTTTTCTCGTTTGCATGTCCTCCAGCATTCCCTGCTGCGTCCCCTTTTCTTTAATCTCTGTAAATAAACGCTCATACGCTTTTGCAGCAACTCTCAGGGATGTCACTGGATAAATCACCATTTGAAAGCCAAACATAGAAAATTCGTCTGCATGATAATAAGGTGTTTTTCCAAACTCCGTCATGTTTGCAAGAAGCGGCCCTTTTATATTGTTTGAAGCATACGTGAAATCTTCTGCTGTGATCAGCGCCTCAGGAAAAATGGCATCTGCTCCTGCTTCTAGATAGAGATTCGCCCGGTGAATGACATCCTCCATCCCGTTTACTGACTTCGCATCCGTTCTTGCGATGACGAGAAGTGTAGGTGCCGCTCGTTTGATCGCTTTGATTTTCGCCATCATTTCTTCTACAGAAACGAGTGATTTTCCGTTTAAATGTCCGCATTTCTTCGGCATTTGCTGATCTTCAATTTGAACAGCCGCTACCTTGCTCTCCACCATTTCTTTTGCTGCCCTGGCTGCATTTAATACCCCGCCATAGCCAGTATCCATATCAACCAAAAGAGGCAGCTGAGAAGCTCGAATGATTTCCTTTGCCTTTTCCGCCATTTCAGTGGAATGAATCATACCGAGGTCAGGAAGCCCTTTGCTTGCGCAAAAAGCGGCACCCGATAAATAAAGCCCTTGAAATCCCATTTTCCTCGCATAGAGCGCAGACATTCCATCGTGAACGCCTGGAATTTGAAATAAAGCGGATTTGTGCATTTGCTCTTTAAAAGCTGCGGCTAAGTCAGCTTGATTTACTTCATCATTCACGATCCACACACTAGCTCCCCCTTATATGACAAATAAATCCATAAATGCTGGTACTGTCGTTGTTTTTAATTGATTTGGATTTTGACAAAGTGAAAAAATTTGATCGACTTGTTTTTGTGGAAATCTCGTTTTCAAATGATATACCCATTTCTTTTCAAGCAGCGGGATCCCTTCCTGCCTTCTTCTACGATGACCAAGCGGATATTCAATTTCGATTCGATCTGTCATCGTTCCGTCTTTAAAGAAGATTTGAACACAGTTTGCAATTGATCTCTTTTTCGGATCTAAATAGTCTTCTGTATACCTTTTATCTTCTTTCACGATCATTTGATCACGCAAACGGTCAATGAGCGGATTCTGCGCCGTTTCTTCTTCATAATGATCAGCGGTCAGCTCACCATAGATTAACCCAATGGCCGTAATATACTGCAAGCAATGATCACGGTCTGCCGGGTTGTAAAGCGGTCCTTTTTTATCAATAATTCGAATGGCTGATTCATGTGTCGTAATCTCAATCCTGTCAATCTCATCTAAACGGTCTTTTACCGCGTCATGTAGAATGACAGCGGCCTCAGCGGCAGTTTGCGCATGAAATTCTGCTGGATAAGCAATTTTAAAGAGTACATTTTCGATCACATATGACCCGAGCGGCTGGGCAAGTGTGAGTGGTTTTCCTTTCATTAACACGTCTTCAAATCCCCACTTTTCTGCACTGAGGGGCGTTTGATAGCCCATTTCTCCTTTCAATGTCATCATCGCTAGTCTCACCGCACGGCTTGTGGCATCCCCTGCTGCCCACGATTTCCTTGATCCTGTGTTCGGGGCATGCCGGTACGTTCTAAGCGGTGAATTATCCACAAATGCTTGTGATAACACATGCTGCACATCTTCTTTCGTTCCGCCAAGCATTGCACAAACGACTGCACTTGATGCCACCTTGACAAAAAGAACATGATCCAAACCATTTCGATTCAAACAATTTTCTAAAGCAAGCACACCTTGTATTTCATGTGCCTTTACAATCGCATGCAGTACGTCATTCATCGTTAGCGGCTCTTCTCCGTTTGCAAGGCGTGTTCTGCTGATATAATCGCTTACAGCCAATATCCCGCCTAGGTTATCTGAGGGATGCCCCCACTCCTGTGCAAGCCACGTGTCATTATAATCTAACCAGCGGATCATACATCCTATATTAAACGCCGCTTGAACAGGATCTAATACAAATGAAGTGCCGGGCACTCTTGCTCCGTTAGGGACAACAGTTCCAGGTACGATGGGTCCAAGATGCTTCGTGCATTCTGGAAAGTTGAGCGCCAGCATTCCGCAGCCGAGTGTATCCATGAGTACATACCGAGCTGTTTCAATGGCCTCTTTGCTCGTAATTTCTCCATCCACGGCATAGGCTGCGATATCTTCTAATAGTTGATCTGTTTGATTGGCTACTGCTGTTTTATTCATCTTCATTCCCCCGTTTTTCCATCATCATTTGAGACTTTTAATCCTCTTGGTCCTAAATACCTTACTCTCGGTCTAAAAATCCGATTGTGTGAATGCTGCTCGATGACATGCGCTGCTAATCCGCTTGCTCTCGCAGCAAAAAAAATCGGTGTATAAAGTGAAATAGGAATACCGAGCACGTAATAAATAGGTGCTGCGTAATAATCAAGGTTTGGATAGAGGTTTTTCTTTTCTTTCATGTATGCCTCGCCTGCGACGCACATGTCATAAAGCGTCGTGTCTCCTTTTGATTCGGTAAGCGTTTTCAACGATCGTTTTAAAAGTGCCGCTCTTGGGTCCATTTTTCTCATATATACCCGGTGTCCAAAGCCCATCATTTTTTCTTTTGCGGCTAATTTACGTTCGATGAGCGCAAGGAAACCTTCTGTTGTTTTGCCTTCGAGCAGCATGTGCATGACTGCTTCGTTTGCGCCTCCGTGTAAGTCACCTTTTAATGAAGAAATCGCTCCAGTAAAAGCACCATACATGTCAGAATGAGTAGATGCAATGACTCTTGCTGCAAATGTTGAATTCGGCAGCTCATGCTCACTATAAAGCGTGAGCGTTTGGTCAAATGCTTTGATTTCGTCTTGTGCCGGAGTGCGGCCTGTTAACATCGCTAGAAAGTTTTCAGTGTAGGATTTGGTCTGGTCTGGAGTAGGTGTGGTGTCTTGTGTGAGAATATGATAGCTTCCCGCAACAATCGCTGGAAGCTGGCCAAGTAATCGAACGGCACGCGCTTGTTGGCATGCTTCTGATCGATCATTCAGTTGTTCATCGTACCCTGCAAGAGCAGATAAACACGTTCTCATGGCATCCATTGGGTGAGTGGTTTTTGGCAGTTTTGTCAAAATGGTTTGAATGGTTGGATGTAAGCTTGTTTGTGAGGAAATATCTTGCTGAAATTGGTGATATTCCATTGCATCTGGTAATCTTCCATAAATGAGCAGATAGGCTGTTTCTAAGTACGTCTTGTTTTGTGCCAGCTCGATGAGGTCATAACCGCGAATCACAATTTCTTCTTGCTGGACATCTAGGAACGAAATTGACGTTTCACTTGCCACAATGTCTTCAAGCCCCGGTTTGTACTGCAATTGTTCAGTCATCATATAACCCCCGTTTCGTTCAATTGTGTTCTCCAAACGAGCAAACGGCCAGACATGATGTGATTCTATAGGTGGGAAGATACCGTGCAAGTCGGATACCCAATTCCCATTTTATCCAAAGCACTTCATCTTGTAAATAAAAGAACGTATGTCCAGATGGACATACGTTAGCTGTAATATGGAGAAATCATGATATATACGATGACACCTGTTAGACTGACATAGAGCCAAAGAGGCATGGTCCATCTGGCAATTTTACGATGACGTTCGACTTGCATTTGTGCGCCTCTAAAGAGGGTGATCAGTGCAAGCGGTACAATGACGGCAGATAAGACGATATGTGTGATGAGAATAAAGAAGTAAATCGGACGAATGATTCCTTCTCCCCCGAAGTGTGTATCAGCTGCCATTGAATGATACGTCACATACGAAATTAAAAAGACAAGTGTTGTTGAAAAAGCCGCAAAGATAAATCGTCTATGGGCTTTAATGTTCTTTTGTTTAATCATAATGAGCGCTGAAAGTAAAAAGATAAACGTAAAACTGTTCATCACGGCATTCAGTAACGGCAGAAATGTAATATCCAGATGACTAAATTTATCTGTTTTTGGCATGAAAAATAATAAAGCAATTAAGCCGTTTATGGCAATTGTTAAAAAGACAACAATGCCGGTGAAATTTTTCGGTTTTTGATTCTGTTCGTTCATGTTTGAAAACCTCTCTTTATTAGTTCCGACTAAGAGTATGTTATTTAACTTTCTCTCTAAAGTCAATGAATTCGCTGTCTTCGTCGAATTTTAGACAAACTTGCCGATTGCCTGCCTTCTAGCGGCTTGAAAGATCCACTCACTTCCTTTAGAATGGGAATTTGTGTGGTTTTTATCAACTCTTCTATGAAAGGAGCAATAGACTTGTCAATCTTACAGGAAACAACAAAAGATGTGAAGACATTAGAGCAAGAATTACAGCAGTTGCAGTTCCAAATGTATCGAATGCAAGAAAATATAAAAGATATTTCAAAAAAAGCAAAGATTATTGGCATTGATCAAGCGAAGGAAGATGAATGGATGATCGTCTCTGCAATTGAGAATGCAGATACGTGCAAAATCATGTTAAGCGATTGTGAAAAAGCTTTTCGCGGACAATCTGATTTTTCCTTGATCGCGGAATATCCTGAAGAAGGAAAGATTCACATTGCCGATATTAAAGGCCCGCCTGATAATGGCTATGGATCCATCTGTATGAAGCATTTAAAAGAAATCGCAAGAGAGCAAAACATTCCAGTCATTACTGGGGATCTCGTCAAAAGAGATTGGAACCATGTGGACCGCCTGATTCATTTTTATGAAAAACACCATTTTGATGTCCAAATTAATTGGAAAGAGCAAAGCGGAGAAATTTATTGGGTGGACAGCTAACGACACAAAAACCAGCGTTGAGATGGGCTTATACGCTGGTTTTTGTCGAAAATGCGAATTTTTCAGAAAAATATGTGTATTTCCGGCCAAAAAAAGGTATAATAAAAGCATCAGGCCGCCACCTGATGCTTTCTTCCAAAAACAATAGACTACTAGTTAAGTACTTTCACTTTGACTGATTTTACGCCCCAATTTTTAGCTTGGGATTTGCTTGGTACGTGTACATCAATTTTGTTACCTTTAATTGCGCCGCCAGTATCTGCTGCGATGGCTTCACCGTAGCCTTCAACATAAACCTTACTTCCTAATGGAATGACATTAGGATCTACTGCGATTACTTTTGCATTTGGGTTTTTGTTTAAGTTTACCCCTGTTGCAGTGATACCTGAGATGCCACCATCATTTGCTGTATAAGCCGTAGCCGTTACAGTCATTTCTTTTTGAACACTTTGACTAGCAGAAGATGATTCTGCTTTAGCTGTTTCCTTTTTAGGAGCAGCTTTTTTCGTTGTTTGCTCTTTTTGGACAGGTGCCTGTTTTTGAACAGGTTCTGAGCTTACCGGAGCTGAGCTTTGACCAGCAACACTTAGTGTTGAACCAATCATAATTATATCTGAGTTTAAGTTATTCCAAGACTTAATATCGCTAATTGACACATTGAATTTTTGAGCGATTTTCCAGAGGCTGTCCCCCTTCTGGACTTTGTACTGCTCCTGAGTTTTCTCTTTTGAAGAGATTGTCAATTTATCTCCTACATAGATCATGTCTGTAGATAAATTGTTCCAACCCTTTAGGTCCTTTAGAGACACATCATTTTTTTGAGAGATTCCCCAAAGTGTATCACCTTTCTGTACAGTGATTTCCTTTGCAGAAGCTTGCTGTGCTCCTAATGCTGTTGTTGAGATTGCTGCAACAGCAACCAAGGACATAATAGTCTTCTTCATAAAGTAAATCCTCCCTTGTTAGCTTTTTATGGCGGCTAACGAGTGCTATCGTAACATATGTAAATGTCATTTCAATAACAAAACGATATGTTTTAGATTACAGTTCCTTTACATGAAACATCTCTCTCCATTGGTAAATCAGCCCACTAAATGGCTCAATTCCGCATCATATCAAGGTTTTGTAGGGATGGAAATCATCATGATGAAAACGCGTCCAAATGAAACGAAAAAAATTTATTTTCCTTCTTCAAACTCTTTATTTTTTCTCTTTTTCTATAAATAAACGAATTTCTTCTAAAAAAACATCTCCATATTTCTCTCTTTTTTGTGCACCGACACCTTTAATATTTAAAAGTTCTTCTTCTGTTTTAGGCTCTACTGCTGACATTTCCTTCAATGTTTGATCAGAAAAGACAACAAATGGCGGAACGCCCTGCTCTCTTGCCAACTTCATTCTGACCATTCTTAACTGCTCAAATAATGCACCATTTTCTTGAATAGCCTCTGCCTTAATCGCCTGCTTTTTATAGACGGTCTCCTGCCCCACTAGCACTTTCTTTCCTTTTTGTGTCACTTTTAGTGTTGGAAAAGCTCCTTCAGACATGTGTAAATACTCTTCTGTAATTAAAAATTCAATGAAATCACTGATATGTTGGGCTGAATGCTGTTTCATTAAAGCATAAGTAGGAAGCCGGTCGAAACCAAAATCAAGCACTTTTTTATTTTTAGAGCCGGCTAATACTTGAGCTATCATCATTTTTCCGAATCGTTCGTTCATTCTAACGGTACATGACAAAACCATTTGTGCTTCTCTCGTGACGTCTTCACGCTCTCTCTCGTCTAGACAGTTGCTGCATTTTTGACAAGGGGCACTTGATGATTGGTCAAAGTAATCCATCACAAATTGCTGAAGGCACTGTTCCGTATGACAGTAGTCTACCATTTGTCTCAACTTGAGCAATTCATGCTGATACCGCAATTCATCTTCTGTTGATTGTTCAATGAGAAAGCGCTGCACGCGTACGCCTTGCGGTGAAAACAGCAAAATGCATTCACTTTCAAGCCCGTCTCTCCCGGCACGTCCTGCTTCTTGGTAGTAACTTTCAATATCTCTTGGAATTTGATGATGAATGACAAAACGTACATTAGACTTATTAATCCCCATACCAAATGCAGATGTAGCTACCATTACTTGAATATCATCATTTAAAAAAAGATTTTGCTGTTCTTCTCTGACTTCATCATCTAATCCTCCGTGATAAACACCCGCTTTGATTTTTTGCTTTTTTAGACGATGATAAATTTGATCTGCTTCTTTTCGTGTGGCTGTATAAATAATGCCTGACTCAAGACTGTTTTTCTTCATATATTGTGTGATGAATTGGTCGCTGTTTTGCCCTTTCACCACTTGAAAAGACAAATTTTCTCTAGCAAAACCAGTAAAGATTGTTTCTTCTTCGTCCATGCCCAGTTGCTCACATATATCCTGTTGGACCTTCTTTGTAGCAGTGGCTGTTAATGCTACAATAACAGGCCTTTTTGAAAGCTTGTTTACACATTCTTGTATAAAGCGATAGCTCGGTCTAAAATCATGTCCCCACTCAGATATACAGTGCGCTTCATCAATAGCCATTAAAGGAATCGTCAATCGATCAAGCAGCTGGAAAAAACGTTCATTTTGTAAGCGTTCAGGGGTGATATAAAGCAAATCATACTCCCCCTGTTCACATTTTTTCAGCCTTGTATTCATTTCACCTGCTGAAAGTGTACTATTTAAAAAGGACGATCGTATTCCCATCTCATTTAACGCATCAACCTGATCTTTCATTAAAGAAATAAGCGGAGATACAACGATTGTCGTTCCTTCCATCATAAGAGCAGGAATCTGGTAGCAAACCGATTTCCCTCCGCCTGTCGGCATAATGCAGACCGTATCCTTCCGTTTATTCACAATCGATTCAATGGCTTGTTTTTGTCCTTGTCTAAAAGCATCAAAGCCATAATATTGTTTAAGAAGTGCTGCTGCTTGTTGTAACATCCAATTCCCTCTCCGTCGTTTGTTTTGTCTATTTTAACATACATTTGTACATGCACATTCGGTCTGTTCAAAATCGTCTTTTGGACAAAATAAAAAGCCATTTTCCAAAAATGGAAAATGGCTTGAATCATCCTAGGAAAAGCTGCGGATGCCGTAATCTAAGTAAGAAAGTTTTAAACCACCACTCCTCAAAGTGGGTGTTTGCAGAAACGTTCCTGTCTTCCTCTCGAAGGAGGCGTGACATTCCGGCTTCAATATAAAACTCCCTATTACAGCTTAAAGGTTAAAACTTAATTAACATTACGCGCATCGCAGCCTTTAAACTATATTACACGAAAGTTTATTAAATTTCAAGATATGTTTTTTCTAAAAAAATACTCATGTATACAAGATTTTTGTCCATGTAGACGTAGGAAAACATTATGTTGAGAAAACATAAATTCCTCTCATCATGTTATTTTTCCTCATCTACATCAACATCTTGCTCTTCTTCTAGCCTTTCATACGTATCTGAATGTAATTGATCCATTGTTTCTCTATTTGTTAAATCACGCATTTGCTCAGAGAACGAACGGTCAAATTCATTTGGATCTTGATTGGTTTCTTCATTTTTCTTTGCATCAATTGAATAACGAGTATAGGGTACTGCTTTCAAACGTTCATATGGAATGTCTTTTCCTGTTTTTTCACAAATTCCATATGTTCCGTCTTCCATCCGCTTAAACGCCGCATCAATTTCACCTTCGAGCTGATCGTCGACTTGATCCAGCGTCTGTTCGGTCATGCGATCTAAATAGATGCTTCCGTGATCTGCGATATGGTTTCCAACACCATTTGAAATCTCATTCGATTCGACCAGCATGGATTCTTCTTTCTTTTTTGATCCTTTCACATCTTCTTTTAATTGAATAAGTCTTTCATATAAATCAGTTTTTTGCTCTTTCGTTAAGCTCACGGTCAATCACTCCTTTCTCTTTACCTTCCCGCTCCATGCGAAATGAAAACATCAAAAAAGCCGCCGCCTTTGGCAGCAGCTTTCTTCATTTAAAGATTGCGAAGTGCTTCTTCTACTGGTGTATCACCTTTGATTAAGTCAAAGGCTTTATTTTTCACATTGGATTCCGTTAAGCTTTCCACTAAGACAGTGGCTACATCTTCTCTTGAAATCTCAATGTCACGATCGTCTGGAATATGAGCCGCCGCTTCTATTTTCCCTGTCTTTTCCTCATGCAGCAGTGCTCCTGGCCGCACAATGGTGTAAGAAAGACCAGACTGTTTTAAATGTTCATCGGCTTTTCTTTTCGCTTCATAATAAATTTCCATACTGCCTTGTCCTTTTCCTTGATGAGGATCGTCGGCATTATAAGAACTCAGCATCACAAAATGCTGAATATTTTCTTTTTTGGCTGTATCAACGAGGCGTTTTGCCCCCTCTTGATCAACAGCGATGGTTTTATCTGCACCTGTTTTTGAGCCTGAACCAGCTGCAAAGATGACAGCTTCTGCTTGCTTCACAGCATCTGTCACATCCTTTTCAAGATCACCGATGACAGGCTCTGCCCCAAGTTCTTTTAGCGCATCTGCTTGTTTTTCATCTCGAATGAGAGCAAGCGGCTCATGTCCTTTTTCTTTTAAATATCGAATGACAAGTCTCCCTGTATGTCCGTTTGCTCCAGCAACTAATACTTTCATTGTTCATTCTCCTTTCTGTATCTGTTTCATCTTTATCCTTTTTTGTTGTGATTCAAACACATGAATAGAAAAAAGCCTTCCCCACTGTAGTGGGAAAAGCTTAAGGGATATGCGATAGATAAAAATAAGAACAAAGAATGAGAAAAGTGCATGTGATCTATGTAATCGCATCGTTGATCAGCAAAGATGTTTTGTTAAAATGGCCTGCACGTCACTCAAATCTGTATCTTTAGAAAAATCGAGTTCAAATACTTTTGAGCTTGTAACAAGCAGCATACCAGTGTCCTGATCAAACACGCCAGCTTCTTGAATGGCAAAACTTTCTATTGATCGATACGGCAAGGAGACCCTGACTTTCTTTTTAGAAAATACGCGGTTATCGCCAAAGATCAGTCGTTTATTGGTGAAACAAATTTGGTCGTGACGCAGTCTGTAAACAGCCTCAATTCTTTCTCCTTCAATTAATAAGGATTCGAATTTTTTATGATCATTTTGTTTACTGACAGAAAAAATACCCACGTAAACCCCCTCTTCCTGCATCAAATTCCTTTATGACAAAACGGCCACACGGCTCTGTGGGTACGTTTTATTCTCACTTATAGAATACGCTATAAATCGTCGTTATTCCATTACGAATAGATTAAATTTCATTTAACTTTTTCTTTTTGATCCGATGCTCTTTCCTCTACTTATTTAGACTGTTAAAGCAGGAAAAAAGTTTCAGTTTTTTCAAGAAATCATTCGTTATGAGACCATAAAAAAACAGTGATTATGTAAAATCACTGTTTTAATTCTTTCGGGGTATCAATCGTTCCTTCGGCATACACATCAGAAATCTGCTCAAGCGTAATCGCCATATCAGCATCTTCATTGTCATGCCAAGCATTTTGATGTTTCTGCTCTTCTTGCTGCTGCTTTTTCATCATCATCACCCTTTACTGTTTTTCTTAGTATGAGTGATGACCCTCAAAATCATTCAGCAGAATTGTCTTCGAAATACTCTTTGTAATACCCGCCTACTTTACCCGTATTATCAACGACAAAGAGAAATTCCTCTGTTTCATTTTTCACATCATATGTGTGTCCAACCGTTAATGCCCGGTCAACCATATATTTTTTCGCATTTGTATGTACACATTTTACTTGTTTTACCGTTTCAGCCGTTTGCCAGTTTTGATGGATCATGATTTAAAAACTCCTTTTTTCATCTATACATTTATTGTAGCCAATTTTTCGTGAAATGCAATGAGTGTTATCGATTGCTTTCAAAGATGTCGTGTAATATGATAAATGTATACGTTTACATATGTGTGCGTATAAAAATTGCTTCATGTCCACTTTTTCCACCTAGAACTCGCAGAACAACCCATATCTTTAAGGAGGTTTGTTTATTTATGAGCTCTACAACACTTCAAATCAGTTCAAAACTCGAATCTTTTCTCCAAGGGACGAAAAAACTCTACATTAACGGTCAGTTTGTCACAAGTCATGATAACAAAACATTCTCTACGCCTAACCCTGCCACAGGAGAAACCCTTATTGATGTATATGAAGCAGGTGCAGCCGACATTGATGAGGCAGTAAAAGCTGCTAAAAAGGCGTTCCATGGACCTTGGCGTTCTATGTCTGCAGCCGAACGTGCCCGCTTGATGTTTAAGCTGGCAGATTTAATGGAAGAACACCAAGAAGAACTGGCCCAGCTGGAAACACTTGACAATGGAAAACCAATTAATGAAACAACCAATGCGGATATCCCTCTTGCCATTGAGCACATGCGCTATTATGCAGGGTGGACCACGAAAATGACTGGACAAACCCTTCCTGTCAGCCAGGGATATTTTAATTATACCCGCCATGAGCCTGTTGGCGTTGTGGGACAAATCATTCCTTGGAACTTCCCGCTGCTCATGGCCATGTGGAAAATGGGTGCTGCACTAGCAACAGGCTGCACCATCGTTTTAAAACCAGCCGAACAAACACCGCTATCTGCTTTATATTTAGCTGAATTAGTGGATAAAGCCGGATTCCCAGAAGGCGTGATTAACATCGTTCCTGGATTTGGTGAAACAGCTGGTGAAGCATTAACCGATCACCCTGATGTCAACAAGCTGGCTTTCACTGGATCAACAAGTGTTGGGAAATTGATCATGGAGAAAGCAGCCAAATCCATCAAGCGTGTTACTTTAGAGCTTGGCGGAAAATCGCCGAATATTATTTTACCAGACGCCGATTTAAAGAAAGCCATTCCAGGTGCATTAAACGGCGTGATGTTTAACCAAGGCCAAGTGTGCTGTGCAGGATCAAGGGTCTTTGTGCACCGGAGCCAATATGATGAAGTCGTCGATCAAATGGCTAAATATGCGACATCCTTAAAACAAGGAGCTGGTCTTCATCATGATACCCAGATTGGGCCTCTAGTGAGTAAAGAGCAGCATGAACGTGTGTTAGGTTATATCGAAAAAGGGAAGTCAGAAGGTGCAACAGCCGTAGTCGGTGGTGACTGCCCTTATGAAGCAGGCTATTTCGTCTCCCCTACTGTCTTTAAAGATGTAGAAGATGAAATGACAATCGCAAAAGAAGAGATTTTCGGCCCAGTTCTATCTGCGATTCCTTACGATTCCATTGATGAAGTGGTCGAACGTGCCAATCAATCTGACTATGGGTTAGCGGCAGGACTTTGGACAGAAAACTTAAAGCATGCCCACGATATCGCTGCACGCCTAGAAGCAGGAACCATTTGGGTCAACTGCTATAATGTCTTTGATGCCGCCTCCCCGTTTGGCGGATATAAACAGTCAGGTCTTGGCAGAGAAATGGGATCATATGCCCTTAACAACTATACAGAAGTCAAAAGCGTGTGGATTAATCTGCAAGACTAATCATTTAAGAAAGCCGATGACGATGTCATCGGCTCAGATTGTTGACAAAGGGCTAAAATGAACTTGATTTTAGCTTTTTGTCTTCTTTTCAGCGTGATAGAAAACCTTTGCAGCCCTAGGAAGGACGAGTACTGGCGCGGAGCGAATTTGACATTCGTGAGCACCGGAACGCAGGACTGCGGGTGAATGCGAGGGTTTGTCTACACGCTAAGCCGGTGACGATGTCATCGGCTTTTTTTGTGCTGGCATGTGACAGGCCGACTCCTGAATATAGTGATAAAGGAAAGGAGCATGGCCGAATGCAAGATTTAAAAACGAGAGTCAACGAATATATCGATGAACTGCACATGCAGGTAGAACGCAGACAAAGAGAAGATGGCGCATTTGTTTTCTGCTTTGAAGGACCTATGATGACAAATTCTTTTTTCATTATGCTACTAAAAGCCGTTGGTGACCCTGATCAGCAATTGATCCATCAATTGGCCGAAGCAATACATGCCAAACAAAATGAAGATGGTTCCTTTTCTTTGTATCATGACCAGTCGGGACATCTCACAGCTACAGTACAAGGTTATTGCGGAATGCTCGCATCTGGCAGATTTCAAAAAGACGAGCCTCATATGGAAAAAGCAGCACAATATATTCGCTCAAAAGGTGGCCTAAAGAACGTTCATTTTATGACAAAGTGGATGCTTGCCGTAAATGGCATGCACCCTTGGCCCTACTTCTATGCACCTCTTTCCCTTTTACTCATCCCTACGTCTTTTCCGCTGCACTTCTACCACCTTAGTGCCTATGCAAGGATTCATTTTGTACCCATGATGATCGCACTGAACAAACGGTATACCTCTCATGCTACGTTTCCATCATTAGCCCATCTTGATGAAAACATGTCTAAAAATCCATTTGACTGGTTTATGGCAAGAGAAGAACGTTCGACTGATCACTTCCTCATGTATATGCGGTCATATACAGCCCTCGACAGCCGGCTCGACTTTTTCGGATATGAAGCGGCAAAGCGATACATGTTTGACCGTCTTGAAAAAGATGGGACGCTGTACAGTTACTTAAGTGCAACCATCTTTATGGTCTATGCCCTCATGAGCCTTGGATACTCCCCTGGACATCATCTCATCCAAAAAGCAGTCAGGGGTATGAAAAAGCTCGTCACCTCCTGTCAAGGCAAGATATATGCTGAGAATTCCACCTCGACTGTGTGGGATACAGCGCTTGTCAGTTACGCTTCTCAAAAATCAGGAAGAAAACGAGAAGATCCCATGATCATGAATTCCTTCATCTATTTGCTGGACCGGCAGCAAATGAAGAAAGCGGATTGGGCAGTTCATAACCGGCATGCTGCTCCTGGTGGCTTTGGTTTCTCACATATCAATACGAATAATCCTGATTGTGATGACACGCAAATTGTGTTAAAAGCGATCCCAAAGGAATACACTCCACTTCAGTGGAAACGAGGATATGACTGGCTTCTCTCCATGCAAAACCGTGATGGCGGCTTTTCTGCTTTCGAAAAAAATCAAGATCACTTTCTGCTTCGTCACCTTCCGCTTGAATCTGCGGAGGATGCGGCGATTGACCCGTCAACTCCTGATATTACTGGCCATGTCCTCCATTTGATTGGTTTAGAAGAAAAAGATACTGCTTCACCCACGATTCTCAGGCAAAAAGATCGATGTGTAAAATGGCTCATTGACCACCAGGAGAAAAACGGATCATGGTTTGGCAGATGGGGTGTTTGTTATATTTATGGAACTTGGGCAGCGTTAACAGGACTGAAAGAGGCCGGCATCCCCTCCTCACACCCTGCTGTGCAAAAAGCGTGCCGTTTCCTAAAGCAGATTCAGCTTGAAGATGGCAGTTTCGGAGAATCGTGTAAAAGTGCAGAACTGAAAACCTATGTCCCGCTTCCCTTTGGCACAGTGGTTCAAACCGCATGGGCGACAGAGGCGCTCCTCCAATATGAGAAAGCAAATAACGCAGCCATTTTGAAAGCTGTCTCCTTTTTAGTGAACCATCACCATACTGAAGAAGCCATGTACTATCCAGTCGGCATTGGACTACCAAAACAATTTTACATCACCTATCATACCTACCCATTTGTGTTTCCGATGATGGCTTGTTCTACATTTTTAGAGGAAATGAGGCGTATACATGAATAAAGAAGAATATCGCTCACAGCTCAAAGAGTGGCTTAGCACGATTCAACATGTTTGGCAAGATGATGAAATTCATCGAAAAGTGGAACATTTACGACTCAAAATGGAGGATGACCATTCGAGTGAACAAGAATGGTACGAACTAGCCGAAAGGATTGCAGAAGACATGCAGCCACACGAAGAAGTGCGCGATGTAGCAGCTGGAAATCATCAGTTACCACCACTGCCTTATCGGTATGACGCGCTCGAACCTTATATTTCAAAAGAAATTATGTACTTGCACCATCAAAAGCATCATCAAACTTATGTTGATGGGCTAAATCAAGCTGAACTTGCGCTAAAAAAAGCAAGAAGAACCAATGACTTTACGATGATCAAGCATTGGGAACGTGAGCTTGCCTTTCATGGGGCAGGACATTATTTACATTGTATCTTTTGGTTTTCAATGAGTCCTTCAGGAAAAAGAAAACCTACTGGTCAAATGCTTCGTCTCATTGATCAATCATTTGGCAGCTATGAAGCGTTCAAGTCACATTTTTCAGCTGCTGCCAAACAAGTAGAAGGTGTCGGATGGGCGATCCTTGTATGGTCTCCGCGATCTCAGCGTTTAGACATTTTACAAGCAGAACGCCATCAGTTCCTCTCGCAATGGGACGTCATCCCCCTTCTTGCTCTTGATGTGTGGGAGCATGCCTATTACCTCCAATATCGAAATGAAAAGGCGCAATATGTAGACCGGTGGTGGAATGTCGTTGACTGGCGTGAGCCAGAAGCAAGACTAAAACAGGCTCAACAAGTGAAATGGACACCTTTTTGATCGCATACTCCACATAGTTCATTTACTATGTGGGTTTTTATTAGTTTACATAATAATATTATAAGCACCTGATGCAAAATCATAGGTTGTTTTTTCAGAAAATTCATTTAAAATAGAAAAGATATGAAAAGAAAGAGAGTTGAAAGATAGTATGAACATCCTTTTACACATTAGTCATTTTGCAGGAAGAACATTTGCTATATGGGTCATTGTCTTTGCTTGTCTAGGTTTTACTTTTCCTGCGGCATTTTCTTTGATTGGACCTTATATCCCTTTTTTACTTGGCATTATTATGTTTGGTATGGGGCTGACGCTGTCTTCTGAAGATTTTAAAGAGCTTTTTAGAAAGCCTCTTTATGTATTGATCGGGGTTTTAGCGCAGTATACTCTGATGCCACTCATTGCATTTTTATTGGCCTATGGGTTACATTTGCCTTCTGAAATCGCTGTTGGTGTCATTCTCGTCGGCTGCTGTCCAGGCGGGACTGCATCCAATGTAATGACCTTTTTGGCGAAAGGAAATACGGCCTTATCCGTTGCCGTGACAACGATCTCGACACTACTTGCTCCCATTTTGACCCCTGTTTTCATTTATATCTTTGCAAAATCTTGGTTATCTGTATCACCGGGTGCTTTGTTTTTGTCGATTGTCCAAGTTGTCTTAATTCCGATTATTTTAGGGGTCATCGTCAAATTGTTTTTTAAAAAACAAGTGACGTATGCTGTACAAGCACTCCCACTTGTATCTGTTACTGGCATTGTCGCCATCATTGCAGCTGTTGTCAGCGCAAATAAAGAACAGATTCTGCAATCTGGACTGCTTATTTTTGCCGTTGTTGTTTTACATAATGCTCTTGGTCTATTATTGGGTTACCTCATTGCAAAATGGTGTAAAATGGACATTCCTTCTCAACGAGCAATTTCAATAGAAGTAGGGATGCAAAACTCTGGACTTGGCGCAGCCCTTGCAACCGCACATTTTTCTCCACTTGCCGCCGTTCCCAGTGCCATTTTTAGCGTATGGCATAATTTATCTGGCTCTTGGCTGGCAACATTTTGGTCAAAAAGAGGCTACCCAGAAAATAAAGACCAAAAAAGCTAGTACCCTCATCGGTACTAGCTTTTTCTTTCGATTATCCTTCAAGCAATAGCTGTTCAGGATCTTCAAGTAGATTTTTAATCGTGACAAGGAACCCAACAGCTTCTTTACCATCGACAATACGGTGGTCGTATGAAAGAGCTAAATACATCATTGGACGGTTTTCAAAGCGTTCTTCATCAATTGCAACAGGACGAAGCTGAATTTTATGCATACCTAAAATTCCAACTTGAGGACTGTTTAAAATTGGTGTTGAAAGCAGAGAACCAAATGTTCCTCCGTTTGTGATCGTGAATGATCCACCTTGTAATTCATTGAGCGATAATTTGTTATCTCTTGCTTTTTTCGCAAGATGACCGATTTCTTTTTCAATTCCAGCAAATGATAGTCTGTCTGCATCACGGACAACTGGTACCACAAGCCCTTCATTGGCGGCTACAGCAATACCGATGTCATAGAATTTTTTAATGACAAGCTCATCACCTTGAATTTCTGCGTTGAGAAGTGGATATTTTTTAAGTGCTGCTACCACTGCTTTTGTGAAGAAGGACATGAAGCCCAGTTTCACATCGTTTTGTTCAAGGAAGGCATCTTTGCGACGCTTTCTTAGATCCATGACAGCTGTCATATCGACTTCATTAAATGTTGTCAGCATCGCTGCCGTTTGTTGAACTTCAACTAAACGTTTTGCAATGGTTTGTCTGCGGCGTGACATTTTTTCACGCTCAACTGGTTTCCCTGCTTGATCATTTTGCACCGCAGCATTTGCTTTTGGCGCGGCTTTCGGTGCACTTGCAGGAGCTTCATTCTTTTGGTAAGAAGCTACATCCTGCTTTCGTACCCTGCCCAGCGGATCTGCGGTTGGAATCTCAGATAAGTCTAAACCCTTCTCTCTTGCTAGTTTTCTAGCTGCTGGAGAAGCGATCGTTCTGCCATTACCAGATTTCGGCTCTTCTTTTGCTGCCTCTTCTTTTTGTTCAGCTGCTGGTTCTTCTTTCGAAGCTGGTGCAGAATCTTGCTCAGGTGCTGGAGCTGCGGACTCGCTTCCGCCAGCTTCACCTGCTGCAATCGTTCCGATGACTTCTCCAACTTGGACAGTGTCACCAGAATCTTTCAGTACTTCTTTTAGAACACCAGATTCTTCAGCTGTCAATTCGACATTGACTTTATCTGTTTCAAGTTCTAACAGGTATTCCCCCTGCTCAACATAATCGCCCGGCTGTTTTAGCCATTGAGCAATTGTTCCTTCCGAGATTGATTCCGCTAGTTCAGGTACTTTAATTTCCGCCATTTTTCATTTCCCCCTTAGTTTTTGCGAGTCAAGCTATCAGATACAATTCGTTCTTGTTCTTTTTTATGAACAGTTGGATCACCCTCAGCCGTACTTGAACGTCTTCTGCGGCCGATGTAACGTACTTTTACTTTTTCAGATGCAATTTCACGTAAATATGGCTCAATATATCCCCAAGCGCCCATATTTTGCGGTTCTTCTTGCACCCATACGATTTCTTCTAAGTTTGTCAGTTTTGATAAAATGGCTTTAATATCTTTGGCTGGGAATGGATATAATTGTTCCACTCTCGCAATATGAAGCCAATCTTTTGAGTCTTCCATTTGAGTAAAACGATCACTAATATCGATCGATACCTTCCCGCTCGATAGCACAAGGCGTGTTACTTTTTCATGATCATGCACAAGGCCCGGCTGTTCAAGAACTGGACGGAACTGTCCATCTGTTAGTTCTTGGACTTCGGATAATGTGTTCGGGTTACGAAGCAGACTCTTCGGTGTCATGATGACAAGAGGACGAATCTCTTCACGAAGCAGCATTTTCGCCTGTCTTCTAAGAATATGGAAGTATTGAGCTGCACTTGTCAGGTTCGCAACTGTCCAGTTATTCTCAGCAGCTGATTGCAAGAAGCGTTCTGTTCTTCCACTAGAATGTTCTGGACCTTGTCCTTCATATCCATGTGGCAAGAGCATCACAAGCCCTGACTTTTGTCCCCACTTGGCGCGGCCTGCTGAAATAAATTGATCAAAATACACTTGAGCCGCATTTGCGAAGTCTCCAAATTGAGCTTCCCAAATCACTAATGTTTCAGGAGAATAGACATTATAACCATATTCAAACCCGATGACAGAGCCTTCTGACAGTGGACTATTATGGACTGTAAATGATGCATTTGCATCACTCAGTTCATGAAGAGCAATGAATTCATCTCCCGTTTGACTGTCGTGAAGAACAAGGTTTCTTTGAGCAAATGTGCCTCGCTCAGAATCCTGTCCGGTCATTCGAATCGGCGTACCGTCTTTTAATATAGATGCAAATGCCAGTGCTTCACCAAGTGACCATTCCACTTTGCGATCATCTGTAAACACTTTTGCACGTTTTTCAAGGATCCGCTTTAGCTTACCGAATACTTGGAAGTCTTTCGGCCAGCTAATTAATTCTTCATTCAGCTTTCTTAATACATCAAACTCTACAGATGTATCAACTGCAGGGAAGCCGTTAGATACAGGCTCTGGCAGTTCGATTTCTTGAATCGTATGTTCTTTCTTTGAAGGCACTTTTTTATAAGCTTCTTCAATTTTTGCCGTGACAGCCTGCTCAATTTCTTCTCTTTGTTCTTTTGACAGAAGGCCCTCAGTGACAAGCTTATCTGCGAAGATATTCTTGACCGTTTTGTGCTTTCTGACCGCATCATACAGCATTGGCTGAGTAGTAGATGGCTCATCCATTTCGTTATGGCCATATCTGCGGTAGCCAATCAAGTCAATTAAGAAATCCTTTTTAAAGCGTTTACGGTATTCTACCGCCAGCTGAACAGCTGCTAAACAAGCTTCTGGATCGTCTGCATTGACGTGAACAATTGGAATCTCGAAACCTTTTGCAAGGTCACTAGCGTATTTTGTTGAACGAGATTCATTGCTTTCTGTGGTAAATCCAATCATATTGTTGGCAATGATATGGATCGTTCCTCCCACTTGATAGCCGACTAATTGACTTAAATTTAATGTTTCTGCGACAATTCCTTCACCAGGAAATGCAGCATCCCCATGAATTAAGATGGCTAACGCTTTTTCAACGTCTTGAACTGGATAGCCTTTTTGAGTACGCGATTCTTGAGCTGCACGAGTGCTTCCTTCAATAATCGGGTCAATAAATTCCAAGTGACTTGGGTTATTGGCAAGTGTGACTCTTGCACTCTTTGTATCTTCATCTTTGATTTGGCGGTCAGCACCGAGATGATATTTTACATCCCCTGTCCATCCGTAGCTGATGCCGATAGAGCCTTCTGATGGTACAAGCTCTTTATTAGGCGCATGCTGGAATTCTGAAAAAATGATCTCATATGGCTTTCCTAACACATGTGCTAATACATTTAAACGGCCTCTATGTGCCATTCCAATGTTAATATTTGAAGTCCCTTGTGTAACAGACTCGGATATAATTTCATCAAGTACTGGAACAAGTGCGTCTAATCCTTCAATAGAAAAACGCTTTTGTCCAACAAATGTTTTATGAAGGAACTGCTCAAATTGCTCGACTTCTGTTAATCTTTTGAATACAGAAACTAGTTTATCTGCTGGTTTTTTCTTAAATAATTCGCCAGACTCAATAGATTTAGAGAGCCAATTGCGCTCTTCGAAGTCATGTACGTGATCAAACTCAAATGAAATGGTACGCTTATACGTATTTCTCAAATGGTTAATGGCTTCTATGCCGTTTGAAATGTGTTTAGGTGCATCTGGGCTAATAATTGATATTGGAATATTCTTAACGTCTTCTTCAGTTAAACCGTATTCCTTTAATGGAAACAGCTCTTGTAATTCCTTTTCTTTGCGAAGAGGATTGACGGAAGCATTTAAATGGCCATACGTTCTGATGTCTTCTGCCAGTTTAACGACTGATGCTATCTTTTGGATTTGTTCAGAAGTAACTACGCTATTTTCTTTTTTCCCAATTTCCTCCTTCATTTCACTCGGTGGTGCACCAAGTTCATCAAATATGCCTCTTATGTCTTCATCAACACTAGTAGGATCCTGGACATATTGATCGTAGAGCTCGAGCACGTAGCCGAGGTTCGGACCATGAAATTCTTCCCAACTCAACGGTTGTTTCACATCATTTTGAAACATTTTGAACACTACCCCCAACTTTGATCATCAAGTGATTGAACACTATCTCGATATAACTTCCAGAACACAATGACCAAATTTATGTAATAAAACGCTTCCAATCATATTCTACCACTGTTTCGGATTACTTTCTACATTCTTTGTTCAATTAAAGATAAAAAATTCAAAGAAAAACAAAAAATTTAAATCATTCCGAAAAATATTTTAAAGAAAGGGGCAAAACCTTATGCCCCAATGCTTTTATGCAGCAATTTCTTGAGTAATGGATATAGCACATCTGGCAATGTATCGACATCCGGTACAAAAATGCTGAACTTGCCATACATATCTTGGATCGTTTTCATCTGCGCCTCTTCAATCGGAGAATTGGATAAAAACACATTGATCACTTCAATTCCCTTTTTTCTCGCTTCGAGAACCGCTTCATGTGTATCCACGATCCCATTTTGTTCGTAGCTGAATGCAGCCGGCTCTCCGTCTGAGAAAACAATGAGGAATTTTTGCTCTTCTCTTCGTTTTAAAATCATTTTTGTCATTTGGCGAATCGCATATCCATCCCGGTTATCCTCTTCTGGCTCAAGTGACATAATGGATGGTCCTGCGTCAAATAAGGAATCTTTGAACGATACGACGGTGTTAAAGTAGTTCGGCTGACTTGTTTCAGTTGCGTCATTTGTATCTTCCCAGAACCCTACAATTTGATGAGGTACCTGAACTGATTTTAATGCTTCATGAAACAGAACAATCCCTTTTTTTGTCTCATCCATCTTGTCAAACATACTCGCAGAACAGTCAACTAATAAAGTGAACACAGCATCAATTTGAGAAGATGGCGCTTGTTTTTTATAAAATAGTCGAGGATTGGACTCTGTAAAATAACGAATGAGCTTTTTACTGAGACGTCCTGCATGAAGATCTGTTTTTGGCCATGTTTTTTTATGCTCAAGTGTTTTTTGAATCATTTGTTTTAAGCGTTTCTGATAAGGCTCGATTGCCTTTGCGTGCTGCTTGTACACATCTATTTGCTCTGGTGAAGGAGGTTCTGGTGAAATCATGACTGGAAATGCATATTTGTTTTCTTTTCCATTCTCATGCGCATCTGCCCCGCTTTCTTCTCCTTCTGCCTCTTCTAGTGCTTCAAGCTTTGAATAGTCTTTTCGATGGGTTTGTTTGGCTGAACCTTGAACCGTTCCAAGCGCCTGATCTCCATCGTCACCTTCTCTTGCCGCATCTTTACCGAGATCGCTTTTACCACCGTGTTCTAAATCAAATTGAAGGAAACTTTTAGATGGTGCTTCCGTTTCTCTATGCCATACTTCCATATATTCATTATGGATGTCTTCATCCCCCTCTTTTTCCCGATCAACTTTTATATCCTCACTTAATTTAGGCTTTCTTTTGAGGTCATGGAAAAGCGGTTCTTTTGCCGCTTTTTCATAGTCCAATTCTGGGAAGAAAAAGTATGTGTTCAGCATATCCTTTTCAAGGAGCTCATCGAAGCCTTCTGTCAATTCCTTCACAATGATGGCGATATCAGATGTCGAGCGTGCGTCATATACGCGTTCAAGACTTGACTCAATAAACGGAATCATTGGATCTATCCGCTCATGAAGGGGTGGAATTTCTTCAAGCGGAGATTCGGCTGTCAGCTTCACGTATATCGCACAAAAGAGTGCATCTGTTAAAATACTGCGCTCTTGGTTAATCGTTAATTGTGTTTTAAAGTGACGTCTGTAAAGCTCTCTTCTCCGTTTAAACACCTTTTTTGTTCCTGGGCGGTCACGTTTAATACGCTCTTCAATGCGGACATCTTCAAGCAGCATAAACAATTGTTTGCACACATCAGGAATGGATAATGTGTGGGCATAGCGAATGATGTCTTCAAATACTGTAAGATCGCTATACACTGTCCCTACTGCTCGCAGGAACACATCACTTTTTAGGCCTGCCATCATATCCTCTTGATGACGATCATCCCAAAAATGGCTGATGAAAATTTTCTTTTCAAACGGTTCATAGTATGATTGAACACCGTATTCAAGCTCCACATCATCACTTTTGGCAAGTGTTTTGGCTAAATCCGTTAATTCCATAAATAGAAATGAATCGATTCTGCTGTCATTAAATTTGATGAATTTCAAAAGTCAGAACCTCACTCGAATAATGTTTGAGCGATATTTCTTACCGCTGCTTTTTCCCGGTCATCTTCTAGCTTCTCCACAATTCCTCGTTCAATTGCACGAAGCGGCGGGATATATTGCGCAAGATCACATGTATCTAACAGTGCGCGAATGGATGCGGCTTCTTCACTGACCTGTCCATTGTGTGCTTGGACGATGAGATCTGATGAGAGCTGTACGAATTGATCGATTAACCGCTCATCCTTTAATACGGATTGAGTGTGCAGTACTTCTTTTAAAATGCCGCCGCCAATGTAAGGAACTTCAATGACGACAAAACGGTTTTTCAGCGCTTCATTGAGCGGCACTGTCCCCACATATCCCTCATTGATTGCTGCAATCACGCCAAAACCTTCTTCTGCTCTAACGACTTCACCTGTAAATGGGTTTGTCATCATTTTTCTGTAATCAAGCACACCGTTTAAAATAGGTAGTGTTTCTGGTTTTGCCATGTTGATTTCATCAATATATAAAAGGTGTCCTTTTTTCATTGCTTTTGTAACGGGTCCTTCAATGAATTCTATAGAAGCAACTTGTCCATCATTATGGATGGTTTTATAGCCAATAAGACTTTCTGCATCAAGGTCAACGGAGCAGTTTACACTGTGCATCGGCTGCTGAAAAAACGCGGATAAAGTTTCTGCTAGTTTTGTTTTACCTGATCCCGTCGGTCCTTTTAACAGAACATTTTTTCCTAGGGCAAGTGCAATCATGGCATCTTGAATAATAGACGTATCTTGTGATTCATAGCCGCCTGTTCCGATAAGCGGACGAAATTCTTCTTCGAGAACTTTTCCTTTTGCTTCGATCATTGCTTGAATTTCTTCTGGGAGTGCTGGTTGGTTAAACATATATGATTAATTCCTCTCTTCGATCATTTTCCTCACCAAGTATACTAAAAAAACCTTTATGCACTCAATACATAAAGGTTCGTCTTCTGTTATTTTACCATTTCTTTTGTGATGGCTCCGCAAGCAATGCGTTTCCCTGAGTTGCCAGAAGGGTTGCTTAAGTAATCATCTGCTTCTGCATGGATGATGAAACTTCGCCCGTTTTGATCAACCAATTGATTCGGGCCTCCTTTGACCGTCACATTCGGAACATTCACAACGACGTCAATTTGACCATCTGCCCCTACTTCTAAATTAGGCATATCTCCAGCATGATGCCCCTTTGGGTTGTCGAAGCCATGCTCTCTATGGGTCGGATTATAGTGAGCCCCCGCCGTTTCAAAATCTGGCGTTTCACATATTCCTGTTTCATGAATATGAAAGCCGTGAGGACCTGGTGGCAGTCCTTTCGCTTTCACATGCAGATCCAGCCCATTTTCTGATGATTCTCTTATTTCAATGCTCCCTATTTTTTGCCCGCTTTCGTTTATGAGTGACGTTGTGACTGGTGCTTGTTTAGGTGCGGCAACTTCTCTTGTTTCTTCTGTCGTTTCTTTTTTTGGCGGTGCATGACATGCTGATGCGGTAAAGATCAAACATATCATGATCATCCACACTGACTTTTTCATTTATGACTGCCCCCTTTTGTTATCAGTATGGACAATCACAGCATTGGGCAAACAAAAAAAGCCGAAAATCGGCTTTTTTAGAAGAAACGTTTCGCACCTAGGTACGCTTTTTTCCAATAAGGATTGCTTAAGTTTGAAATTCCTACTCCGCTGTCACTTGCATGAAGGAAATCTCCTCCACCTAGGTATAGTCCCATATGAGAAGGACCTGCTTTGTACGTTGTGAAATAAACAAAATCTCCAACTTGTGGTGTGCTGACAGGCGTCATCATATTCCAGTATCCTGCTGTACTCAATCTAGATACTGATGAAACCTTATTAATGAGATAGTAAACAAAGCCGCTGCAATCAAATCCAGCTGGTGTATTGCCGCCCCATCTGTAAGGAATGCCTGTGAGTTTTTTACCTTCTTGAATCATTGTCGTGATTTTTGCATTCATTGGAACGTCATTTTTATTATTGTTGACCGGTGTTGTTGAACCGTTTGACGTAGAACCATTAGATCCAGTTGAACCGGAAGCTGTTCCGTTGATTTTTAATACTTGTCCAATTCTAAGCACATCACTTTTCAAGCTGTTTGCTGCGCGGATTGATTGAACCTGCACCTTAAACTGATTCGCAATTTTCCATAATGAATCACCTGATTTAACCGTATAAGATGTTGTTTTACTACTTGAAGACTGATTGCTGTTTGAAGGCGTGCTAGGTTGAGCAGGTGCTTTCGGCTGACTTGGTTTTGACGTCACCGTTCCTTTTACCTTCAATACTTGATTTGGATAAATCATATCAGATTTTAGCGAGTTCAATGTTTTAATTTCACCAATCGACATGTTTAACGAATTGGCAATTTTCCAAAGTGAATCGCCTAATTTTACTTTATATGTACTAGATGCTGATGACGAACTATTAGAATTTGTTGATTTGTTACTTGAGCTGGAATTAGATGTTGAGTTTGAATTTGAGGACTGGCTGCCGCTCGTTTTCGTCGTTCCAGACACTTTCAGCTTTTGTCCAGGACGAATGAGGTCACTGTTTAAGCTGTTCAAACTTTTCAAACTTGCAACTGACATTTTGTGATTCTTCGCAATCAGCCATAATGAATCCCCAAGCTTGACTGTATAGCTAGATGTTGTTGAAGCACTTGATTTCGTTGCTTTTGAACCTGTTGATGAGCTGGATTTTGAACTTTTTGCACCAGGAATCTTTAAGCTTTGTCCTGCAAAAATCATCGTCGTTTTTAATTGATTAAGAGATTGAAGTTCCGAAATACTTGTGTTGTACTGTTCGGCAATCTTCCAAAGTGAGTCACCGCTTTTCACCTTGATCGTCTGTGCTTCTGCCGGTGCAGCAATAACAGCTGAGCCTGCGATCGCTGAAACTGTGAGGCCGGTTACTACTTTTTTCTTCATAGATGAATCTCCGCCTTTCATGATTTCGTACCGTAAGACTTATGTACTAGTTTTGAGTTTAGCATTTAATGGTTCTGCTTCTCTTGCACTATTTTATCTTTATTTCTATAATATTACTCGACATGAAGACGTTGGGCAATACTAAATAGGTTTTAGAGCAGCAAACTCAAAATGCTAAAACAAAGCCATATCGTTTCTATCGGCTGTTTGCTGTATTTATAAACAATTTTTAAGGAATTTTTAAGTTGACGTTTAGAAATTTGTCAAAACAAGCACGTTGCTAGTTTCATAGTTCTATTCTACATGACAAATTTTTCTGTATCAAATGACTTTTTACTTAATTGCCTGTTTTTTCTCCTCAATAAAAAAAAGCACCCTTCCCCATGAAGAATGCTGTGTTCATGTTTACTTTCTGATTTCTTGATCTTTTACAGTTAACGGATAGAGGACGCCTTCTTTCGCAAACGACATTTTTCCTGTTTCTTCTGATACCACAAGAACAAGGGCATCAGTCATGCCAGAAAGTCCAATGGCTGCCCGGTGTCTTGTGCCTAGAGAAGGGCTGACTTTTTTCGAGGTGAGCGGTAGGACATTTGCAGCGGAAACAAGCGTATTTTCTTTTACTAAAAGGGCGCCATCATGAAGTGGGTTTCCAGGATAGAAAATGCTTTCTATTAATGATGCGCTAATTTTTGCATGGAGGTTTGTCCCTTTTTGTATATAATCCTCCACCTCATCTCTCCTTTGAATCACAATCAGTGCGCCATGCTTTTGTTTTGATAAGTTCTCAATGGCTAAAGAAAATTGAGCAAAACCTGGTGTGAATTCTTCCATATATGCTTGTAAATAAAACGAGGAAGCCTCTGCATGCATTTCATTAAACTGATCATGCAATGATTCGAGTTCACAAAGAAGGCATTGTTCCGTCTGGTCAAGCGAATCGACGATTTTCCTTGCATCCATCATAATTTGCGTTAAATGAGATTTCATTTCTAACTTAAACATCGCTTCTTCATTTGTGCGATTGATCATCTCACCATGTCCCTCCTTCTTTCGCTTGTGTCATAAAATAACAAATTGTGCACATTCTATTTGTATGGAGGTGAATTCAATATGACCATTCAAAAAGTGATTCAATATGCTTGCAGCATTTTAGGTGTTGTCAGTCTTTCTTTTATTTATGCCCAAATGTTCAAAAAAACGAAGCCCTCAAAGAAAAATAATCCGACGGAGAATTGATTTTTTTACATAGCGTGATATAATTCCTCTCGTTATTTCTGTTCAGAGAGGAACTTATGATGAGAGAAACGAATAGTATTCGAGCAAAGTTGGCACAATTTTTAACCATATTGATTCCGATTTTAATTACACAAGCAGGTCTTTCGCTCATCACATTTTTAGACACGGTGATGTCTGGAAAAGTGAGTGCAGAAGACCTAGCAGGTGTAGCGATCGGTTCGAGCATTTGGACACCTGTTTATACTGGTCTCGCTGGCATTTTAATGGCTGTTACCCCTATTGTGGCTCAGCTGATGGGTGGCGGCCGCAGGGAAGACGTTCCTCGTGCAGTCTTCCAGGCCATTTATTTATCTTTTCTTTTAAGTATCGTGGTGATTGTTATTGGATCGTTGTGTGTTCCTTTTATTTTAGGGAGACTTGGGCTTGAACCATCCGTAGAAACTATTGCCCGTCATTTTCTCAGCTTCCTTGCTATTGGGATCATCCCGCTTTTTGGTTATTCAGTCATGAGATCGTTCATTGATGCATTAGGAAAAACACGTGTGACGATGTTCATTACGTTAACCGCACTTCCTATTAATTTTGTTTTAAATTATCTCTTTATTTTTGGAAACTTTGGGTTTCCAAAGCTTGGCGGTGCAGGGGCTGGTCTTGCATCTGCGCTGACGTATTGGGCGATTTTCATCATGAGTATTTGTATTGTCATCAAAGCCGAACCGTTTGCATCCTTTCGGTTGTTTCAGACATTACCTCGTTTTAACGTCTCCCGAATGGGTCAAATACTGAAAATCGGTATCCCTATTGGGTTTGCGATCTTTTTTGAAACAAGTATTTTTGCAGCTGTCACGCTCTTAATGGGTCACTTTGATACCGTGACAATCGCCAGTCACCAAGCAGCGATGAACTTTGCTTCTATTTTATATATCCTGCCGCTTAGTATCTCAATGGCTTTAACGATTGTTGTAGGTTTTGAAGCCGGTGCCATGCGGTATAAAGACGCAAAAAGCTACAGCTATATTGGCATTGCAACAGCTGTTTTGTTCTCATTATGTACTGCAGCACTCATCTTGTTATTTAGACCTGAGATCGCTGGTTTATATACAACTGAATCAGCTGTTTTACAAATGACACAGCACTTTTTGATGTATGCGATCTTTTTCCAGCTGTCTGATGCGATCGCTGCACCCATTCAAGGGGCTCTGCGCGGCTATAAAGATGTGAATTACACACTGATTGCTGCGTTTGTCTCTTACTGGGTCATCGGCCTTCCAGCTGGCTACTTGATTGGCACGTATACCTCATTTGGAGCGTTTGGTTATTGGGTTGGGCTGATTACTGGGCTTGCCGCAGGTGCCATCGTCCTATTTGTTCGTCTTAGGTTGATTGAAAGACGTATGCATTCTGATACAACAGGAAAAGGCAGCTGACTTCAGTCAGCTGCCTTTCATTTAGTCATTCCATTGATACGTCCAGAAAATTTCTTCATCAAACCATTTTTGAACGACTGGTTCTTTGTTTTTCAGCTTTTGTTCAAGCTCTCTTAGCATGCCTTCTGTTTGTGTTCTATGCGCTCTTAGTGCATTTAATTTGATATCGGCTACATCCGTAATATCAATCACAATATCGGCATTTCCTAGCACTTCTTCTCGATTTTTCGTAATGGCCATGCAGTATGTGACAGGACGGTCTTCTTTTTTCTTGCGGTATAGAGCACGAATGACCGCTTCACCTGTCGCATCATGATCAGGGTGTACGCCATGACCTGGATAAAACGTGACAATAAGAGTTGGTTTCACTTCATCAATTATGCGTTCCATCACATCCGCTAAATACTCATCATCTTCAAATTCCAACGTTTTATCTCGAAGACCAAGCATTCGCAAGTCTGTGACATCCATTTCTTTACATGCATTGATTAATTCCTGTTTTCTTAATTCAGGAAGTGTCTCACGGTTAGCATAAGTTGGACTTCCCATATTTCTTCCCATTTCTCCAAGTGTCCCGCATGCATACGTCACTGGAATTCCACGTTTTCTGCTTTGCGCGATGAGCCCTGCGACCCCGAAGGATTCATCGTCGGGGTGAGGCAGCATCACAAGTACATGTTCGTTCATCACTGTTCCCCTCTCTCCTACACCTGAAATGGTGTTTCACTAATTTGTAATGAGATCGCTAGTTTTCCGTCTGGCAGGTGTCCTGCTAACAGCAGGCGACCTTGTTCATCAAACACGTAATCGGTTAAACCTTCTGCGTAAATCCAGCCATCTTCTGTTTTCATTCCGACACGGTATGGACCTTGTCCTTTTATTTTTGCCTGTGAATAGACGACTTTTGCGTTGCGGATATACGCCACGACCGTCATATTTTGCTCATTCACATGAGCTGAATAAGAACCAGTTGTCGTTTCAAGATGAACGAAGACTGGCCGATTTAAAAACGATTCAAGATGTGCTGTGACATCTTCCGTTTGAATTGGTTTCATGAGTGGTTCCTTCCTTCATTTTGAATTAGTTCTCGCAGCTTTTTCGTATGTAAGCTGATCAGCTGTAGTTGATGACCCTGTTCAATCGTGCTTTCTAAAATTCTTTCCACAGCGAGTACATACTTTTGATGCAATGACTTTCTTGCGCGAGGATGGGTGCGTGCATCAAGCAAATCATCTCGTATCGCCTCGTGTAATGAAGTCATATCCACTACATCAAGCTGCCGATTTTTCCATAAAGATTGATAAGCGTGTGCAAGCTCATCGACTGATGACATGTGATCACCTCTACAGTTTTGGTAACAACTTATTATGACATGATCCGCCTGCAAAAAAAAGCAAACTGCTTCGTCTCTTTAATGAGAATTCGCTGTTTTTTTCATTCGCAGTTGAGAGGTTGTAAATAGTAAAATCGCCACCCAAATACAGAGGAATGTCACGATTTTTGCTGCAGATAAGTGTTCGTGATACACAAATAGCCCCAAAAAGAGTGTAATGGTCGGTGCAATATACTGCAAAATACCAACTTGGTATAAAGGAATTCTTTTGGCTCCTTCAGAAAATAAAAGAAGCGGTACAGCTGTAAAGACACCTGCAAAAAATAATAGCCCAAGAGAGCCGAAGCTGCTCGGATTCATCGTGACAACAGGTTCTTTTAAGAAGAAGAATAAGTAAACAAGCGCAGCTGGTGCAAGAAGCAGTGTTTCAATGGTTAATCCAATGGCACTCGTAAAACTCATTCTTTTTTTAATCAGTCCATAAAACCCAAAACTAAAAGCCAATACGAAAGCCACGACAGGAAATGAGCCGTACTGAACAGTTGAGATGATGACCCCAGCTGCAGCAATGAGAATGGCGGTGGTTTGCATTTTATTCAGTCGTTCTTTTAAGAAAATGATGCCTAGTAAAACTGATACAAGCGGATTAATATAATACCCTAAACTCGCTTCCAGCATAAGATCGTGATTTACAGCCCAAATGTATACATACCAGTTGACCGAAATTAAAATAGCCGATAAAAGTAATGAAAAAAGTGCTTTTCCATCTATCATCAGACCTTTCACAGTCTGCATCGCTGGACGGACTTGCTTTAAATATAAAAGAATACCGCACATAAAAATAAAGGACCATACGATTCTGTGCGCTAAAATTTCGCCTGACGAAATATGCTCCATCAGTTTCCAATATAATGGGAACAATCCCCATAATGTAAAAGATGCAGCCGTATATAAGACACCTTTTGATTGTTGTTCGTTCAATCTAACCATTCCTTTCTAAACCTATCGTATATTATAGCACGCACATCACTTTATGGGCATATACTAATTCAGGGCATTTAGAAAGGATGATTTGCATGTTTGACTGGAACCGATTATTTCCTTTTCAAAAGCAATTTTCAAAAGAAGCGTTAAAAAATTCAGATCCTAAAGACGTTGAGCAATATGTCAATCAAGTCATGGAAAGTGTTTTCGGCTCCAATTATTCTGCTCAATTCCCCTTTCAGGATCCGCTGTCTCAGCAGCAGAAAACAAGAGAGACAGACGATAAAAAAAAGAAAGAGTCGAATGTTGAAGTATTTGAGACGACAGATCACGTGTTTGTCAAAATAGAGCTCGATCGTCCGAACACGGAAAAGGTAAAAATCAAACATACAGCCAATCTGCTGTTTATTGATCATTTTCCTGAAGAGAATAAACAAAAGAAGGTTGTCCTGCCTGCTGCTGTGAAAAGAAAAGGAACGAAGGCTTCGTATCAAGATGGTATTTTAGAAATTATGTTTTTAAAGCATGATGATCCAGGCATTTCTGAAATTGATATTCCATTATAAAAAGCCTGCTTTGAAATGGAAGCAGGCTTACTCTTTTTTCTTAATAATATGGTGGATATCCGCCGCCATAAGGTGGTGGAACAGGCGGTGGTGGTGGCGGGTAATATGGACGAGGATAATTAAAAATCGCACTTCCTAGAAATCCGCCAAGCAGTCCGCCGACTAAAGGAGCGCCAAAACCAAAAAACAAAGGGACTCTAGATTCATATGGCGGAATGCCAGGGGCACCGCCTCGAAAATACGGAGTATGAGGGTACATGCTTTTCTCCTCCTTTGTCATGTGCCTAACATCAGCATATTCATTAGGAGACAAAACGTTTGGGCAAACCTAAAACTAGGCTTGCTCCTTTTTTACATGAGATCCAGCATACTCCCCTGCCCAGCGCGATACTTCTCCGAACACACCATGTAATGCACTCCCTTTTTCGGTTAGACAATAGATGACTTTGACTGGCGTTTCAGGAAGTACAGTGCGCTTTATGATTCCTTCTTGCTCAAGCTCTTTTAAGCGTTCTGCGAGCATTTTTTGACTGATGGATGGAATAATGTCCGTCAGGTCTTTAAACCGCTTCGGACCGTCAAGCAATACATGAATGATGAGACCATTCCACCTTTTGCCAAGAAGCAAAAAAGCTTGCTGAATGTTTGGACATAATTGAAATTCCATATATTTCAGCCTTTCTTTTCATAATCGTTTGACAAACTAACGGTATACAATTTAAAATATATCTCTAGTTACAATAAGTAAGTTTCTCACTTTTTTATTTATTGTACCATACTATTTGCAAAAACGGGAGGAAATATCCATATGGCGAGCGATCAAAAAACGATTGACATTTTAAAAGAAAGAGCTTCAGTAAAAGAGTATGATACAACTCATGAAATGACAAAAGAAGAGTTAACAGAGCTTCTTGATATCACAACAAAAGCACCATCTGCTTGGAACCTTCAGCATTGGCATTTCACTGTGTTCCATAGTGCTGAATCAAAAGCAAAGCTTCTTCCAATTGCTTACAACCAAAAACAAGTCTCTCAAGCATCAGCTGTGATTGCTGTGCTAGGTGACCTTGAAGCCAATCTAAAGGGTGAAAAAATCTACAGTGAGCTAGCAGAACAAGGCTTCATCACAGAAGATATTAAAGAAACACTGATGACGCAAATCAATGGTGCTTACCAAAGCGAGCAATATGCACGTGAAGCTGCGTATTCAAACGCTTCGTTAGCTGCTATGCAGTTAATGATTGCGGCGAAAGCAATGGGATATGATACATGCGCAATGGGCGGTTTCAGCAAAGAAGCGTACGTGAAAGAATTCAATGTGAGTGGTCGATACGAACCAGTGATGTTGATTTCTGTCGGGAAAGCAGCAAAAGAAGCTCACAAAAGCAATCGTTTTGACATCGAAGAAGTATCTGATTTCCTATAAAAAACGGCACAGTCTCAGCGTCATGCTGGGGCTTTTTTATTTGCTCTAAATATTATTTTTCCATACTTATTTTCAAGTCTTCCTTTCTCATTCTTCAGTATTTACCTCTTTTTAAAAATGAAAGCGTTATATTAGTATGATATTCATAAAAATGATTGTTTTTTCTGAAAATGGTCTTGTGATCTAATCTGACAACTGCTATTATTATGAAATTACAAAATATTAGAGGAGGAAAACATGAACAAAAAACTGATACTGGCGCTACTTATTGCGATTCCATTCATTGGACAGCTTGCACTGCTCCCCTTTGTGAATCGTATTCATCCATTTGTCATCGGGCTGCCTTTTTTCCACTTCTGGCTCTTACTATGGATTGTACTCACACCCGTTTGCACATTTATCATTTACAGGATGCAACATTCAAATGGAGGAACTGACGAATGCAAGGAAACTTAACAGCTTTATTGATAACTGCAAGTATCATTTTCATCGTCGTGGTCATCGGTTTTGCCGCTGGTCGTGATAAATCATCAAGACAATCAGTCGAAGAATGGTCTGTTGGCGGGAGAAAATTTGGCGGGCTTCTCGTCTGGTTCCTTGTTGGCGCAGACTTATATACTGCTTATACCTTTTTAGGGCTCACAAGTACAGCTTATACAGCGGGAAGTGTTGCTTTTTTCGCTATCCCCTATTCAGTTCTTGCTTATTTTATTGCGTATTTCTTCTTACCAAAACTTTGGACGGTTGCAAAAAATCACAAGCTGACAACACTTGCTGATTATGCACGTGAGCGATTTGACAGTAAACTGTTATCTAGTTTGATTGCCATTGTTGGTGTACTCATGCTCATTCCATACATTTGTCTTCAGCTAAGCGGGATTCAAGATACGTTAACTGTCGCTGGAACGAGTTATATTAATGTGAATGCAGTTGTTATGATTTCATTTATTTTAGTTGCACTTTATACATTTTTCAGTGGTATTAAAGGTCCTACATATACAGCCATTATTAAAGATATTCTTGTTTGGGTGATCATGCTCTTTATGGTCGTTTCCCTCCCGATTATTCATTTTAACGGCTGGACACCAATGATGAATACGTTAGCTAAGGAGGCCCCACAGCTTCTGACGATTCCTGAAAGCGGCCCTAAAGGCATTTTGTGGTTTATTACCGCATCAGGTGTTTCTGCACTCGCATTATTTATGTGGGCTCATGCAGCAACTGGTGTTTTCACAGCCAAAAGCGCAGATGCCATCCGTAAAAACAGTATGTTTTTACCTCTTTACAACATTGTATTGATTTTGGTCATCTTCCTTGGCTTCATTGCCTTTTTAGTCTTACCGGAAGATACAAATCCAAGATTTGCTCTTCTTCATTTAATTCAGACGTCATATGGCGGCGTGATGCAGGGGCTTGCGTATTCAACGATTGCACTTGCTTCTCTCATTCCATGTTCGATCATGGCCATTGGGGCGTCGAATTTATTTGCCAATAATTTGTACCGTGATTTAATCCATCCAAATGTGTCACCTAAACGGTTAACGATCATTACACGTTCGATGGTATTTATCGTGATCGGGCTTGCTCTTTTATTCGGTATGCTGTTCCCGACTGCGCTTGTCACGCTTCAGCTGATC
This sequence comes from Bacillus sp. 22446, assembly GCF_052044955.1. Classification (NCBI taxonomy): domain Bacteria; kingdom Bacillati; phylum Bacillota; class Bacilli; order Caryophanales; family Bacillaceae; genus Bacillus; species Bacillus sp. 22446. The sequence goes on from NZ_JBQEOD010000001.1 coordinate 88,013, forward strand.
GGTGTTTCTGGAATGGTTCAAATTTTCCCAGCCATTGCCATCAGCTTGTTCTGGAAAAAACAATCGAGAGAAGCAACGATCGCAGGGCTCATCGTAGGAATTATCGTTACCTTTACAGCGAATATGACACAAATGACATTCGGCCTTTATGAAGGCTTTCTCGGCTTACTAGCAAACGTTGTGGTCATCTTGATATTGAATCCATTCTTCCAGAAGAATGTCGCATCTAATTCTGTGACAAGTGATTTGTTTGAAAAGAATGGGAAAACAACGGAACCTGTGGCTAACAAAGCGTAACACAAGAAAAAAGCAGTCCCCTGATAAGGACTGCTTCAGCGTGTAGACAAACCCTCGCATTCTTTGTCAGTCCTGCGTGCTGGTGCTCACGAATGTCAAATTCGCTCCGCTCCAGTACTCGTCCTTCCTAGACTTCAAAGGTTTTCTATCACGCTGAGCTGAAAAGAAGACAAAGGGCTAAAATAAAGTTCATTTTAGCCCTTTGTCAACAATTTGAAGCAGTCCCCTGATGAGGACTGCTTTTTCTATTTCATTTCTTTTTTCAACACTTCAATGGCTTTTTTCATTTGCGTGTCATTTTTCTTGAGCTTATCTTGGATGTTTGTCATCAGTACCGTCGTTGTGTCCCCTGTCAGAATACCATCAGCCTTTAGATCGTGATCTGATTGGAAACTTTTCACGATCGACTGGAATGCTTGATCATATTCTCCATTGGCTTTTGCTTTGTAGCCAAGCGCTTGGAACATTTTTTGAGCTGCTTTGACTTCATCTCCATGATCATTCAGTTGATATGTCTTTTTCGGACTTAAGTATGGCAGCTTCGCATAACTCGGCAGAGATGCTTTTACCTGTGGCTCAATTCCTTTTTTGTGAATCCAAGACCCGTCTGGTGTCAGCCACTTGGCAATGGTTAATTTCACACTAGAGCCATCATTGTAGCTTTGCGCATTCTGAACAGTTCCTTTACCAAATGTCTTTTCTCCAACAAGTTGAATGCTAGAGGATTGGTGTAGAGCCGCCGCCATAATTTCAGCAGCACTAGCTGAACCACCGTTTACAAGGACAACTGCCGGCTGATGAACTTTACGTTCTTTTTCCGCTTTGTACACTTGTTTCTTCCCTTTTTCCTCAACTTGCATAATGACTTTTCCTTTATCGATAAAGTCATTGCTCATTTCAATCGCTTCTGTCATAATGCCGCCTGGATTATCTCTCAGATCAATGACAAAACCTTTTGCCCCTTTTTTCTCGAGGTCATCAATCGCTTTATCCAATTCTTTAGACGTGGTTTCAGCAAAAGAAGTGATTTGGATTTCGCCTATTTTATCTTTTGTTAGTTTTGCATACACCGTTTCAAGCGGAATGGTATCTCTTGTGATCGTGACATCCACATTTCCAACACCTTGTCTGTTCAAATGCAGTTTGACATCCGTTCCTTTTTTCCCTCTGATAAGAGAAACGGCTTTATTCACTGACATGCCTTTTGTACTTTTACCATCCACTTTTAAAATACGATCATGAGGTTTCAAACCAGCTTTTTCAGCAGGAGAGCCTTTAATCGGTGCGACAATTAAAATTTGTCCATCCTTCTCTTCTACTTGTGCACCAATTCCTTCAAATGAAGATGAAATCGTGTTGTTAAATCCTTCGGCTTCCTCCTGATCCATATATGTAGAGTATGGATCATCAAGTGATGCAATCATTCCTTGAATCGCACCGTCTACTAGTTTTTGATCATCCGTTTTTTCGTAATACTCGTTTTTTACCTTCGTATATGCAGCCATGAGTTTACTAAACTTCTCATCTCCTGAAACGCTGACAGCACCTTGTTTTGTCATAACAAATGTAATCGCTGAGGAAAGCGCTGCTGTCACCAGAATGGCTATCACGAACTTGAATTGTTTTTTCAAAAAAACACCACCTTTATCTCCTTTCATTATTATCAAGGACGATTCTTCATCCGTCAACCAAAGGATCAAACTTCTATTTGAAAAGATAAGCCATTTCGCCCTGCAATGCATAATCTTTAGAGAGAAACATGATAAGGAAAGAAGGGATTCCATGAGTGACTATGTAGAAATGCTTGCCTATTTTGGTGTATCAGGTGCCCATCCTGGTGGAATTGAGCTAACAAAAACGATGATTGAGCAACTCAACTTGACGTCTGAAGATCGTATACTGGATGTTGGATGCGGCACAGGACAAACAGCCGCATATTTAGGACATTTAGGTTATGAAGTAGAGGCGATTGATACACACCCTTTGATGATTGAAAAAGCCAATCTGCGATTCGAGCGGGAACAACTACCTTTCCGTGCACAGCAAGCATCGATCGAACACCTGCCATTTGCGGATGACTCGTTCTCTCTACTGATCAGTGAATCTGTTTTAAGCTTCACCCATTTACCTGCTGCGCTTGCTGAGATGAAACGGGTACTTGCTCCTGGAAAACAATTGATCGCTAATGAGGCTGTGTTAAAAGTGCCGCTTACCTCAAAAGACCAGGCAGCCATTCGGGAGTTTTATGGGTTTCACTCCCTCTTTTCATTTTCTGAATGGCAAAAGCAGTTAGCGTCCGCAGGATTCCGTGAGATTCGGATTCTCTCATTCGATGAGCACATGGTGCAAGAGGAGCCGACCGAAATGGAATTATCAGATCAAATACCACCTTCTCTTTATGATACATTGCAGACACACTATGACCTGATTCAAACACACCGAGAACATCTGAGTCACCTTGTATTTGAATGTACAGTATAAAATGAGCGAATCTCCTATATGTTTTGTCCAAACTCTATGAAGTCTTTCGCATAGGATAAGAGTGAAAAGAGTTTGTCATAAGGAGGAAAAACATGGAGCGCTACTACAAACTTTGTCAGCAGCATATGGGGAAAGTAGCTAGAATTACTGATCGAAATGGCAGAGTACATGTTGGACGTATTGAGCGGGTGACAAACCGCAAAGTTTATATTCGTCCAGTCGGCGGGTCCCGCGGGGGCTTTGGTTATGGATATTACGGAGGTTATTATGGCTGGGGTGCAGCTTATGGCATCGGTCTCGGTTTTATTACCGGCTTCGCTTTAGCAGGTTTGTTCTTTTTTTAAAACGGCGTATAAAAGAAGGCCTCCCAGCTTCGGGAGGCCTTTTATTTGTTTATATTTTCTTCACTTTGTTCATGTATTCTTCGAATGTTAAATCATGATCATGCATCGCTTTTGCAGCTTCTTTCCCTACATAGCGCAGGTGCCACGGCTCATATTCATATTTCGTGATGTCTTCTTTCCCTTTTGGATAACGGATGATAAAGCCATATTTGTAAGCATTTTTGGCTACCCATTTACCATCAGGTGTTTCACCAAATTTTTCAGAGATTTCAAAGCCGGCACTTTTTGAGGAAATATCCATGGCAAGACCTGTTTGATGCTCACTTTCGCCTGGTAAGGCTACGGCTTCTTGGGCTTTTTCTTTCCCTTTTAGTTTCACTTCACTATCAAAAATGACTTTTTGACGATCATAGGAACGATAGCCAGATACTGCAGCAAGCTCAAAGTTTTCCTTTTTAGCACCTTTGAATAACTTCGCAAGTGCCTCCGCTGCTTCTTTTCGAATATATCGTTTTTCTATATCCTCTGAAAAAGAGAATTCCACTTTTGGTACAACGAGATCAGAAGGTTTATAGGTTCCTGGCAGTGCATATTCTTTGTTCACTAAAGCAAGCACATTTTCAGGGTTTTGAATGGTCTTCAGTCCGCTCACTACCTTGATGTCATTGAAATATTCACTCTTTAACGTCAGCTCTTGATTAGATGAATCTGCCGTATCGTTTGAGTTTTGCTGGGGTGATGAACTTGCTGCGTTCTTTTGTTCGTTTGTTTTGTTAGATTCAGTGGTACCGCTTTTCTGATCCAGCAACTGGCAGCCTGATAATGCGGCCGTCAAACCAAGAATCGATGCGATTGAGAGTATTTTATAGCTTTTCTTCATGACATACCTTCCTTTTGCTCTACTAAAAAAATAAAGATGCGCTACATCGTAGCACACCCTTTATACTATTATAAAACAGAATCTAGTGCAATTAAGATCATTTCGTCAAATGTCGTTTGACGCTCTTCAGCAGTTGTTTCTTCTCCTGTTAGGACATGATCACTCACTGTCAGAATCGACAACGCTTTTCTGCCAAATTTTGCAGCAAGCGTATAAAGAGCCGTTGTCTCCATTTCGATCGCTAGAATTCCATATTGGTCCATCAGCTCAAGTGGTTTTTCATTATAAAACTGGTCTGCTGTAAATACATTCCCAACACGCACAGCTACATTTTTCGCTTCTGCTGTGTCGTAGGCTTTTTTCAGTAAACCAAAATCAGCACATGGTGCGTAATCAATCGGTCCAAATGCCACACGATTCATTTGAGAATCTGTTGATGATGTTTGAGCTAAGATGACGTCACGTACATTGACATCTTTTTTGATCGCTCCGCAAGAACCAACACGGATTAAGTTTTGAACATCATAGCTTTGGATCAGCTCATTCACATAGATCGAAATAGACGGTACGCCCATTCCAGTACCTTGTACAGAAATGCGTTTTCCTTTATATGTTCCAGTATAACCATACATGCCGCGCACTTCGTTATAGCACACAACATCTTCTAAATATGTATCTGCAATATATTTCGCACGAAGCGGATCGCCTGGCAGCAATACCGTTTCTGCAATTTGTCCTTTTTCTGCTCCAATATGTACACTCATTTTTTAGCCTCCACTTACGTTTAACATGTGTTTAGTCCCATTTATTATAAACGATTGAGATCAAAAAAGAAAATACCAGCTGAAAGTAAAGCTGGCATCGTCGTTTATATTTAACTCATCGTCATTAGGCGTTCACTGCGTTTCCATCCTGCCGGAAAGAGCTGGTAGTAGCACTTCCCTTTTTTCTGGTCATCAATCACAACGATATCTCCTGTTGTGATAAACCGTGCATTGTAATCATTAGGGACTGTATCTTGTACATTAAATGTCGAGAATGCTTTTTCTAGTACATCAAGGTGTGTCCTGCCGCCAATCTTTGTCCGGTATACAGGTTGATGCCCGCTTTCTGCACCATATTCAGGTGTTTGATAAATGGTTAAGTGATAAGCTGAAGGTTTCTTTTGAAAAAATCTCAACGTCAATTGCATTCAAATCCCTCCCCTTTTATATAAAATTGGCTGGGATCTATGAATTTCCTTCTTCTATTTTTGTCGAATGACGGACAATTTTTCGTCAATCTTTTTACATATGAGAAATAAAGCTAGTCCTATCGCAAAGCCCCCTGCTACATCAGTGACATAATGAACACCGATATACATCCTGCTGATACCGATCATCAGCACACAACACCCTGTCACCATGTAGACTGCTTTTTGTCTCTTTTTCAGCCACGGAACCATTTCAATGAATAGATAGGCGATAAATGGATAGATCGTTGCTGCATTCATAGAATGACCGCTCGGAAAGCTATAATAGGTCTCATTCACTAGATGATCAAAGGCTGGACGCTCTCTAGCAAACAGTCCTTTCAGTTCATGATTGACCGTTTTTTCTGCTATATATAGTAGAAAAAGCAGCATAATAGAGTGGTAGCGTTTATACATAAACAGCACCACGCTAAAGATGAGCATGATTGGGACAAGCAGCGCACTGATACCAAAGTCAGTCAAAGTCAGCATGACATCATTTAAAAAAGGAAGTCTGATGTTTTCAAACGATAAGATGATCTGGTTGTCCAACTCCTGGAACATGCCAGACACCATAAGCGCTGCGATGGCGCCAAACAAAAGGAAAAAAATGATGACATACACGCGAAACAATTCCCCTCCCTTTCTACTCAGAATCTCTTCAAAGTATAGTGCCTACCGCGCCTCTTCTTCAACTATCATTGCTTTCCTCAGCATATATTCAAATGTAATATCGGCAAGCTCAAACGTTTCCAGCTCAGATGGTATGTACCCTCTTTTGACCAGCTCCGTGTAGAAGAATTCTGCAATTTCCTCTGTATCAATCACCAAATCTGCTTCTTTCATTGCTTTCCGCCTCCTTTTTTATGATGTATGAACACTGCCTTATTTTTATTACAGTTTGTCATAATGGCTTATTCCATACATATAAATGCAGTAAACGAAAAGAAAAGGGGCATGAGGCAATGAAATGGTTAAACATTTTAGATGGACATACTTTTGATCAGGTGATGGGCCGTATCTTGAGGGGTTGGTTTTATGTGATTGCTTTTTTCTGTGTTCCTTACTTTTTATTCGTGTTAGGACAAGTCTTCTTTTAACCAAAATGCTCGTTTAAACTTTCCAAAATAAAGTCCATCATATCCTTATATTCTGGGTCTTTGAAAAATTCATAGAGAATTTTATAATCATTGTAAATATCAAGAAGCTCATCCACTATAGATACAGCTAGAAATTCTAGTGATGCTTCGCTTTCTTGTTTCTCTTCTAACTGTAATAGAGCGGTTTGCACCATATCTTCCTCTATTTCTTTTGAGGTTTCTCCAACGTAATGCACAAAAAGAAGCTGATGAACAAACTGATCCATCTCATATTTCCTTAGGACAAGCGTCAAGTCTTCTTCTTCTGTTTCCAGCCATTCTCCGTCTTTTAACCTTGTCAGTTCATAAATGACATCTTCCCAGCCATCTTCAAGGTAGCGCCATATCTCAGTCCGATGGCCAATGATTTTAAATAGCTCTTTCCCGTAATCCTTTACATATACAACATCGCCAATGAGGAACTCATATTCAATGTCCAGCTTTTCTGTATCTACAATCACCCCGTCGTACTCATCGTAAAGCTGAAGTGATGTTTCAAAATAAAGCACCTCATTATGATTGACCTCATATAGATAATGTTGGTCAATTTGATGGACTTTTGTTATCGTTCCAACTGTGCCGTACATGACAACGACGACAATATCCCCTACTTTATATTTTGGTGCTTTCGCCTTCATTCTGTCTCCCCCTTGCCCGACTTTTGGTCTTAACGTATCGTATGCCGGCGCAAGGAATTCTGCATGGGCAACCACACCATGCAAAACGCCATTTTATTTCTTCATGAAAAAACCGCTTCTTCCATACGGAACAAGCGGTTGTGTGTGTTATTTTTTTTTGACTTCTACTTCGTATTGCTCAAAAGCCTCATCAAATGTCGTCATGGAGCTTAAATAGTCCCCATTTAACTCTAAATAGGCACATAGCTCATGATAATCAGTGGATGCTTTAGGAAAGCTGTGATCTTCATAAGCAGCATTTGCAAAATGACTGATGTCATCCTTCGGTTTTGGATGTCTGTACTTCATTAAATAATGGTAAAACGACTTCACCTGTTTTTCCCTCCGCGACACTCTATTTTGTTGTTATATTATACAGGAATTTGATGACTTGTATAGGCGGAGGTACAACTTATGAAGAAAAATCAAAGTAATTACGCTTTAATAACCGCTCCATGCTCATTAATTCTTCATATGAGATTTTTTCTGGAAGCTTTGTTTGATCGACTAAAATTAATTGATCTTCTATCTCTTTTACTGTCTCATCCTTCTGATACGTCATCCCGCAATGCGTGCAAGAAATCGAAGGCGTTTCCAAAATCTCAATCGATTGTGTGCCCGTGATGAGTTCCCAATAGACTGTGGTCTGTCCTGCGTTCGCTTTCTTCTCCTCACACCAATCACATGTCAGCAACGTTATTTCTCCTCCTTTACGGTTTGTTCTTTTTTGAGCTGGGCTTGATATTTCTTCTCTTTTAATTCATCTCGTTTTTCACGTTTGTTTTTGAGCGTATCATGTTCAGGATTCGTTTCATAAGACTCTCTTCGTTTCATTCGGCTTAAATTTTCAGGCGTAAAGGATCTTGCTTCGTCCTCAAATAGAGCTGTTATGCCAATGGCGGGTTCTTTCTTTTCTTCATAGATTTCATTAAAATACGCATCTGCTTGGCCGGCGACGTAATGTTCCGGCTCTGGATAAGAGGTGATCACACCTTCAAAGTTACGCAGGACCACTTTCTCTGGGCTTTGAGATAATAAATAATTTGGCTGTAAGGTGATCTTACCTCCTCCGCCTGGTGCATCTACAACAAAGCTTGGCACAGCATAACCACTCGTATGTCCTCTTAAGCCTTCAATGATTTCAAGGCCTTTTGAAACAGGTGTTCTAAAGTGGCCGATCCCCTCAGATAAATCACATTGATAAATATAATAAGGTCTGACGCGAATCATGACGAGATCATGCATCAGCTTCTTCATAATTGGAACACTGTCGTTAATTCCTGCTAGGATCACCGCCTGATTACCAACAGGGACGCCAGCATTGACAAGTCGCTCACACGCTTCTTTCGCTTCTTTTGTGATTTCAATGCTTGTATTAAAGTGAGTGTTCAACCAAACAGGATGATATTTTTTTAAAATCTCACACAATTCATCTGTAATTCGCTGCGGAAACACGACCGGTGCACGTGTTCCAATTCGAATGATTTCAACGTGAGGAATGTCTCGTAAGTTTTTCAAAATGTATTCAAGCACTTGATCATTAATTAACAGCCCGTCACCGCCTGAAATTAACACATCCCGCACTTCAGGGGTTTCTCTAATATATCCAATGGCGGCATCTAATTGCTTTTTCGGCACACCCATCCCGATCTGACCAGAAAAACGCCTTCTCGTACAATAGCGGCAGTACATGGAGCACTGATTTGTGACAAGAAACAGCACACGATCTGGGTAGCGGTGCGTTAAACCTGGAACAGGTGAATCCTCATCTTCATGGAGCGGATCTTCGAGGTCATATTTTGTTTTATGAAGCTCTTCTGCAATCGGTACAGACTGCATACGGATTGGGCATCTTGGATCGTCTGGATTCATCAGTGAGGCATAGTAGGGTGTAATGTTGAGTGGAATGGTCTTCGTGGAAATCTTCACCCCTTCTTTTTCCTCTTCTGTTAAGTTCACGACTTTTTCTAAATCTTCAAGCGTTTTGACCGTATGCGTCAGCTGCCAAATCCAGTCGTTCCACTTTTCCTCGGGTACGTCCTTCCAAAGTTCGATGTCCTTCCAATGTCGCGCAGGTTGATACAGTTTTTGATTCATATCCATTCCCCCTATCAGCATTCACTTTATACTATGCAAGTTATGTGCCAACATGGGAAAATGCCCCTATTCTTTACAAAAGGAGCTTTTCCGTCACATTCACATGTTTGAAGTGCCTACTTTTCGGCATCTGTATATTTTTTTAGTTTATACTGCAATGTTTGTCGAGGAATTTTTAAAGCGGCTGCCGTTTGCTTAATATTCCCTGCGTGCTGTCTTAAAGCTTCTTGAATCAGCGTTTGTTCAAATGACGTCACTTGACTTTTTAATGAGGACTCTGGCGGATGACTTTCTATCTGATGCGTCCGCAAATGGGCAGGGAGATATGCTGGGGTGATTTCTTCTGCTTCCTTTGGCATCATCAAGACGGCATGCTCGATCGTATGTTTTAATTCTCTGACATTCCCTGGCCACTGATGGGCCATAAATACTTGGACGGTTTCTTCAGAAAGGCGGTTGACGTTTTTAGAAAATTGCTGATGATACGTTTGAATAAAGTGGCGGGATAACAGCTGGATATCATGCTTCCTTGTGCGAAGCGGCGGGATATGAAATGATGACACATGCAGTCTATAAAATAAGTCTTCTCTTAACATTTGTTTTTTAACGGCTTCAAATGGGTCGATATTGAGGGCAGTAATCACTCTGACATTTACTTGAACCGCCTTTGCATCACCTATCCGGCGGACAACACCATCCTCTAACACACGCAGTAATTTTGTTTGAAGCGTAAGCGGCATCGCTTGCAGCTCATCAAGAAAAAGCGTACCGCCATCTGCTAACTCAAACAGCCCCTTGCGATCTATTGCGCCCGTATAACTTCCTTTGACAGACCCGAATAAAAGACTTTCAAGCAGCGATTCTGGAAGAGCAGCGCAGTTTTGCGGGATAAAGACTTGATCTTTCCGATCAGATGCATGAACAATCGCTTGTACGAGTACCTCTTTTCCTGTCCCAGTTTCCCCGAAGACCATAACCGATGAAGGATATGCAGCAGCTTTTTTCGCTTTCTCCAGCATCTCTTTTAAGTGTGGATCATTTGTTAAAAATGAAGAAAAATCGAGCATTTGAGTGGTCTCTGCGGCACCATCCGTTCGTTTTTTTTGATCTAAACGATTCGAAAGCGCCGACAGCTTCGACACATCCTTCGCTACTTCTACCGCCCCAATTAACTTGCTGCCTTCCATAATGGGCAGTGTGGTGTTGACGGTCTCAATTTTTTCTCCATTTTTATTCAAATAGGTTTGCAACGAATGATAAATGGGTTTTCCTGTTCTAAGTACATGCATGAGTGTACTTGTCTTTTCAGTTAATGAAGGATACACATCCAGTATGTACTTGCCAATCACCTCTTCTTTCGCTAAACAGTCGAACTTCGCTGCATTATGATTATAAAAGATGGTGACCCCTTGATCGTCTACAACGTGAATCGCTTCATCGATGGCTTCTAAAATTAATTCAAACCAATCCGCTCTTTCGACAACCTTCCCCACTATTTCCCCCTCACTTTCTATGCCGAAAATCCGGCACTGTATTGCCCAATTTTCAGCGGCTTGATGATGTTCAACGTGTTCCCCTATCCTTTTCACGTTTCGCTTTTTCCTGTCGATCTCCTGCTTTTTTCGTCAATTCTAAAAAAGCACCCCTCTTAGGAGGAGTGCTTTCGCCCTGACGTTTGATAAAGAGACAAGTCAAATTCCTGAAGTGACTCCATATACAGCGGCACAATTGGCTTTCCTTCTTGAAAAAATGTAAACTGAGAAGGTTGTAGTTTGATTGGCTGATGGTAAAACGCAAATATTTTCACTACCTCAGGGACAATTCGGCAAAAGGTATCATGCACAAATAAATAGACATCTTGTTTCCATTTAAACAGCCGTCTATTTGGCGGGCTGAATATAGGAGATACTTGAATGATCTTGCCATCCTTAAACGTCTCCAGCTGCTGTTTTGTGACCGTGTATATCTCCTTTTGATGAAACTGAAAATATTGCACATCACGTCTTGAAGCAAACCGTCTTTTTGTCTGATGTTCAATATAATAAAATGTTCTGCCGTTATCTGCGGTGACGACTGTATAATTCGGGACTGTCAGCGGCTCGTTCATTTCATATTTCATCGTACATAAGGAAGGAACACGAATTGCACGCCTGTTCTTTTCATTCACCCAACGCTTGTCAATGCGATGAAGATATCCGTGAGCGATTTGATAATAATCGCCTTCTCTTTCAATCACAGCTCCGTCAATTAAATCGTAGGGCATACTCGCAAACATATGATGGAATGATTGTGGCGTTTTATATGTGGTATCTAGTACTTCTTGTAATGGAAAGAACGCAGCAAAATGATTCAGTCTCATCCAAAACACAGAGTCAGCATGATGCCAATGTTTTGGTTCGTCGGCCCAGTATTGTCCGTATTTTTCATGAATAAGCGAAAGCAGCCGGCTTCTATGCATAACAGAGCAATGGTCGACTTGAAAGGATGCATGCTCCAACACTTGATCTGCTTCTCGAACGAAGCTCGCCGTTTCCACCAAATGCTGATTCACATGCACGACACGCTGCGAGGAATAGACGATATCTATGTGAGGCTTCGATTGAAAAACCTCGACCATTTTCTCTAAACGATCTTTTCTGTAGACTGTATCATCAGTTACATAACAAACCAGCTCACCTGTTATACGTGTTAATGCTTCATTAATTAGCGTTGCATAACGTACAGTCTTCAGCCGGTTTGCAGGATGAATTTGATGAGAATACAATTGAATGCGCTTATCCACTAAATAAGGCTGCATCTTTTGGATCGTTTCTTGTTCAGAGCCATCATCCATGATCAAAAGCTCCCAATGCTGATACGTTTGTTCTACCACACTCTTTAGCACACGTTCAATGAAATCAGGTTTGTTGTAGCTTGTTAATATCACTGATACTTTCATGACCATTATCCTTTTTTAAATAGATTAAAAAGCCCCCCAGCTGACAATGTTCACATAAGGAACACTTACTCTTAGCTGATTTGTCGCATTTTTAAAGACTGCTACTGAGTCAAACAATTGTACGACAACCACGTTTTGCAGCACATCTCCATTGACTAAATGAACACGCGGCAGCGGAATGCCGAGCTCAAGCCACGGGCGCAGCAATTCTTTAATCTCTGACGCATTCCCTTCCTCACTTTCCTCTAAAAGATGAAGAAGAAGTATTATCAACACAACTTCAAGTATTCCTTCTGTTTCTAGTAATTCTTCGTTCCAGCCATTTAATAGTTGTTCAAATTCCATTCAGATTCCCTCTTTCTTCTCGTTTGATCTTTACTAGAGTATGAGGATCACTTCATTTAGCATCAGCATTTGAAAACATTTTTCAAAAATGTGTGAAGTCATTAAATGAAAAAAAGAACAAGGAATGAGCATTATGCTTATACCAAAAAAAGAGAACGGCATATACATAGTGGTGTGTTTGAATGGATGAAGAAAGGATGGGGAAAACATGAGCGAAAAGCGTGCCGAATTAAAAAAAGAGCTATTAAAGCTGTTTTTCAAACCGCTTAGTCATGCGTTAACAGTTAATCTCGAAGAAGGAGGAGTTCAAGTGGAAGAAAAATTGAACGATTTATTTAGTGAGGTAGCTGCTGAAGCATCACCTTCAGATTCTGCTACAACACTCGACGTATCTCAACCAGCAAGATGGATTTTCGCAAGACTTGCACCTGGAACAGTCATTAGCATTGTCATGGACTCAGGTGACTTAATCGGACCCGTTCAATTCGTATCATTCGATGCTTCAACAGGTGTTGTTTTCGTCACACAAGAAAGCTCTGTGACACCTACAGGCTCTGCAACGACTCTATTAGATGTAGATAAAGTAGAAAGTGTTACGTTCACATCTTAATGTGAGAGGGCCATCATGAAGCTTCTTTATATCAGCTCTGGCTACGGTGGAATCTATCGGATGTTCGATCAATGGATAGAAGATAGCTTCATTGATTCCCCCTTTTCATGCGTCAAGGTGGAAAGGGAAACTCTACCCGCTCATATGCACAAAATCCGGACATTTTCTCCGGATTTTGTTTTCATGATGATCGGTGATCATATTCCAACAGAACTGCTTCATCAATTCAAACAAGAAAAGGTCCCCGTTGTACTGTGGATGACAGAAGACCCTTTTTATATAGATGTGTCAGCTGCATGCGTAAGTGATGCACAGCTGATCTTAACGATTGACGAAGGTGCTTTGTCATTTTACAAACAACTAGGCACTAATCACACGCACTACTTTCCCATTCCGACCAATACACACGTATTTCAGAAAAAAGAATCACCACATGAGTCGTGCATCTATGACATTGCACTCATTGGCTACCCTTATCCAAACCGCATCAAAGCCATCAATACACTCTTACATCAAAACAAATGGCGCATTCTCGTAGCAGGAAAAGAGTGGCATCGCGTGTTGAATAAATCACGCAGACGATATCGTGATCTCTCACTGATGACCCACTGGCTGAGTCCCGAGCAGATGGCAGACATCTATCAAACATCAGCCATTGTTCTGAATCCGCACAGGCCCGCGCAATTTGCCTATAATCAAAACAAAGCCAATGTTCAAAATATGAGCCTCAACAACAGAGCATTTGATATCGCTGCAAGCGGAGGCTTTCAGTTGACAGATCTACAACCGTCACAGGCATTTTCAAGCTTCGCTTTTTACACACATGAAAACGATTTGATTAAAAAGGTCGAGCACTATGTAACAAACCCTCAACAAAGACAATCGGTTGCAGAGAACAATTACGAGCAAGTCGTTCGCTGGAACACATTTGATACGCTGCCTTACAGACTTTATGAAATAGTCAAAAGCGCCCTATGACCGGGCGCTTTTTTTAATTGCCATCATCTTATGCCGTTCCTTCTGCATCTTGTCGAGCCAATAAAATCTTCTCTGCCTTTTTCCGATCTTCCTCACTTTTTACAACAAGCGATTGCGCATGATCCATCATATATGCACCAACAGATCCTTCTAAAAAGGAATGAATGCATTCTTTTGCATATGGAACATGAAACGCATAGACAGCTCCATTTAAACGTCCATACGTATAAGGGTGCTCCTGAGTTGGTACAAAAAAATAATGATTGTCCTTATACAGGCTGGCTTCATTGGTGTCATGAAGTGTCCAAGTTTCATTTGGATTTTCTAATGCCTCTGTAAAAGAAGCCGCACAATCATATCCCCCCTCTACTAGAAGCTGCAAGCAGTTCTCAATATCTGCCGTCTGCCTTAGTGGTGATGCTGGATGCAAATACAAAACAATATCAAACGTCTTTCCCTCTCGTTCTAAATAAGCAAGCGCATGCTTCACAGCTACTAAAGAAGGTGTTTGTTCTGTCACATGTGTGCTTGGCAGTTCAATCACATTTGCTCCGTAGTGAGATGAAATGATTTGAGTATTCACATCCTCTGAAGATACGATGACTTCATCTAATTCAATCATTTGTAATAGTGGCTGAATGGTCCAATAGATCAGCGGCCGCTCCGCCAATACGCGAATGTGTTCAGCATGATGTCCCTGCTTGCTGCTAAAAGCTGGTATCATGGCTAAAATACGATTTCCCCTATACATGTATGATCTTCTCCCCTCGCGCAGCTCAGTATCAGTGAATAAATTCTGAGAGCTGAACTGATCGCCGTACTGAAGTCTTCAGGTGCCTCGCTATTCTACTTAATCTTCTATCTCTACATATTCTATTAAGTCGTCAAGCAGATGGTTATAATTGGTTCACCTAATTTATGCATGAAGTGGTTCTTTTCCTCAAACGTCTTCCTCTCTTTCACATATGATGCAAAGTAGAGAAATGAGAGTTGGGGGATTAGATATGTCCAAACAAATAGAAACGAGTTTGAAGACCTTTTTTCGTGACAAAATCATCTTGGTCACAGGCGGTACGGGTTCGATTGGCCGGCAGATTGTGAAAAAATTAACAGCATGCTCTCCTAAAAAGGTCATTGTCTTCAGTAAAGATGACAGTAAACAATACATGATGAAAAATGAATATGCGGCAAATCCAGAGGTTGTATTTGCACTTGGAGATGTGAGGGATGCCAGCCGCGTCAGGCAGCTTGTCAAAGGGGTAGATATCATCTTCCATGCAGCTGCACTCAAACAAGTACCCACCTGCGAAGATAATCCGTTTGAAGCTGTCCAAACCAACATCATCGGCGGACAACATGTCATTGAAGCAGCACTTGAACATGAAGTCAGTCATGTTGTCAACATTTCAACTGACAAAGCGGTTTCTCCGACAAATGCCATGGGAGCTACAAAATTAATTTCAGAAAAATTGTTTTTTCAAGCGAATGAAAGTATTTCAAATCAGAAAACGAGGTTTTGCTCTGTCCGGTTTGGCAATGTGCTTGGATCAAGGGGTTCCGTCATCCCCATCATGCTTCAACAGTTGTTAAATGAACAACCTCTAACTGTAACTGATCCTAAGATGACACGCTTTTTTATGTCTATCGAAGAAGCTGTATCTCTCACGCTTGAAGCAGCTATCATGATGAAAGGCGGCGAAACATTCATCCTCAAGATGGAGTCATTACAGCTGGCTGATCTATTGAAAGCATTTCATGAATATGCCGGTCTGATCAATGTTCCTTCTCCTGATATTCTCGTTGTCGGAAAAAGACCTGGAGAAAAACTTCACGAGGAGCTCACATTCCCTCACGAGGCAGATGCACTGTTTGAACATGAACAATTTTATGCCATTTTACCAAGACCACATCTTCACCCTCATTTTCAAAAAGTTCATTTGACCCATTACACATCAAACGAAGCACCGCTCATTACAAAAGAGAAGCTGTTTCACATCATTGAACAATTACATCATACCCATCATAAAAAATAAAAAAATCGTCACACGGAAGCAGCTGACTTCCATGTGACGATTTTTAAATCAATTATTGAAAGATGTGTTTCAAATGACCATAGCCTTCTTTTTCAAGATCATCCTTCGGGATAAACTTTAAAGCGGCAGAATTAATACAATACCTTAGACCGTTTGGCCCTGGGCCGTCAGGGAATACATGACCAAGGTGAGAGTCGGCCGTCTTGCTGCGAACTTCAGTCCGCACCATGCCATGGCTCGTATCTACTTTCTCTTCTACCTCTTGATCTTCAATCGGTTTTGTAAAACTTGGCCAGCCGCAATGGGCATCAAATTTATCTAAAGAAGAAAACAATGGTTTGCCTGAAATGATATCTACATATATGCCCTCTTCCTTATGATCCCAAAATTCATTTTGAAATGGCGGCTCAGTGCCATTATTTTGCGTCACTTCGTACTGCATTCGGTTTAATTCTTTGATGCGCTGCTCTTTTTCGTTAACCATTATTTATCACTCCAATGAGATTGAATAAAACCTGCTCTGCCCGAACCGACATGGTATCGTTCGTAGTGCATTTTGTTCTTTTTATAATAATGCTGATGATATTCCTCAGCAGGATAAAAAGGACCAGCCTCTAAAATTTCTGTCACGATTGGCTTTTGGAAAATTCCGCTTTGGCTCAGCTGCTCTTTTGATGTTTCTGCAAGTTGCCTTTGTTTTTCATTGTGGACATAAATCCCTGTACGGTAGGACTCTCCTCTATCACCAAATTGTCCTCCATCATCTGTTGGGTCTATTTGCTGCCAATATAGTTCTAATAGCTTCTCATACGGAAAAACGTCTGGATCAAAGGTAATTTGAACGGCTTCTCTATGGCCTGTCGTATTTGTACATACTTCCTCATAGGTTGGATTCACTGTATGTCCGCCAGTATACCCTGATTCAACTTTGATAATGCCTGGCTGTTCATCAAAAGGTTTAACCATACACCAGAAACAGCCTCCAGCAAATGTGGCTAATTCTTGTTTTTCAGACATATTAGTGCCCCCTTCATTTAAAAAATGGTATCATCATATTATAACATGATAAAAAATAATGAAAATGATACGACTTGTATACCTAAAAACAAAAGAAAGCATTCTGTCGTATCTTAAAATATAATGGGGGTTTAATGATTGGAACAAAGAAAACAAATGATGTATGAAATGGATACTTTACTGAGAACCGTATTTAAGCAAATACGTTATGAAATTAACAGCTTGCTTGAAAACGAATTATCTCGGAATGAATTTCTCATTTTAAATCTGCTGCGTGAACAAGGCGCAAAAAAAGTAACGGAATTCGCCTCAATTCTCGGTGTATCAGCAAGCCATATTACAGCTGTAACCGACACACTTGTAGAAAAAGGCTGGATCACTCGTATCCGTTCAAAAGAGGATCGACGCATCATCAAAATTCACTTAACCGATAAGGGTAAGGAAATTACTGAGCATTTTGAGAAAAAGAAAACAGAATACTTCATGGAACGATTTGAATCATTTGATGATGAAGAACTGAAAACGATGATCAAATTATTTAAAAAGCTGGATAAAAGTCAAAAGGATTAAGCATAGATTTTAGCGTGGAGGACATGCTACGGATAAAAAGGTGGAATGAACCATGACAAGTCCATATCTTTGTCCGAACTGCAAGACCAACAGAACGCGTTTTAATCTCATCGAGCAGCATTCAGAACCCGTGAAACTTGATCCAGCAACTGGAGCCATTGTCGAAACATATGAAGGAGATCAGCTTTCTCCTTTTCACATGAACTATCAAGGACCGAAAATCAAAGTCCAGTGCGGCGTTTGCGGATTAATTGAGGATGAAAAAACGTTCATTAAGCTGGCTGAATATCATCAATATTCATCTCCTTCTTAATACGAGAGCCTGACACTTTTTGTCAGGCTTTTTTCTATGTTTCTTTTGCCTATACAGATCGTCCCTTTCTTGCATACGCTACAAAAAACACATTGCAGAGAAAGAAGGGATAAAGACGTGCAGCAGCTCTACGAGATGAATCAATTTCAATATCGTCCATTAGCTACCTTCCCCCCATACCATCCGAGAAACACCATTTCCAAAGCTGTTATTCGATTATTTCACGCTGCACCGGATTTAAGTGAGCTTGCTGTATTTGTAAATCAGCAGCCAATCCAAAAAAAGCTGCCATACGGTCAGCTGTCTGCTTATATGGAATGGGATGAGGGTGTTTATGAGATAGAAGTATTCAAGCTGGCTACAAAAGAAAGAATTCTTTCTTCTCGTATGATGATTAATGGAAACGAGACTTACACGCTATGTATCACGGGAGCTCGTACCGGCTTTGCGCTGCTCACAGAAAAGCAAGACTCGCTGATTAAGCAAGATGAGCTATCAGCACTCACGTTTATCCAGCTGTCACCAGACCTCCCTTTCATTGATATATATGAACGAGATCAAGGCATGTTATCAAAGGAGCTCGGATATGTGAACGGCACCCAAACCCACCACTTCTCTCCGAATAAGTATCACTTTGAATTAAAAGCTGCCGGTACTCAAAGTGTACTGCTTGATATTCCGAAAGTTCACCTGCAAACAAAGCGGGCCTATCTTATTTTACTTCATGGATTTGCAAACGGAGAGCCAGAGCTAATGGCAAAAGTCGTCTTGTCTCACCAAATGTAAAAAGAGCCTTTCCAAATGGAAAAGGCTCTTAGCGTGTAGACAAACCCTCGCATTCGGTGTCAGTCCTGCGTGCCGGTGCTCACGAATGTCACATTCACTCTGCGCCGGTACTCGTCCTTCCTAGAATGCAAAGATTTTCAATCACGCTGAAAATAAGATAAATAGCCTTTCCAAATGGAAAAGGCTATTTACGAGACATCTTCAGCTTTTTCTTGTTTTTGAAAATCAAAAGCAAGAATCATGGTACCTAAAAATAATGCACAATAGGCGATATTTAAGTAAAACTGGTCGATATTTTCTGCTTTTAAATGAGAGGCAGCTGTCATGCCAAAGTATGCAGCAAATAAGAGCGACAGTAAACTAAAATATTGATAGACTCGCTTCATAGTTTCACTCCTGACTTACACGTTCTATTGCTTTGGATGATAATATGAGAATTCAATTTCATCATTCTCAAGATCAATTTTGTTCGCTTTGACATACATATCATTCGTCAGCGGCATTTCTGAAAGGCGCACTTCCACCGTTTTTTGGTCTGGTTTCACATGAACGAAATCAGGCAGTTCATAGAATTGACCCATGTAGCTTAAAACAAAACTGATTGGGATGCTTAATTGTCCAATTGAAAAGTCATCTACTTTCAGCAGAACATCCCCATTATCTTCAACAGATGGTGTAAATGATACATTTGCATTAATCGTTGAAGAAAAAGCTTTGATTGCACCTGTTACTTTCACATCTTGGTCAATCGCAACATGAAAGTCGGGCATATCGCTTGATCCTTGGTTTTTCAAATAATCATTGACAAAGCTGGTAAGCGACTCTTTTGAACTAGAAATGTTAAAAGCATACTCGCTGTTCACTTCTTTTTTCGAAGCGGATTGATCGCTCGGCAGCAGCATAAAAATACCGCATACAAGAACAATCAATAGATTAATTGACAGTAAAATAAAAAATAAACTCTTCCATTTTTTCATCTTTTCACCCTATTCCTTCGGCAGTCCTTCTTTTTTCACTTCTGAGAATAAACGATTTGCCATAAGAGAGTACCCCTTTTGGTTTGGGTGGAAATCATCATCTGCCAGTAATTTTTCATCTTGATCATCTTCAAATAAATCTGCTACATCGATCATATCAGCATTGCCGTCTTTTTTTAGTTCTTTTTCGGCAGCAGCATTCCAGTCTTTGACGACCTCATCAATATCTCTCAGCTCAGACAAGCTGAATTTAAAAGGATTGTACATACTGACATACATGATCTTTGCATGGTCATTATGCTCTCTTAATTGAGCAAGAATGGTCTTAAAACGCTCTTCAAAAGGACCTTGCTCTTTTTGAAAAGGAGCAAATGTCAAGTTGAGCACATTTTGACGGACGACATGCATTAAGTCATTTCCGCCGATCGTAAAGAAAATATAATCAGCGTCTTTCAGTCCATCCTGCACTTTTTTTTCTTTTAATCTTTTTAATAAATCTACCGTTCTACTGCCTTTAATGGCATAGTTTTTTAATGTAACAGACTGTACACCGTCCACCGCTTCTATCTTGTCACGGGTGATGCCGGCATACCCTTTTTTATTTTGATCTCCGATTCCTTCTGTTAAGGAATCTCCAACCGCTGCAATTGTAATATGTTCTTTTACGTTTTGTGTGTCTTCTAGTTTATCCTTTATGCCAGCCTCTTGCGCGGAACATGCAGAAAGAACAAAAGCTAGAGACATCACAATCAAAATCAAACGAGCCTTCAAACGATGATGTCCCTCCTTTTTCTGATTAAAAAAGTGTATCATGTTTTCGCTCATTTGAACATCCTTATGCTAGCTTCGATTCAGTGTTTTGATGTCCTTGATGATTTCATCATATGGCGTATTTTGAACACCATCATAGTTTTTCATCACTTTTCCTTCTTGATCAACGAGGAAAAACAGAGATTGATGTATCACTTGGTCTTCGTCTTCAGGTTTTTTCACAATCGTCTTAAAGCTTTTCATTGCAAATTTTTCAATCGCTGACTGCGAGTAACCAGTGAGAAAATCCCAATTTTTAAAGGATAATGGATATGCTTTTGCAAATTCCTTTAGCTTTTTCGGTGAATCCACCTCTGGGTCGACGCTAAATGAAATGATGTGCGCATCCAATTTTTCTTCTTTTAACCGTTTTTGTAGCTCTGTCATATGTGCCGTCATCGGCGGGCAAATCGTTTCACAGCTTGTGAAAATAAAATCTGCCACCCAGACTTTCTCCTTTAAATCGTCGAGCGACACCTTTTGACCATCCTGGTTTTGATACTCAAACGGCTGGATTTGATAATTTAATGCATCCTTGATTTGTCCATTTGAACATGAGACTAAAAGAAGCACGCTTATGATCGTAAGCGCACCAAATAAGGCTCCCCTTTTTGTATACATGACAATTACATCCCCTTTTCAATCAATCGGTATAAAAAGTAAAGCCTATAGCGCCCTTACCAGTATGACAGGAAATAATCGGAGTTGTATAAGCAATGTCAACTAGTGCATCAGGTGTGTGATCAAGCAGTGCTGCTTTAAGCTTTTCTGCAAGTTCTAATGCGTCTGCATGTGCAATCCCAATTGCCTGAACGGTTTTCCCTTTCACCGCCTGTACATACTGTTTTGTCAAATAGCGGACAAGAGCGGAGTAACTTCTCACATTCGCTTCTGGTGTGTATATGCCGTCTGTTAAGCTGGCAATTGGTTTAATATGAAGAAGTGAACCGATCAGCGCCTTTCCTCTTCCAATTCGTCCACCTTTCACGAGATTTTCTAATGTATCGATTGTGACAAATAGCTTTGTTTTAAGACGAATTTTGTCCATTTCTTTGAGGATGTCATCACGGCTTGCCCCTTTGTTTGCAAGCTCTGCTGCTTTGGTGACTTGAAACCCTAAACCATAGGAAATAAAATTCGAATCAATGACAGTGATATTCCCGTCTACCATTTTAGAAGCGCTTTCAGCAGTTTGAACCGTACCACTCATCCCACCAGTTAAATGGATACTAATGACTTCGCTTCCATCTGCCGTCAGTTTTTCATATAATTCGACGAATTGACCGATCGCAGGTTGAGACGTTTTCGGCAGTTCCTCAGCGGCCTCCATTTTTTCAATAAATTCATCTGGCTGTATGTTCACTCGGTCAATATAATCAACCCCAGAAATGGAGATATTGAGCGGAATGACATGAATGGAAAGATCATTGATTTTTTCTTGCGGAAGGTCCACAGTTGAATCTGTTACAATTTTAATTTGTTTCACTATCGTCTCATCCTTGCTGTCTTAGTCTTTACTTAAGATATTACCTTATTTCCTTCAATCTTCAAAACAACTGTCAGAACGTTTTTGAAATTGTCACATTTTCTTCTTTTCATGTAAAAAATCCTTGCCAAACTGAGCAGGCGCACTTGAAGCGGCCTTTTACTCCTTTGACAAAGATTCTTATTTACGCATTGTGTTTCAATGTAGGCTCTTGATAGATCTGTTCATATGTGCTCCACTTGACGTTACGTTTCACATCCTCCCTGAAAGAGTACACATGCCTCTTTCCCTTAGATACATAGACTTTTTTCAAGAAAGCTTCAAGTCTAAAGGTGAGCATGAAACCATAGGATTCATCTCCCTTTAAAACAGGGACTTCTGTTACCTTGATCTGAGCTCCATCCATCCGTCTAAAACATATTGTTTTGAGCAGCACAAACGATCAATCCTCTTTTCCAATTATCTGTTAAGCCTAAATAAATAGGTGGAATAAATCTTGATCTTTATTCACTTCAACATAGTGAAAGCCTTTTTTATTCATTCGGTCAATCAGCGCTGCATAGTCATCTCTTTCTTTCAATTCGATACCAACAAGCGCAGGTCCTTTGCTTCGGTTATTCTTTTTCGTATATTCAAAGCGTGAGATATCATCATTTGGCCCTAACACTTCATCTAAAAATTCCCTGAGAGCACCTGCTCTTTGCGGAAAATTAACGATGAAATAATGCTGGAGCCCTTCATAAATCATGGAGCGTTCCTTGATTTCTTGCATTCGGCCAATGTCATTATTGCCTCCGCTAACAATACAAACGACATTTTTCCCTTTAATCTCCTCACGATGTGCATCTAAAGCCGCGATCGGTAACGCACCCGCTGGCTCAGCTACAATTGCACATTGATTATACAGCTCTAAAATGGTTGTACATACTTTTCCTTCTGGTACAAGACTAATCTTATCGACAACAGACTGAAGCGACGTAAACGTCTTTTCGCCAATCCGCTGAACCGCTGCTCCATCTACAAACTTATCGATTGAATCAAGTGTGACAACCTCCCCTTTCTCGTGGGAAGCATGAAGTGAGGCGGCACCAAGCGGCTCGACTGCAATAATTTCTGTTTCTGGTGCGATATTTTTCATATACGTGCCAACGCCAGATAACAAACCTCCGCCCCCAACACTTGCAAATAAAAAGTGAGGCTCCACTTCGATATCATTTAATATTTCTACAGCAGTTGTTCCTTGTCCTGCCATGACATCTAAATCATCAAACGGATGGATAAATTCCCGCTTTTCCTTATCTCCGCATTTGACTGCTTCATGATACGAATCATCAAAGGTATCTCCGGTTAAGATAATGTCAACATATTCTTTTCCGAACAGCTCCACTTGAGATACTTTTTGCCTTGGTGTGGTAGCAGGCATAAAGATTTTCCCGTGGATACCTAAATATTTGCAAGAATAGGCAACGCCTTGTGCGTGATTTCCTGCACTGGCACAAACAATGCCATTTTCTAGTTTTTCTTTTGGCAACTGGCTCATTTTATTAAAAGCGCCTCTTAATTTAAAAGAACGAACAACTTGCAAGTCCTCTCTTTTTAAGTAGACATTACATTCATATCGTTCAGAAAGTCGCTCATTTTTTTGAAGTGGTGTATGAATCACTACATCCTTCAAATTTTGATGGGCTTTTAAGATGTCTTTCACTTGAATTAGCGTGTTTTCTTTGAGCAACGGTTTCATGTACAAGATCCTTTCTCTTTAACCTTATTTAATTTGTCATTATAACATGAATATTCAAAAAATAAACCAATAGATCATGGATCGGAGATAAATTTCATGAACTTTTTCGTTTTTCTATACATTTGTTCTAATTGGGTGTTATAATAAAACCAATTAGAACCAAAAGAAAGGAATCGCTCGATGACCACACATCCGTTTGCCAATATATATGGAGAACACCAAGATATAAAACACGCCATTCATTTGGCAAAACAATTCACGAAAAACGATCAGCCTGTGTTGATCACAGGTGAAATTGGAACAGGCAAATCACGCTTTGCACAAGAAATGGCCCATTCATTTGCTGCGCAGGCTTCGATGAAATATATCTATTGCCCCATTGTAGATGAAGTGACTTTGCAGGAAGCATTTACTCATGCGGCAAATCATGTGCTTTATTTAGACGAAGTCAGCGCATTTAGTATTCCTATGCAGCATCAGGTCATTCGTTTTCTCGAAGATTCTCCTGCAACAAAAATCATTGCTTCTTCGTCTTTATCATTAGAGGCGATGAGCGTTTCGTCCAGTTTTTTACCTGAGCTGTTTTATCGGCTCAATGTGCTTCATATCCCTCTCCCGCCTTTGGAAGATCGAAAAACAGATATTCCTATTTTAACTGCTGCTTTCTTTCGAGAACTGAACATGACGCCTGACATCGACTCAAGTGTGTGGGAAGTCTTACAGCAATATTCGTTTGAAGGGAATGTCCAGGAGCTCAAAAATATCGTTCATTATGCAGCCGCGATTCTCGAAGGGCAAACAGTTTTCTTGCATCACTTGCCACCTTTTGTATTATTACCTCAACAAACAGCTGGTAAAGGAAAAAAAGAAGAACACCAGCTCACGCTTATGGAGAAACAAGAATTTGTTTTCTTACTCGAAGCCATTAAGTCTCTAAATGAAAAAGGAGAAGCAGCCAGCAGACGTATCTTGTCTGAGTTAAGCAAACAAGGCGACATCCCGCTGACCCCTCAGCAAGTCAGGAGTCGATTAGATGATCTTGAGAAAAAAGCCTATGTGACGAAAGGGAAAGGCAGAGCTGGAACGAAGATTACACTTGAAGGTCTCTCATTTCTGAAGTCGCTTGATGGTTATATACCGGTTCAATAAAGGAGGACATCCATTGTTTACTGTAAAAGAAGAAATTGCCAACGCAATTACACATGGCATTGGCGTCATTTTATCCATTCCCGCCATTGTTTTTCTCGTTTTATTCGCTGTTCAATACGGTACTGTCACTGACATTATTAGCTTTTCGATATTTGGCGCGTCGATGCTGCTGCTTTATTTAAGCTCTACTTTGCTTCATAGCATTCGGCACAAAAAAACAAAAGATATATTTGAAATCCTTGACCACTCTGCGATTTATGTATTGATTGCTGGTACATATACGCCATTTTTGCTTGGCCCATTAAAAGGCGCACTGGGCTATACTCTTCTTGCAATCGTATGGGCGCTTGCTGCAGGCGGTATCGTTTTTAAAATCTTTTTCGTCAAACGGTTTATCATTGTATCCACCCTTGTTTATTTATTAATGGGCTGGATGATTATCATCGCAATTAAACCTCTGTACATTCAATTAACAGGAGCTGGATTCAGCCTCTTACTATTAGGCGGTATTTTGTATTCAGTCGGAACGATCTTTTATATTTGGCGGAAAATTCCCTATCATCATGCGATTTGGCACAGCTTTGTTCTCGGCGGAAGTGCATCCATGTTCTTCTGCATTCTATTTTATTGCGTCAACATCCCAGCATGATCAAAAAACCAGCATCCGAATGTGGATGCTGGTTTTTTCTATGCGCGCTTTTGTGCGTAATCACTCATCTTGACCGGTGCTTTGATATGGATATCGACATTAACTGGACGAAGTCTTTTGACGATCTTCCCTGTTAAAAGACGGTCTGTGCCGCTTGTTTCAACCGGAACAAGTGAGCAGTTACATTCTTCAGCAAGCGTTTCTGCCATGACACGATACTGTTCAGAAAGCAACAGACTCTGGCCAGATAGAACTCTTTCTCTAGCTTCTTCTAATAACGCCTCATCAGATTGATTCTGCTTGATCACCGCCATCTTCTTCAACCATTGTTTTAAGATGGGATAGCGAAACAGATGCGGTTTTGCCATAAAAGCAAATGGCTTCTCTAAGTGACCAATCAGCAATGTCGTCGTCACTGGATGATGTGCTTCTGTGACATAAATAACAGGACCATCTGGCAGCTTTTTTTGCTGATGAATGGTCATGACCGATCCTGATTGATCAATACACCCTCTGGCAAACCTTTTTGCATGCTCATGGATGAGATGCATTCGTTTCGTATAGGAAATGCGTGGATCCGTTAATTCATGATCATACAAATGCCTTATACTTTTAAAAAAGGATACAACAACATAAATCGTTAAAAACCAATAACGAAACAACCGTACTCCTCCTACTCACTTATCCTTCTTTTCTGTCATAGACGACAAATTCATAATTGTAGGGGTTCTTTTCGTCACGTTGGCCTTTTTCACGTGATACAACCGTCCAATTCTCTTCATCGTAATAAGGGAAGAAACGGTCGCCTTCAAATGAATGATGAATGTGCGTGATATATAGACGATCTGCGTATGGCATCATTTCCTCATACAGCTTAGACCCGCCAATGATCAATAATTCTTCCTCGGTCTTCGCAATGTTTAAAATATCATCGATTGAATGAACTACCTCGCATCCTTCAGCTTGAAAAGAAGAACTTGTGGTTAACACGATATTCCGGCGGTTAGGCAGTGCTCGTCCAATTGATTCAAACGTTTTTCTGCCCATGACAATGGTATGGCCACTTGTGACTTTTTTAAAATACGCTAAATCAGCGGGTAAATGCCAAGGCATTTGATTATCTTTGCCAATGACTCTGTCTTTTCCTGTCGCCACTATCATGGAAATCATACACTGACTTCTCCTTTAATATGCGGATGTGGATCATAGTTCTCGAGCACAAAATCATCAAACGTAAAATCAAAAATACTTTTGACATCTCTAGTGATGCGAAGCTGCGGAAGTGTGCGCTCCTCACGCTCTAACTGCATTTTGACCTGCGGAAGATGATTTTGATAAATATGAGCATCTCCTAGCGTATGAATAAACTCTCCTGGCTCAAGGTTTGTCACTTTGGCAATCATCATCGTTAGAAGTGCATACGAAGCAATATTAAAAGGCACACCTAAAAAGATATCTGCCGAACGTTGATAGAGCTGGCACGATAATTTACCGTTTGATACGTAAAATTGAAACAAGCAATGACAAGGAGGCAGCGCCATCTGATCAATTTCTCCTGGATTCCACGCACTGACAATCAATCTTCTCGAATTAGGATGATTCTCAATATCATGGATCAGCTTGCTGATCTGATCCACTGTCTCTCCGTCTCCGCTCGCCCATGATCTCCACTGCGCACCATACACACGCCCTAGCTCTCCATTTTCATCTGCCCATTCATTCCAAATACGGACACCATTTTCTTGAAGATATTTGACATTTGTATCACCTTTTAAAAACCACAGTAACTCATGAATGATTGATTTCAGGTGTAATTTCTTTGTTGTTAATAGAGGAAATCCTTCCTGTAAATCAAATCTCATTTGGTAACCGAACGTGCTGATAGTGCCTGTTCCTGTTCTGTCACCTTTTTCATCCCCGTGCTGTAATACATGACGGCATAACTCTTTGTATTGTTTCATTTTTTTCATCCTTTATTTATGTTCTTGTTGTAGTTTACCTTATTTCTGCTTTTGTTGAAACCAAAAAAACATGTCTGCAAGATGAGCAGACATGTTTTTCTTTTTATGCTTGATTCACTCGATCCTGCTCTTCGTCCTTAATATCTTGGTGAGAGTGAGCTATGCGACTTGCGGCGGCGGCGGCAAGCGCAGCGACAAGGTCATCAAGGAAGGTGTGTACTTCACCAGGACGACCTTCATCTAATTCTCTAATAATACCAAATTTCTCTTTGTCTAGATAACCGAAGTTGGTCAAACCGATTGATCCATATACATTGACAATGGAAAGCGGAATAATCTCATCAATTCCATATAGCGGTTCATCTGTTTCAACTAAATGCTGCAAAGGTTCTGGCAAAAGCTTTTTTTCTGCCAGCTGATCAAGAGCAAGTCCTGTCAAAACTGCGTGGACAATTTCCCTTTTATTCAGCACTTTTTCAACATTTTCAATGCAGACACTAAGTGGAAGATTTGGGTTGTATTTCTCTTGGAGTTTCAGCACAATGTGTGCAATATCTTCTATTTTCACTCCACGCTCGTTTAACATCTGTTTTGTAATGCGAACCATTTCGTTCATTGTATACTTTTTCAATTGGCATGACATCTCCTTCTAGTGGCTCATCCAGCTCGGCGGGGTGTTTTTATCCCAGTAAATATTACCGAGTTCATGATGCGTCTGGAATCCATCTTCTGCTGTATGGTAGTGAAAATTAAACCAATATCCGCTGTGAGGCGGCTGATCTCTCCTGACATGAAAACGAAGCAAATCTTCTCCAGTCTTTCTATTATAAATGTGGAAGATTTTTTCCCCATTTCCGCTTGAAGGTTGATCAGTTAAAACAACATCTTGAAATTTTTCGTCATCTTTGAAATTTGTTAAAAAGTCGGTTAACACTTGTTCAATTTTTGGTTGAATCTCTTCTCTATACTCGTCCTCAATGACAGGTGTGATTTTACGACCAAATTTGAGAAAGGATTGGTTTTCTGCACTTGATAGAACCTCTTGCTTATATTGCTCAAAGGGGTCTACCCGCTCTTTGTTGTCTTCTTGCGATAATTCCCAGCTGCGCGTATCATCTGATGTATCATAAACTGCTGTATAAGGTGCTTTATCAGATGAAGAAAGTTCAGATGGCTTGTCTGTCATCAAAGCCGATGGAGGAGAGATTAAACCAAAAGTCGCAATCGTAAAGAGTGCAACAAGCGTTTTTCTCATCCACATTTTCATGATATCTAATTCCTTCCATAAGTTATCATACTGCTATTCTAGCATATAATGAATTTTCAGTCATTCAATTTGGTCATTGAGTTGAGACTTTCTTTTTCATGATAAAACGTTTACAATGACAGTAACGACGACTAAAATTTGGGAGGAATGGATATGCTTGAAGGGTTTTTCATCACAGCTTCCTTGCTGACGTTATTTTATTTTGTCTATATGGAGATCACCGATTAAAAGCCCTGAAATAGGGCTTTTTTAATTGTTAAGAGTGATTAAAGTTTTGTTGATTTGTCTTCTTCTATTGAGATATATCCGTAATGGAATTGGGCGGTTTTACGTTTCATCACCTGAAATTGATAGGAATCAGTGGTAAATCGTGTGCTTTTCCAATGATCTTTTAAAACCACTCTTTTTCTAGCCACTCTCATTGCTTCTTTCACAGCGGTTTCATGGTCAAAATGATGCTCAGCTGCATGACGAAGCGGCATCATACTAGCAGACTCTTGTATGGTTTCTTCGAACATTGGGTCAAAATAGACGATATCATAGGATCGATCAGGGAGCTTCTTTAACTGCTCAATACTATCCCCGCTGATAACAGATATCCGTTTCATCGCTTCGTCTGCCTCTCTCACACCCGTTTCCCATGTGATGAGTCCTTCTCGAACAAGCAATGCCGTCATCGGATTTTTTTCAATACCGGCCACTTTTCCATTGGTTCCTGTAGTGCAGCTTGCGGTAATCGCATCAGATCCTAAGCCAAGCGTACAATCTAAAAAGGAATCGCCCGGCTTTAATTGTGCTGCTTCTATTAATGGATCTTTTTCCCCTCGCAGAACCCGCTTCACCCTAAACATCGCTGAGCTTGGATGGAAAAAGAACTTTTCACCATTTGGCTGATACCATTCAAATCGTTCTTTCCCAACAACGAGTACATCCCCCCGCTTGATCGCAAGCTGTTTGACAGATTGTTTGCGCCGCTCGATATACTCACCATGCAAGTCCTTTGCGAGGGCCTTTGCCGTTTCAATTGTTTGTTCATTTGCTCTAAAGCTTGTTGTAATGAGCATGACGTTCCTCCATCATAATCAAGAAAAAATGCCCTGATGGATCACAGGACATTTCAACATTTGTATTAGCAATGTTTTTCAAATGCAGATAAGACGTTCTTCATAATATCTTCCATTTCATGACCTTCAATTTCGTCACGCGGGATAAAGTGAACAAGTTCATTTCCTTTTAAAAGTGCCATAGATGGAGAAGATGGCTCCTCACCTGTGAAGTATTCTCTCATTTTAGCCGTTGCTTCCCGGTCCTGACCAGCAAAGACCGTCACCATTCGATCTGGTGCTTTTTCTGCTTTCATGACAGCTTGAGTAGCAGCAGGGCGTGCTAAACCGGCAGCACATCCGCATACGGAATTGACGACAACAAATGTTGTTCCTTCTGCTTCCTGCATCGTTTTTTCTACTTCTTCTTCAGTCGTCAACTCTTGAAACCCTGCACTTGTTAGTTCTTGGCGCATTGGTACGACGAGCTGACGCATATATTCTTCATATGCCATTGACATAAAAAAGCCCCCTCTATAATCCTTATGTTGTGAATAAAGGATACTATAGAGAGAGCCAATTTTCAAATGATCAATTTCACATTAAATTTTCATGATTCCGCCTGTATTGGCTGATGTCACAAGTTTTGAGTATCTGGCAAGGTAACCTGTTTTTACTTTTGGCTCAAAGCCTTTCCAGTTTGCTTTTCTTTTTTCCCATTCTTCTTCCGGGACATCTACGCTTAAAATGCGTTTTTCGATATCAACAACGACATGATCACCATTTTCAACAAAGGCAAGCGGGCCGCCTTCTGCTGCCTCTGGAGAGACGTGTCCAATAGACAATCCGCGAGAAGCACCGGAGAATCGTCCGTCTGTAATTAAAGCAACCTTTGGACCAAGTCCCATTCCAACAATTTGTGAAGTTGGTGCTAGCATTTCAGGCATACCTGGACCGCCTTTAGGTCCTTCATAACGAATAATGACAACATGTCCTGCTTCTACTTTTCGATTAATGATTCCTTCAAGTGCTTCCTCTTGGGATTCAAATACGATCGCAGGTCCTTCATGACGTGTGATGCCGTCTTGTACACCGCCTGTTTTAATGATCGCTCCATCTGGCGCAAGGTTTCCAAATAAAACGGCTAAACCGCCCTTTTCAGTAAATGGCTTGTCAATTGGATAAATGACGTTATAATCTTTTACCTCATGACCTGCAATATTCTCGCCTAACGTTTTCGCTGTGACGGTCATGGTATCTAAATGAAGAGCCCCCTCTTTTTTGGACAATTCATTTAGTGCAGCGGTCACTCCGCCAGCTTCATGTAAATCTTCAATATAAACATCTGAAGCTGGAGCAAGTTTCGATAAATGAGGCACACGTTCTGCGACTTCATTGATACGCTCAAGTGAATATTCAACGCCTGCTTCATTTGCAATCGCCAATGTATGAAGAACTGTATTGGTTGAACCACCAAGTGCCATATCTAAAGCAAATGCGTTATCAATCGCTTTTTCAGTGACAATATCACGTGGTTTAATGTCTTTTTTGATTAGCTCCATCAATTGTTTTGCTGACTTCTTCGCAAATTCTCTTCGTTCTGGTGAAGTCGCCAGAATGGTTCCATTTCCAGGAAGAGCAATCCCTAGCGCCTCTGCTAAACAGTTCATTGAGTTTGCTGTAAACATACCAGAGCAAGATCCGCATGTTGGACAGCCAAATTGCTCTAATTCGTTTAATTCCTCTTCATTAATTTTCCCTGATTGGTATGCGCCTACGCCTTCAAAGACAGAAGAAAGAGAAATTTTTCTGCCATCACTTGTTCTCCCAGCTTCCATCGGTCCACCACTGACAAATACAGTTGGGATATTCACACGCATGGCAGCCATCATCATACCTGGCGTGATTTTATCACAGTTTGGAATACAAACCATGCCATCAAACCAGTGTGCAGACACCACGGTCTCTACTGAATCAGCAATGATTTCACGGCTTGGCAATGAATATCTCATCCCAATATGCCCCATCGCAATACCATCATCTACCCCAATTGTATTGAATTCAAATGGAACACCGCCAGCTTCACGAATGGCTTCTTTCACAATTTTTCCGAATTCCTGAAGATGGACATGCCCTGGGACAATATCAATATAGGAATTACATACGGCAATAAACGGTTTGCCAAAATCCTCATCTTTTACCCCAGCTGCTCTTAGTAAGCTTCGGTGAGGTGCTCTGTCAATTCCTTGTTTAATCATATTACTGCGAAGTTCTGCCATCTGTTTAAAAAGCCTCCTATACTACTAGTCTTGTTGACTGTATGATTTTGAGTTCATTTTATTTTACAAATTTTCTGTTTATTTAGCCACCTATAATAGATAGTGACTGATTTCTCTGCTGAAGCAAGTGCTCAGCAAGGATTGTGTCATAAAATCTGACCTCCAATATTCTATATTGGTACTACTATATAGAGTTTTTTCTCATATTTCAACAATATTCAAAATAATTTTTCTAAAAAAATTTTTCTGCCAATAAAAAAGCCATTTTCAGAAAACAAGCTGCCTTTTATTGGCAGCCTACTCGTCTTTCTTATGATTCTGATGCATTTTTTCTACTTTCTGTCATTTGCTTCCACACAGAGCCTTTTGCTTCTTCTCCGTGCTCAATTCGTTCGATGGCCATTTTTACTTGAAGACTGACTTCAAATTCAGGGTCCTGCTCCGCTTCTTTTAAAGCTTCTAGTGCTGTTTCGTCACCTTCTTCATAAAGGAACATGGCCGCACGCCAGCGGACAAGCTTACTTGGGTCCTTTAAGGCTTGGATCATCGCTTCAATCGCACTAGGATCACCAAGATCCGAAATACAATCTCCTGCAGTTCTTCTAACTGTCACTGTTTTATCTTCAAGCCCTTTATACAAAATAGGCAAAATGGCTGGATCTTCAATCATGCCAGCATTCACAACAGCTTGTCTGCGAATCGATGTTTTTGGGTCCTCCATCGCTTTCATTAAAACAGGTATATCTTTTTTCTCTGGCTGCATTTGCTCTAAATGAGCAAAACGTTTCTTCCAATCTTCATCGCGCAGCATCTCTTCTGTCACATCATATGCTTTTCGGTTCACTTGTTTATCTACAGCCTCTTGACCTTCCTTCACTGCCTCTGTTAAACGGGATAAACGCTCGTCGTCATATGCAGCTTGCAGCTCTTCTGTGACTTCTTGACCGATATCAGCAAATTCTCCAAAACGTACGCCATGTTCTTTCCACACACGTTCAAATACAACATTATCTGAACTGCTTCTTAGCTTTAAAATCGCTGCCTGGAAACGTTCAGGCATTCCAAATCGTTCTTCTCTTTCACCGTCTGTCAGCTTCACCTGCATCGGAATCCCATTAAACATTTGAACATGCACTTTGACTTCTCCAAATGTGTCATCACCTGACTGCGATTCTCCCTGAAGACCTTCAGTTTCTTGTCCAAAGGCTTCTCTGACTTGCTGTAAAATACCTTGCCAATCAAATTTCGCATTACGCTCAACCGCTAAGAAATCGGCTACATGGTAAACACCTTTTACACCTTCAATGGTTAAAATGCGCTTGATCATCTCTGGCGCTTCGTCTTTTTGATCTTTTTTGTAGTTATTGCTTTTACCGCCTGCAAGCGCTTCTGTCAAAATGACTTTCATTGTATTCGGGCTTGGCGTTGGTTCTATGGCAGTTATTTTCATCTATACATCCTCCTTACACACATAAAGACCCTACTCATCTGTAAGGCCGCATTCTTCTTTCCATGTCTTGATAAATAGACACATAAACTCATGCCGCTCATGAGCCAGCTGCTTTCCAGCACGTGTGTTCATCAAGTCTTTTAATTGAAGCAGCTTTTCTTGCATATGCAAAAGTACTGTGCCTTGGTGAGCACCCTCTGTATAGTGAGGCTCCCCTTTTGCACCTGCATATGTAAACACCCTTGCAATCCCAGTTGCACCTATCGCATCTAGCCGATCTGCATCTTGAACAATGGTCCCTTCTAATGTCACTGGCTTATGCTGCATATGCCGGTGACGAAAAGACATCGTTGTAATAATATCCATGATATAGCGAATATCTCGCGTGTCCACTTCCCACAAAAGGAGCTGCTGCTTGAGATCATGCGGTGAAAGCTTCCATTCACTAGACAGCTTGTCATCAATGACATCATGGACAATCGCTGCCATTTCAATGACAAAAAGCGACCCGCCCTCCTGTTGTGCAATATGGACGGCAAGCTGGCGCACACGATTGATATGAGCTTCATCGTGTCCAGTCGGTTCATTCTTTAGCTGTTTTGAAACAAAGGAGGCAGCTGCCTCCAATTGTTCTTGCTGCTTACTCGAATACATGCTTATTTCTCCAAAAGAGCGATAATGGAGCTTTCTAATTCTTTTGGTGGTGTTTTAGGAGAGAATCGTTCAGTCACTTCTCCGTTTTGGTCAACGATAAATTTTGTAAAATTCCATTTCACCGTTTTTGTACCAAGCACACCTTTCGCATGACTCGTTAAGTATTTGAAAAGCGGATGCGCATTGTCACCATTGACATCTACTTTTGCAAACATCGGGAAGGTCACACCATAGTTCAACGAACAGAATTCTTGAATTGCTTCTTCCCCTTCTGGCTCTTGATTCATAAATTGATTGCACGGAAATCCTAAAATTTCAAGGCCCTTTTCATGATATTGATCGTATAACTCTTGTAATTGTTTAAATTGAGGGGTCAGTCCACATTTGCTCGCTGTGTTAACGATGATCAGTACTTTCCCTTTGTAATCTGCCATTGATTTTTCCTGACCGTTAATGGTCTTGACCTGAATATCATAAATTGACATCTCATAGCCTCCTAGGATTCACTTTTTCCTATCGTAACATGCTTCTTTTAGAAAATCGCTTTTTATGCTTCCTGCTAAAAGAGTCCAGTCACACTGCCGTCTTCTAATAAATCCATCTCAAGTGCCGCAGGTTTTTTAGGGAGACCTGGCATGGTCAGAATGCTTCCCGTTAGTGCAACGATAAAACCTGCTCCTACAGATGGTTTTAACTCTCGAATCGTAACGGTAAAGCCTTTTGGTCTGCCGATTAAAGCCGGATCATCCGATAGTGAATATTGCGTTTTTGCCATACAAACCGGCAAATGGGCCCAGCCATTTTTCTCAATTGCAGCTAGCTGCTTTCTTGCTTTTGATGTAAGGTTGACGCCGTCTGCACCATAAACCACTTTGGCGACTTTTGACAACTTTTCTTCAATGGAATCTTGCTCCTCATATAAATAAGAAAAGCTGTTTTCATTCTTTTCAATGAGTGTCGTGAGCTCTTCGGCAAGTGCTGTACCGCCAGCTCCTCCTTCTTCCCATACATTGACGGCTTTGACTGGATGTCCATTCGTTTCGCACCAGTTTTCTATTGCTTGAATTTCTTCTTTTGTATCGGTAATAAAACGGTTCACTGCAACGATGTATGGTAGACCGAAGGCTTGCACTGTTTCAATATGCTTCTCTAAATTATGTATACCTTCTAATACAGCCTGTGCATTTGCTTCCTTGAGCTCTGTTTTCTGCATTCCGCCATGCATTTTAAGCGCCCTGACAGTTGCTACAATGACAACAGCGCCTGGTTTAAAATCACCGGCTCTTGTTTTGATGTGAAGAAATTTTTCCGCGCCGAGGTCTGCACCAAATCCCGCTTCTGTTACAACGTAATCTGCTAGTTTTGCCGCCATTTTTGTGGCAATTAAACTATTGCATCCATGTGCAATATTGGCAAAGGGACCACCATGAACAAGGGCTGGAGTTCCTTCAATCGTTTGAACAAGGTTTGGTTTCAGCGCATCTTTTAAAAGCAAGGTTAATACGCCTTCATATCCTAGATTTCCAACTGTGACCGGTTCACCTTCTTGATTGTAGGCAACAACAATAGAAGAAAGACGTTTTTTTAGATCGTTTAAGTCGTCTGCTAAACAGAGGATGGCCATCATTTCGGATGCAACCGTAATATCAAACCCATCTTCTCTAGGGTACCCATTTAATTGACCGCCAAGTCCTACGACCACTTGTCTTAGAGCACGATCGTTTAAATCTAACACTCGTTTCCATACAATTCGGCGTGCGTCGATCCCAAGCTCATTTCCGTGATGGATATGATTATCAATAAAAGCAGATAAAGCGTTATGTGCAGATGTAATCGCATGAAAATCCCCTGTGAAATGAAGATTGATTTCTTCCATAGGCAACACCTGTGAATATCCGCCGCCAGCTGCACCGCCTTTAATACCCATTGTGGGACCTAGTGAAGGTTCACGCATGGCAATGATCGCTTTTTTCCCAATTTTCTCGAAGGCTTGACCTAGGCCAACTGTTACGGTGGACTTCCCCTCACCTGCTGGCGTTGGGTTGATCGAAGTCACAAGAATCACATTTCCTTCTTTTTGTTCCTTTAAACGGTCAAAAATAGTCAAAGATATTTTCGCTTTTGTGAAACCATAGCATTCTAATTCTTCGTCATGTATTTGTAATTTTGCTGCGATGTCTTGAATCGGTCTCAGCTTTGCCTTTTGGGCAATGTCAATATCTGATAAATGCTTTGTGATCATGATTAATGGCCTCCTTTTTTGACAGAAACAGCTTTCTTTTTTGCTCTATTTTTCATTGTAACATAATTGAAACATTGAAATATCGCCAGAAAGTTCCTATAATGAAGTGAAATTAGCTTTGGTTCAGGGGGTGGCGAGTTGCCTATTAACATACCAGTTCATCTGCCGGCAAAACAAATACTAGAGAGCGAAAACATTTTCGTCATGGATGAGACAAGGGCATTCAAACAAGATATCCGTCCTTTGAATATCGTGATCTTAAATTTAATGCCAAAAAAAATACAAACTGAAACGCAGCTGCTGAGAATGCTCGGAAATTCTCCTTTGCAAGTGTATTTTACATTTTTGATTCCAAGTACACATACACCGAAGAATACATCGAGAGAGCATCTAGATGAATTTTATACGACCTTTGACTCGATTCGTCATAAAAAATTTGATGGCATGATCATTACAGGTGCACCAATTGAGCATTTAGCTTTCGAAGAAGTTTCCTATTGGAAAGAACTGCAGGACATTTTGGACTGGAGTAAAACGAATGTGACGTCTACTCTCCATATATGCTGGGGGGCACAGGCTGGTCTTTATCATCATTATGGCATTGAAAAAATCAAGCTTCCAGAGAAAAAATTCGGTGTTTTTGAGCATCTTGTCAAAGAGAAAAAAGAAAGATTAGTAAGAGGTTTCGATGAAGTATACTATGTCCCACATTCTAGGCATACAGATATTAATACAGAACAATTAAAAAACACGCCGAATCTAAAAGTATTGAGCACGTCTGAGGAAGCTGGTGTTTGTTTAATTGTTTCAGATGATGATAAACAAGTATTTTTAACTGGACATCCTGAATACGATACAGATACATTGAAGCAGGAATATGAAAGAGATTTGTTGAAACATGATACAGTCAAAAAACCCGTCCACTATTTTATAGAAGATGGAGACACATTAGTCCCAGTGAACCGCTGGAAAGCCCATGCCACTTTGCTGTTTATGAATTGGCTTAATTACTATGTTTATCAAGAAACACCATATGTGTGGGAATAAAATAGACTGTAGTCTGATGATAAATGCTTAAAATGTGTTAAAATACAAATGGCTCTGTCTTCCATTATCAATTTAGTCTGTTTGTTTTTTAAAATTAGTTTAATTCTTTCGTAACGAATGATATGCTCTCGCTGTTTATATGTTATCTTTATGTATATGTAGACCTATGAGATTTATAGTTTCGTACGAAGTTTTGTTGTTGTTGATTACATTTGAGGTGAATATTCTTGAATACCAATAAAAAAATATTAATCTTGACCGCAAATTATGGAAATGGACATATGCAGGTTGCAAAAACACTGTATGATGAATGCAAATCCCAAGGGTTTGAACATGTGATAGTTTCTAATTTGTATCAAGAATCAAATCCCATTGTGTCCGAAGTGACTCAATATTTATATTTAAAGAGCTTCTCCATTGGGAAACAATTTTATCGCTTGTTTTATTACGGTGTAGATAAAATTTACAATAAACGCAAATTTAACATTTATTTAAAGATGGGAAATAAGCGTCTTGATGAATTAATTCAATTACACAATCCGGATATCATCATCATTACATTCCCGATGATTGTTGTACCTGAATACCGAAACAAAACAGGTAAAGTCATTCCAACATTTAATGTGATGACAGACTTTTGTCTTCATAAAATTTGGGTACATGAAAACATTGACCGATACTATGTTGCAACCGATTATGTGAAACAAAAGCTAGTAGAAATCGGCACACATCCAAGCGATGTCAAGGTAACAGGCATTCCGATTAGACCACAATTTGAAGTAGACGTGCCTAAATCGATCATCTATAAAAAATATGGATTATCATCAGACAAAAAAGTCCTTCTCATTATGGCGGGTGCCCATGGTGTACTAAAAAATGTGAAGGAACTGTGTGAAGCACTACTTCTTGACAGTGAAGTACAAATTGTTGTTGTGTGCGGTAAGAATGCAGCGCTGAAGCAATCGCTTAGCGAACTTGAACAAGCACACCCAAATCAATTGAAGGCGCTTGGATATGTGGAACAAATTGATGAATTGTTCAGAGTAACGGACTGTATGATTACAAAACCGGGCGGAATTACATTAACAGAAGCAACAGCAATTGGTGTCCCAGTTATTCTTTACAAACCTGTTCCAGGACAAGAAAAAGAAAATGCTCTTTTCTTTGAAGATTACGGTGCTGCCATTGTCATCAACAGACACGAAGACATTTTAGAATCTGTCACCAACTTGTTGCAAGACGAAGAAAAATTAGAATCCATGAAACAAAACATCAAAAAATTACACTTAAAACAGTCTTCTCAAACCATTTTAGAAGATATCGTCGAACAATCAGATCTGATCATGAGCAACAAATCGTATGCTCAAGCATTATCATAAAAAGGTGTCCGTCAATGACGGACACCTTTTTTCTTTTAACCTTGATTCCCATTCGTTGTATACACTTCTTCAAACGGCTGCACGACAACAAAGCCGCTTCCGCTAAACTTCATTTGAATGGACTCTCCGCTTCCCCTGCCAATAAACGTTTTGAACGATACATCTGTCACAAATTCAGTCTGCAAATCTCCTGACCATGCGACCGTCGCATTCGGATCTGTATAAACAGAATCACCTGGCTGAACAATCAGCGTCAGCGGTTCGTAATGACTTGTGATTGCCACAAGACCTGGTCCTTCAAGTTTGACATTAAATAATCCGCCTGCAAGCATGCCAGACACCTTTTTCATTAATTTAATATCCCACCGAACAGACGGTTCAAATGCGAGCAAGTCGTTTCCATTAACGAAAATAGACTCCCCTTGACCCAATCGAAGAATCGAGATTTTTTTCCCTTGGTCTGCTACATATAATTTCCCATCACCTGTGGCCTTCATCAAAGAAGTTCCTTCTCCTGATAACATTTTTTTGAACATCTTTGACACACCGTGTTCAAACACACCTTCACGTTCAAACTTTATTTTCCCGCGATATGAAACCATAGAGCCTGTTTTTGCCCAAATGGTATCCGTTAAATTAATTTCTAACAATCTTGGTGTTTCAAGTTCAAAGACCCCTTCCCCTTTGTCTTCTTGCTGCGTATTCTGAACAAACTCCTCAATTGTGTAACGATTCATGACGCACCTCTTTCTGTATTTTTACTATATACGGACAAGTTATACGTTAGGTTTCATGAGATTAGGACGTTTTATAGATAAATGTCATTCACTAAAAAAACAAAAAAATCAAACATTCTGCTCAAAATTTGGCTTGCCTGCTTGACGCTTTACTTTTGATGGTGTATAGTGGAACCATCATTTAACAACTTCTTAAGTCGTTAGGTGATGAAAAATTTTTTTTAGTATGCCGAAAGGTGTGCTACAGTACTAGGAGGAAAAAGCAATATGCAAAACGGTAAAGTAAAATGGTTCAATAATGAAAAAGGTTTCGGCTTCATTGAAGTTGAAGGCGGAGACGACGTATTCGTTCACTTCACAGCTATCGAAGGTGACGGTTACAAATCTCTAGAAGAAGGACAAGAAGTTTCTTTTGAAATCGTTGAAGGTAATCGTGGACCTCAAGCTGCAAACGTAACAAAAATCTAATCAACTCAATCAATGATGAAACGACAAAATAAAGAGAGGCGTATGCCTCTCTTATTTGATTTTCAGCTGAATTTCAATCGCTAAAATATTTTGCTTTAATCTTTGTTCAATTTCAGAGATATCTTTTTCGAGAAAAGGTCTTCCCTTCTTTGCTACATCTACCAGTTGCTCTAGATCACTGTACACCTCTTGAAATGTCCGATGTAATACCGTTTCAAAATCCTTATTATCCATGCCGGCCTTCCCCTTTTCCTCTATTATCCGTCACTTAGTCAAAAAGTAACTCAACCAAAACTTTCTATAGTTATATCGGCTCATTTTTCAGAATATGTTCTTTTTTTACACATTCTATTCGTTTTTTTTCGTGAACGCGTGATACATCTAGGGGAAAACCGGAGTGTACGCTTATTTTTTGAGTAATTCATTCCCGTATTGTTTGATCTTCTCTCCTACCGTGCATTGCTGTATACAAAAG
This sequence comes from Bacillus sp. 22446, assembly GCF_052044955.1. Taxonomy (NCBI): domain Bacteria; kingdom Bacillati; phylum Bacillota; class Bacilli; order Caryophanales; family Bacillaceae; genus Bacillus; species Bacillus sp. 22446. The sequence goes on from NZ_JBQEOD010000001.1 coordinate 128,563, forward strand.
GAGTGCGCGTATTTTTTGCCAAATTCTTTACGAAAGTGCTTCTTAATCAAGCAATCTGAACAATACGTGTCTTGAAGATCTGTTAATTCTTTTACTGCTGTTTTTTTATCCACTTTATTCAGCTCCGTCTGCTTCTAATTTCAACTTACTTTCGATAGGGACGTCTGCAAGTATCTGTCTGGCAAGCTGATCTGCTTCTGCATTTTGTTTACGATCGATGACTTCATATGTTGGCGTGAGCTTCAGCTCTTTGATCGCAGCCTCAATTCGGTCGAGCCATTTGTTATGTATATCATCATAACAAGGCCATTCCCCTTTGAGCTGATTCATCACAACAAGAGAATCTCCTCTAATCGTTACAGAGTTTCTGCTGGCTCCCAGTTCTTTTAAAGCTTTTACCGCTTCAAATAAAGCCGCATACTCTGCCTCATTGTTCGTGGTGCTCTGAAAAGGCTGATTCTTCCTTAACCGGTATGCATCCTGTCCGAGCTGATAATACACGACAATTCCAAGCCCAGCATCACCTGTTTCTTTGCGAAAACTCGCATCAAAATAGACCTGAAGCTGATCGGGTTCAAGCCTAAGTTCTTCGTTTAGCTTTTCAAGTTCTTTCATCGACCACATCGCACCCTTTTCATCTTCAAATGATAGAAGTGACTGCGGTTCTTTTTTGTCTATATGTTTTGCTAAAAGCAAGGCTTTTTTGAGCTCCATCCAATCTTCTTGGAAAAAAGCAATGGACCCAATCGATTTCACTTTCATTGTATAGTGTGCTCTTAGTTTCATTGATCACATCGCCTTCCCGTACTTTTAAGGTAAACGTTCGTTATGCTATAATCAAAAAGTTACATTTTACATTTAGAAAGGAAGTTCATGTCACTTGTTTAATGAAGGTATTTGGATCTTATTTGCGATCATTAATTTTATCATTGTTCTTCTATTTTATAAAGGATTTGGCAAGATGGGGCTTTTCGTCTGGATTGGTTTTGCAACAGTTGCTGCCAATTTACAAGTGGTCAAAACCGTTGAATTATTTGGCTTAACGGCAACACTTGGCAACATTTTATACGGCAGTGTGTTCTTTGCAACGGACGTCCTCAATGAAAAATATGGACAAACCGAAGCGAAAAAAGCTGTCTGGATTGGCTTTGCCACCCTTTTAACATTAACTGTTGTCATGCAGGAGGCTTTGCTTTTCCATCCCGCTCCATCTGACATTTCCCAATCATCATTAGAAACGATATTCGGCTTTATGCCAAGGGTCGCTCTTGGTAGTCTTGCTGCTTATATCATCAGTCAAATGTTAGATGTTTATGTATATTCGTTTATTCGCCGGATATTTCCTTCAGATGGTGCGCTCTGGCTGCGAAATGCGGGGAGTACAATGATTAGCCAGCTACTTGATACACTCGTTTTCACAACCATTGCCTTTCTTGGGACCTACCCATTCCATATATGGATCGAAATTTTCATCACGACTTATGTGATTAAATTTATCGTCGCTGCCATTGGCACACCTTATGCCTATGCGGCGAAAAAAATGGTTCCGATTGATGAAAGGGGGAAATAAATTGCCAGCTGAAATATATATTGACGGTGCTAGTGCCGGAAACCCAGGTCCATCTGGCATCGGCATTTTCTTGAAATATGACGGAAAAGCTGAGTCTTTCTCCATTCCTCTTGGCATCATGAGCAATCATGAAGCAGAGTTTTCCGCGCTCATTGAAGGCATGAAAATTTGCGTAGAAAAAGGATTACGGACCGTTTCATTCCGCACTGATTCACAAGTAGTAGATCGTGCAGCCAATGCAGGATTTGCTAAAAATCCATCTTTTCGTCATTTTATCGAAGAAATGCTGCAGCTTCAAAGCGAATTTGATTTATTTTTCATTAAGTGGATTCCGAGCAAGGAAAATCAAGTGGCTGATCAGCTCGCTAGAAAAGCGATTCACCTTTCAAAAGGATGAATCGCTTTTCTTTTGGTTATGCTAATGTGTGAGGTGATACAATTGGATAAAGAGAACAGAGGCCGTGTCACAAACGGAACGACTCCTCAAGGTGATGCGCAAACAAAGGATAAACAGCCAATATCGCAATTAGAAAATAAGGCGAAAAAAAGCAACACAAAGGGCTAAAATGAACTTGATTTTAGCCCTTTCTTTTTTTCTAACCTCAACTGATTCCTAATTGACTTAAGCGGTTAACCATTGGTTCGATCCCTTTAATTTGATGCAAGCGAAGCATTGCCGCTGCCCGCTCTGGGTCCATTTTTATTTTTGTTTCGTCAATCGGACAGCTGAGTGGTACATCACATTTAATTTCTGCCAGTATACGAGAAAGCTTCAGATCTTCTAAACCTGCTTGCATTTTCTTTTGCTGAGCTGCCGTTAATGCATGAACATTTTCTAACAGTCGATCAATCGTTTGATACGTTTGAATAAATTTCAATGCTGTTTTTTCGCCGATTCCTTTTACACCAGGGTAATTATCGCTAGCATCACCCATCAGCGCTTTTATATCAATCAGCGCCTTTGGAGAAATGCCCATTTCCTCTTCAAAAATGGCTTTTGTATAATGCTTATAATTCCCGATGCCTTTTTGCATTAAAGCCACGTTCACTTGTTCATTCAAGATCTGCAGCAAATCTTTATCTCCTGTTAAGACGGTCACATGTGCTTCGTTTTGATAGATTGATGCAAGCGTTCCAATACAATCATCTGCTTCAAAACCTGTCACACCAATGTTCATGATCCCCAGTTCTGCTGTTGCCTCTTTTGCTAAATCAAACTGCGGGATAAGCTCAACAGGCGCCTCGCCTCGATTGGCTTTATAATCTTGAAACAATTCGTTCCGGTATGTCTGGCTTCCCATATCCCAGCAGCAAACGATATGAGTCGGCTCAAATGTTTGGACAGCTGTTAACAAATGCTTCAAATAACCATTCACTCCATTTGTCGGTACACCACGATCATTTATCATAAAATTGCGATGGACAGCCGTCGCATAAAACGACCTAAAAAGAAGGGCCATTCCATCTACAAGTAATACGTGTTTATTCATTCATCTAAACTCCCTTTTTATAAACAATACTCCTATTCTATCATAGAACATCGAAACGAACATAAAAAAGGCGCCTTCTTCTTTTTGATAAAGAAGAGGCAGCCCGATTACTTTTTACCATATTGCATTTTTTTCGTTTCCGCTTCTGCGTAGGATGGCATGCCTTTTTCCTTCGGCATGCGCTCCTCCTGCTGCTTTACGTTTTGCTTTTTTGCCATGATCATTCCCCTTTCTGGTTCATTTGTTAAGATGACCAAAAATGAGAAAGTTACTCTTTACTTCTGTTTACGCTGGGTGTATTCCTCCACCATCTCAATCGTGACATGTTTACGAAGCGGAACAATTCCGCCTCGGGCAAGCTCATTCATTTTAGACGTAATGGCATTGATCTCATCTGTTGAAAATGGTTCATTGTGTTCACATTTTTTCACAGCCGATTCAATCGCCTGCTCTCTTTTTTGTTCAAGTGCAAGAAAAGATTGGATGTGGGCATGTTGTTTCTGTGAATGTGCAGAAATTTCTTCGTGTACGCTCGTCATCGTCTATCAACTGCTTTCTTTTTTATATAGTCTATCATGAATCATCTCGTTTTCAACTGGTTCTTCCATTCATTTGTTTGTTCATAAACTTGTTCAATGACCGCCTGTTTTTCAGCATCTGTTGTAAGGCTCGTCATAAATGTCTGTTTTTGCTCATTGAGCTGTTGGAGAGCATCTTGTTCGTACCTTTCCGTATAGGTCTTCACTAGCTTTTCATATCTGCTCAGCAACTCTTCTTTTTCGTTATCTGCCCAACGTGTTGTCATTTGATGTAGAACATCTCGAATGGCTTCAATAAACGTAGCCTTTTCATTTTGTTCAAAAAAGGCTTTCGCTGATTTTTGTTTCTTTAAAAGCGGCTCAAATGGTGTAATCTCTGCTTCGACTTCAATTTGTTTTAGCTCAGCATTTTTCTCCTCAGGGGCTGACAGGCTAAGAGAAAAGTAAGGATCTTCCGCACATGCAGCCTGCATCCCTTTTTCCCACTCCTCCTGGAAATAATGGTGGATAAACGATTCCATTCGGATATCAAGTGCCTTGAGCTCCTGCACAAATTCAAATTCATACTCCTTTAACGCTTTCTCAAGTGCCTTTTTTAACTGCTGACCAAAATTCCCTTGAGATATGCCAGGATAAAAAGCCGACTTTAATAGATCATTCGCAAATAATGAAAGCCGCTGTACAATATGATAGAGCTGTTCATGCACGTCTTTTTTTACGCTTTCGGTCACAAGCTTAGACCGTTTCACGTCTTGCATTTTTTCGAGAATGGCTTCATAGGATGTCTTGATGTTTTTCTTTTCAGCTTCTTTCTCATCTTCTGATTGATGCAAGGTCGCACGTAGTCTATCGACCGTTGTACATAATGTATTAGCTTCAAAATGCAAAAGTTCAATGGCATCTTTCGTTAATTCTTCCTCAATAAAATAGTCGAGCTGTTTTCTCAGTGTTGCATATTGATTATAAGATGTCGGCTCTTTCCCTTCGATCTCTTCCTTACTAGACACATGATGCAGGTTTGGATTGCGGATGCCTTCTTTTGTGAGCTCGCTTCGTACATAGTCAAATACGGTTTCAAGCTCTGCTTGATCCTTAGCCAAATCAGCCGCATTGATGATAAAGAACATTTTATCCATGCTAAAGGAATCTTTTACGAGTCCAAGCTTCCTTAAAAATGAGCGATCAGCTTTTGAGAAAGAATGCTGATAATACGTTAAATAAAGAAGGGCGTCTGCATCCTTCATATACTGGAAGGCGATTTCTGTATGACGCTTATTCATACTGCTTGCACCTGGTGTATCGACAATCGTCAGCCCTTTATCTGTCAGAGGTGTGCTTAAATACACCGTCACTTCCTTCACCACACAAGAAACAGATTCTTCCGCTACATAAGGCTTTAATTCTTGAAGTGTGACATGTAAATTGGTTTGGTTGTCAATGTCATCATGAAACTTGGCATAGGCTTGTAGAAAATGTTCTACAATGATTCGGTGATCCTGTTCGAGCTGGCGTTTTTTCAGCACTCTTTCCAGCTTTGCCTTAAACGAATCTCCTTTTTCTGTTGTGATCGAAAATCCAAGAATCTGATCGAGTTCCTCTAGAATGTCCTGCTTGGTTTTAAACACCACTTTGACACTTTCATGAGGATGATCTTCCGTAGGTCGTGTCAGTTTGTTAATTGTTGCAGTTGTTGGCGTAGGAGATGATGGTAACACCTTCCGTCCAACAAGCGCATTGGCAAAAGAAGATTTTCCAGAACTAAAAGCGCCAAATAAAGCGAGTGTAAATTCTTTTGCTTGCAGCCGTTCTGTTCGTTTTTCAAAGGAATCTCTTTGAGACTTTAGAATATCTAAAGGCGATAAAATGCGGGAAAGCTCTTTAAATTGTGCAATCGATTGTGCTGTTGTTAAATGCTGCGATTGGCGGTATTGATCACGCTCTGTCCGTTCAGCAGCTTGATCGCCCTCTTCAACATGAATTGATGCGCGATTCTTCTCCAGCTGGTCGTGCTGCATCCATTGCTTTTTCGCATAAAACCAGTCGCCTGGGATATGCTCATCCGTTCCGTTTTGCCAAATATCCCATAAATGCTGAATATCCTGTCTTATTTGTTCATTTTTTTCGTTATACCCCTCAAGGCTCTGAAGCTCTTGTTTCGCTTGCTCCCATTTTTCCTCTTGCTTCTCCTGTTCATTCTTGAGCTGGTCTTTCAAGGTTTCAATCATCTGTTCAATCAATTGAAGCGCTTGCTGTTTCGCCTGTCTTTTCAATGCTTCACCAGCATCTTTCGCATATTGAAGAACATATTCGTTAGAAAAAGTTGCCCCTTGGTGAATGACCTTTTCAAGCAAGGATTCTTCAATAGGTGTCTCAAATGCCATGGCTTTGTCTAATAACGCTTCGCCAAGCTGATGCTGTTTTATTTCTTTTTTGAGGAGCTCGGCAATGTGCCAGTCAACTTCCGCTTTCATTCTCTTTTTTACATCTGCTAAGAAATCATTTGCCCGCTTTTCCTTTTCCTGCTCGGTTTTATTTTTGGCAAAAAGTAAACCCACTTTAAAGCCAGGTGCTTTCGATTCGATATAGTCACTTGCAAGCTCTCGCATCTTAAATGGCGTGAGGTTTGCATTTTTTAAGATGTTCTCTACTTCAGAAGACACTTCATCTTCTACCTGCTTTGCACCATTTTCAATAAATCGGCGTTTCTCTTCTAGTTCTTTCACTTCATTCCTTTTTTCTTGCAGCTGCTTATCAAGGTCCTCTTCATGCAGTTCTTCTTTTAACGAGTCTATATGTTCTTTTAAAACATGTTCGATTTTCTGCTCTGTATAGGCTCGAAGTGATGCTTTAGGCATGGTTTGTAATTCTTGTAGTTTCTTCACTAAACGGATCATTTCGTTTTTTGGGTGTGCCTCATCCGTCACAGAAGTAAAATATAGATGTTCTTCTTCAATGCCTTCTTTTAAAAGCATCTCAACGACTTGTTTTTTGTAGTTTTCAAAAGTTGTCTCTTGTTCATCATGCCGATCCACTTGATTGACGATGAAATAAAGATTAGGCACTTTCTCTTTAATCGAGCGAATGAAGCGAATGTTTTCTTCAGAATGGACATGGTTATAATGAACGACATAAAAAAGAGCATCCGCTTGATGAAGAATAGAAGCAGCGGATAAAAAGTGCGCATGATCCGTTGAATCAATTCCCGGCGTATCAATGAGTGCCACTTTTTCTTCAAGTCCACTATAATCACCGCTAATTTCCACCATCTCAATTTGTTCCCCATCTTTACAAAAACGCTGCACCGCTTCTTTATCATAAGAACCGCCCATTTTTGCGAAACGTCCATCAGACGTATGGAGCTGAACTTCACTGACCCCTTTCCTGACAACAACCAAGTTTGCACTCGTTGGAATTGGGCTTGTGGGCAGGATGTGATCATGAAGAAGATGATTCACTAGTGATGACTTACCAGCAGAATAGTGGCCGGTAAATGCGATATATACTTCTTCTTCAGCTTCCTTTTTCATAATAGATGCAAGTTTGGCTGCGCGCTCGTGATCATCCCTTTTCAGAAGGCTTTGATATAAAGCACCTGTAGTTTGAACGAGCGAATCTCGAATAGACAAGTCTTTCATGACGATAAACCCCTTTGTTTTTAGAAAAGTCAGTTATGTATGTGTACCATTTTACACAAAATAAAGAGATTTTTCTTCTGATCTGAGGAAATAAAAAAATCTGCTGCCCGATCAGTCACAAAGGACTGCAATCAGGAAGCAGATTTTTTTGAAACACCTTTTAATACGAAGCCAATCAATAAGCTGTATACACAGACCGTACCGAGTAAGAAAATCATTGTCATGTGATCACCGTCCATCCTTCATGATTGAGAATGTTTATCATTAATGAAAGTGTAGCACAATTGATAATGATTTTCAATATTAATTTAATAAATACTGATTCAGTGCTTTTTCTTCTGTTTGTATTCTGACCATCATCATCCATCCATTTAAACACGTAAACAAAATGGCAGTAATAAATGCGTTAAATAGCAGCGGAATGAACATCAGTTCAATCGCCACCACCACATAGTTAGGATGCTTTAACCAGCGATACGGCCCCTTTTTCACAATCATCGCATTTGGAACGACTAAGATTTTTGTATTCCAATACGTCCCAAGTGAACATAGTGCCCAGTACCGAATCACCTGGGTAGCAAGAAGGAACACAAGCAGCAATAGGAAAAAACGAGACGGTTGAAGATGCAGCAGCCATGTCTCTCCAATAAGCGAGAGGAAAAAAGCTGCATGCATAGCGACCATATAAGGATAATGGCTTGCACCAAATTCAATCGCTCCGAGCGCCTTCACCTTCTTTTCATTTCTTTTCGCCACAAGCACTTCAATGAGGCGCTGACAAATGAAAATGCCAATCACTATCCTGAAAATCATCACGAGAGCCCCTCCCATTTCATGAGCAATAATTCTGACGAAAAGCCTGGACCAAGTGCTCCGCAAAGCCCCACCTGTCCTGCATCTAGTGACTGATGTTCAAGAAAATGCTTCATGACATATAAAACGGTGGCAGAGGACATGTTTCCATGCTGTTTCAGAACCTCTTTTGAAGAAAATAGCTGATGCTCTTGTAAAGATAGGCTTTCAAGATAGGCATCAATCACTTTTTTTCCTCCAGGGTGAGCAAGAAAAACGGATACATCCTCTGTTGAAAACCCTAGCTGATGTAAAAATTGATCCACTTGCTCTTTTAACCACCCAGAAATGATGGACGGAATATCACGTGAGAAGATGACCCGAAATCCGTCGGCGGTAAAATCCCATCCCATCACATCTTCAGAATCTTTCATGGTCACTGACTGCGTGCCAAGCACTTTAGGTACTGTTTTTAACCGTGTATACTTAGAGACAGCCTTTTCTCCAGTTAAAAGAACGGCCGCAGTCCCGTCACCGAACAGCGAGGTTCCAATTAAATTGCTTTTTGATTGATCTTGCGGCTGAAAAGTGAGGCTGCAAAGCTCGCAGGCAACAACGAGCACTTTCGCTTCTGGATACGCCCTGATGTATTCATAAGCTCGGGATAAGCCTGCCGCCCCGCCCCCGCATCCTAACCCCCAAATTGGCACTCGTTTCGTATAAGGAGAAAATGGAAGAACATTCATCAGCTTTGCATCAAGACTTGGCGTTGATAACCCTGTACTGGAGATGAAAAACAAAGCATCAATCTCATCAAAAGGAACTGGCTTTGTAAGAAATGCTGTTTCATGCAGACAGTGAAAAACGGCTTCTTTCGCATGTGCCAATGCTTTTTCGACATAGAGATTATTTTTCTCTTCAAAAGAGTGATGTTCTTGATACCAATCAATAGGCTGGACAAACTGCCTGCTCTCTATTTCGCCATTATTAAAAGCTTTTAATAGCCGATCAATATCTTTAAACGATCGTTTAAATTGAGACCTTGCAAATTGAGCAGCTGCTTGCTGATCCACATGATGTTTTGGCAGACTTGTTCCAACTGAAAGAATGTATGCCATCGGCTTCACCTCTTTTTTCGGTTAATATCCCCAATCAAAAAAAGGATATACATGCCAAAACGACACAATTCAGTCAAAATATTTTCCTCCGTCTAACTTTTTGTCTTGACGACAATTGATAAATATTGGATAATATAGGTGAAAACATGATGTAGTTTTCCTCCTTCACAGGTTCGTTCCAAGCCAAGCGAACCTGCTTTTTTTATGCAATTTATGTTCAAAAATAATGGTGATTTAATGAAAAAAAAGAACTCCGTTAATTGGGAGTTCCTCTGTGAATGACCTCTCTTATGAACATCTAAAGAGCAAACCCTCACCTAAACCTTTTCAAGGATTGACTTAATAAAATCAGTTTTTTCATGAGCGTATTTGTGTTTGTCATTTCCATGTAATCTTGATAATTTAAGTTTAAGCTGTTGGTACTCACTTCTAGCTTGCTCATTATTTCTCAAGTAATCTCTGAAATTTAACTGTTCAAGTAAATACTTATTATGTCTTTGGTACATATGGATTTGATGTGTTCGTGGTTCTCCTTTATTAAAGTAGTGTCTTTCAGGTAATACGTTTGTTCCTTTATATGAGTAACCGAGTCCTTCCAACGCTATTACACATTTTTCTCCATCAAAAAAATGTTCTATTTCAATTGCAATATCAATAATTGGCTTAGCGCTTAAACCTTTTACTGCTGTACTTCCAATATGGTGTACATTGATTATGTATGGACCAATATCACCTATTATCTTTCGCTTTTCACTTTCAAATTCTTTTGTCCACTCAATAGACCAAGGAACTAAAAAGACTTCCCCTCTTGGTAATCCTAACATTTACTTATCCCACCTAAAATTTTAATCAACCAAGTTTATCATAGGTCTCATGTAGAGAGCAGGCAGATTTCAATAATCATCCTATTCGTTTAGATCTATTTCTTGGTTGATGTCATTCAATACGATTCTTAACCATTCACTCTCATCTTAGTTTTATATCTAAAGAACAAAAATGATTATTAATAGAGTTATTTAACATAGCTTTATGCAAAAAAACACCTCTCAAATGAGAAGTGCAGACCGTAGACAAACCCCACCTTTACTTCAAGTAAAAGTGCTGTATGAAAGGAATAAGCAAATGACTTTTCACGTACACCTTTTACATAGTAGCCAATCTCTGATTCAGTTGTACTGACTTTGCTTTCTTTTGTTTCATCTTTATTTTGTAGGGTAAGAGCTTTTCTCTATGTATTTCGCGTTTGATAGCCTCTATCTCCAATATCCACATGAGCATCCTTTTTTCAATGAAATCGTCATTTTACAACACTTTCATACGGAATCTCCTTTCACTTCGCATTAATGGTTAAATCTGTTGCTATCTTAGCGTATAAATACCAACGTTTCGATCATTATTCAGAATTATTCATTTAAACATAGATGGATCACCTTTTTTCTGATCAATACAAATAAATAACCATAAAATGCTAATTTATTTGATGATTATATATAAAAAGGTGTTTTTTTCCTGTATACTTAATCAATATGAACACCATGAAAAACAGTGAAAAAAGACAGAATCCACTACATGATTCGGCACAAAATTTAATTGACTGGAGTGATTGTCATGAAAAAGGTGTCCAAAAAACAGACACCCTACAACACGATATTTCTCTCGAAGATAATTGGTTTAGTGCTTCTTACACTGTTTCTCGTTTTTATCTGGGATATGTCTAAACCCCATTTGCAGGCGACAAATGGGCAAGCAAAAATTGTTACTAGCAGTGACTTCCGAGACACAAGTATCAGTCTGAAAGCAAAAGATCATTCTACAAGAACATTGGATCAACAATTTAGGACCAATCCAAACCAACAGACAACGAATAAAACGGTCTTTTTAACATTTGATGATGGCCCTTCTGCTACATCAAATCAGCTGTTAAATGTCTTAAAAGCACATCAAGTGAAGGCGACATTCTTCATGCTTGGACCGCAAATCCAAGCTCACCAAGCAGCGGTGAAAAGACTTTATCAAGAAGGACATCAATTAGGGCTTCATGGCATGACGCATGATATAAACCGCTTTTATCAGAACAGTGAGTCTCCCGCAAATGAAATGAGAGAAGCTCAGCTCATTCTTGCTTCTGTTACAGGCGTTTACACCCGTCTTGTGAGAACACCTTATGGCAGTGTTCCAAATTTAACATATGATCAAAAAGTACGTTTAAACCAAAATGGCTTTATTTACTGGGATTGGACGATTGATAGCCTTGACTGGAGATATAAAAACTCACAATATGTTCCAGAGGTATTGAATCAACTGCAAATGTTTGAGAAAAATAAACCATGGGAACCAAAAGTTATTTTAATGCATGATCAACCCTCTACCACGAACTATTTAGATAGCCTGATTACACAACTAAAAGCAAGGGGCTATACATTTGCAGTCATTAACGAAACAATGCCGCCGGTACAACATTAATAGCGCTAATCACAACAAGCCCGTATCCAAAGGATGCGGGCTTTCAGCTCTCCAAGAGAAGTGTTCACATAACAGATTGCTTAGGTTCTTCCATTAGCTCCTGCTCTGTTTCTTTTTTAAAAGGAATCATGTGATAAATAATATGAAGCAAAATAGCGGTAAAGCTTCCGGCGACAATTCCGTTACTTGTTAACAATTTAATCGATTCTGGCAAATGCTCAAACATTTGCGGTACCACCGTTACTCCGAGCCCGATGCCAACTGAACATGCGACAATGAGTAAGTTTTCCTGTTTTGCAAAATCGACGCGTGAGAGCATTTTAATCCCATACGCAATGACCATGCCAAACATGGCGACCATCGCACCGCCTAGAACGGATTTTGGAATAATCGTTGTAAATGCCGCGATTTTAGGAAAAAGGCCAAATACCATTAATAATACCCCTGTCACCACAATGACCTGATTTTTCTTCACACCTGTTAATTGGATCAATCCAACGTTTTGGGAGTAGGCTGTGTATGGAAAAGCGTTGAAGATACCGCCTAATAAGACGGCAATTCCCTCTGCACGATATCCCTTTGCTAAATCCTTCTCTTTTAATGAACGATTCGTTAAATCTCCGAGCGCAAAGTATACACCCGTTGATTCGACTAATGACACAATGGCAACTAATGTCATTGTCATGATTGGTGCAAATTCAAAAGTAGGCAACCCAAAGTAAAAAGGCTCAATGAGGCGGAAAACTTGTGCATTCGCCACTTCTGCCGTCTCCACCTTCCCTAAGAAAGCAGCAACTGCTGTCCCAAGTAGAATGCCGATTAAGATGGCAATGGCTTTCATGAATCCCTTTGTAAATCGATAGAGAAGGACAATAATAAACAATACAAGAAAAGCAAGTCCAAGATTCTCAAAAGAACCATAGTCTGCACTTCCTTCACCACCTGCCATATTGTTCATGGCTACCGGAATTAAGGTAATTCCAATGATCGTGACGACGGAACCTGTGACAACGGGCGGGAAGAATTTCACAAGCTTCCCAAAGAAAAATGAAAGAGCAATGACAATACATCCTGCGGCGATAATACTTCCATATATAGATGAAATTCCATATTTAGAGCCAATCGCAATCATAGGAGAGACCGCAGTAAATGTACAGCCTAGTACAACAGGCAAACCGATGCCAAAAAAGCGGTTTTTCCATACTTGAAGCAGTGTGGCGGCACCGCACATGAAAATATCTGCCGAAATTAAGTACGTCAGCTGGGCTGGCGTGAGCCCAAGCGCATCTCCAACAATGAGCGGGACAAGAACCGCACCTGCATACATCGCTAGTACATGCTGTATCCCTAGCGAAAGGGTTTTGGCTTTTTTAGCAGCACTCATGATTGTACCTCGCGTACAAACGTGACTTTTCCTTCCTCGAGCGATTCGATACGTGCGAGTGACTCGACTCTATAGCCCATTTGCACAAGCTCTTTTCTTCCAGGCTGGAATGATTTCTCGATAACAATTCCAAAACCAGCTACTTTTGCTTTCGCTTGCTTTGCGATTGCAGCTAGTCCCTTAGCGGCTTCTCCATTTGCTAAAAAGTCGTCGATGATTAACACACAATCATCCTCACTAAGGTGCGTGTTAGAGACAGCGATCGTACTTTCTACTTTTTTGGTAAAAGAATACACACTTGCTGTCAAAAGGTTATCCGTTAAAGTCAGTGATTGCCGCTTTCGGGCAAAAACAACTGGCACATGAAGGGCAAGCCCAGCCATGACAGCAGGTGCAATACCAGAAGATTCGATTGTGATAATTTTAGTAATTCCATCATGCTTAAATAATCTAGCAAACTCTTGACCGATCTCATGCATTAACACAGGGTCAATTTGATGATTTAAAAAAGCATCTACCTTTAGCACTTGATTTGACAGAACGATTCCTTCGTTCTCGATCTTTTGACGTAACAATTCCATCATTCTTCCTCCCAGCATATTAGCAACTTTCATTTTTTTGCATAAAAAAAGCATTGCTGTCCATTAAGGAGCAAGCAATGCGAAAACGATCCACGGGATCTTCAGCTCATACAAAAGCTGTTTCATTTTGCTCACTCATAGTCGGACGGTATCGGTGTCCGGTAGAAACTTGCGTGCCTTCATCACGCGATTATATGAGTGTTTCATAGTGTTCAAATTATAACAAGATTTCAGACGCTTGGAAAGCACTTTTCTAGAAAAATACCGAACTTAAATAATCATTAAGCTTTAAACGTTCGTTTTTAGAATATTCAACCAGCAAAAAAGCACCCTTCTGATTAAAGGGTGCCTCAGATTGTTGACAAAGGGCTAAAATGAACTTTATTTTAGCCCTTTGTCTTCTTTTCAGCGTGATAGAAAACCTTTGCAGTCTAGGAAGGGCGAGCACCGGAGCAGAGCGAATTTAACATTCGTGAGCACCGGCGCGCAGACCCTGACAACGAATGCGAGGGTTTGTCTACACGCTGAAGCACCCTTCTGATCAAAGGGTGCCTTTCATTTATGATAAATATAGTTTCGTGTACTTATCTGTTAAATAATCAATTAAGTATTGAACATTTAATTCTTCACCAGTTGCGTCTTGAATGATTTCAGATGGCTTTTTCCGTTTTCCATGCTTGTGGACATGTTCCGTTAGCCATTCTTTTATCGGTGCAAAAGACCCATTTTGAATCAGTTCATCAAAATTCGGTAAATCTTTGATCATTTGCTGCTTTAATTGCGCCGCATACATATAACCAAGTGCATATGAAGGGAAATAACCAAAACTACCATCAGACCAGTGAACATCCTGCAAAATACCATGCGCATCGTTAGGCGGCGTAATGCCAAGATATGCTTTATATTTTTCATTCCATAACGCTGGCAGATCTTCAACTGCTACTTCTTCATTGAAAATGGCTTTTTCAATTTCATAGCGAATAATAATGTGAAGTGGATACGTGAGTTCATCTGCTTCAATTCGAATGTAAGTCGGCTTCGATTCATTCACCGCATGCACAAATTCTTCTAAAGTGACATCTTTAAATTGTTCAGGAGATGCTTCTTGCAGTTTTTGATAATACGTTTTCCAGAAATCTTCATGTCTGCCGATAAAGTTCTCAAAGAAAAGAGACTGTGATTCATGAATACCCATTGATGTGCCGTCACATAAGAGCGTTCCGCTCAGTGCCTCATCAATATTTTGTTCATAAATGGCGTGGCCGCATTCGTGAATGGTGCCAAAGATCGCCATGCGAAAATCGTGCTCATCATAACGCGTCGTCACACGTACATCCCCTCTGCTTAATGTCACAGCAAATGGATGAACCGTTGTATCAAGTCGTCCTGCGTCAAAGTCATACCCTAACTCTTTTAAGAAAAAGAGACTCAGCTCTTTTTGTTTGTCGATCGGGAAGCTTTTCGATAAAAACGAAGTATCCGGTTTATTTGGCGAAGCTTCTATTTTTTTCACGAGAGGAACGATGGCGTCTCGAAGTGCACCGAATTTTTGATCGAGTTGTTCAACCGTCATATCCGGCTCGTAATTATTGAGCAGCACATCATATGGTGTTTTTTTCACGCCCCAGTACTGAATGAAACGCTTGTTAAAATCAATCAGCTGTTTTAAATAGGGTGCAAAGAGTGAAAAATCTGATTTCTCCCTTGCTTCTACCCAAACATGTTCAGCTTTTGATTGAAGAATGGAGTATTCTTTAAATTCTTCTTTTGGAATTTTACTGTTTTCATCATATTCTTTTTGCGATAATTCGAGTGCCTTCTGCGTGTCTTTTGACAGCTTTTCTTTCTCTTTATTTAATGCATCAAGAAGATCTCTCATTTCATCAGAAGTCTTCATATTAAAGATATCGCTGGATAATTGACCGATGGTTTCTGCTCTGAAATCAGCGCTTTTTTTAGGCGCTTGTGTTCGAGAGTCCCAATAAAGTAAATGAAGCGCCTCTGTATAATGGGCGATTTTTCCTAGTAATTGATAAAACGCTTTCTCTTTTGATTCAAGACTCATGCGTTCGTTCCCCCAATCAATAAAATATGTATGTACGTTTCAAGGCTACTTCAATAAATGTTCTTTTGTCAATGAAAAAGGAGGATACGCTGCTCGTATCCTCCTTTTGTTGAATCATTTTCTATTATTAAGAGATCACTGGCCTCACTGGAAGAACGGATTCAATTTTACTTTGTAGCTCAATATCTTTCTGACTGCCAAAGTAAATATGAATGCTGCCAGCATCTTGGCTTGTCCGAATCAGTCTCCCAATGCCCTGCCTTAGACGAAGCAGCATGTACGGAAGGTCCACTTCAGTAAATGCATCTTTCGCTTCATTCCGTTTTGCTTCAAATACTGGGTCATGCGGTGGATATGGAAGTCCCCAAATGACCACATTTGTTAGAGAATGTCCTGGAATATCCAGCCCTTCCCACAGGTGAACGGAACATAACACAGATGTTTCATCCGCTTGGAACTTTTGAACAATGGTACTGATCTCCTCGTCTCCTTCAAAATACACATGGAAAGGCAGTGATTCATTTGATGCATCGAGCTGCTTTCTAAATACATGCAGTTCATCAAATGAAGGGAATAAAATAAGAGATCGACCGCCATTTTCTTTTACCTGAGCCAGCACGTGCTGACCTTTTACATCTGACTCTGTCATTGGCTGCTGAATTCCGTGGAAATACATTTGCATTTGCTCCTCATAATCATACGGCGAAGCCACACTCATAGATAAGTAATCTTTGATCCCAAGGCTTTCAGCTAAATAATCAAATGATTGGTTTTCAGACAATGTTGCAGACGAGAAAATATAAGGGATTTTTTGCGAAAATACCTTTTCACCGAGCACTTCTGCTACCGTTTTTGGCATGACGACAAAGGTTGTATCTAATTCCTGCTTCTCCAGCCAGCTAATGGCATTTTTCTGATAAAGCGACAGAGAATACGCCATCTGTTCAATGTACTCTTCCACAACAGACAATTCATATTGATCAATTGTGTACATCTCTGATTCAAATACGAGCGCTTCTCCAATCTTCTCAAGCAAATCACATAATTCACTTGCTGAACACTTCACCTCATCTACACGACCAATTTCAAGACGGTGTGATCCTTTGATTTCTTTGGCATTCGTTTTTAAGAGGTAAAAGAATTGATCGTTTGTTGCAAGTGCATCTTCAACAAGTTCTGCAAACTCTTCACGAATGTCATTTTGCAAAAGACGCTCTAAAAACGTCTCTAGTGTTGATTGCTTCACTCGGTATGTTAGCGCTTTTTGTGCTGCAAACTCAAGAAGATGTCCTTCATCAAATACAACAGAGCTATGCTCAGGAAGGAGCGGCAGCTGTCCTTCACGTTTACGTGACTCCTTTGTCCATACATGCTCCATGTAAAAGTCATGAGAACAAATGATGAGGTCTGTGGCTTTTCGGTAATGGTCTCTTGATAAATTCAAGCCACAGCGGTGCCGCATGTCGCACGTTAAGCAGTCCTGAAAAGAGTCATAACCAATTCTTGACCACTCATCATTTGTTAATTCTGGATACTCTTTTCGATCACCGTACGGATAAAATGTCTGCATCCCATGAGATTCATGAACAAATGAAGGAAGCGATTCATAAATGTCGAGCCACTTCTCATCATCTTCACGTTGCATCGTTTTCTCTAGTTTCTTTAAACACAAATATTGATCATGCGATTTACTTAATCTCGCATCTATTTGAATATCAAGGTGATTGGCAATTTTATAGATATCACCTTCTTGTTTGACGAGCTGTTCAATTAACGTTTCGTCTGCACATGCAATGATCGCAGGTTTCCCTGTATATCTTGCATATGTGACCGCAAATAAAAGATAAACGATTGTTTTGCCTGTGCCTACCCCAGCTTCGGCAAACATCACACTTTTTTCTTTAAAGGCTCTTTCTAACTGAAAAGCCATGAATATTTGTTCATCTCGAAGATCAAAGCCCTTTTCTGGCAAGATGTCATAAAACACATCACCAATCCAGTTGCCCAGTTCTTCGTAAAAATTATGTTCTTTTGTTAATGAAAAAGGCAAACGAGACGCTGTCACCTGCTTCAACCCCCAACTTTTGAATCATTCAGACATTCAATAGTACCATTTATGCTGGGGTATGACAATCTTTTTTTAAGAGCGCAGGCGATGTTGGTAGCTTTCCTTCATTAAAAATGCGTGCTCTGAATGGTCTATGTAGTTTTGAGCCATTGCTAAGTTCTCGATGGCTGCCGTAAGTTTAGCAGATTGTCCTGTTTCAATCCCTTCTATTTCTCGGGCTGTTGAAGCGAGTGCTTTTTGAATTAACTGAAATTGATCATAATGAATCATGAAGACACCTCTTTTTTTAAAATCAAGTTCAGTTTATTCCGTCCCGTGACGACTTATACCTTTTTAGCATAAAAAATCCACACCTTCTCGTGGTGTGGATTTTTGTTACGATTCAGTTGTTTGCTTTCTAGGCCTGCGTTTTCCCCAGTATTGATAATAGTCTGTTTTAATAAATCCATTAAACAGTTTTCTCTTTTTCGTCGCTTTTCTTCCGAAACACTCTTCGAATTTTTCATGTGACGTTAAAATGTAAATGGACCACGTATCTAGGTTTTTCAATGCTTCGCCCATGCCTCGATACATTTTTTCCACAGCTGGCTTATCGCTGAGACGTTCACCGTAAGGCGGATTTCCGACAATTACACCATACTCTTCTTTTGTTTGAAAGTCCTTCACTTGCATTTGCTTAAATTGAATCAGTTCACTAAGTCCAGCTTCTTCTGCGTTCAGTTTCGCAATCTCTACCATACGATGATCGATATCGCTCGCGATAATGTGAAGCGGCTGATCATAGTTCGCCTTTTCTTCTACTTCAAGGCGTGCTTTGTTCCAAACGTCCTCACCGATCCATTTCCATGATTCAGATGCGAACTCACGGTTAAATCCAGGGGCAATGTTTTGTCCAATCATCGCTGCTTCAATAGCAATTGTTCCTGATCCGCAAAAAGGATCGACAAACGGACGGTCAGGTGTCCAGTTCGTTAGTAAGACAAGCGCCGCTGCAAGGGTTTCTTTAATCGGCGCGCCTCCTTGATCTGCACGGTATCCACGTTTATGAAGACCCACACCAGACGTATCAAGCGTCAGCAATACTTTATCTTTTAAAAGCGCTACCTCGATTTTGTATTCAGGGCCTGTCTCTTCTAGCCATTCAGACTGTATGTTGTAAGATGATCTAAGTTTTTGCGCGATAGCCTTTTTGACGATGCGCTGACAATCCGGCACACTGGCAAGCTGAGATTTAACAGATTTACCAATGACAGGGAATGTACTATTTTTCGGTAAAAATGCGGCCCAGTCAATGGCTTTTGTCTGCTCAAAAAGCTCGTCGAATGTTCTAGCCGAAAATTCAGCAACTTGGACCTTGATCCGGTCTGCTGTACGCAGCCATAGATTTGCACGGCAAATGGCAAGTGCATCTCCTTGAAAAATGACTTTTCCGTTATCTACGGTGCACTCATATCCGAGGTCTCTTACTTCTTTTGCAACAATCGCTTCAATTCCCATTGGCGCTGTTGCGATGAGTGTATAGGTTTTCATTTGTTTATCACCTGTTTTCTCGTTCTTTTCTTAATCAAGATAAAAGCTCTCCATATGTAGAAATAGGAGAGCTTTGATTTCATCATGTTTATGATAACGGATATAACGTTCTGTAAGCCATGTTTTGTTCCATCGTACTGCAAACGGCAAAAGCCTCGTACTCAGGTGGTAATCATCTATCTACAGAATTCTCTGTCCTTCTCTCCGTTTGGTTCCTTTGAGAAAGTTCCCCTACCAAGTTTGGGTTTCTCGCTCGAGGGGTTTACCGCGTTCCACTCTCACCATTTCTAGTGAGACTTCGTCACTGTGGCACTTTCAAGGATACTTTGCCATATCCTAAAAGGACGTAGGCATTTTTCCTGCCGTCAGCCTTTCCCAGGCTGCCCTGGCTTATCTTTTCGCCAGGCACGAACACTACGGGCATCTCAGCACCGTGCGAGCATGGACTTTCCTCTGCAATGTCAAAGCATTACAGCGATTACCCGAACGTTAATCAACATGCGTTATTATAAACGACAATGTCATCTGACACAAGCTTTTTTGGTATTACTCAATCATAAAGTTTGCTGCCGAAAACGTGTTTCTCAAGATTAGATAGTCTTTTTAAAATATCAAAGTTTGTTGTATTGGACTGTGCAGGCTGTCTTTTCCCTTGCTCAACCGCTTCTTCAAGCTGTTTTGACAAGTGAAGGTTTTCTTGTTGGAGTTTTTCAATTTCTTGATGGAATGTCTCATAGTCTTTAATGACCATATCTAGAAATTTATCGACTTCTTCTTGTTTATACCCTCGGACACCTGTTTTAAATTCTTTTTCTAAAATTTCTTTCGCAGAAAGCTTTACTTTATCAGCAAGCATCTTTTTCACCTCATATCGTGAATTCATAGTATATTTTTTCAGAAATACGTGACGTTGTCAAATTTTCTCTTGCTTTTAGTCAAAAAACGGATCTTCCGCCTCAACCTGTGCTCTTAAATCATCCATTGTGATATACATAATTGGGTAGTCGGTATAGGTTTCAGCTTCTTTGATCATATATTTTGGCGAGCCTTCATGCTCAGGATCATATAAGACGAGAAGACCGTCCGTTTTTTCAATAAAAAAGCGGTTCTTTTGTTTAAATTGTGCCGGACTTTCATACGGTCTATGCGTGACACTTTCTACAAAATCAGCTTGTGCAAGAACGCCTTCATACAGCTCTTTATTTTGTTCATTCCAGCGCTCTTCCTGTTCATAAAATGGTGTAATGACAGCAAGTTTTAAATCTGGAAACTTCTCTTGAAGCTCAAAGACCACTTCAGCTGTCCATATTTCTGCCCCTAACTGACCTGAAATGAGCACCCATTCCAGCCCGTCTTCAATGAGTGCCGTCAGCCTTTTCCGAAGTTCCGCTTTTATGTATTGAAGTGCAGGCTCGTCTTGTTTGAAGATCCCAAGCTCAAATGGCTTGTACCCTGTGACAGCAATAATTTTCATTTTTTCACCTGCTTTTAAAAAAAGGGACTTATAAAAGTCCCATTTCACTTTATCTGTTACAGCAAGGTCCACCGCAGTTAAAGTGTTGATGTGTTGCCGGGTCCACCTGAGAAAACGTATGCGGGAAGTAGTGAACATGTTGGAAATTTTGGTGATGAACATTTGTTACATGCTGCGGGTGGATGTGCGGCACAATTGTAGTTGACTCACTGTGCGTACAGCAGTGATTCGTTGGATGTACAATTGGCTGTGTAACATTTGGATTGCAATGATGATGATGGTACATGTAGCATTCCCCTCTCCTTGATTTTCTTACATTAACAATGTATGAATCAAGAGGTGTACATGTACTAATGCATTAACCTATTTTAAAAGTTTGCAAGAAAAACATCTTTATAGTTTGAAAACACAAACGCGACCAATATGACAACAAGAAAAAACAAGTAGAAAAGACCCTTATACATGCTCTACGCTCCTCATTCAATATCTAACGTTATTTTACAGGATTCGTGACTTTTCTACAATAAAAGTGCTAAACAATTTTTATTTTCGGCCGAGAGCCGAACGTTGTCATTTTTTGCGCTTTCCCAGGCAATAATTTCATTGCCCAGCTTTTCTTAAGAGGCGGTTTTCTCGCTTGTCAAGTTCCACAATGTCTCGTTCACTTAAAGACGATTGTGATAACAATGTTTGGGTAATGGAAAGGGCTGCTTTTGGATCTTTTTGACGGTGTTCTTCATACTTTGCAAGCTCTACACCCGCTTTTAATCTTAAATGAACATCACTTGATTCAAATAGACGTCTCCATATGCATGCCGCTTCATCCCATTGTTTTAATCGCTTGTACTGTAACGATAGATCATAAGCTGCTTGATCCGCATGCTCAAACGCTGCTCCCGTTAATTCTTGCAGGTGCTTTGTTGCTTCCTGCACATCACGGTGAGCAAGATGCCACTTAGCTAATGCATATTTCTCATCGTCTTCCTTCACCGCATCTTTGGATAAGATTTTTTTAGACAAATGAATGTAGAGACTGATTAACGATAAGACATCAAGTTCATTGTGAGTCAAAATTCCTTCAATCAGTTTCGGGTTTTGTTCCTTTAAAAAGTGAAAATAGATCATTGGTGCGAGGAACCCCGGTGTATCTCCCTCTCGATTGACGTGCAGTTCCTCTTTTTCTACAACCGAAAGAGCCATACGCTCATATTTATGTTTCCACAATCTCCTTGACCCATGCAGAAGGTCAAAATGACCAAATTCAGGTAGAGCAGGTATTTGATCGCGTAATAATGTATGCCTCGTTTTGACTTGAGGCCAGTCAAATGATTTTCCATTATATGTCACAAGTGATTCGACATCCACCTCACTAAGAAAGCTTTTGTAAAGTGCCGCTTCATTTCCTGGATTCGTGAGCAGATGTTGTTTTACCACCACTTTATCTGAATAAACTCTCGCATGCCCAAGCAAAAAAATCATATTTCCCGTTCCGCCAGATAGTCCTGTTGTTTCTGTATCGAAGAAAAATAGCTCGTGAGGCTTGTAGCCTTTTGCAGAAAGAGAATGCTGAATCTCACTTTTGTTCCATGCACTCACCATCTCCGGCAGTTCTGCAAATGAATATCGCCCATGCTGATGGTCAAGTGGATAGGTCACTTCCCGAATGAGGCAGAAAGAGTCTTCAAAGTAGTAAGGAGCTGCACCTAATTCCCACCACTCTTTTAGAAATGGAATCGTTTCAGCCGTCACAGTGTGCGTTTGTCCCTTTTTTACTGCCCCACGCTTTTCATCTGACTGATTGTGCGACAGGTGTTTTTTCATTCTGTTTAATTTTCCTTTTAATGACATGAGTAGGTCTATTCCTCCTTTCCCTTAAAATCCTGCCATCAATTGAATGATCCTGCTTTTTCCATTGATCTCTTTCATTTCCATGCCAATACAAGATGGGCAGCCGTTCTCGCAGCTGCATCGCTCAATCAGCTGAGTGGCTGCACGGGCAATTTCATCAAAGCGAGCCTGGACCTCTTTACTTAAACCGATTCCACCTGGGTAATGATCATATAAAAATACGGTCGGTTTCCCAGTATGGGCTGCCTTTATTTGAGAAATGACATGAATGTCTGAACGGTCACACATGACAAACGCCGGAACAATATGCTGAAGAACATTGGCAATACCGAGCAAGAGCTGTTCAAGTGTTTTTTCTTCAATTGTCCGCTCTGCTTCATGTAATTCAAACCAAGCAGCACTCGTATGAATTTCTTCTTCAGGTAAGTGAATCGGGCCGGAACCAATATTTTCCCCGGTTGATAATCGAATTTTTTTGAAAATGGTCGGCATTGCATTGACGGTCACATCACCGTAGTGAACAGATACCGCTTCCTTCTCTGTTGTCTGATCAATTTCAAGCACCTTGAGCTGAACCGCTAAATTCGCATCTGTATAGTATTCTACATCGACTTGTTTCACATAAGCCTTAAGATGCTCATAATCTAGCTTTTCCACTTGATACTGAACCCCTTCATGTAAATAAATCGCTTCATCATGAAGTAAGGTCATCGCACTGAATCGATCCATCTCTCCAATAATTCGAACGTTCGCTACATCGGATTGATCGACAATGACGACATTTTCCTGACTTGCAGATCTCAGACTGATGCCATGAGCCGGGAACGATTGATCTGACCAATAATAACGGTTCCCGCTGAAATGAAGAACCCCTTCTTCATGTAAGTATTGCAAGATTTCTTCTACTTCCATACCGCCAAACTGTTCATCTTCTCGAAACGGTAACTCGTAGGACGCACATTTTAGATGATCGACTAGGATGATAAGGTTCTCAGGATTGATTCTTGCCGATTCAGGTGGTCTGTTAAAGAAGTATTCAGGGTGTCTGACAATATATTGGTCAAGTGGCGATGAGCTTGCGACCATGATAATGAGTGCTTCCTCATGACGCCTTCCAGCTCGTCCTGCCTGCTGCCACGTACTCGCTACACTGCCAGGATATCCGGTCATAATACAGACTTTTAGCTGACCAATATCTACTCCTAATTCTAGTGCGTTTGTGCTGACAACACCGAGAATGTCTCCTTCCCTTAAACCTTTTTCAATCATGCGCCGCTCTTTCGGCAAATAGCCCCCGCGATAACCACGGATCGATTTAGGACCAATTTCTTTTTTCACTAGTTCTTGAATATGACTTAGGATGACTTCAACTCTTACCCTACTTCTAGCAAAAACAATCGTTTGAATTTTTTCTTTTAAAAATGTTTTAGCGAGCTGATTCACAACAGTGGCCGCACTTTGTCTAATATTTAATGGCTTATTGACGACTGGCGGGTTGTAAAAGACAAAATTCTTTTTACCGCTAGGTGCTCCGTTTCGTTCAATTAGATGCACCTTGCTTCCGGTCAGCTGCTCTGCAAGCTCTTTCGGATTCGCTATGGTCGCTGAAGTACAAATAAAGGTCGGGTCACTTCCATAAAATGCACAAATTCGCTTTAGTCTGCGAATGACATTGGCGACATGACTGCCAAACACGCCTCGATATGTATGAAGCTCATCAATGACAATATACTTTAAGTTCTCAAATAAACTGACCCATTTCGTATGGTGAGGCAAAATCGCTGAATGCAGCATATCTGGATTTGTGATGACAATATGTCCTGCCTGTCTGACGCGCTGGCGAATCGCTGGGGAGGTGTCCCCGTCATAGGTTTCACTGTGAATTGGAACATCCATCTCATGAATGATTTCGTTTAATTCACTTTTTTGATCTTGCGCAAGTGCTTTTGTTGGAAATAAATAGAGGGAGCGGCTTGTCTGATCTTCTGCGATCGACTGAAGAACTGGCAGATTGTAGCAAAGCGTTTTACCTGAAGCTGTAGGTGTCACAGTCACCACATTCTCACCATCCATCACACGTTCAAAGGCTTCCTTTTGATGAATGTACAGTTCGCTCACACCTCTTTTTTCAAGCGCCACTTTGAGCCTGTCATTTACTCTTTCAGGAATTGGAGAAGTCAGTGCAGGCTTCGCTTCAATTTCATGCCAATGCTCGACCTGTTCGTCTTTTTTTAAATCTTCTATGAGTTCGTTCATTGTTTTCTTCTTCATCTGGTATCCACCTCTCATTCTAGTGTACCGAATATTTGTTTGCATGACTAGGCGGCAATTTTTTGATGCACCGCTTGTGAGCAAATATTTTGATGTGTTGTAACAATATCTATTACACTTCTATAGTGAAATGATTTTATCAAGGAAGAAGATGATCAGATTGAAAAACGAATTTAAGCCTTTATTTGAACCTTTTACATTCCCAGGGGGTGCCTCTATTGATGGCCGTTTAGTCGTTGCACCAATGACACACTTCGGTTCTCATGAGGATGGCACGATCTCAAAGGAAGAAATTGATTTTATTACCGCTAGATCAAGCGAAATGGGCATGGTCATCACCGCATGTGCAAACGTGACGCCAGATGGTAAGGCGTTTGAAGGACAGCCTTCTATTGCAAGAGATGAAGATATACCTGGCCTTCAAAAGCTTGCTTCTGCGATTCAAGCGAAAGGAACAAAAGCCATTATGCAAATTCATCATGGCGGCTCTCAGGCTCTCCCTCATTTAGTCCCAAACGGTGATGTCGTTGCGCCAAGTGATGTATTTAAAGATGGAAAACAAATTGCGAGAGCTTTGACAGAAGAAGAAATTCCTCACATCATCGACTCATTTAAAGAAGCAGCAAGGCGCGCAATCCAAGCGGGATTTGATGGGATCGAAATCCATGGAGCGAACGGATATTTATTACAGCAATTCTACTCCCCGCATAGTAATCAGCGTACAGATCAATGGGGCGGAAGCGAAGAAAAGCGTCTCGCATTTCCAATTGCAGTAGTAGATGCAGTGAAAGAAGCAATCAAAGAGCATGTAACAAAACCATTTATCTTTGGGTATCGATTATCACCTGAAGAACCAGAAACACCTGGTTTAACCATGACAGAAACATTTACTTTAGTGGACGTACTTAAGACAAAAAACCTTGATTACTTGCATATTTCTTTAATGGAGATTGACGCTAAAGCAAGACGTGGTGCTGATACAAGTAAGACGCGGATGGAATTATTAAAAGAGCGCTGTGGTGACACGCTTCCACTCATCGGCGTCGGCAGCGTCATTACAGCTGAGGATGCACTGAATGCATACAATCAAGGGATTCCACTCATTGCTGTTGCAAGAGAAGTCATTGTTGATCCCGATTGGGCAGTAAAGATTAAAGAAGGCAGAGAAAACGAGATTGAAACCGTCATTAAACGCAGTCAAAAAGACAAGTACATGATTCCAGAGGGTTTATGGACTGTCATGGAAGCAAGTAAAGGCTGGGTTCCAATGGAGGATTAATGTCCTCAATCAAAAAACTACCCTATCAACTCAGGGTAGTTTTTTGGATTATTTCATTTTCACTGTAAAAAGCTTGGACGTCTGCTTTTCTACAGAGCCCTTAGGTTCTTTGTCAAGATGTTCTACTAAATCACCATTCATGATGACAATTGGTGTCACTGTGCTTGCCGCTTTTTCTTCAATCAGCGCTAAATCACACGTAATGAGAGGATCACCTGCTTTCACTTTATCCCCTTCTTTTATGTGTGCTTCAAAGCCTTCACCATTTAATCCAACCGTTTCAAGTCCGATATGAATCAGAAGCTCAAGCCCCGAGAGTGTTCGAATCCCAATTGCATGTTTTGTATGGAAGAGTTGAATAATTTCACCATCTACTGGTGACACAATGGTGCCGTTTTTTGGTTTTACAGCTACGCCGTCTCCCATCATCTTTTGAGAAAAAACGGGATCTGGTACATCGGTCATATCCATTAACTCTCCATCCACTGGAGAATAAATGACTTCTTCCTTTACATCATCTTGGTTTTTTCCGAAACCGAATAATTTTTTCAGCAATGTTCATTTGCTCCCTTCAAGCTTTGCTTCTAGATCTATTCAGCGTATAAATCTTCACGCCCATACACCTTGCTTCATTCAACACTATTTAATCATAATTTTTTCCTCTCATCAATTGATAACCGCCTGAGCCCCTTTTGCATAGGCTGTAGATGAGAGGTGATTCAAATGAAACATGAAAGTGAAAAGAAACACGAGTTGTTAGCAAATGAAGACATTCTATATGAAGCGATTGAACAATTTTTTGCATCATCGCCATTTCATGACATTTTAAATAGTGCAGAGGCGCTGATGACCACGAGCCATTCACTTGCATCCATTACAACCGATGTGACAGAAGATGATCAATATGTATATATTGAGATTCGATTTCCAGACCATTTTGTCGAAGGTGATATCGCACTAGAAGTGAAAGCGCAATATTTACACTTATCGGTACAGGAAAAAATCAAAACAGACACGACTTCCTCCTATTCGAGCTTTACCAAAACCATTTTAATGCCTGCAAAAATAGATGAAACCAATATGAAGAGCGTTTGGAAAGATCAATCACTTCGTGTGACTGCGCCAAAACAAACAACCCAATAGATGTATATCTATTGGGTTTTGCTATGCTTTAAAAATACTAGTAAATCCTTTCGCCAATGAGCCCACTTGATTCATTGTACTCATCATTTGTCCAGCAGTATCAAACATTTTATTAAAATCGTATTGCCCATTCGTTTTTTTAAATTGTGACAGCACACTTTTAAATTGAGATGATTGCTGTTTTTGCGGCCTTGGCAAAGGATAAGGATTCATAGGCTGCTGCATAGGCATCATGCCCGGCGGCTGCATTTGCGGCTGATTCATTGCTTCAGGCTGCGGCTGATAAGGCTGGAAGTTTTCCTGATATCCAAAAGGCGGCTGATAGCCTGCAGCCGGCGGCTGGTTCATTTCACCTTGATATGGGGGCATGAAATATTCTGGAGGCTGCGGAGGCTGCTGCATATCTGGATACGGAAAAGGCCGTTGCTGAAATTGATTCATTTCATAAGATGGCTGGTTTGAATAAGGGAACACGTATCTCGCTCCTCTCGCTCTGAAAACATATTGAAGTCAATGATATATTATGTTCAGGTAGCAGAAGATGTGCCTACAGCAGCCATAAGAAAAACGCAGGCTGTTTCATCAGCTGCGTTTGTTGATTTCTTCTATTAAAAGATTCAGTGTATAAATCACTGATTCAACTAAATTTTTCACACGAGGTGCATGCTGTTTGCCAAAATAAGATTGCAGCACAACCTCTTTTCCATTTTCTTGGACGGCTTCAAGCTGTTCTTGATGTAAGTATCTAGGTTTGGCCTGATGAATAAATGAGGTAGCAGCAGTAAGCCACTCTTCCATTTGCTGATCAAATTTGACAACGGCCGGTTGAATATCGTTGTAAAAATCATAAACTGGGTATTCCTCTTCTGCCTTTCCCTTTAGGTACTGCTCGTATGCTTCTTCGATCCATGTGATCAACTCTTGTGTATGTTTAAGTAATGTTTGATTATCCAAAGTGTTCACCTCTATGAACCATCCTATCAAACGTTTACTTATTGCTCAAATAGAAAAGCTATCCGGCGTGATATGCGGGTCTTGCCGCCAGCTTATACTCTGCTGCATGAATTTTCAATTCACATTCCTTCACTTCAGATTCAAGACGGTCAATGATTTGTTCTTGCTCCTCTACGGCAGCGTTTTTTGTTTTTTTGACAGCTAAAGACAGTTCTTCTTCCACCGCATCAATCTTTCGCTCAATTTCCTCTAACAACTGCATAATGGATTCTTTTGATACAAATTCGCTCATCATCAGATTCCTCCTTTATCATCTCTCGTTACATTCTCTTTTCTTTTACTCCCTCCTTCATACATGACAAAACTAGAACTAAATCGCCAATCTAAGTGAAGATAAGCGCAATTTCTTCCATTTCGACACGTGCTTGTCCTTCTTTGTATGATCGCGTCCGATTGTGTAAATTCTAAGGACAAAGGAGGTAGATATCATGAAAAAGCAGCAAGCACCAAAAGAGCAAAAAACAAAAGGGAAAGAAAACAGTACAGATCAGCTTGATAAAAAGCTCGGCGGCCCTAACCGTCCATCCACGTAAAAAAAGCAGGTACCCCCTGCTTTTTATTTATGCAAAAAATAGTGTTCTAATGAGAAAAGAAAACGAAGCTGCCTTTTTTTATGAAAATACCAGTCGGTCAGCTCAATTTGTTTTGGTAAACGCTCTGCTTCAAACAAGGATGGACTCAATTTCTTTTGAAACCAATCTTCCCTTTGATCGTCTAATGAATGTGTCATGACTGGATACACCGTTCTGAGGAAAGGGCTTGACCTTCGCGCAATCCCTAAAAACGGTTCAAAATCAAATCGAGATCCCGTATGCGGCACAGTATGCAAAAAATGATAAAAATCCGAAAACAAATCGGCTCGAAACAATAGTTTTGCTAGTTTTTTCCCTAACGTAATGCGCTCTTTTACTTGGGAAAACTTTCGTATGGTTAAGCCGTACAAATGCCCGTCTACTGTCGGAAAAACGACGGTTTGAAAATGTGCCCACTCGCTGAAAAGATATTGAATCGAGTGAAAAACATTCTTTTTCAGGAGAGGATTTTGTATAATAGGAGATTGTATAGTATATTGTTCATTTATGATGAGTGCATGCAGCAATCGCTCTGTGTCACGCTTTTGCCAAAATCGTTCCCACTCAGCGCTCATAAAACGAGACACACCGAAATTGGGCAGCAGATGAAATAAAGGTTTGCGGCACCTTTTTGACCATTCATACAAGAGAAGCTGCGGGTAAGCATCTGAAAAGATCAGCCAATTCGCTCTTTCATATGCTGTAAAGAACAGATGCCCTTGCTGATCCGTTAAACCCGGATGGAAGAGCTCGCCTTTTAAATCTGTCATCGACCATCCAGCATTTCTTGAGACAAAAGAAGCAAGCAGAGACCATTTCATCTCTGGATGACGGTCATAAAAGCGCTTGTACGCATTTGTCCTTGTCAGGTTGTCCTTATTTTTCGCTTTCGTTTCATGTAAAATATGCTGGGTAATCATGTGCTCTTGTTGTGACAACATGGTGATCTCTCCAATACAAAATGCATTAAAAGGAGGCTGAAACTTGATGATTCGGTATCCTAACGGAAAATCGTATCAGCCCATTCAACAAATTGGGACAAAAAAAAGAATCAGCGGCGAATCATCTTATAGTAACCGCGGGATGATGCTTGAAGCTGACTTAAATGAAACGAACCAGTACTATTTGGTCAACGGGATCGCAGTCATTCATAAAAAGCCTACCCCTGTTCAAATTGTCAATGTGGATTATCCAAAAAGAAGCGCTGCTGTCATTAAAGAAGCCTATTTTAAACAATCCTCCACAACAGACTACAACGGGGTATACAAAGGGCGTTATATCGATTTTGAAGCAAAGGAAACCAAAAGCACCACCTCGTTTCCACTCAAAAATTTCCACGACCATCAAATTGAGCATATGAAACAGGTTGAAAAGCAAGGCGGTATTTGTTTTGTTATTATATCCGCATTTGGTTCCGTTTATTATTTGTCCGCTACTGACCTCTTCTTCTTTTGGGAGCGGCAGCAGCAAAACGGCCGAAAATCCATTAGCAAAGATGAATTAATGGAAGCAGGTCACCTCATGACACTTGGATATTCGCCAAGAATTGATTATATTAAAGTAGTGGAGACACTTCATTTTTCGGATGACAGCAAGCAACATTTACGTTCGAAAAAGGTTTAACACGAAAGGTTGAGATGTGATGTCTGATCAATTTACAAGTCGTGAACAGCGACGTAAAGCAAGTCAAGAAAACAATAAGAAGCAAAAGAACAAAAAAGGCAAAAAGAAAGCAGGTCTATTTAAAAAAATATTTTTATCTTTACTCGTGATCGGTCTTCTTTGTTTAGTAGCCGGAATCACAACTTTTGCCGTTTTTGCATCAAGCGCTCCTTCTATTGATGATAGCAAGCTAAAAACGCCGTATTCTTCAAAACTTTACGATAAAGACAAAAAAGTCTTTGCAGAAGTCGGGGCGGAAAAAAGAACGTATGTCTCGATTAAAGATATACCCGACGTGGTAAAAGATGCGTTTATTGCAACTGAAGATGCACGTTTTTATAAACACCACGGGATTGATCCTATCCGTATTGGCGGTGCTCTTGTCGCAAACGTCGAGGACGGTTTTGGAGCAGAAGGTGGAAGTACGATTACACAGCAGGTTGTGAAGAACTCCCTGCTTAACAATCAAAAGACGTTAAAACGTAAAGTACAGGAAGTGTGGCTCTCGATTCAGCTTGAGCAAAAATACTCTAAAGATGAAATTTTAGAAATGTATTTAAACCGTATTTTCTTCTCTCCTTATGCTTATGGTGTTGGGAAAGCGGCTGAACAATTTTTCGGAGTGACAGATTTAAATAAACTAACTGTTGCACAGGCTGCCACACTTGCAGGTATGCCGCAAAGTCCTTCTGCCTATAACCCAGTGAAACATCCAGAGGCAGCGGAAAAACGTCGTAATATCGTTTTAGGCCTAATGAAAAAACAAGGCTATATTTCAGAAAAAGATTATGAGGAAGCAAAAGCAACACCTGTCAGCAAAACAGTTGTTTCAGCTGATAAATATAAGAGTCAAAACTCAAGTAAGTACTCTGCTTATATTGAAGAAGTCATGGAAGAAGTACAGAAAAAAGCCAAAGTAGATGTATCAACAGATGGATTAAAAATCTATACTTCTCTTGATCGAAAAGCACAGGATCATCTGGATGACATCATCAATGGGGATTCAGCCGGATTTACGAAAGGTATGCAAGCTGGAGTCACCCTGCTAGATACAAAAAATGGTGAAATTCGTGCCATTGGCGGTGGTCGTGATGTACCAGCCGGCGGCTTTAACTATGCCACTGATGCAAAACGCCAGCCGGGATCTACAATCAAACCAATTTTAGATTACGGTCCTGTAATTGAAAACAAAAAATGGTCAACATATCAGCAAATTGATGATGCGCCTTATACGTACTCTAACGGTACACCAATTAACAACTTTGACAGAAGACACTTAGGGAAAATGTCGATGAGAAGTGCTTTGGCACAATCACGAAACATCCCTGCTTTAAAAGCTTTCCAAGAAGCTGGTACAGATAATGCTGTTCAATTCGCCAATAACTTAGGTTTGGACTTACCTTCTGACATTCCTGAGTCTTACTCAATCGGCGGATTTGACGAAGGTGTCTCTTCTCTTAAAATGGCTGGTGCATTTAGTGCATTCGGTAACAACGGATACTATAATGAACCGCATGCTGTAACGTCTGTTGAATTTAATGACGGAACGAAGCTTGACTTAACGCCAGACTCAAAAGCAGCCATGAGTGATTACACTGCATTTATGATCACAGATATGCTGAAAACTGCTGTACAATCTGGAACAGGTACACTCGCACAAGTACCGAATGTTCAAGTAGCTGGTAAAACAGGTACAACCAACTTTACACAAGATGATATTAATAAATACAACATCCCTTCTGGCGGTGCGAAAGATTCATGGTTTGTCGGTTACACGCCGCAATACACAGCAGCTGTGTGGACTGGAATCGGCAACTCAAAAGATGCGGACGGCAAAATGTGGCTTACGGATTATGAACAACGTGTTGCCAAAGTTGTCTTCCAGAAATTAATTTCTCAAATTGATGATGGAAGCGGCTCATTTGAAAAACCAGATAGTGTCGTTGAAGCAACGGTTGAAAAAGGATCAGATCCAGCGAAGTTAGCTGGACCAAACACACCAAGTGATAAGAAGACAACGGAATACTTCGTCAAAGGAACTGTCCCAACAAAAGTTTCTGACACATATGAAAAGAAAGAAGCTGACAAACCATCTGACTTAAAAGCGGTGTATGATGAAGAGAAAAAATCGATTACACTCACTTGGGGTTATGATGACGATGCAGATGCAACATTTAATGTAAAGCAAGCGGTCGATGATGGCGGCTATAAAGACATTCAAAACAGCTCTTCTAAAGAAGCCGTCATCTCTGATGTGAAGCCAGGATCCACCTATAAATTCCAAGTGACAGCGACTGTAGACGATGTCACAAGTAAAGCGGCTTCTACCTTCCTCACCATTAAAGATGACGAAGAAGAGGAAGAAAAAGCAGATGATGAGAACAAAGAAGAAGAGCCACAGCAACCTGATGATGAGCAGACAGATCAAACTGATGATAATCAAAACCAAGGTGGCACTGATGAGCAGAAGCCTGATGATAAAAAAGATCAAGGCGGAAATACCGAAAACGGCAATGGTGGTTCAAGTGATGGCTCAGACAGTACAAATGGAAACAGCAACTCACAGAGCGATGCCAATAAAGATAAAAAGAAAGACGACGAGAAAGCCAATTCTCAAAGCTCAAATACTCAGTCAAATTCTACTTCTCGCAAAGAAGACGAATAACAAAAAAGCACTTGCCCTATGTGGCAAGTGCTTTTTTAACGATTTTGTTTAAGCTTTCTGAGTGCTTCGTATTTTCCATACTGCTTTTTGAGCTCTGTGTATAACTCGTCCAATTGAATAAAGCAATGATATTGGGTAGGTTTAAGCAAAATAAACTCTAATCGTTCTGTCCAGTTAATGGGGGCTACTGGAAACGTCTGTTGTTTGATTTCCTCCCAATCAATGGTTTGAAGCTTCTCTCCTTTGATCCAGTAAAACATTGCAATCATACTGACAATGCCTTGCAGCATATCATCCTCTTCACACCGAGATTTTCTCGTTTGAAAGCGAGGAAGCATGTTGTCTTTTAATTCATTCCACAGATCAAACATCAAAGGAACAAATTCTTCCGTTTTCTGCCACGGTTGCTCATCTAGTAAAGGTTCTGAAGATAGATCAAATGCGAGTGGATTGTTTCTTAATATATCCTTCTTTTCGCCGCTTACCTCTACCTTTTTCTCTTTTAGCTTTTCGACATATGAGGTGAAAACAGCTGCTCCGCTCATGCCAGCTTCACCAGCCCTTTTTTCAGCCTCTTCTGCCCTTCTCTACACATATCAAGAAGTGGACAAGATTCACACTGTGGCCGCTGCGCCTTACAGTGATATCTACCAAAAAAGATGAGACGATGATGGGTCACGGACCAATCCTCTTTTGGCACCTTCTTCATTAAGGTTTGCTCTACCTCAAGAACAGAATCCTTCCAGCGGCAAATCCCAAGTCGTTTGCTGACACGCTCAACATGTGTATCTACTGCAATGGCGGGAATTCCAAAAGCGACAGACACAACGACATTTGCTGTTTTCCGCCCAACCCCTGGGAGCTTGATTAGCTCATCTCGATCTCTTGGCACTTCACCGCCATAATCTTCAATCAGCATTTGGCTTAATTTTTGAATGTTTTTTGCC
Source organism: Bacillus sp. 22446 (assembly GCF_052044955.1). Lineage (NCBI taxonomy): Bacteria > Bacillati > Bacillota > Bacilli > Caryophanales > Bacillaceae > Bacillus > Bacillus sp. 22446. Next base: position 162,673 of record NZ_JBQEOD010000001.1, read on the forward strand.
TTATTACGATAAAGACCGATCGAACGAATATCCTGCTGCAACTCTTCAAGCGGCACACTTAAATAGTCTTCTGGTGTTTTATATTTTTGAAATAGATGTTTGGTCACTTTGTTCACTAGAACATCTGTACATTGCGCTGAAAGTGCGACAGCAATCACTAGTTCAAATGGATTGGAATGAACAAGCTCACACTCAGCCTCTGGAAACATATCTCCTATAATATCTAAACATTCATTGATTTGTTTTTTTGATAACATGCCTTCTCCTTTATTGGTTATTGTTCCAGCCAATTATAAAAAGGAACTTGTCTTTTATATGAAGATGTTTCTTCTTTTGAAGGTGGGGCTTTTTGCTGCGAACGGAAATGCTGGCTATGCTCTTTCGCTTCTTCCGCTGTTTTCAGCCCTTTCTTTTTCCACTCAAACAATATTCGATCGATATAGCGAAAATTTAATTTTCCTGATAAAACGGCTTCTCTTAGAGCAAGACGAATCATCTCAGCATCATGATGGTCTTGGTCCATCCAGATCGAGAGTGTTTCCCCTTCAAGAGGAGAAAGTGGTCTGCCAAACTCATCTTCAAATAGCGCATATAAAGATTTTTCAGCCTGCACATGATTCTTTTGCAGGTCTTTCGCCTGTTTTGCTTCTAAAAAGTCATACAGCACACCCCATAAGGGTTCTACCGAGTACCGGTCATGCTGAATACCAGACCTGTCTTCAAACGGCTGGATCGAAATAAACCCTTTTTGAATCAAATACTGCACCATATAAGCACATTCTTCGGCCGAAATGGTCATACCATGTGAAAGCTCTTCAAATGTCTGAAAAAAGACGCCTTGTTCTTCATTCATTTTAATCTTTAACATGACCATCATTTGTGATTCATTCAGTCCTAATTGCTCATAATGGGCAATCAGCAAATTAGGCAAACTGGTCGAACCCATTTTCTGCATATCTATAAATTGCTGCCTTTTCATCGGATACACCTCTTCACTTTCAGTATATCACGTTTTCTCATACGTGCTGTCCTTAAGACGTTTGAAAAAGCCTCCATATGTTGGAGGCTTTCACGTCTTAAGGATATAAACGGTTTAATAATCTTGGGAATGGAATTGTTTCACGCACATGCGGCGCTCCGCTAATCCAAGCAACTGTTCGTTCAAGTCCAAGACCAAAACCTGAATGTGGTACAGAACCATACTGTCTTAATTCTGTGTACCATTTGTACGTTTCTTGATCTAACCCATGTTCTTTTAGTCTTGCTTCAAGCAGATCTAAATCATGAACACGTTCAGAACCACCGATAATCTCTCCATAGCCTTCTGGCGCAATTAAATCTGCACAAAGGACGACATCATCACGGTCTGGTGCAGGCTGCATATAAAATGGTTTTAATGAGGTTGGGTAATGAGTGATAAAGACTGGTTTATCATAGCTTTCGGCGATCGCTGTTTCATGCGGCGCACCGAAGTCATCTCCCCATTCAATGTCATCAAATCCTTTATCCTGCAAGAATTTAATCGCTTCATCATATGTGATGCGCGGGAATGGTGCTTTGATGTTTTCTAATTTTGCTGTATCACGGCCAAGTGTGTGCAGTTCTACTTTACAATTTTCAAGTACACTTTGAACAACGTGAGACACATAATTTTCTTGGTACTCAAGGTTTTCATTAAATTCAACAAATGCCATCTCAGGCTCGATCATCCAGAACTCGATTAAATGACGTTTTGTTTTCGATTTTTCTGCTCTAAATGTTGGACCGAATGAGAATACTTTTCCGAGTGCCATCGCAGCAGCTTCCATGTAAAGCTGTCCACTTTGAGAAAGGTACGCATCTTCATCAAAATATTTAGTAGCAAACAGCTCTGTTGTTCCTTCAGGAGCACTTCCTGTTAAGATTGGCGGATCCACTTTCACGAAGCCTTCTTGATGGAAAAACTCATATGTAGCACGAATAATTTCATTACGGATTTTCATAATGGCATGCTGTTTTTTAGAACGCAGCCATAAATGACGGTGATCCATTAAGAATTCTGTTCCATGTTCTTTTGGTGTAATTGGGTAATCTGTTGCTTCGTGAATCACTTCAATGGATTTCACTTGTAATTCAAAACCAAGTGGTGAACGTTCGTCTTTTGTTACTTGTCCTGTGACATAGACCGATGTCTCTTGTGTCACTGATTTCGCAAGCTTAAAGACTTCCTCTTCCACCTCTGCTTTTACAACGACTCCTTGAATAAAGCCTGTCCCGTCGCGAAGCTGCAAGAATGCAATTTTCCCGCTTGAACGTTTATTGGCAATCCATGCGCCGATTGTTACTTCTTCATCGACGTGTTTGAACACTTGATTAATAGTTGTTTTCAACATATTTCCCTCCAAAGCCAGAAAGAAACTCACCTTGTTAAATAGGTGTGATTCTTTTTTCATACATTTTATTATAACCGTTCTAAATCAGCATGGTCAACGCAAGACAGAAGAAACTACGGTGTTAAATTTTTTTCCACTCGTCCTGTCGTAAAATCAACATAGCTGAAACTATATTGGTTGTTCTCATTTAAGTACGTTACTTCCCAAAGGAGGACGTCACCTTCTCGTGCTAATTGAACATTTTTTAGCTTAGAAATGGTGTTCTCCTTTTGAACGGCTTGTACTGCTTGGTTTGAAGTAATGCCTTCTTTTGCTTTTTTAGCAATGACTTTTTCTTTTTTGCTGGCAGGTACCCACACATAGATCGCTTCGTTTTGTTTGTTTTTACCTTCCACAATAAATTGCTTTTCTTTCCCAACAAAGGTATCCACTTGCTCTACTTGTTCTATTGATGCTTGCTTTTTTGCTCGTTCAATCGCTGCCTCATGACCTTCTTCTTTTTGTCCCATGGCAATTTGATAAATCCACGAAAAGCTAATGATGCCAATGAGTAAAACGAGCGCAGCAACGGATGAAATAATCCAAACTATTTTTTTCATGTCAAGCTTCCCCTATGTGCGATATATGGTAAATATCGCTTGATTTTGATCTTCTTGATCTAATGCTAATCCAAACATAAGATCTTCCCTTTTAAGCGTTCTGTTCAGCAAATCGACGATTTTGTATAGGTCTTCTGAATGCTTAATTTGAACAGTTGAAAGTACCTCTATTTTACTTTCCACTTCTAATTCCTCCTCGGTACGTAAATATTGTTAGTCATACTTTTCAATGTGAGAACCGATACTATTTTTACAACGGAACATAAAAAGCCGTTACGATAAATTAACTCCAAACCCACACCAGTGAAAGGCCGCTTATGACAGCGGCTTTTCGTTGTTAAGCTTTTCTATATACGCCTCAAGCGACTCTTTGGACATCTCGTGAACTGGCGCATGATGAAGTGATTCTAAAAATAGTTTTCCATACGAAGCGGTTTTCACTCGGCGGTCTAAAATCAGCAATGTTCCGATGTCTTTTTCCGAGCGCAGCAAGCGGCCTGCTCCTTGCTTAAAAGTTAACACAGCTTCCGGGAGAGCGACGGCTTTAAAGGGATTCTTCCCCTGTTTTTTTGCCGCTTCACATTTTGCTTCAATGAGCGGTGAATCGGGTGGTCGGAAAGGAAGCCTTGCCATAATGACGGTCGTTAGCTCTGAGCCAGGAAAATCCACACCTTCCCAGAAACTCCCTGTTCCTAGCAAGATGGCCTGCTTAGCCAATTTGAACATTTTTGTCAATTTTACAGGGCTCCCGCCTGTCAAACCTTGAGCAAACAATGCCGATTGCATACCTTCTGATTTCAGCTCTTCATACACTGCTTTTAACATCTCATGTGAATTAAATAACACCAATATTTTCGCTTGATCCTGCTTTTCCATGATCTTAATATATTTTGCAGCTTGCTTCACATATTCGCGTTCATCACGGTTTGTGATCGGCGGCATGTCAGCAGGTACAACGACCTTAAGCTGTTTTTCAAGTTCAAAAGGTGAATCAATTTGGACAAGGTGTGGGTAAAAATCTTGCAGGCCAAAACGTTCCAAGCAATAATCAAAGCGTTGATTGATGGTAAGCGTCCCTGATGTGAGGACAACGCTTTTTTTGTTCATGAAGAACCGATCAGCTAGCAACTCCCCTGTATCTAGCGGCTGCGCGTGCATAAAGACAGCATTCTTGGCACCCTTTGCATCAATCTCAATCCAAACGGTTTCATCATTGTTTGGTTCAAAGATAAACCGGTACAGCGTACTGCAGAATGTCTGCATAAACGACATCACTTGATCGTATTCTTCTGCTTCAAATGCAAAGTGTTCTATGAACTGATCACTTTTGTGAAGCAACTCATTTTTTTGCTGCTCATACAGTTTCTCACAAGCAATCAATAACGAACAAAGCTTACTCGCTGATTCTTTAATTCGGACCCACTGAGCATGTTTTGAATGATGACGGACTCTATGAATGAGACGATTGATGTCCGCTTTTGGTTTTGTCCTTTTGACAAAAGAATGAACGGTACTAAAAAATGCGTCACTTTCCATCTGAAGCTGCTGAAGATACTCGTCCATTTCAATAAAGGTGTCAGTTGATAAACCTGCCCCATGAAATCTCTTTTTCAATTTCTTAAGCAGCCCGCCATGCAAAGAGCCAAGCTGGGTTAATTTCGCATGAAGCTGGATATAAGACGCACTGTCACCTAGCGTTTCATTGGCTGTTTTTTCAAATTGGTGGGCCTCATCAATCACATAGACATCTGCATGCTGAAAGATAGAAGCTCCTTCTGTTTGAGATAAAAGCAGACGGTGATTCGTCAAAATTAAATCAGCTGTTTGAGCCTTTCGTTTAGCCCGTTCATAAAAACAATGTTCTTTAAAACGGCGTTTTTTCGATGTAAATGGCATGTGCACACAAGAGATACGGTCTTTTATATTTGCAGCTCCTGACGGTAAATTCAGTTCAGACAAATCACCTGTTTCAGTGACAAGAAGCCACATTAAAATTTGCGCTTTTGTTAAGACAACATCATAGTTATCATCTTCCTCATGCAGGACATGCTCAAACTTATCTAAACAAATATAATGTGCACGCCCTTTAAACACACAGGCGGCTGGCTCAAATGGGAGCAATTGCTTGAGTAGCGGAACATCGCGCTGAAGCATTTGCTGCTGCAGTAAAATAGAATATGTACTGATAATGACAGGTTTTCCTGATTTCTTTGCTTCTAAAGCAGCTGGTATAAGATAAGCGAGTGTTTTCCCGATTCCTGGCGCCGCTTCAATTAACGCATAAGCTCTTTCATTGAACGCATCTCTTACTTTGTTCATCATCGTGAGCTGGCCTTCTCTTACTTCATAGCCTTCTAATGTTTGAGGAAGCTTCTCTTTTATCTCTTCAAACAGTTGCTCGTCGTCACCGCCTACTGCATATGTCGATTCAGTGATAGGATTGGTCACATCTTTCACAGCAAAAGATCCTACTTCTACAAGCGAATCATCCTGACTCGTGTGATTGGTTTCAAGCTGCTTAATTAAAAGTCCTATATCACTTAGAAGATAAGAGGATAATCTGCGCAGCTGTTTTAACACATTTGGCGGTGTATTCCTTAATTGATGTAATAAGGTTAAAAATAACATAGCAGTAACTTCCGCATCACTATCCGCCCTGTGCGGGTGGTCATGTGGAAGCATGAGCTCTTCGCTTAATTCAGTTAACTTATAACCTTCAAGCTCAGGATAAAGAATTCTAGAAATTTCAACCGTATCAATCGCTAGCACATCCAGCTCATTTTTCCCGCATGCTTTTAGTTCATCGTTTAAAAAGTTCAAATCAAAATGAACATTGTGCGCAACAAAATAAGCGCCCTGTATGAGATCATACACCTCTTGGGCAATGTCCTCAAAAAACACCGCGTCATCAACCATGTGCTGTTTAATACCTGTCAGCTGTTCAATAAATCCAGGAATCGTTTTCCCTGGGTTCACATATTTTGAATACCGTTCGACAATTTGTCCATTTTCAATGACCACCGCAGCAATTTGAATGATTTTATCACCTTTTTTTGGTGAATTCCCGGTGGTTTCAATATCAACGACAACAAACCTTTGATCGGTCATAAAATGGACACCTCAATTCCTCGTTCCACTCATAGTGAAACACACTCTGGGCAATATAGCTGAAACAGAACAGCTTCCTTTTGATGAAACTGTTCTGTTTACATGTTAGCGTGCGTTATAAAATCGTTCTCGCAGGCTCTTGCCCAATCATTTGTTCAATTTGATTTTGTTTATTTAACACGACCACTTTAGGTGTGTGCGATTTCGCTTCTTCCTCTGACAACATCCCATAAGCGATAATAATGACTTCATCTCCTGGCTGAACTAATCTTGCTGCCGCACCATTTAAACAAATGACACCGCTCTTTCTTTCTCCAGGGATGATATATGTTTCAAGTCTAGCACCATTGTGATTATTGACAATTTGCACTTTCTCATTTGCCATCATGCCTGCCGCATCAAGCAAATCTTCGTCGATGGTAATACTACCTACATAGTGTAAGTTTGCTTCAGTCACTGTCGCTTTATGAAGTTTCGAGGTCATAAAAGTTCTATACATGTTTTTCACCGCTTTCAGGAACATGGAAAATCACATTATCAATCAGTCTTGCCCGGGAGAACTTCACAGCAATGGCAATGATGACTTGGCCCGTTAAGTGCTGAAGGGGTTCAAGCTCTGGGTAGGAGTAAATGTCAATATAATCGATTTCCCCACTCGTTTGAAGAATCTCCTCTTCCACTAATTGATAAATACGATTTACATCATGTTCACCATTTTCTACAGCTGTCTGTCCTTTTTTTAATGCCCGGTATAAAGCAGGTGCTTCTTGCCTTTCTGTTTCAGACAAATACACGTTTCTTGAACTTTTCGCTAAACCGTCTTCTTCTCGAACAGTAGGAACAGACACAAGGCGAAGATCAAAAAAGAAATCCTTGATCATCGCATCGATAACAGCGACTTGCTGCGCATCCTTTAGACCAAAGTATACATTGGTTGGTGCGACAAGGTGAAACAGCTTTGTCAGTACCGTGACAACGCCGTCGAAGTGTCCTGGGCGTTTCTTCCCGCATAAGACGTCTGTACGCTTTTGAACAGTCATCGTAATCGACGGCTCATCTTTGTACATTTCCTTCACTTCAGGTGTAAATAATATATCTACTCCAGCTTCTTCAGCAAGATGCTGGTCTCTTTCCATATCTCTTGGATAGGATTCAAAGTCTTCATTCGGTCCAAATTGCAATGGATTAACAAAGATGCTCATCACCACAATGTCATTTTGATCTCTTGCTTCTTTTGCAAGCGTAAGATGTCCTTCATGGAGGAAACCCATTGTAGGGACAAATCCAATGGAATGCTGCTTCTTTTGATGCTGCTTGATCATGTCTTTTAGTTCATGAATATGGGAGACAACCTTCATTCCTTGATCCCCCCATATAAACCATCAAGGACTTCTTCTTTCATATGAAAGGTATGAGCATCCTCTGGGAATGTGCGTGCTTTTACTTCTTTTGTATATTGTATGAGCGCTTCTTCTAATACAGCATCGATTTGCGCGTATTGTTTCACAAATTTAGGTGTTCTAGACACGCCGTACCCTACCACATCATGGTAAACAAGAACTTGTCCATCTGCTTCAGCCCCTGCCCCAATTCCGATCACAGGAATCTTTAGCATGTCAGTAATCCGTTTTGTCAGTTCACCAGGTACACACTCTAACACAAGAGCGATGGCGCCTGCTTCCTCACATTTCAGACTATCTTCAATCAATTTCTGTGCACTCTCTTTGTCTTTTCCTTGCACTTTATAGCCGCCAAGGACACCGACTGATTGAGGGGTGAGCCCTAAATGGCTTACAACAGGAATGCCGCCTCTTGTAAGTGCTTGAATGGATTCAAATACTCCGTCTCCACCTTCAAGCTTTAAGGCATCAGCACCGCTTTCTTGCATAATGCGTGCTGCATTTTTCATCGTTTCTTCTAATGAATAATGATAAGACATAAATGGCATATCCGTCACAACAAATGTGTCTTTTGCGCCTCTTTTGACTGCTTTTGTGTGATGAATCATATCATCCATCGTCACTTGCACTGTGGAATCAAGTCCAAGGACAACCATCCCAAGTGAGTCACCAACTAAGATCATGTCGACTTCCGCTTTTTCCGCTTGCTTTGCAGCTGGATAGTCGTATGCTGTCAGCATCACGATAGGTTCGTTTTGTTCTTTCATTTTGAAAAAATCTAACTTTGTCTTCATTTGTTCCTCCTCATTCTGGAGAGGAGATGGCTTGTCTGATCTCACACGCTTTTCTCTCTCATGTGCAGACGAATCATCCCTCTGTCCAAGTCCCTTAGGATCAAGGCAGAAATTTATCGAATTTTTCTTCCTAACAGGTACAGTTCTTTTTCAGATACTGCCCACACGAAGTATATCAAAAATGTGCCGGGTGTTCCACTTAAGTTGACTTGATCTCAATGTCAGCGGAGTAGATGTTTTGGATTCTGCCCTCCGTTTCGAGTAAGAGAACGCCTTCATCATTAATCCCAAGCGCCGTTCCAGCATATTGTCCATTGACGGTGCGTGCGATGATACGTTTTCCAATGGTCATCGCATACGATTCCCATAATTGTTTGATCGGAGCAAAACCATATGTCATATATTCATCATACCTTTTTTCAAAGGTGGACATGATGGTTTGAATCAGTGCCGCTCTGTCTACCTTTTCACCCAGCTCCATTTGCAAACTCGTCGCAACATCCTTTAATTCTTCAGGAAAATCATTTGCCGTCTGATTCACGTTAATGCCTGGGCCAATAATGACTGCGTGAACTTGGTCAGCTTCTGCTTTTAATTCAGTCAAAATACCAACGACCTTTTTTCCGTTTAGCAAAATATCGTTTGGCCATTTGATCGATGGACTGAGACCCGTTTGCTGCGCTATGGCTTCAGCGATGGCGACAGATGCTAAAAGCGTCATTTGCGGCGCTTTGTGCAGCGGTATTTCCGGCCGGAGAATCAAACTCATCCAAATGCCTGTCCCATTTGGTGAGTGCCACGTTCTTTGAAGGCGTCCTTTTCCGTTTGTCTGATGATCGCTGACAACAAGCGAGCCGTGCGGGGCTCCTTTATTGACGAGGTCATGGGCAATGAGCTGAGTTGAGGCGACTTCTTCTTGAAAATAAATATGCCTACCAAACAGCTCTGTTTCCAAACCAAACAGAATTTCGTCTTCACTAATTTTGTCCGGTTTACGAAGCAGCCGGTATCCTTTTCTTCTGACCGCTTCGACCTCATATCCCTCTTTTCGCAAATCCTCTATATGCTTCCATACTGCCGTTCGGGAGCAGCCAAGCTCATCACATATTTGCTGGCTTGAGACAAAATCTTGCTCAGATGCTGTAAATAGTTCAATTAATCGTTTTCTAATCGCTGATCGCACGCTATGAGCCACTCCTCTATGGCTTCTTTTCGGTTTTCAAGCTGGTTTTGCAAAACGGCTTTTTTCACAGAAGCAAGCTCTTCTGCAATCCATTTACCAGCTGGCTTTTGCCGAAAGGCCATCAAATCTTTTCCTGACACTGCAAGGTCTTGAAGCTGTTTAATCGGTAGCGCATCATATGAACGTTTCGCCGCCTCCAGCTCATCAAAGAAAATGCGACGCTCATGTTTGAGCTGCGTGATTTTCATACTAGAAAGCAGGACATGTTCACCAGCTTCAAACATTTTTTCCGCATCCCAGTCACAATCAACATATTTGCTAATGGCAACGGCTTCTTTTAAAAGTTTCGTTGATAACTTCCATTCTTTTAAAAAGGACACCGCCTCCGCCTCATCTAGACCAAGTAAATGGATAAAGGCTCCCCACACCTCATCTAACCCATCCAATAAATAATACGGGAAAGCTTGGAACGTTTCATTCAGCTGAGCCTTTTTGAGGCCGGGCAATTCTTCATACAATTTGGTGGAGATGAGCACCTTGATGGCTTGCTCACAGTAGCGGCCTTTTAAAAGTTTTTCCATTTCGATTTTTTTGCGTTCAACAGAGATGTTGGCAAGCAGATGTTTATCTTTTTTCATTGCTTCTTCCGTCTCTTTAGAAAGCTCAAACCCGAGCTGGCTTAAAAACCGCACCGCTCTCATCATCCGAAGCGCGTCTTCTTGAAAGCGGCACGCAGGATCTCCAACCGTTTGAATTCGTCTCCGCTTAATATCCCGCTTGCCGCCTACATGGTCAATGATGTCACCATGGATATCCATGGCTACTGCATTGATCGTTAAATCTCTTCTTAAAAGATCTTCTTTTAATGATGAAATAAACGCCACTTCTTTAGGCCGGCGAAAGTCTTCATATTCTGATTCAGTCCGAAACGTAGTGACCTCATAGCTGACCCCGTCAAGTAAAACAATAACAGTGCCATGCTCTTTGCCGACATCTACTGTTTTATCAAATAAAGACTCCACCACATCAGGTGTGGCATCTGTCGCAATATCGATATCTCCAATTTCCCTGCCTAAAAGGACATCTCTCACCGCACCACCGACAAAATAAGCTTGATACCCATGTTCGTGCAGTGTATGTAAAATAGGGATCGCATGTGTGAATGGTTCATTCATTTTCAACATCACCTTCGATCAATTCTAAGTAAAGCTCTTCATACTCTCTCACAATTTTGTCAGAAGAGAAATTGGCTTCAACACTAGACTTGGCTGCCATCGATATTTGCTTATGGAGCGCATTGTCTTTCAGAATAGAGATGGCATGTTTTGCTGCTCCATCTACATCACCAAGCGGAACAAGGAATCCTGTCTCTCCATGTGCAATCACCTCTGGAATTCCTCCAACGTCTGTTCCTATACAAGGTACTCCGCATGCCATTGCTTCAAGTAGTACAAGACCAAAACTCTCTTTCTCAGAAAGCAGCAGCTTCAAATCACTAATCGAATAGAGCTCCTCCACTTTCTCTTGCTTTCCTAAAAATAACACGCGGTCCGTTAATCCAAGCTTTTTCACAAGCTCGCAAACAACCGATTTTTCAGGTCCGTCCCCAATCAGTAGCAGTTTTGCATTCACCTGTTCAGAAATCTGTTTAAACACATGGATCACGTCATGCACCCGCTTCACTTTACGGAAATTTGATACATGGATGACGACCTTCTCATCCTGCAGAAGACCATAATGCGTCTTCAGCACTTCGTGATCTTCACGCAAATATACACGCTCATCGACGAAATTATGGATCGTATCAATTTTCTTATTCGGTTTAATCAGATCGTATGTCTGCGCAGCTAATGAATGTGATACAGCCGTTACGCGGTCAGATGATTCGATCGCAAACCGGATGACTTCCTTTAAAGATGGGTCATAGCCTAAAACCGTAATATCCGTCCCGTGAAGTGTGGTGACGACTTTGACAGACTGTCCAGTCATTTGCTTAGCTAAGAACGCACAGACGGCGTGAGGGACCGCATAATGCGCATGAATAATATCAAGCTTCTCTCGTTTTGCCACTTCTGCTAGTTTACTTGCCAGTGCAAGGTCATAAGGCGGATATTGAAACACAGCATATTGATTGACATCCACCTCATGAAAATAAATATTCGGATACACTTTATTGAGTCTAAACGGAATACTCGAGGTAATGAAATGAACATCGTGCCCTTTTTCAGCTAAACGTTTTCCAAGCTCTGTGGCAATAATGCCCGAACCGCCAACACTCGGATAACAAGTGATTCCGATCTTCAATTTTTTCATAATTACCCCCCAAGTAAGTCATCGTCCATCAAAAGTGGCTTCTTTGTCAGAAACCCTTCTGCAAAAGGTTTATTGACTTCCCTTCCATACATCGACTCTCTCATTTTGACAAAATCAATATAACCATTTACAAGCGGTGTCTCCACTGAACTCTCTGTTTTGACAAATTGGCTTTTATACGCATGTAAGCTATCAATTTTTTGCTTCATCTCGTCTGAAATATCAATCACAAAATCTGGACGATGGTGGCCGTTAATCATGTAATAATACATCTGGCTTATTTTATGCGCTGGCTGCTTGTATGAATCTTCAAATTTATGTATACCTGCAGAAAAAGCGGCCTCTTCTACAAGTGAACCCGCATGACCATGATCAGGATGTCGATCTTGGTGGTGCGGGGCAAAAATAAGTTTTGGTTTATATGTTCGGATGACACCTGCAATTTCTTTCATCGCTTCGTCATTCAGATAAAGTCCTCTATCTGGCAGCGTGAGCTGGATTCGAGTCGTGACGCCTAAAATGGCAGCGGCTGCTCTGGCCTCTTCTTTTCGGCTTTCAACCGTTCCATTTGAAGATAATTCAGCCTGAGTCAAGTCACAAATCCCAACACGTGCCCCTTTTTTTACGTATTTTGCAATCGTTCCACCCATACCGATCTCTACATCATCGCTATGGGCACCGAATGCAAGGATATCAAGTGGTTTCATGCGTTCCTCCGTTTTTTGCTACATCTCGAAAATCAAACGTACCTTTATTTAAATTCCTGACTAAAATTTCGGCAGTCCCCATATTGGTTGCTAATGGGATGGCATACACATCGCAAAGCCGGATGAGTGCAGATACATCCGGTTCATGCGGCTGTGCAGTGAGAGGGTCTCTAAAAAAGAGCACAAGATCCATTGCATTATCAGCAATCATAGCACCGATCTGCTGATCTCCTCCAAGTGGTCCTGATTGGAAACGATGAATGGGCAGCCCAGTCGCTTCTTTCACTCTTAAACCTGTGGTTCCTGTTGCATAAAGTGTATGATCGGCCAAAAGATCTTGATACGCAATGGCGAATTGAATCATGTCACTTTTTTTCTTATCGTGAGCGATTAAAGCAATGTTCATCAGGGATCCACTCCTTATTAGTCGATAATATTTTCTAAGCCATAGACGAGTTGATCAATATGCATCACCTGTTCAACAGAAAGCTTCACACCTGACATAAAGGATGCACGGTTATAAGAATCATGACGGATCGTGAGCGTCTGTCCGTCCATTCCAAACAGCACTTCTTGATGAGCAATCATGCCTGGAAGCCTTACGCTGTGAAGGCGGATGCCATCATAATCTGCTCCTCGAGCACCTTCGATTAGTTCTTTTTCTTCAGGGTGCCCCTGCTTTTTGCTTTCTCTTACTTCAGCAATCATTTCAGCCGTTTTTAGTCCTGTACCACTCGGAGCGTCCAATTTTTTATCATGATGAAGCTCAATGATTTCAACATCAGGAAAATAATTTGCTGCCATTTTGGCAAACTTCATCATTAAAACAGCACCAACAGCAAAGTTAGGCGCAATAATACAGCCTATCCCTTTTTCTTCTGTTAATTGCTGAAGTTCTTTTAGGTCGTCTTCTGAAAAACCTGTTGTGCCTACGACTGGACGTACGCCATGTTCAAGGGCTTTTTTTGTATGTACTTTCCCGATTTCTGGGGTCGTCAAATCAATTAACACATCCGGTGCTGTTTCTGAAAGACACACGTCAATATCCGTATAAATGGGCGCATCAGATGTTGTATGAAGCACATCAGATAGCTTTTTCCCCTCATGTGTGTGATCAAGTGCTGCTACTAGTTCGAAGTGGCTTGTTTCTTCTGCCAGCTTGACAGCCTCTATCCCCATTCTTCCTCTTGCTCCAGCGATTACAACTTTGATGGTTTGATTCGTCATCTTCTCTACTTCCCTTCTTTTTTCGTCCAGCGGTCTTTGTCTCTTGTATTGAATTTATGCATCACACGATCATGGGCTTCTTCAAGTGATATATTGAGTGAATTGGCAAGGCATGTTAACACAAACAGCACATCACCAATTTCTTCTTCCATGCTTTTCTCTGTTTCCGTTGTTTTTTTCGGCTTTTCTCCATAGTAATGGTTAACCTCTCTTGCCAGCTCACCTAATTCTTCTGTCAGACGGGCCATCATGGCAAGCGGGCTGAAATAGCCTTCTTTAAATTGTCCTATGTAATCATCGACTTCTTGCTGCACGTGACGCAGCGTTTTTTCATTCGTCATGAAGCTCATCCTCCTATCCATCTCTTACATGTTAGCGAAATCATAAATATTTGACAAATGTTTAAAACTCAGTTTGCTTGTTTCTCTTCCATACCATATAATATTATCGCTGTCTAAGCAAAAAAAGGAGTGATCTTTTGCTAAAAGAAATTCGTCTTAAAAATATCGTATTTATTTTAATAGGATCTGCGATTTTTTCTTTCGGCCTTGTTCATTTTAATATGCAGAACAACTTGGCGGAAGGCGGATTTACAGGTATCACACTGCTTTTATATTTTCTATTTCACATTGACCCATCTATTTCAAACCTTGTGTTAAACATTCCGATCTTTTTTATCGGCTGGAAAATGCTTGGCAGAACCATGTTTACATATACAATTGTCGGAACCGTCAGTCTTTCTGTCTTTCTAGCCATCTTCCAGCGCTTTCAAATACATATGCCCCTTCAGCATGATTTAGCCTTAGCCGCACTTTTTGCAGGTGTGTTTATCGGAACAGGCCTCGGAATCATCTTTAAATTCGGCGGGACAACAGGCGGCGTGGACATAATTGCAAGACTGATCAACAAACATTATCAAGTCGCAATGGGAAGAACGATGTTTATCTTCGACGCATGCGTCATTACCATCTCTCTTACCTATTTAAATTACAAGGAAGCCATGTATACACTTGTTGCCGTATTTGTTGCTGCAAAAGTCATCGATTTCATGCAAGAAGGCGCATACGCTGCCAAAGGAGCGATGATTATTTCTGAAAAGGATGACATCATTCAAAAGAAAATCACAGAGGAAATGGAGCGCGGAGTGACCATTTTAAAGGGTGTCGGCTCCTATACGAAACAGGAACGCAACGTCCTTTACTGCGTCGTTCCAAAAAATGAGCTTGTCCACCTCAAGAGCGTCGTAACTTCCGTCGATCCTCATGCCTTTGTATCAGTGAGTGACGTGCATGACGTACTTGGTGAAGGCTTCACATTAGATGAACATAAAAAGCCGCTCAATCCCCACTAAAAAAGAAGCCCGATAACGGTGCTTCTTTTTTTATGACTTTGGATAATCGGCTTGTCTCTTTTGCTTTTTTTCTTTTTCAGCACGGTATTTCCTAAACCCAACATACGTTAAAGTGAGTAAAATCATACTTCCTGTTGTTAAAATGACCCATAAAAGCGATGGATCCGCTTCATCTTGATCAACGTTCGCAAACACACTTGATAAATCTTCTTCGAGTTTCGTGAGACGCTCAAGCTTTGTCCCACTCGATGCCTTTAAAAATTCACCTTGTTCAATTACTTCCATGTGCTGCTTAATCGTTTGCAGCTTTTCAGGCGAGATATCAATGGTTAAGCTCGGATAAATCATATCATACAATGAAACCAGCTCATTCCAAGTTTCATAGAACGTCGTCGATTCTGGATCTTTTACTTCTTTCTTTAATGTCGGAAAAGACCCCATAATCGGCTTCTCGAGAGATCCCCAAAGAGGTTCTGAATTTGATTGTATCGCATCGAGAAGCATTCTAAACTGAGAGGCATACCGAAGTTTTTCGCGCTCATTTAAGTCTTCCTGCGGGAGTCCTTTAATGATATCTTGATAGCCAAGTGTAATTTGCCGAACTTGCGTATTCGTCAAAGTTCCGCGCCAATTCCCAGCTTTAAATGTCTTTTCAGCATACAATGCAACTTGTAATGCCTCATCATATTTAGCTTGTCTCGTTAATTGAAAGATTGAATCTGATAGTTCCGTTAATTCTTGCAGCGCTTTAGCAGCTGTTGTTTCCTCACCTTTTACAGCAGCTGGATGCAAGACGAGAAATAATAATAGAATCATCGCGATTGACTTTCGTTTCATGCAAGTCCCTCCTAGCCTTTCTCCATACAGCGTATGAAGAAAAGGACAAGGTTAGACCAACATTGTTAAGGGAGTTCAAGCTTGACCGATTTTTTCGAGAGGACAAGATAATACGAAACAAGAAGAACGGCAATACTTAACCAAAACGTCACGTAGCCGATCTCATTTGAATAGGCAGAAAGCATAGAATAACGCGGCATCATTCCAAATACATAATCAATCACATCATTATGTAAAATCCATATGCCTGCTACAACCAAATGACGCATGTGAAAACGATAATACGGCGCAAATAACACAGCCTGTACCGCCATCGCAAAGTGCGAACCAATTAGCATATATCCTTCCCACGGAAAATCATCAACAGAAACGAGCACGAAAAGATTCATCCCTACAGCCCATAATCCATATTTGATCAAGGTGACAAGGGCCAGTGCTTCAAAATAAGGAGCATGGCGTTTCATTAGAAAGGCTAGTAATACAAATAAAAAGAAAAAGCTTGCCGTCGGACTGTCCGGTACAAAAGGTAAAAAGACAGCCGGCGTCTCAACGAGCTGCGGAATATACCAGTAGTAGCCGTACACAGTACCAAGAAAGTTGACAATGAGCACAAGCACAAGCATGTAGCGTGTGGCTAGCAAATATTGAATCCATCTCATATTTCTATTCACTCACGATCTGTTAAAATCAGAAAAAAGCTGACAGCGCCAGCTTTTTTCTCCTTTTGAGTATATCCTTGTACTTACATTTAAACAACTGAATTATTTAGATTTGACCTCAGATAAATATTTCGAGAGCTTTTCAAGTTCTTCATCGCTGCCTTTAAAAATGCCCTTAGGCATGTTGCCTTTTCCTTCTACAGCGATTTTCGCAATTTCCTCTGGTGCTAAACCATTGTCAACAAGTGACGGTCCAGCTGCCCCGCCTTGCATATTATCTCCGTGACAGGAGATACATGTCTGCTCTTGATAGATTTTATACTCTTCAGCTGAGGTATCAATCTCTGCTTCTTTCTTGATTTCACCTTGCTTCGCTGCTGCTTCCCAGTCATGAGTAGCAACAGACTCCCATGTTAAATAGGTTGCTGCACCAACTGCAAGAATCATCATTCCAACTGCAATTGGTCTTCGATATGGCCTACGTTCAGGACCAGAATCAAGAAATGGTGCGAGTAAAAGAGCACCAAACGCAATTCCAGGCATAATCATTGCGCCAACCACCGTATAGCTCCCTGCAGCAAACTCATATTTTAACAACTGGTACAAAAATAGAAAATACCAGTCTGGCAGCGGAATATAGCCCGTATCTGTCGGATCAGCCATCCGCTCAAGCGGAGGTGCATGAACAACAGTTAGGACAAGAAATCCAATTAAAAAAACAGCACCTACAAGCCATTCCTTTAAAAGAAAGTTCGGCCAAAAGGCTTCGGTTTTTCCCGGATATTCGGAATAGTCTTTAGGTATGTTAGGTTTTCTTTCTGCCGGTATTCTGGAATCTCCGACAAACTTCATCCCTTTTCCCCTATGCAAAGTCATCCCCTCCTCATTGAACATTCATCAAACGCAAAATTTTACAGCGGTCCAGAAATTCCTTGCTTACGAATCATAATAAAGTGGGCAGCCATCAGCCCAAATAATGCCGCTGGCAAGAAAAAGACATGGATAGCGAAAAATCTCGTCAGCGTTTGTGCACCTACAATGTCAGGATGACCTGCAAGCAGCGTTTTAATCTCTTTCCCAATGAAAGGTGTCGCCTCTGCAATTTGAAGACCAACCTTCGTCGCAAATAGCGCCTTCATATCCCACGGTAAAAGATATCCGGTAAAACCAAGTCCAAGCATCACAAAGAAAATGAGCACACCGACAATCCAGTTTAGCTCTCTAGGCTTTTTATACGCCCCTTGGAAAAAGACCCTCAGCGTATGTAAAAACATCATCACAATGACTAGACTCGCACCCCAGTGGTGCATCCCTCTAACAATCTGTCCAAATGCCACTTCATTTTGCAAATAATAGACAGATTCCCATGCGTTTTTAATATCCGGTACATAATACATCGTTAAAAACATGCCCGAAAGGACTTGAATGACCGTCACAAAAAACGTTAAACCGCCAAAACAATACACAAAAGCAGAGAAATGATGTGCTGGATTGACGTGCTCAGGCACTTCATGATCCGCAATGTCTCTCCATATCGGTGTGATGTCCAGCCGCTCATCTACCCAATCGTAAATCTTGTTAAGCATCGTTACCCTTCCCCTTTCGGCACAGCTTTTCCAAGATAGAGGTATCCGTCCTTCACTTGCTGCTTATAATGGTCAAGCGGTGCAAGCGGCGGAGTTCCGGGTACGTTTGTACCATCCTTGTCGTACAGCCCATAATGGCAAGGGCAGAAAAATTTGTTTGGATTTTTCGGATCACTGTTCCAGTTCACTGTACATCCCAAATGTTTACAGATTGGCGATAAAGCGACAATTTCATCCCCTTCTTTGTACACCCATGCAGACCTAGATTCCTTTGACTCATACCATGCATCGACTTGATCAATTTTAAAGTCAAAGCGCTTCGGTTCTTTTGTCAGTTCATCTACACTGACAACTTGAACCATATCCTGATCCTCTGTTCCTTTTAGCACAGGGTCAAGCGCAAAGCGAACCATAGGCATGAGCATTCCAGCGGCCATAAATCCCCCCACGCCGGTCAACGTGTAATTCAAAAATTGACGCCTGGACACTCCATGTCTCTTCTCGCTCATTTTTTTCTCCCCCCCTCAGGTCGTCAGCTACTTTATAACTGAATTAGAAAAAATTTCATAAAACTAGGACACCCTCATAATATATCAATCTATTCACAAGGTCAACAGCCTAAAAAGCTATGTACAATGCAAATGTAAGGGTTTTTATGAAGGGTTCCATTTTTGTAACAAAAAGTTCAAAATTTGTTCTACACTGTCTTGAATGACTTTTTGCTTTAAATTGACCTTTAAATGCTCAAGCGGAACAGACTGCAATATAAATGCCGATTCGCTCACTTCTAGCTGTTCTTTCCATTTGTTATCAGATGTGATAAACACAACATGCTGAAAATGTTCTTGCAATGATTGTTTTACTGCAAGTATGTCTTCTTGCTTACGATGATTTACTTCTAAATATGTATGTGGAGGAAAAAGAAACACTCTGCCTTTCAGTTGCCTTTCAAGATCCTCTGCCACAAGCATTGTAAACTCACCTAAAGACACGGTTTGTTTGATATGGCTTGCATCTATCCCAACTAATGGAATGATAGCGGTATCAATGTAATCTTTAGATTGTAAAAAGAGATCCGCGTCCTCCGCCTGAAACTTCATCTAGTTCCCCTCTTTCATCACATAAGCCCTGCCTGTATAGGGCAAGGCTTATTGGCTTGGTTTATGATAATAGGCTTAATTCTTTTGCTAACTTATTAAATGTTTCTTGATCATGACGGTCAAGCGCTTCATCGATTTCTTTCATCAGCCGTTCTTTTTGGAAAGTAGCAATAGAATGCTCTAGCACTTTCTCAGCAAGATCTTTATCTTTTTCATTTTCATAAAGATCTTTAGGAATATGAGGATTTGTTTCAAGTACAGCGGCATATTCCGGCGAACGATATGCAGATCGGAAATTCAATTGAATAAACAAATCTTGCTGTTTATTCAAACGAATATCATGAAATGATTTTTCTGCATCTGTCGTCATGATATTTTCTTTATAAAATCTAAAGGGAACTTCATCCACACAGTGTGTTGACATAATAATTCCCCTTGGGCAAAATTCTGCTTGCTCTACAAAATGAACCTTTTCCATCAAAGAGTCGTGACTCATTAAATAATTTAATATCCAAACACACTCTCTTCGCTTTAACTGATAATGGTTTAAGAACCACCGGATAAATTCCTTCTTTTCATTGACAGAAACAGGGGTCTGCATGTTATTCCCTCCTCTATCGTAAATTAAATTGCTATACATGAATTATTCAACAAACCAGTTCTTCATTCCTGCAAACTATAAGGAAATTTCGTCTTCAATTCTTAAAATCGTTTCTTCAATTTCTTCATTCGTGCCATCTTTCTGAAGAACTTTTCGTAATAACGGCAAGGCTTCTTTTTGTCTGCCTTCTTCTAAAAGGAACGAAGCATATTCATATAAAAAGTCACGTTCCTCATCAAAATCAGGCAGAGCAAGTTTGAAATACTCAGCGGCTTCATCATATTCTTCTCGTCCGACAGAAGCAGAAGCAGCATACCAATTCCATTTTGGATCTTCTTCCCCAAAACTTTTAACCTCTTTAATCACATCCAGAATTTCATCAAACAGCTCTTCATTTAAATAGATCGCAAGCAGCGTTTGAACCGCTTCAATATATCCTGGATCAAGAGCAAGTGCTTCTTGAAGCAATTTTTTCGCATCTTCCGAATGGCCATTTTTCAAATCAATCTTTGCCCCATATAAATATAACTCTTTGTTATACTCATCCACTTTAATTCCTTCTTTTACTATCTCTAAAGCTTCATGATATAGTCCTTCTTCCTCATAGCTTTTAGCTAAAGGCATATAAAGTGACGAATACGAAGGATCAATATCTTTTAGTTCAGAAAGCTGCTGAATAGCCGTTTTCGTTCTGCCAGCCCTCATCGCTGTAAATCCGTAGCCAAAAAGTGTATTTGGATCCACTTGATCCTTTACAGCCTTTTCATACCATTCAAGGGCATCTTCAAATTCTCCAGCTGTGCTTAATGATTCAGCGAGCCGCTGATATACATTGACACCGCCAATTTCATTTTGTTGATCGGCCACTTTGTAGAAATAGTCGGCTGCTTTCTTTGAAAGACCTTGAGAAAAATACAATTCCCCTAAAGCAAAATCAATGACGGCTTCATGAGGTAGTAACTCTTTCGCTTTTAAAAGCTTTTGTTCACTGACTTCAAATAGTCCTTGCATTTGATACAAATCTGCCATTAACAATAAACTCTCTGGATACGCATCGTCATCTTCAGGAATCGTTTCAAGAACTGCTATTGCCTTCTCTTCTTCATCAGAGTCTATTAACAGCTCTGCATAAAAACAGGTTAATCCTGTTTCTTCTGGATATAAATCATGTAAATCACTAATGAGATTCCGTGCTTTATCAATATCTCCCCAGTCATAATATAACTGAGCTGCCTGCGCTTTTTCTTCATCATGAAGATGCTTCTCTGCTTGAGCAAGTGTTTGGAGTCCCTTTTCAGTCTCACCCGCCTCAACTAATTTTATGGCTTCTTGTAATGAACTATTCAAATCAAACCGTTCCTTTCTGTTTCCAAAAACCTAAACTGTTGTTACTTCATATCATAATCGACAGCTGCATATCCAGCAAATATGTTGCTCTTTTAACATGAAGCCATTTTTGTGTTTTGAAGACTCTTTTTCAATCAATACTTTACTAAACTGATGATTTGTAAACCGAATACGCTAAAAAATTGTTTTTGAATCAACAAAATGCTCTTTTTCAAGGTTTCACCTTGAGACAAGCTATGCTATAGTTCTTTCAAATATGCAAAAGGAAAGAAAAAGCCTGAGGAAATCCTCAGACTGTTTGCGTTAAGTATTCAATGTGTTCAAAGAAATTTGGGTAAGATACACGTACTGCATCTGTATCTTCAATCTCGATTGCTTGCTCTGTTATACATGCCGCAATTCCTAACATCATACCAATTCGATGATCTCCGTAGCTTGAAACGACTGCGCCGCCTTTAAGGCTCGTTTTACCATGAATCTTCATTCCATCATCTGTTGCTTCAATATGAGCACCTAGTTTTTTAAGTTCTGAAACGACTGTATCAATACGATTGGTTTCTTTCACTTTTAATTCAGCGGCATCTTTAATGATCGTTGTTCCTTCTGCTTGAGTAGCTAGGAGCGCAATAATAGGAATTTCGTCGATCAGTCTAGAGATCATATCACCTGAAATGTCGATCCCTTTTAATGAAGAGGTAGAGATCGTTAAATCACCGTACGGTTCTCCGCCTTTAGCATCCACTTCTTGAATGTCGAGGTTTGCACCCATTTGTTTTAGCACATCTATAATACCAGTTCTCGTTTTGTTCAAACCGACATTTCTCAATACAATCCGGCTGTTTGGAACGATAGATCCAGCCACTAAGAAAAATGCAGCTGAAGAAATATCTCCAGGGACAAATACATCTGTTGCTTTTAACGTTTGTCCACCTTCAATTGAAACACTTTGTGCATCTTCATGTAGCGAGACACCAAACATTGATAACATTCTTTCGGTATGGTCTCTTGATTTATGCGGTTCAGTTAACGTCGTTGTTCCTTCTGCCTGCAGTCCAGCTAAAAGGACAGCCGATTTAATTTGCGCACTTGCAACCGGAGACTCATAAGAGATAGCTTTTAAATTGCCCCCACGTATAGAAAGCGGTGTATACTCGCCACTTGCTCTGCCATCTATCTTGGCTCCTAATTGTCTTAGCGGACCTGTTACCCGTTTCATCGGTCTTTTGGCAATACTTTCGTCTCCGATCAGCGTACTGTGGAACTCACAGCCAGCCAAGATTCCCATCATTAAACGAATAGTCGTGCCAGAGTTACCGACATCGAGAATATCACTCGGCTCTTTAAGTCCTTTTAGTCCCTTACCATGAATGACAACATCTGTACCTTTTTGTTCGATGTCGACACCCATTTTTCTAAAACAATCAATCGTGCTTAAACAATCAGCGCCAGGAAGAAAGTTTTTTACTACTGTAGTACCGTCAGCAATAGCGCCAAACATCACAGATCTATGAGAAATGGATTTATCTCCTGGAATATGAATTTCTCCATTCATAGGAGCACTTTTATGAATTTTCATGTTCCTCACCTCAATCAGCATAAAATGTATCGTAATTTGCTCTATTTTTTATACAGAGTTCTGCCCGCTTTCGATCGTCATCTGTTTGAAAACTAATGCGTAAAATCCCGTTAATGTCTTCTCGCGTTTCAATAATACGGATATTTGTAATACTGATGTTTTCATTTGCTAGATATCCTGTAATTTCCGAAATAACACCAGGATGATCCGGCACATCGACATAAAGATCATAAAAAGCAGGGATAGCTCCTTTTTTCCTCAGAGGCAGGCCGTCGCGATATTCCTTTGCCTCTTGGAAATAAGAGAATAACCCCTCAGCATCTTCTTGTTGCACAAAGGATTCAATGCGGTCAATCTCTTTTTTCCATTCATGAAATCGGTCTAAAATCTTGTTTTTATTGTGCAAAAGGATATCGCGCCACATTGCAGGATTACTTGATGCAATACGGGTAATATCTCGAAAGCCTCCAGCAGCAAACCGTTTCACAAGAGGAAATTCTTCTTCAAAATGATGCGCTTGATGCACAAGACTGGCAGCGACGATATGTGGAAAGTGACTAATCACACTTGTCACAGCATCATGTTCTTCGGGTGTCATTTCAATGAAATGAGCATTGGTTCCCTTCAGCAGATCCTTCAAACGGTCAACAGTCTGACGACTTGTTAGTTTTGCTGGCGTTAAAATGTAGAATGCATTTTCAAATAAAAAGTCTTTCGCTGCAATGACACCTGACTTATGAGACCCTGCCATCGGATGCCCGCCAATAAATTGGTAATGATCAGGCAACGTTTTTTCAGCAAAGTGAACGACCTTTTGCTTTGTGCTCCCTACATCCGTAATCGTGAGCTCTCTTTCAATACCAGATGCTGCAATATCACTTAACATTTTGACGGTTTGTTGTACTGGCGTTGCCAAAATAATCGTAGCTGCTTCATTTAAGCCTCCTATAAAGGATTCGGCAGTCGCGTCGATGATCCCTAGTTTTGTTGCAGCAATCATTTGTTCTTTAGAGACATCATAGCCTACAATTTTTTTATGTGGAAATTCTTTTTTAATCGACAGTGCAATAGAACCACCAATTAAACCAAGTCCAGCGATTAATATGGTTTCGTTTGCTTCATTCATGTTCATCACCTGATTTTTCGCGAAAATTAAACAAGCTGTTTCAATAGCTTATATGTATATTGGATGAGTTACAACGAAAGCCATATCCCATAAACAGGATATGACTTCATTGTTATGCTACGCACGAATGCCTTGTAATAAATCGGCAAGTGTAGTTAGGATTTCTTCATTTTGCTCCTTTGTTCCAACAGTAATACGTAAAGAAGTTGGGAATCCGAGAGCTTGACCAGATCGAACGATATAGCCCTTTTTCAAAAGTGCATTGAACAGCTCATCTGCATCTCTTTTAAAATCAATCAGCACAAAGTTTGTTTGAGATGGATAGATAAACAATCCAAAACGGTCTGCAAATTCTTGATATTGTTTAAGACCTGCTTCATTTTTTTGTCTGCACGATTGAATGAAGTCTTGATCTTTAATGGCTGCACGTGCAGCTGCCTGAGCGATACGACTTGTATTAAAAGGCTCTCTCGCAGGTTCAATGGCAGTAATCAACTCCTCTGAGGCAACCCCATAACCTACTCGAAGTGCCGCAAGTCCATATGCTTTAGAGAACGTGCGCAGTACAATGACATTTTGATAGGCTTTTAATAGAGATAAACTGTTCGGAAAGTCTTCCGCGCGAACATATTCAAAATATGCTTCATCTAGAACGACAAGCACGTGAGCAGGCACTTGATCTAAAAACGATACGAGCTCAGACTCTGACAAATGATTTCCTGTCGGATTGTTCGGGTTACACACCCAAACGACTTTTGTGTTGTCATCCACCGCATTCAGCATTCCCTTTAGATCATGAGCTCCTCCATTTAGAAGTGGTACTTCTCTAATCTCTGCATGCTCAATCACTGCATTGTGACGGTATTGCGGGAATGACGGAGATGGGATCACCGTATTTGTATGTTGATCAAGGAATGCCCTAGCAATAATTTGCACAAGTTCATCTGAGCCATTCCCGAATATTAATTGTTTTTCATTTACTTGAAGAAACTCAGCCAGTTCCGTTCTTAAACTTGCGCTGTATCCGTCTGGATAAATCGCTAAATGTTCAAGTTCAGCTTGTATGGCCTCTCTTGCATGTGTGGAACATCCAAAAGGGTTTTCATTTGAAGCCAATTTCACAATTTTGTCTAATTGATATTCTTTTTTGACCTCTTCAATTGGTTTCCCAGGTTGATACGGTTTTAGCTGTTTTAATTGATCTTTGATTTGCAAAATGTTTCACCTCATTTGAATGAATAGAGGGGACTAAATGTTTTTGCATATGTTTCAAATTCTCTTAAAGCCTCTTGGCGTGTATCACTTGCTACTAATTGTTCTTGAAGCTCTTCAATTTTTTTGACAAGCGCACTGCCGACAACGACACCATCACTCATTTTATTCATTGAGTCTACTTGTTCTCTTGTTGAAATACCAAAACCTACAGCAACTGGTATTTGACTCAACTGTTTCACTTGTTGAATAAAATCTGTAATCGATGCGTCGAAAGATTGTCTGACACCTGTGACGCCGAGAGATGAAACACAATACACAAAACCTTCTGCCTGCTCTACAATTTTTTCTAATCGTTCCTTGCTTGTTGGTGCAACGAGTGATATATATGAAATGTCGTGTGCTTGACAGTTCTTCTGCAGCTCGCTACTCTCTTCAAAAGGCAAGTCGGGTGTTAAGAGCCCCGAAATATGATTTTTGCGCAGTAAAGCGAAAAAGTATTCTGTGTCTAATTGTAACACAGGATTATAATACGTAAATAGAATTACAGGAATTTTTACGCCGTTTTTTTTCATCTTTCCTGCTAATTCTATCGCTTTTACGATATTCATACCATGATGAAGTGCTCTTTTAGAAGCTCTTTGAATGACGGGGCCGTCCGCTAACGGATCGGAATACGGAACACCTAGTTCAATCGCATGTGCCCCTGCTGCTTGAAGCGCGAGGGCTAAATCAATGGTGATCTCTTCTGATGGATCACCCGCTGTAATAAATGGAATAAATAATTTCTGACCTTGCTCTAATTGAAATGTGATCATTTTGTTTCACCCTCACTTTCAAGCACATTCATTAATGTATGCACGTCCTTATCTCCTCTGCCTGACAAGCAGACAAGAACAATGTCGTCTTCACTCATGTTCTGGCTCATTTCAAACGCTTTTGCTAAAGCATGTGCAGATTCGATCGCTGGCAGGATTCCTTCTTTTTCTGTGAGCAGCTTTAACGCATCTAGTGCTTCTTGATCTGTCGCACTCACATATTGAACCCGGCCGCTCGCATGCAAATACGCATGCTCTGGCCCGATCCCCGGATAGTCTAATCCAGCTGAAATCGAATAAGGCTCAATAATTTGACCAAATTCATCTTGAATCAAGTATGTCAAAGATCCATGTATGACACCTTTTGTCCCTTTCGTGATGGTCGCTGCATGAAGCGGAGTGTCGATTCCTTTCCCAGCAGCTTCTACACCAATGATATCGACCTCTTCATCTAAGAACGCCCGGTACATTCCTATCGCATTGCTCCCTCCGCCAACACAGGCAACGACTTTATGAGGAAGCTGCCCTTCCTTTTCAAGTATCTGCGCTTTCGCCTCATCTCCGATCATCCGCTGAAATTCACTGACGATTTGAGGATACGGATGAGGTCCAACGACTGAGCCGATCATATAAAAGTGGTCACTGCAATGCTGGACCCAATAGCGGATGGCTTCATTGGTTGCATCCTTTAATGTTCCGTTCCCGCTTGTGACAGGTATGACTTCAGCGCCGAGCAGTTTCATTCGGAACACATTGAGTGATTGTCTTTCCACATCTTCTTTTCCCATAAATACAGTGCAGGATAAACCGAATTTTGCGGCCACCGTTGCAGCAGCTACACCGTGCTGACCTGCTCCTGTTTCGGCGATGATATTTGATTTCCCCATTTTTTTCGCTAGCAGTGCCTGCCCAAGCGCATTGTTAATTTTATGAGCGCCTGTATGGTTTAAATCTTCTCTTTTTAAATAGATTTTAGCACCACCGAGATATGCCGATAATTGATCAGCGTATGTGAGTGCAGTTGGTCTGCCTGAATAGTTTTTCAAAAGCGATATATATTCCTTTTGAAAAGCAGGGTCTTCTTTTAATTCACGAAAAGCTTGTTCGATCTCTTCTAGTGGCTGCATGAGCGTTTCAGGAACGAATTTCCCTCCAAATTCTCCATATCTGCCAATCTCATTTGGATATGCGTACATGGTTCAACATCCTTTCTTCGAGCACTTTCATCTTTGTACTGCTTTTCTTTCCGTTTTCTTCTATACCGCTTGAAAGGTCTATGGCGTCTGGACCAAAAGCAAGCAGATCTATTATGGTGTCTGGCGTGATCCCGCCAGCAATGGCGCAAGTTTTCCCCAGTTGTTTTGCATGCTGAACATATGAAGGCACCGCCTCCCATGCAAAAGCTGTTCCAGAACCGCCTCTCATTCCTTTTACTTTCGCATCAATGAGAAAGCCGTCGACACTTGGAGCAAATGCCGTCATATGTTCAAGTGTGTCGTTTACATCGGGCTCGTGATGGAACACTTTCCAAACGAGCGCCTTCGTTTGTTGTTTGATGTCGCTTGCATCTTCTGGCGTCTCATCGCCATGAAGCTGCACAATATCTAAGGGGAGGTTGTTTGTGATCTCGCACACTTTTGGTGTTTTTTCATTCACAAATACCCCCACTATCTCTTTTTTGCATTTTACTTGTGACAGCCAGTGTTTCACTTGATCTGGATCAACTCGTCTTTTACTCGGCGCAAAAATAAAACCGATGGCATCCGCTTGAGATTGCGAGATGCATGCGACATCCTCTTGTGAGACAGCCCCGCAATATTTTAAGTAAGGCTTACTTTTCTTCATTCTCCGAACAATGCCTGAACGGCTTTCTCCTGTGATTGTTCCCTCATTAAAGATTCACCAACAAGAACGGCATTTGCTCCGTGCTGTTTCACAAAGGTCAGATCATCAAATGTCTTTATCCCGCTTTCACTTACTAGTAATACGTCTTTTGGAACAAGTGGCGCGATCTCTTTTGTTTGTTCAACAGTTGTTGTAAACGTATTGAGATTCCGGTTGTTCACACCGATAATCTCAGGAGTGAATAGGTGTAAGATCTTTTCTAGTGTATGTGCTGCATGTACTTCAACGAGGACATCCAGTCCTTTTTCTTTCGCTTCTGTATAGAGCTCATACAGCTTTTGCGGCTCAAGCGCCTCTCCAATTAATAAAATGGCATCTGCCCCTATCCGTTTCGATTCTTCTACTTGTATAGAGTCAATAATGAAATCTTTTCTTAAAATAGGACGTGTGATGTGTTCTTTAATAAGAGACAAATATTCGTTTTTCCCTTGGAAAAACGGTTCATCCGTTAAGACAGATAAACAATCTGCATTTGATGCTTCGTATGCTTTTGCTGTCTGTAAAGGATCAAAATGAGGCTGAATGATTCCTTTGGAAGGAGACGCTTTTTTCACCTCAGCAATCAGTCCGATCGACCGGTGAGGATTCATAAGGGCTTCTTTAAATGATTGTCTTTCATAATGTCCTTCCTCAGGTAATTGCAAGGTTTGCACATGTTCTTTTTTACGGGCGATAATTTGATTAAGCATAGATCTCTTCCTCTTTCGTTTTTTGTTTTAGACGGGCTAATTGTTCTTTAGCTGATCCGTTTTTGATCGTTTCTAATGCTTTCATTGTGCCTGCCATCAGACTCTCTGCTTTTCCTGCCACATATAATGCGGCCCCAGCATTAAGCGCTGTAATATGAAGCGGTGCTCCACCCGCTTGATAATTCAATATATTCTGAATCAATTTGGCACTTTCTTCTGGTGATTGAACCTGAATGTCTGATAAATGCCCTTTTTCAAGTCCGAAGTCTTCTGGGTTTAACGTATATTCTGTCATGACACCTTTTTTGAGTTCAATGATGTATGAATTTGCTGTAATGGTTAATTCATCCAGCCCATCATCTCCGCAAACAAACAGGACATGTTCTGGCTCTAAAGGAGCAAGAGCTTTCGCCATGAGCTTTGCCTTTTCCTTTGCATACACACCGATGATTTGCTTTTTGGCCTGCATCGGGTGGCAAAGCGGTCCTAATAAGTTAAATACCGTCCGAAATCCGAGCTGCTTGCGTACGGCGGCTACTTGTTTCATAGAAGAATGATAGAGCGGTGCAAATAAAAAGCCCATGTTTTTCTGCTGTATTTGCCGTCTTGTTTCTTCAGGTGTGGATTGAATTTGAATACCAAGACATTCTAGCACGTCAGCACTCCCGCTTTTAGAGGAGACGGAACGATTTCCGTGCTTGGCGATTTTCGCCCCAGCAGCCGAAGCAACGATGGCAGCGGCTGTTGATATATTAAATGTTGATAAACCGTCGCCTCCTGTCCCGCACGTATCAACAACATCAAGTGACCTTTCTACTGGTGCTGCATGCTGCCTCATGGCTTTCACGAAGCCTGTCATTTCTTCAGCGGTTTCTCCTCGATGCGCTAAAATAGATAGACTAGCAGCGACTTCAGCATCTGTTAACGAGCCGCTCATCATATCATGCATCAGGTCATTCGCTTCTTTTTCTGATAGTTTTCCTCCATTAACAAGAGCTGATAGTCGTTGATTCATTTGGCACACTCTCCTTTTCTGAGAAAATATGTTCAGCAAGCTGAATGGCTTTTAGAAGTGCTCCTGCCTTATTGCACGTCTCTTCCCATTCGTTTTCTGGAACGGAATCAGCGACAATGCCGGCACCTGCTTGTATAGAAGCAGTCTGATGTTTGACGCTCATTGTGCGAATGGTAATACAGGAATCGATATTGCCGTCGAAACCAATATAGGCAATACAACCGCCATATGTCTCTCTTGGCTCAGGCTCCATTTCGTTTAATAATTGCATTGCCCTAATTTTTGGGGCGCCTGTCAATGTGCCTGCTGGAAAAGCGGACATAAGCGCGTCTACTGGATGTGTATCCTGCTTCAGCTTCCCTGTCACAATAGAAATAATGTGCATGACGTGCGAAAAGTTCACGACTTTTGTAAAAGTTGGGACAGACACACTGCCGTATTCTGCCACACGTCCAACATCATTTCGAGCCAGATCCACTAGCATATAATGTTCTGCTTTTTCTTTTTCATCATCGAGCAACTCTCTTGCTAGTGCATCATCTTCTTCTTTTGTCATTCCTCGTTTTCTTGTACCAGCAATTGGATGGATTTCTAAGTGACCGTTTTTCGCATGGATTAATCGTTCTGGCGAGCTTCCGACTAAGTCTCGATCTTTTAATTTCATAAAATACATATACGGTGATGGATTGACAATCCGAAGCACACGATACAATTCAAATGAGCTCACTGTCACTGGAATGTCAAAACGCTGAGAAAGTACACCCTGGAAGATATCACCCGCTCGAATGTACTCCTTGATTTTTTCGACATCCTTTAAAAATTTTGCTTTTTCATAGGTAGACGTCACCTGTTCAAACGAAGGGGGTTCATTCATATTCCCTGAGATAATCAGTTCTTTCATATCAATTTTTGTATGAAGCTGCTGTACCATCAGTTCAAGCTGCTTTTGATTTTCTCGATAAACCCGAATTTTTTCTTCCTCTGTTTCATGACCGTTCAGCTGCGTGTACTGAATAAAATGAACTTGGTTTGTTTCGTGATCAAATGCGATCATTGTTTGGCAAACAAATAATGTGCAATTATCTGTCGTTGATGCATTCGGATGCGGCTTGACAGACGGCTCAATGTTTGGAATGAGGTCGTAACTTAAGTACCCTACGGCTCCACCAGTAAATGGGATATCAATTTCAGGTGTCTTGATTAGATATTGCTCTTTCATCCAGTCAAGCAACTCTTTCAGCTCCGCTTTTTGCATCACTGACTTTCCCGCAGCGTCACGAGCAACATAATGGTCTTGCTCGTCATGTAATGTTAAAAAAGGATGTAATCCGATAAAGGAATATCTCGACCAGCTAGAAGATTCGTCTTTGCTTTCTAGCAAATACACAATATCCTGTTTCAGTTTCTCGACAATTTGAATGGGTGAGAGCGTATCAACTGTAATGGTTTCAACAATCGGGATGGTTTTGTAAAACTGACTGTCTCTTAAAAATTGGGTAAGGTTTGATTGGGATTTCATAAGCACACTCCTTAAATGGAATTAAGGAGAATGAGGGGACATCTTGAGGATTTGTTTGAGTATACGAAATAAGCCTAAAAGAGGCTTCGCTCTTTTAGGCAGTATGATTAAATAGAAGTATCGTATCTCTGCTCAACTCTACTCATCTCAACTACCCTAGTCTCATTCTCATCTTCTCTAAGCTTGCAATGCCGTTCACACCTGTGTGTAAACTTCGGCTGTTCATATCGTATTATAATTCCTTGTTTTTTGTCAACTGTAAATCAGGCCGAAGCGTGACAGCCTCTTCCAAGTATATGTGCTGTATGTCTTCCTGCTTGACATCTGTCTGAACGGTCATTAAAACGCGAATGCACTTCTTTAGACCTCCATCAATGTCAAGCTCTTGCATACAAGTGACAGGCACATAGGTCCATCCTTCAAACTGCCTGAGTGCTTTTGCTGGAAAAACGGAGTGAATATCTTGTGTAGCTGAAATCAAGATCTGCACGACACGCTCTGGATCTACTTGGTTTTTTGAAATGATCGCTTCTAGCAGCTGCTTCGTTTTGGTTAACACTTCTGTTTCAGTATCTTCTGTCACAGTTGTAGCCCCGCGTATCCCGCGAAACATCATAGACAGCCCTCCTCCCGTTTCCATTCTTCGAGCCAGTGATACAGCTCATCTTTTGTGAAAGATTGCAGGGTGACGTCTCCAACTTGTTTTAGCAAAACAAATTGAACACTCCCGCCTCTTGCCTTCTTATCACCAATCATGCGATCGACAAATGTTTTGGTTGAAATCGTTTGTGTGACTTGTACTGGGAACCCTAGTTCTTTCATCCACACTTTAAGTTTCTCACGATCTAGGCTGAGTCCTTGCTCTTTTTCACTGACATATAAAGCAAACTGCATGCCAATTGCAATGGCATCTCCATGCGTGATCGCACCGTATCCATACTCCGCTTCAATGGCATGCCCTAGTGTATGACCTAAATTCAAGTATGCCCGCACACCATGTTCTTTTTCATCTTCTTGAACAATGGATGCTTTCACTTGAATCCCTTGATAAAGCATATGTGCCAGTTCATCCTTTGATAATTCTGTCAACGAACGAATGGACATCAGTTCTGATAAAAAGACTTCACTTGAAATCAGTGCATGTTTTATCACCTCAGCAAAGCCTGATCTTAGCTCTATTGGTGAGAGTGTCTCTAGCATACTTGTATCATAGATGACAGCAGCCGGTTGATGAAACGCACCAATTAAATTTTTGCCGAGCGGATGATTGATTCCGGTTTTTCCGCCGACTGCACTATCATGTGCAAGCAGCGTGGTCGGTACTTGAATAAAATCAATGCCTCTCATATAAGTGGCAGCAGCAAAGCCAGCCAAGTCTCCAATCACCCCACCTCCTAATGCAATGATGCATGAGGAGCGGTCGAGTTGAAATTGGATGGCTTTCGTATGAATCTGCTCAAACTGTGCAAAAGATTTTGATTGTTCTCCGTTTGGCACCACTACTTTTTGTACAGACCATTTCTGTTTAAGTAATTGAACCATTTCATCTCCATAAAGGGCATCGACGGCTGAATCTGTCACGATGAAGAGCTTCGTGTAAGATCGCCCAGTGGAAGTAATCAAGTCTACGATATTTTGTCTAATCCCATCACCGATATATACAGGATAAGTGGCTGAAGACGTCTTCACTTCCAGTGTTTTCATTAAAACTCCCTCTGAAGCTGGCGCATTTTGTCGACATTTTCTTTAATGCGGTCAATTTGATCAAGACCAAACTGCTCAACCACTGCATTGGCGATTTCCCATGCAACGACTGCTTCTGCCACAACACTTGCGGCTGGAACAGCACAGCTGTCAGAACGCTCAATACTTGCAGAGAAAGGTTCTTTTGTTTCAATATCCACGCTTTGCAATGGTTTGTATAAGGTTGGGATTGGTTTCATAACCCCTCTTACGACAATCGGCATACCAGTTGACATTCCGCCTTCAAGACCACCTAAGCGGTTTGTTTTTCTCGTATAGCCTTTTTCTTCATCCCAGATGATTTCATCATGAACTTCACTGCCATTTTTAGAAGCTGCCTCAAAGCCAATACCGAATTCAACACCTTTAAAAGCGTTGATACTCAGTACTGCGCCTGCAAGCTTGCTATCCAGTTTACGGTCATAGTGCACATAGCTGCCGACTCCAACTGGCATCCCTTCAACGATGACTTCGACAATACCACCAATTGAATCGCCGTTTTTCTTCGCTTCGTCAATGGCATCCATCATTTTTTGACCAGCTTCACTGTCATAGCAGCGAACAGGTGATTCTTCTGTTACTTTTTGCAAATCTTCAATAGATTCATAAGCGGTATGGGAAGCTTTTACTCCACCAATTTCAAGGACGTGACCAGCCACTTTGATTCCAAGGTGAGCCAAAATTTGTTTAGCTACTGCACCTGCTGCTACACGAACCGTTGTCTCGCGTGCTGATGAGCGCTCTAATACGTTTCTCATATCACGGTGACCATATTTAATCGCACCATTTAAATCCGCATGCCCTGGTCTTGGACGAGAGATTTGACGCTTCATTTCACTCTCTTCTTCTTCAGTAATCGGCTCTGCACCCATGACCTTTGTCCAGTGCTTCCAATCATTATTTTCAACAACAAGTGCAATAGGAGAACCTAATGTTTTCCCGTGGCGAACACCACTTAACACTTTCGCTTGGTCTTTTTCAATCTGCATTCTTCTTCCGCGGCCATGACCTTTTTGTCTTCTAGACAGTTCATAATTGATGTCATCCTGCTCTATGTAAAGTCCCGCTGGAACTCCTTCAATAATTGTGGTCAGTTGTGGACCATGTGATTCACCTGCTGTTAAGTACCTCATGACTTATTCTCCCTTCATCGCATTAACGCTTTTAAGTAAAACTATGATAACACACTTCCTACTAAAAAGTCAGCTACTACCCCTTCTTTTGATAAAAGAAAGTATCAGCAGAGGTTAATCCAAACTTTTCTGGGTGAAAAATTTGTTCTGTAGAACCAACAAATAATACGCCATTTTGCTTTAAACTGCTGCTCATTTTTAAGTAAATTTCTTCTTTCGCCTCTTCTGTAAAGTAGATGAGAACATTTCGGCACACGATGAGATCCAGCTGTTTTTCATATGGATCCGCTAAAAGGTTGTGTTTCTTAAATTGAATGTGCTTTCGAATCTCATCCTTCACCGTGTAAAATGAAGAATCTTCTTTTGTGAAATATTTTTGCTTGATTTGATCTGGCACCTCTTGCAAAGATCGTTCATGATATCTTCCTTTTTGCGCGGATTGCAAGACTTTATCATCAATATCCGTTGCAATAATTTGGAAGTCTTTCACAAGCGGATGGCTTGATAGCAGCATTGAGAGTGTATACGGCTCTTCTCCAGTAGAGCAAGCTGCACTCCATATTTTTAGGGTGCCACTGTTTTTTGAAAGCAACGGCAGGATTTTTTGATCAAGTACTTCCCAGCGCTGATAGTTTCGGTAAAATTCTGACACATTGATCGTCATTCGATCCATCGTTTCATCTAATAGCGCTTTGTCCTTTTCAAGAGCAGACGCAAATGCCTCAAAATCTTTATATCCTTTTTTATCATAAAGGGATGTTAATCTTCGTTTCATTTGTGCTTCTTTATATAAATTCAGATCTACCCCAGTTAGTTTTTTCCATTTTCCAACAAATACTTGATACTGATCCATCAATGTCCTCTCCTGTCTCATCTATCTTTGTCCTAGTATAGCTGTTTTTATCATAAATTTGTATCATCTCATGCGAAAATTCGTATAGAAATCTCAATATAAAAAAGCCAAAGTGATCATTTGATGAACACTTTGGCTTGAACATTAATAAATCCAGCTTGAGATCGTTTGATCCCAGTTTGTCAGTTCTTCTTGTTTAAAGAAAAGGTTGATTTCTCTTTCGGCACTTTCTGGTGAGTCTGAGCCATGGATAATATTTTTGCCAACAGTTAATCCATAGTCGCCTCTTATTGTTCCTGGAAGCGCTTCCTTCGGATTTGTCTTTCCAATAATCTGCCTTGTTACGTCTACGACTTGTTCACCTTGCCATACCATGGCAAATACAGGTCCTGACGTAATAAAGTCAACCAATTCACCGAAAAATGGTTTTTCTTTATGCTCTCCGTAATGTGTTTCTGCTACTTCTTTTGGAATGCTCATGAGCTTTGCTCCAACAAGCTGAAGCCCCTTTTTTTCGAATCTTGACACAATTTCACCGATTAATTGTCTTTCCACACCATCAGGTTTGACCATAAGAAATGTTTTGTCCATATACGTTTTCCACCCCGTCGTTATGTATGTATAGGCTTACATTGTTACAAAGTGATCGTATCATTTTTTTTTATAATAATCAATTTTTGACAAAAAATTTCACAAAAAAACCAACCAACGAAACGTTGATCAGAATTTTCGTTTACCAATATATTTTGCAATCGACGCTAATGAAGATTTAGCCCGCCCACGCGGAAGTTGATCGAGCTGTTCAAATGCTTTTTTCAAATACATTTCACTCACTCGAATGGAACGGTCGATCGCATCTGTTTGTTTGAGATGTTCAATTACAGGTTTCAGCTGCTTTTCTGTCGTTTCACTATTGATCAGCTTCAACTGACCTTCTAACGTCGGGTTCTGAAGCGCATATAAAACAGGAAGAGTGACATTTCCTTGTAAAAGGTCCCCACCAACAGGTTTGCCTAATTCTTCTTCAGTTGATGTAAAATCAAGGACATCATCAATGATTTGGTACGACATACCAACATAGTACCCAAACCAGTAAAGGGCTTTATGTGTTTTTTCATCTGTTCCAGCTGCAATCGCGCCTAATTGACAGCTGCCTGCAATAAGCAAAGCTGTTTTTCGTTTAATTCTTCTTAAATATGTACGAAGGTTTTGGTCCATGTTGTATTTATCTTTGACTTGTTCTATTTCCCCAAGACAGAGCTCGACGACCATTTTTGACAAAATTTCATGTGCCATTGGGTGATTGATTTTCGTCATGTACTCGAGTGACCTTGCAAATAAGTAATCCCCCGTGTACATCGCAATTCTGTTGTCCCATTTTGCTTTAATCGTCGGTTTTCCTCTTCTTAGTTCTGCATCATCAATGACATCGTCATGGACAAGTGATGCCATATGAATTAATTCAAGCGCTACGGCTACATATTTAATTTTATTAATATCATAGTCACCAAACATGCCTGAAAGGAGAACAAAAACGGGGCGGATTCGTTTCCCGCCCGCTTGCAGCAAATGAAGACCGGCTTCACTTAATAATGCATAATCAGAGCGAACGGTTTGTTCAAGCTCTTTTTCAATTATATCGATATCATGATTTAGAAAAGAAATCATTGCTTTTAGTTTCATTATTTTCACCCAAATATCGTTTA
This sequence comes from Bacillus sp. 22446, assembly GCF_052044955.1. Lineage (NCBI taxonomy): Bacteria > Bacillati > Bacillota > Bacilli > Caryophanales > Bacillaceae > Bacillus > Bacillus sp. 22446. The sequence continues at coordinate 199,152 of NZ_JBQEOD010000001.1, forward strand.
TTCAAAGCTTCTTTCCGATATGTGTTGCTGCTACACCGCCTGTAAATGGATGATACGTGACATCAGACAGACCGGCCTCTTCAAAAAGAGACGCCAGTTCTTTCATGCCAGGGAACGTTTTGGCTGATTCTTGAAGCCATGAATACTCCTGATAGCTTTTGGCAAACAGCTTGCCAAAGAGCGGCATGATGTATTTGAAATAGACATAATACCCTTGTTTAAACCCAATCATCTCAGGCTGTGATGTTTCAAGGCAGACAACCATTCCACCGGGTTTTACCACTCGTGTCATTTCCTTTAGCACTGTTAAGTAATCAGGGACATTTCGAAGGCCAAAACCGATTGTGACATAATCAAATGAGTTGTCCTCAAAAGGGAGCTCCATTGCATTGCCGTGGAGCAGCTCAATTTGATTGTAGCCGCCTGTTTTCACCTTCGTTTCGCCAACACTCAGCATATTTTTACTGAAGTCAAGGCCTTTGACCTCGCCAGTTTCTCCAACAGCGTCTGCAAGCGCAATTGTCCAATCGGCAGTTCCACAGCATACATCTAGTGCTTTGGCTCCTTTTTGAACATTCATGAGCTTCATTGTTTTATCGCGCCATTTTTTATGCTGTTTAAAGCTAATGACAGAGTTCATTTGGTCATAGTTTTTATAAATTTTTTCAAATACACCGTGTACTCGCTGTTCTTTTGATTGCTGCATGACTTACCCTTCTTCCACTTTCTGATGGTACGCAGGTTCATTTTTCATATGATCCAAGCGATTTAATAGCTCTTTTTGAACGATCGGAGATGAAACTAGATGCTCCTTGATTGATCGTTTGGCCTTTTCATAGCCTTCATTCTCAAAGTTGTCAAAACATGTATAGGCGTCCGTATAGCTATCGTTCAAAAAAAGTTTTAAATGTTTGTCGTCTTCTGCTTGTTTCATAAAACGTTTATAAACAAGGAAGCGACTTGCAATTTCATTCCAATGCGTCAATTGAAAGTGCTCAGAAATTCTTTGGAATAGCGCAGATTCCACTGTAGCAACACTTTTATAAAAGTGGGCTGCATCTTGAATGGATCGATCATATAGTCTAATTTTATGTTCATTAATCTCTTTGATCGCCGTGGCGAGAGTGCGGATCATGTAAATATCTTTCATGTCAGAGAGAAGAGAGTAATAGAGACCGCTGAAATAGTCTCCTGCTAGGATGGTCAACTGACGATTTTTGAACTCGTCTTGTTTGATGGCTGCAGCAGTTGTGACTTCGTCATGGGTATCAAGGGCAATTTGCACAAGCATCGCCGTTAAAATATAATTTTCTTTTTTCTCAGCATCGATTTGAGCTTCATCAAACATTGCATGAAAAAGAAGGAGCTTATCTTCATCGATGAGCGGCGCACGCAAATGCTTCGCCAAATAAGGATGAGAAAGCTTTTTGTTTAATTTTATATTCAGATTAGATAAAATTCCGTAGATGTCTTGCAAAGATATCACCCTTGTCCCAAAAATTACAGTTTCATATGTAGCTCTCTAGATTGTATAGAGATTTATTATACCATATCAGGCCTGACTTTCATGCTATCAAGTGCATAGTCGTGCGTTATTTCTTTGCTTCGCTTTGAATTTCACCGAAGCTTGTTTGAATGACAGCATCGCCCCGCACTTTGATGGCTGATGTGTGCTCAGTAAATTGTGCGATAATGACTTCACCTTTATCGAGCTTTTCGGAATGGTGAAATCTTGTATCGGAACCTCTAGTTAAGCCGATCACATTGACACCATTATCAATGGCTTTAATCACCACAAAATCAGATGCTTTATTTTCACTCAATCTGTTCACCTTCCATCTATGGATTAGTCGTTTTTAATAAATGAAAGCACTTCTGCTCTTGCTGCCGCATCATTTGCAAATGTACCGCGTACGGCTGAAGTGACTGTTTTAGCGCCGGGCTTCTTCACTCCGCGCATCGTCATACACATATGCTCTGCTTCAACGACAATCATCACACCATGTGGATTTAAAGTTTCCACCATACTATCTGCAATCGTTGATGTAATGCGCTCCTGAAGCTGCGGGCGCTTTGCCACGGCTTCTACTGCTCTCGCCAGCTTGCTGAGTCCCGTTACTTTTCCGCCGCGCGGAATATAAGCGACATGGGCTTTGCCATAGAATGGCACAAGATGGTGTTCACACATTGAATGAAAAGCAATATCTTTGACAAGAACAAGTTCTTCATGATCTTCACCAAAAATGGTTTTAAAATGTTCTTTTGGATCTTCATTTAATCCCGAGAACACTTCTTCATACATTTTTGCTACTCGTTTTGGGGTATCAAGAAGTCCTTCACGATCTGGATCTTCTCCGATTGCTTTTAATATATCGCGTACCGCGTGTTCGATTAATTCTTTATTTATTTCACTCATGTATTATATCCTCCAAAGGCGATTACATTTCATTCAGATTCTAGCACACTTCAGATCCTAAAAGCAAAGGAGAGCGTTCTAAACAAACCATTTGATTCAAAAGGAAAAGCCCCTTATCAAAGGGGCTTTTCTAGACCAGTGTGAAACTGTATATGTATAACTCCTTCAATAGGATCATTACACATAACGATTATTTACCTGCCACCGCGTCTTTAAGTGCTTTACCTGGTTTGAAAGCAGGTACTTTGCTTGCAGGGATTTCGATCTCTGCACCAGTTTGTGGGTTACGTCCTTTACGAGCTGAACGCTCACGTACTTCAAAGTTACCAAAACCAATAAGTTGGATTTTGTCACCATTTTTAAGTGCATCTAAAATTGTATCAAAAACAGAATCAACTGCTTTTGTCGCGTCTTTTTTAGATAACTCGCTTGCTTCAGCAACCGCGTTAATAAGTTCTGTCTTGTTCATGCCTTTCACCTCCTCCCAAAAATATGCATTCAATAGATTGTTATCATTTCTTCACAATTCATCTTCTTTCTATACACTTTTTTTGAAAAAAAGAGCGTCTAGAAAGCGTCATACATGGCTTTTCATTAGAAAACTTCTCTTTGAAGGAATGTTTGTCCAACAAAGTGAAGATTTTCTGTAAGTAGATTAACACATATGAAATACCATATCAAGCATTTTAAAGGGAAGAATCCTTATTCGTCAAGGATTAAGGGCACTTTTGCGAACGAATATTCCTAATTTCAGCCTGAATCTGACTAATCTTTATACAATTGTCTTTTTATGACTTCACCTGCACGCAAAAAAAGACCCCCATCAATGAGAGGTCTCACATCCTATAGAATAATCGCGATCAGACCGCCTGATCCTTCGTTAATAATTCGTTCAAGCGTTTCCTTTAGTTTATACCTTGCATTTTCCGGCATTAGCGAGAGTTTTGCTTGAATGCCTTCTCTGACAAGCGAGCTGAGTGAACGTCCAAATATATCGGAATTCCAGATAGAAAGCGGATCATCTTCAAAGTCTTGCATTAAGTATCGGACGAGCTCTTCACTTTGTTTTTCTGTTCCGATAATCGGCGCAAACTCACTTTCTACATCTACCTTAATCATATGAATAGATGGCGCGACTGCTTTTAATCTGACGCCGAATCTTGATCCTTGCCTAATGATTTCCGGCTCATCTAAACTCATATCTGACAAAGCTGGTGCCGCAATTCCGTATCCAGTCTGCTTCACCATTTTTAAAGCATCAGACACTTGATCATACTCCGTTTTCGCATGTGCAAAATCTTGCATGAGCTCAAGAAGGTGATCTTTGCCCCTAATTTCCACACCAACCACTTCTTTTAGGATATGATCATATAGATCATCCGGCGCATACAGATCAATTTCTGCGATCCCCTGACCCATTTCAATGCCTGCTAAGCCTGCTCTTTCGATAAAATCGAATTCACTGAACTGACCTACCACTCGGTCAACATCTCTTAATCTCTTAATATCCTTGACGGTTTCTTTCACTGAATCCTGATAACTCTCTCTTAGCCAATGATCTTCTTTTAGTACCATGACCCAGCTTGGCAGGTTCACATTCACCTCAAGCACTGGAAATTCATATAATGCTTCACGAAGTACACTGAGAACGTCTTGTTCTCTCATACTTTCGACACTCATCGCGAGTACAGGAATATCATATTTTTGACTAAGTTCCTGCCGCAGTGCTTCTGTTTCAGGGTGATAAGGTCTCACAGAGTTGATCACCATAATAAACGGCTTTCCAACTTCTTTGAGTTCGTCAATGACACGTTCTTCTGATTCAATATAGTCATGTCTTGGGATTTCTCCAATTGATCCATCTGTTGTAATCACAACACCAATGGTGGAATGCTCTTGAATGACCTTGCGTGTACCAATTTCCGCTGCTTCATGAAACGGGATTGGTTCTTCATACCACGGCGTATTAATCATTCTCGGACCATTTTCATCTTCATACCCGCGTGCACCAGGCACGGTGTAGCCTACACAATCGACAAGCCTAATGTTGACATCCAGGCCGTCACTCACGTGAATGGATGCCGCTTGATTTGGCACAAATTTTGGTTCTGTGGTCATAATGGTTTTTCCTGCTGCGCTTTGCGGCAATTCATCCTGTGCTCTTGCACGGTCTGCCTCATTATTGATATTCGGGAGCACCACGAGCTCCATAAACTTTTTAATAAACGTAGATTTCCCTGTACGAACGGCTCCAACGACTCCTAAATATATATCGCCTCCTGTTCGTTCAGCGATATCCTTGAAAATATCGACTTTTTCCAAGTGATCCCCTCCCGGACTTGCTATCCTCGTTTTCAAATAAAATACTCTATACTTCAATCAAACGGTGCTTGAAAGGTGTCAGGACAATATATGTGTATGACGTTGTCCTATTTGAATATGACACCTTTTTTGTTTTGAGAGTATGTTTAGCCATAAAAAAACCTTTCTCCTCATTTATATGCAGAGGAGAAAGGTTCATTCTTGTTTATGACGTCTTTTTTTCTAAAAAAGCCGGCTCACCTTTTTTGTTGATCGTATATGGAACAGAAAACGCTGGTACAAACGGGGTTTCCTGCCAATAGACATCTTGAATATTTTCACCTGGTTTCAGCTTTTGTTTCGTATTTTTCAAAATCTGGGCAAAATCACTGCGATAGTCAACATAGATTTCGCCATTTGAGGAAATCAGTAATGGAAGTGATTCACCCGTGACAGGGCTCGTCACTGTAGGCGGTGCTTTTAACCCTAGTTTTTTTTCATTTAACGTATATAAATCTTTAGAGACTACTTTGCCATATGGCGGATATGTATGTTCATCTTGATATATTTTGATCCTTAGACGTAATTCACTGATCGTTTGTGTCATTTTGACATCAAGCAGTTTCACCGTTGGGTTTTGTTCGACGTCTGTGAGGACATAGATATATTCGCCCCCGCCTTCAAAAGATGTCGACGGTACATCGTGTAAATATCTTGGTGACAGACGCTTAAAGTCAATGACATACTTCTGATAAATAGGTGTGTCGCCTTCTTTTGTTTCAATCGGTAAAAGGCCATTTGTCGCTTTTTGAAAATCTTCAATTGCGGTCTGCACACTTTGCAGCTGCTCTTTATATGGCACGCGGTTTTCAGCTTTACGATTCTCTGGATAGAGGCACCCCGTAAGTAAAATAAGTGTTAACAGCATGACACTGATTTTTGCTTTGATCATCACATTCTTCCTTTTTCTTTATTCATTGACTGGTCCGCTAAATACAACTAAAAACACAATGATACCTGATATGAGCATTAAGCTGTACGCGACAGTTGAGGCTGTTATTTTCAGAAACCGGCTCTTCAGCTTAAACCTACTCAGATAAATGGTTACAACGGCTAAAAACATGAGCCCCATTGAACCAAGCGCAAACCACATCTTGATTAAAGCAAAACTCATCGTGCCTGTCCCCCTTTAATACAAACGAATTGTAAGCGTTTATATTTCATTCTAAACCAAAATTAAGTAAAATATCAATCATTTTTCCAATCAATTCAGAAAAAAATGCATAAAAAAACTGAAGCAAAGAGGGGGACTCTGCTTCAGTCATTAGGTCGACTATTTTTCCTCATTCTGTAGAGGCAAAGCTCTATTCAAACTTCATTGTTATGTTATGCAAGTCTTCCCCTTCTTGCATCCTCTACACGCCTAAGTTCAGTCTTCCAATTATTTTGTTTGGTTTTCGAACATGTTCACAAGGTCTTCCATCTCATGTGTTTTCACACGTGCCATTAATGATTCTACAGCATCGTCTACCTTTTTCCCTTCAAATAGGACGCCGTAAAGAGCCTCTGTAATCGGCATGCTGACCTTGTATTCTTTGGAGAGCTGATAAGCGCCTTTTGTTGTGCGGACGCCTTCGACAACCATCCCCATTTTTTCAAGCACTTCTTCGAGCTTATATCCTTTACCGAGTAAATTCCCGCAGCGCCAGTTACGCGAATGAACACTTGTACAGGTGACAATCAAATCTCCAACACCTGTTAATCCGGCAAACGTAAGAGGGTTTCCTCCCATTTTTGTGCCGAGGCGGGCGATTTCAGCAAGACCCCTTGTGATGAGCGCTGCTTTCGCATTATCGCCATATCCGAGTCCGTCTGTGATCCCTGCCGCAAGAGCGATGATGTTTTTCAGCGCCCCGCCAATTTCCACCCCAATCACATCAGGGTTTGTGTACACTCTGAAGTTATTGTTCATAAACAAATCTTGAACAAATTGAGCCGCTTCAATATGTTCTGATGAAACTGTAACAGTTGTCGGATGACGCAAGCCAACTTCTTCAGCGTGACTTGGTCCTGACAGGACAACAACTGCTTCTCTTTTTGCTTCTGGGACTTCTTGTTCGATCATTTGAGAAATTCTAAGAAGTGTATCTGGTTCAATTCCTTTACTGACATGAACAAATGGCACCTTTGACGTAATGAACTCATTTGCCTGTTTCAATACTTCTCGAATGGCCTTTGTTGGCACAGCGACAATAATCGCATCTGTCCCTTCTAGTGCCTGTTTCATATCTGTTGTCGCTTGAATAGACGCTGGTAATGCAACATTAGGCAAGTAATCATGATTTTCATGTTTCTCATTGATTTGATCAATTAATTCTTGTCTATGTCCCCACATGTGTACATCATGATGATTATCAGCTAATACAAGCGCAAGAGCTGTTCCCCAGCTCCCTGCTCCAAGTACTGAAATTTTCTTCATCCTGCTCACCCTTTTTATTTTCTCGCTCTCGCAAATATTTTAATTGGTGTTCCTTCAAAACCAAATGCATCTCGAATTCGGTTTTCTAGGAAACGCTCATAAGAAAAGTGCATAAGTTCTGGATCATTTACAAACACAACAAAGGACGGCGGTTTGATCGCCACTTGTGTTGCATAGTAAATTTTCAGACGCTGTCCGTTATGGGTCGGCGTTGGGTTCATTGCTACGGCATCCATGATAATATCGTTTAGAATGTTCGTTTGAACGCGCATCGCATGATTTTCACTAGCGGTAATGATTGTTGGCATTAACGTGTGAATTCTCTTTTTCGTAAGAGCAGACATGAATAAGACAGGGGCATAATCAAGGAATTGAAAATGCTCACGAATGTTTTGCTCAAATTCCTTCATTGTACGCTCGTCTTTTTCAACAGCATCCCACTTGTTCACAATGATCACAACGGCTTTACCCGCTTCGTGTGCGTAGCCGGCAATACGTTTATCCTGTTCAATAATGCCTTCTTCACCATCAAGAACTACAGCGACAACATCCGATCGATCAATGGCTTTCAACGCACGGAGTACACTGTATTTCTCTGTTGTTTCATAAACTTTCCCTTTTTTTCTCATACCTGCTGTGTCGACAATGACAAAGTCACGTTGGTTGTACGTAAACATTGTATCTACAGCATCTCTTGTCGTACCAGCGATGTTGCTGACAATGACACGTTCTTCACCGAGCATCGCATTCACCAAAGAGGATTTCCCTACATTTGGGCGGCCGATTAAGCAGAACTGTACCACTTCTTCATCATATTGTGTATCTGGTAAGTTTTTGAAATGCTCTGCGACAGCATCAAGCAGATCACCTAGACCGAGTCCGTGCGTTCCAGAAATCGGATACGGTTCACCAAATCCAAGTGCATAAAAGTCATACACGTCGCTTCTCATTTCAGGGTTGTCCAATTTATTGACAGCAAGTACGACAGGTTTTTTCGTGCGATATAAAATTTTTGCGACTTCTTCATCCGCAGATGTGACGCCATCTCTTCCATTGACCATAAAGATAATAACATCCGCTTCATCCATTGCGATTTCAGCCTGATGGCGAATTTGCGCCAAAAACGGCTCATCTCCAATATCAATTCCACCAGTATCTATTAAATTAAAGTCATAATTTAACCATTCAGCAGAGCTATAGATTCGATCTCTTGTTACACCAGGTGTGTCTTCTACAATCGATATTCTTTCGCCTGCGATTCGATTAAAAATTGTAGATTTTCCAACGTTGGGCCTTCCAACAATGGCTACGACAGGTTTACCCATAGTACCCTTCCTTTCAATCCAGCCGCGATTCAATATGTTCATCATCATGTTTCAACCGGGATTTATAATTTTCATTCAGTTTTATGAAATAAACCCTTCAAACATGAAGGGTTCAACTTATATATTATATCAATTTTTAATCAGACCACAATGAATAACTTAAAAATGTTTGACGATCAAATAAAGATCTTCTCCAATGCCGTGTGCAATTCCATCTAAAATGGCCTCTAAATTCATGGCATACATGTCGAGCTCTTCTTTATTTTCACAGAAAAAAACGGCTGTTCCGCCAATGACCCGCTCTTTATTTGTTGTCGCCACAGCCAATATAAATTGTTCAATGGTGTTCGCCATGCCCTATTACCTCACTTTCTTTTTAATGAAATCTGTCGGCATTCTAATGGCATTTTCTAAAATAGGCACCTCTTCTAATACACGGACAGCCAAATCTTCACGCTGCCATTGCGGTAAAATGAATACGCCAAGTGTGCCGTTATTCAGATCACGTTTTGCGAGCGGACAAAGCGATGGTTCACCAGAATCTCGGTATACACCAAGCACGTTGGATAAATCAAATAAGATGGCTTGTCGCTGCCCAAGGTTTGCGATGGTTGTGGCCGAGTTAAAATTCTTTGGAGTCAAGATGAACCCCATTCCATGCTCTAAAATCAATTTTTGCTTTTCAGGCAGCCCGATATTCATAATGTAAATATCATTTACGTAAAGTCCTGCGCCGTCAAAGCGAAGTTCCCCTTTTTGAATATTCACGATATCCTTTAATTGGCTCCCTGACATTAATAGTTTTGCCATGAAAAAACAAAGAATACCGACCACTGTCCCAACGACGAGCGAGAAGAAAATACAGGCGGTCGTTGTAATAAGGGCAGTAAGAATGGCAATATAATTTCGACTTTCAAAGGCAATCGCAATGCCTTCGATATATGTACTGCCTCGTGAGACAAGCTCATACGAATCCATTTGGGTCAATGTATTTCTTTCCATATTACGCACATCACGAAATTGCGTGGCTGCAAGCGTCAGAAAGGTAATTGCAGTGAATTCTTCCTGGATCAGTGCAGGCATAATAATAGCACCAAGGCCTGATGCGATAAAACCTAACGCAATGTGAATCACTTGTCCATGAATATATGTGGGATATTGCCGATAATCAGTTCTTAGCATATAAAGCCTAGCCGCCATCCCAAAGATGACACCAATAATCACAGGAAACGTGTAATCCGTCATGTTGATTTTGCAGCCCCTTTTACTGGTTTTCTAGATGAACGGGTGTTCAAGAGTTTTTCAAGCTGACCTACACCTAATAGAAAGACAGCTCCTTGAACAGCCATGGAAAGAAACGAGAGATCTCCTATGACAATGGAAGATGTGAGGCGATGAATCGTAAGCGCATAAAGGGCTTCCCCCAGACATATAGCCATCATCCATAAAGTGATCCGTTCCGTTAACTGATGCCCATATGTTAAACACATCAAGATCAGCAAGGCAAATACAACCCAGTCCACCTTTATTATCGTGAACCAAACTGGATCATATAATGCAAAAATCATAAAAAAGGCATACGCACTGACCATGGAACCTAATTGCATGATTCGCATGATTCGATGAGCAGGGCGAAAGATCACGAATGACATGCAAGCATATAAAAAGGTCATCAAAAATCCTGCATTGATCCTAATGTCTAAAATAGAAACCATGACATGACTGCATATAATATGAATGAGAACACATACGCCCAGCACATTGCGCCACGTGCTTTTCTCCATGATAAATGTCACCATAATCCAAACGAACCATATTGACCAATAATAGTACAATGCCTCCAACCCTCATCACCTCAATTACATTATGGGAAAATCTCCAATTTTTAAACATATGAGAAGGTGCGGGATTTGCATGAAATAAACAAGAGGTGACACCCTAATAGTTGAGGAGGGATGTATGATGGGTAAGGATAGACAGGAAAAACGCCTAAAGGCGTCAAGAAGAGTTGAATCTGACCGCGATCAATCCATTCATCACAAAGGGGCAACAACTTTAGAAGGCCCGGAAGACGCTCGCAAAAGAAATCAATAAAAAAAGACATGTGATTACCACATGTCTCAGCGTGCAGACAAACCCTCGCATTCAGTGTCAGTCCTGCGCATTGCTGCTCACGAATGTCAAATTCGCTCCGCAAAAAGCAGCTGTCTTTCATAGACAAAAAAGTTTTCTTTCACGCTGAAAAGAAGACAAAGGGCTACATTTCATTTAGTCCTTTGTCTTCTTATTTCTTAAACTATAGTACGTAGTATCCACGCCTCTTTCTTTCAGCCAATGACTTGTTTCCCCTGTAAGCACAATCGGAGCTTGCCTTAGCTCCTCCATTGTTTTCATGCCAAGTACTGTCATCAACATCTTCACATCATCTTGTAGATCAATGATATCAGAGATGAGGCCCTTTTCTCCTCCACTCGTCAGGGATTTTAAGAAAAAGCCGGCTAATCCAACGGCAGACGCACCAAGAGCAATTGATTTTGTCACATCAAGTGCATCTTGAATGCCTCCAGAAGCTAGGACGGTTTGATCTGGAAAGGCTGTATGTACTTCAGCCAGACTCGCTGCAGTTGGAATTCCCCACTGGTCAAAATAGCGAAGTGCTTTTTGACGGCGCAGGTTCTCGATTTTAGAAAAATTCGTTCCCCCAAATCCACCTACATCAACAGCAGCAACTCCAGCATCAAATAATTTCTTTGCTGTTTCCTTACTCATCCCAAATCCAACTTCTTTGACGACAACAGGCACCTCAATTGATTCAGCAATGGCTGAGATCCGCTCAACAGCACCTCTGAAATCACGATCTCCTTCAGGCATGACGATCTCTTGAATCACGTTTAAGTGAATTTGGAGCATGTTTGCCCCCAGCATGTCAACGGCATCCCGTGCTTGCTGAATAGTCGCCTCACTGCCCAAATTGGCAAAAACGAGTCCATCTGGATTCACCTTTCGAACCACTTCATACGTACGACGTTCGTCTGCATCTTTCAGTGCAGCCATTTGTGATCCGACTGCTACTGGAATATTGGTTTCCTTCGCTGCGATAGATAAAGAGCGATTAATCTCATAGGTCGATTCTCCGCCTCCACCAGTCATTGCATTGATAAAAATTGGCGAACCGAAAGTCAGTCCGCCAATTGTCGTATGTGTATCAATTTGTGATGTCGCAAGATCTGGTAAACTGGCGTGAACGAAGGAAACATCTTGTAAACCTGTTGCTGCATGCTGGCCAGTCGACAAAGCATGCTCAATATGCTGTTTCTTTCTTTCTGCTCGCGTCAATTTTGATCACCAAATTATTTTAGTTTATTGAGTTTATCACCAATCAGGTCACCAAGCTGGAATCCGCTTGTATTTTCTTCTTTCGCCTGATACTGACGGTAATCCTCTTCGATTTGTTTTTCAGAATTCTCTTCTAATTCACGAATGCTAAGTGAAATGCGCTCTTCATCTTCATTGACATCAAGCACTTTCACTTTCACAGTCTGCCCTTCTTCAAGGACTTCTTGAGGAGTACCGATATGTTTGTGTGAAATTTGGGAAATATGCACAAGTCCTTCTACACCTGGCAGAATTTCAACAAATGCTCCAAAGCTCACAAGACGTTGAACGGTTCCTTCAAGAACATCACCTTGTTTTACCTTTTCACCAATTTGGCTCCAAGGTCCTGGTAATGTTTCTTTAATAGATAGTGAGATACGTTCGTTATCGCGGTCAACAGCAAGAACTTTGACTTTCACTTCCTGTCCTTCTTCAACAACGTCAGATGGCTTTTCGACATGCGCATGGGATAGTTGAGAAATGTGAACTAATCCATCAATGCCGCCAATGTCAACAAATGCACCAAAGTCAGTCAGGCGCTGCACTTTTCCATCAATCACACTGCCTACTGCAAGCTTTTGCAGGAAGTCTTGCTTCTTGTCTAATTGTTCTTGCTCAACGACTGCACGATGCGATAGAATCACGCGGTTTTTTTCGCGGTCAAGCTCTACCACAACAAGCGAGAGTGTTTTTCCTTTGTAGTCAGTGAAGTCTTCTACATAGTGTGCCTCAACAAGAGACGCAGGAATAAATCCGCGAACACCAATGTCGACCACTAGACCACCTTTGACAACGTCTTTTACTTCTGCTTCAAATACTTCTTTTGTTTCAAACTTTTTCTCTAGGTCTTCCCAAGCGCGGTCTGCATCAACAGCACGTTTCGATAAAATCAAAGCATCGTCTTCGACCTTTGTTACTTTAAGCTCTAACTCGTCGCCATCTTTCACGACATCTGATGCTTTTTCAACGTGAAGACTTGATAATTCACTGATTGGGATGATCCCAGGTTGTTTCACATTGACGATATCTACATTGACATGCTTGTCCTCAACTTTAGAAACAATCCCTTTCACTACATCTCCAACCTCTGGTACCTGAACATCGATTTGATTCATTTCCTCTGTCATTTCGATAACCTCCTTGGTCCAAACCTACACAGCTTAGTTAAAACGACTGGGTGAATATGTGTCCTTAGCATGATGATTGCCAGCCGAATATGTATTATAGAAACATTCAAATCAACAGAATTGCTTGAATGATCAATAAAAATAGTATTAGTATAAACTTCTAATAAAAGACCTTGTTTGTCAAGAGATAAACCTCTAACTTATAAAAGTTTTCTAAAATTTCTTACTGTTTTTCTACACGCTCTGCTGCATCTAAAATTTTACCTGCAACCTCTTGAATAGAAAGGGAAGTCGTGTCAATTTCAATGGCATCATCTGCTTTCTTCAGCGGTGATACCTCCCGCTCAGAATCAAGCTTGTCACGTCTTGCAATCTCTTCGATCAGCTGATCGTAATTGACATCGTAGCCTTTTTTCTGATTTTCTTCAAAACGACGTTTTGCTCTTTCCTCTACTGACGCAAGCAAGAAAATTTTCACTTCTGCATCTGGAAGAACGTGCGTGCCAATGTCTCTTCCATCCATGACGACACCGCCTCGGTTCCCCAGCTCTTGCTGCCTGCGGACCATTTCTTCCCGGACAGCTCGATGCTTTGCAACAACAGAGACTTGATTGCTTACGCGGTCTGTTCTGATGTCTTCTGTGACATCGATCGTGTCTAAATGTACTTTTTGACCTTCGTCAGTTGACACAAGTTCAATGACTGTGTTTTTCAATAACGCATCAAGTGCCTGTTCGTCTTCAAGGTCTACGCCTTGATTGAGTGCTGCAAGTGTAATTGCGCGGTACATCGCACCTGTATCGATATAAATATATGATTTTTTCGCTGCGACAATTTTTGCCACAGTGCTTTTTCCTGCTGCAGCAGGACCGTCAATTGCGATAGATAATTTCTTTTTCATAATACCTCTCCTTGATTGAATCTCCCTTATGAATTGTAACACGATCACCGCTCAAACGGGGGAATTTTCTATCAATCCTTTTGCTTAAATGTCTCAATCCAATCTTCAATGCTCATGTTATTCACACCCTCGTATTGTACGACTTTTGACAAAAATAGTTCTCCTTTCGTCAAGTGAAGGGTGACCTGAACCGCCAAAAGCAGAATGAGCTGAATGAGCACTGCTTTGAATAGCCATCTTTCCATTGTTTTCATACAAAAAGCCTCCAACGCTAGATTCTTTCTCTCTAGTATGGAAGCTTTTGACAACCTTTATTCTTATACTTTTTTCACACGTGTTAGAAGCTGCTGCTGGAAGCAGTACTTCATGATGTGTTGCTGGTGGTCGTTTGTGATTTCAGTAAATTCCATGATCGCTCTTGTTTTCCCGGTCTGATCATCTTGATAAACACGATTCATTTCTGCAATCGCTTTAATTTTCACTGGTTCTTTAAGTGAAAGTTCAAACTCTGTGACGACCTCGCCATATTCTTTTAGTGAGACACCTTCTGGAACAGCAATTGCTACACCGCCAGCACTCATATTGACAATAAATGTGTCGAAGGTTTCTTCACCATTTTGCGTTATGGACGCTTTCACCATCGTATCCACTCGAAGATATTCTCTTCGCTGAAGCCGAATCATTTCTTCTTTTGGCGGAATCGAAACGACAATCATCGGGATATCTTCTTTTCTTTTCCCAATGACTTTGCTTGTACATTTGTATGGAATTTGATTTTCATCGAAAAAGAAGACGGTGATTTCTGTTTCTTGATTTAAATAGATCGTGCGCCCCGTTTCTTTATCAGCTGGATAATTAATGCAAATATCATCGTTATTATTTTCCAAAACTTTCGATTTTGCAGTTTTCACTTCTTTGTTCTCATTGACATACTCAATTGTGATTGCATCCCCTATTTGTAACATTCCTCATCACTCTTTTCATCTGTGAAATCGTATCCTCTCTTATATTAAACCATGTATAAAACAAAAGGAAAAGGCTTATTCGCCTTTTCCTCGCTTCCTTTTCTATAGGTCTTTATATATAGGTTCTGCATTTTTTAGCTTATCTACTCTTTCTTCTTTTCCAGTATCTGCATTAATAAACATTCGGTATGTGTCGTTTTTAATGGTTCCTAAAAACTCATAGCAGAGAACTTCCTCTGACATATCATTTTGAACAAGAGCTACATGTGTATCCTCAATCTTCACATGTTTATTTAAGGTCTTTTCAGCTTCTTTTTGAGAAATCTTTGGTGCTTTTATGTCACGTTTTCTGTGATTCATTAAATAGTCTTTCGCTGAGAATCCCACAACCTCTCCATCATCTAAAGCGACTTTCATTCGAATGCTATCTGGATAAAGCAATACGTTATTCTGTAAAGGGACATAGGTAAATACGCCGATATTATCAAATTGCGCACTCTCATCTAAATGAAATGATTCAGTATCGAATCCATGCTTCTTTAAGAAACTTAGTGCTTTTTCTGAGGCATCATTTAAACTGATTTTTTGTTTGTTCACTTCACGGTTCTGAAGAAGATAAACAGGATGGCCTCCTTTTTCAGTCAAGTCTAAATAAAAGTTTGCTCGGCTATCTGGGTCAGACATTGACAGGCTGTAGACATCACGGTTCGTTTTACTCCCACTTTTTCTCACCTTAAAATCTTTGTTATGGTCAGGCGCAAATTGCTGGGCGATACGAATCGCTTCTTTTTTTGAAATCTTTTGCCCTTTTAAGTGATTGTAGCCTTGTGTTTCTGATTCAGTTGACACATTTGTAGGGCCAAGATCAACATCTGCAAACGCATCAGCATTTCTCTCAACGGTTTTTAATCCGTCAATGATGGTGTTGTCGTTTTTTCGATCTCCATCAGCCAGTGCCATTTCAACATCCATCCACTTTAAATTTTTGTTGAGTACGAGATGCTGCACTTGTCTAAGTTCGTTTTGAATATCTGCCGCTTGATCATATAAAGTGGTAATGGTTTTGTGTGTATCTTTGTTTAATGGTTCATCTGATAAAGATTTAAGTGACGATTTGTAGCTAAAGTCACCGACATTCGCTAGAAACTCTTCTGTTTTGTTAAAAGGCATCAATGTGAGCGGAAGCTGGCTGACATTGTTATGCGCTTCTGATGACATTCTCCATACATCTGCAAGTGCTGGAGATATAGATGTTTGGCTGTTCATCGCAAGTGTTGCGCCAAGTTTATCGTGCAACTGATCGACTTGATACGTTAGATCATGGAAGGCTCTTTGATAGTTGTTCTCTGCATGAAGCAGCACTGCATCTTTTTCTTGATGCTCCTTATAGCCCCAGTATCCTGTTGAGATGACAGCAATTCCTAAAATAGCAATCAATATTCCTCTGATCATTTATTTACACCTCTTTTTATTCACAGAAAATATGTTTCCCGATTCGTTTAATTTGTGGTCTTCCCCAAATCCATGGGCTTGTTGCTGTATCAGGATTAAAGTAATAAACGGCGCTTTCAGATGGGTCCCAGCCATTAATGGCATCAAATACTGCCTTTTTAGCGGTTTCATTTGGCGCCATATAAAATTGTCCATCTGCTACAGCAGTAAACGCAAGCGGTTCAAAAATGACACCAGCAATCGTGTTTGGAAAGGTCGGGTTGTTTAAACGGTTTAAGATGACGGCTGCGATCGCTACCTGTCCTTCATAAGGTTCACCTCTCGCTTCACTATAAACAGCTTGTGAAAGGAGCTGAATGTCATTGCTTGAAAAACCACCTGGCATGTTGGCTGCTGTTTGTTTCGGCGTTTGATTTGCTTGACCATTTCCTGACTGGTTTCCAGACGAGCTGTTTCCTCCGCTTTGACTTTTTTGATTCTCTTTTGCACCTTGTGCTGTCTTTTTTTGCGTGTTTCTTTGCGCAGGAGCCTTTGTTTGCTGATCAAGAGGTTTCCCGCCATAGTGCGTAAACTGATTCCCTTTTTGCAACTGCTGTTGCACAAACTCTTTATAGTATTTCGTCTTTTGAACTAATAGGCTTTTTGTTTTTTCCCCTACGAGTCCATCGACTTTCTTTACACCAAACTGGCTTTGAAAATTGCGCACGGCCCAGTAAGTTCCCCAGCCATACACCCCGTCTATTTTTCCATTGTAAAAACCATTGTATTGGAGCCTTGCCTGGAGCTCGACGACATCTTCTCCTGTAGCTCCCCGCTGAATCACTTGATTTGTGAAAGCTTCACTTTTTTCAGCTGTCATCAATGAAGACGCGAGCAGAACAATTGAGAAGATAAGGACGATTTGTTTCATGAAACGAGCTTTGTCCATATTTGATCCTCCTGTACTTTTGATGTTTGAATATATGTTTCTTCCGATCCCTATTTTTATACATTCATCACAGGAGGGAATTGGATGGAAAAGACAAAAAACGCCCTAAAGACGTATAGGACGTTTTCCAATTTAAATTTGTACCATCTTCACCGCACGGGCTTTTTTGGCTTTCCGCAGACCAAACCACCATAAAAAAATCATGAACGGTAACATAATATATCCCCAATTTTTCATGCCAAGAAGAATGAAATCATATAAGCCATGAAAAAGGATAGGAAGTATTAAAGAGAGAATCAGCCATTTTCGCTGCTCTTTTTTATCAGAGAAGCGAGCTTTACCTATATAAAACCCCATCACCACACCAAATAAAGCGTGGCTTGATACAGGCAGCAAGGCACGTGTAAACGCGTACTCTACCCCATGACCAACTAAGTACAGAATATTTTCAAGTGTCGCAAATCCAAGCGAGACACTTGTTCCATAGACAATCCCGTCATAGTGTTCATCAAACTGTACGTGCGCATAGACACTGACCATTAAAATAAACCACTTTAATGATTCTTCTAAAAAACCCGATGTCACAAATGAAATCACGATAGGATTCGTGGCGATATTTTCCTCTTGGAGGACATACTGAATAAACATGGTTGGAAACACAAGTATGACACCTAGCATAAAAGATCTGATGACCATATGAACCGGCTCATTGTCGTATTGATCTTTCAAATAAAAATAACTTAAAAGTGCGATGCCGGGAGCTAAACCTGCTGAAATGATTGCGATCATAATCAGACCTCTTTCCCTACATTATCCTTTATTATCGTACCACGAATCACCCCTTTTTTATATGACTGGAGCCCATTTTCCCAAAAATAATCTTCTATATAATCCCAATTTACATAAAAAAGAACTGAATCCCTTAGAAGGACCCAGTTCTTTTTTTACCCGTTGATTCTTTTGTTGATTTCTTCTGCAATTAACCCACCATGAAATCTTCCATTTTCAATGAAAATTTCGTTGGCGTTGTTACCAGCTGCAATGACCCCTGCAATGAAAATACCTTCTACATTTGTTTCCATTGTTTGTTCATCAAATGCTGGGCGGCCTGATTCTGGATCGATTGTTACACCCATTTTTTCTAAAAATGAATGATCAGGATGATAACCTGTCATCGCAAACACATAATCACTTTTCACTCGATCCGTTTGACCCTGCTGGTTTGTAAAGACAATATCCTGTTCTGTGATTTCCTTCACCTCTGCACCGAACTCCATTCGAATGGTGCCATTTCGAACAAGCGCTTCAAACTCTGGTAAAATCCAAGGTTTGATGCTGGATGAATATTCAGTTCCTCTATATAAAACCGTCACCCTGCTTCCGCATTTCACAAGTTCCAGGGCAGCATCAACACTAGAGTTCTTCCCGCCGATCACCGTCACATCTTTATCAAAGTAGGGGTGTCCTTCTTTAAAATAATGATACACATGAGGAAGGTCTTCCCCTTTTACATTCATATAGTTAGGATGATCATAGTAGCCAGTCGCAATCACAACATAGTCACATGTATAGTCGTCTTTTGATGTATTTACCGTAAAACGGCCATCTTTTTTCGTCACAGCGTTTACCTTTTCAAAAGCATTCACACGAAGGCTTTTTCGTCTGACCACCTCTCGGTAATAGGAAAGCGCCTGAATACGAACGGGTTTCCGATTTTCAGTGATAAAAGCGACGTCACCGATTTCAAGCTTTTCACTTGTACTGAAGAAGGTTTGGTGTGTAGGGTAATGATAAATACTGTTGACCACATTGCCCTTTTCAATCACAAGTGCATCAATCCCAATTTGCTTGAATGCAATGGCAGCTGATAGACCGCACGGGCCGCCTCCTATTATGATCGCTTTTTCTTGTTTCATTTGTTCCACTCCTGTCGTTTCACTGCAATAACAATTGCTGGACTGTTTGATTCTTTGCATGATTCCATAAAAAAATCTCCTATTTAAGGATAGGAGATTTTAAGGCGCGATGCAAATAAGTCGCTTAAATCCAGCCTCTGAATCGAGAAGCTTCAGCCATTTTACGTACACCGACCATATATGCTGCTAGTCGCATATCAATACGGCGGTTTTGCGCCATTTCATAAATATTATTAAATGATTTCACCATCATATCTTCTAAACGAGTTTCTACTTCTTCTTCTGTCCAGTAGAACCCTTGGTTATTCTGAACCCATTCAAAGTAAGAAACAGTCACTCCACCCGCACTTGCAAGTACGTCTGGAACAAGCAGTACACCACGATCTGAAAGAATTTTTGTCCCTTCCAATGTCGTTGGTCCATTTGCTGCTTCTACGACAATTTTGGCTTTAATGTTCGCCGCATTATCTTCTGTAATTTGATTTTCAATGGCTGCAGGTACTAAGATATCACAATCTAGCTCAAGCAGCTCTTGGTTTGTAATTGTATCATTAAATAATTTAGTGACGGTTCCAAAGCTGTCACGTCGGTCAAGCAAGTAGTCAATATCGAGACCATCTTCATCATACAAACCGCCGTAAGCATCTGAAATTCCTACGATTTTCGCTCCGGCATCATACATAAATTTAGCCAAGTAACTTCCTGCATTTCCGAATCCCTGAACGACAACACGAGCCCCATTGATGTCAATTCCTTTTTTCTTCGCCGCTTCTTTGATACAGATCGTTACACCTTTTGCCGTTGCAGTATCACGTCCATGTGAGCCTCCAAGAACAATTGGTTTTCCTGTAATAAATCCTGGCGAGTTAAATTCATCAATTCTAGAATACTCATCCATCATCCATGCCATGATTTGAGAGTTTGTAAACACATCTGGTGCTGGAACATCTTTTGTTGGTCCAACGATTTGACTAATTGCGCGTACATATCCGCGACTTAGTTTTTCAAGCTCCCTAAATGACATTTCTCTTGGATCACAGATAATACCGCCTTTTCCTCCGCCATAAGGAAGATCCACAATACCACATTTTAAACTCATCCAAATTGAAAGCGCTTTTACTTCTTTTTCAGTAACGTTCGGGTGGAATCGAATTCCGCCTTTTGTTGGACCGACAGCATCATTATGCTGCGCACGATAACCAGTGAAAATTTTCACCGATCCATCATCCATACGTACTGGAATTTTGACCGTTAATAGGCGAATTGGCTCCTTCAGCAATTCATACACTTCTTGCGGATAGCCCAATTTATCAAGCGCTTTATGTATGACGGTTTGAGTTGACTTTAAAACATCTAGCTTATCTTCTGCGTTATGAGCGGCGTTTTGATCGGCTGCCATTAAAATAAACCCCCTAGAAATCTTTCATGATCTACTGCTCCCTTTCAAGCAATAGTATACACCTTCGTACTGGTAAAGCAAAGGTAAAAAGCGTTTTTTATCAAAATAAAATATCAGCGTTTATAAATATAAAAATGGATATAAAAAAATACTGTTGTTTCATCACAACAGTATTAAATATAATAGAAAAAAGTGATTAAAAATACAGTTGAATCGTTTTCACTGCATCTTCCTGCATGATCACTTTTCCGTATTCTTTTAACCGGTGAATGGTTAATGTCGTCGGTGAACCGAACTCCGCTAAAATAGAAATGACCGTATCTGCAGACAGTTCTTCGAAATCATCTAGGCTGAGAAAATATTGACCTTCATAATGGTAAACTGTACCCCCTAAAAGTCCAATACGACTTAAACTATGGGACAGTTGAATCACATCTTCAAACGAGGCAAATTGATAGAGCACATGCTTGCTCTCGTCGAGCTTGACTTGCATCTCAATGTAATCTTCATCAAACTCATCATCAGCATCTTCCTGCTGACTCTTTGTCACAATGACGACCATCCCCTGCGCCTGAAGAGAAAATACTTCAACAGCAATCGGTCCATTCGCTTCAAAACCGAGCTCCTGATTCGCTTCGTTCATCATGTCTTTAAACAGCTGATGAACTTTGAACGAATCTTTCCAAAGGTCTTCTTTCGTAAGACCTCGGTCTGTCAGATCATCTAGTGTGAGAAAAATTTTGATTTTATTATAATTCAGACGCTCTAGCCGCATAACGTTCCCTCCTGCCTCTTCTAACACACATCATACTGTAGTATATGAGATGATGAGTCATAGGTTCTTAATTTTGTATTCAGTTTACACTGTGTCAAGACGGAAGACAAGCATGAAGCTATGCTTACGGTGACTTTTATGGAAAATATTGATGGGGCATCAACTTAGCGCGTTTTTAGCGGCATTAAATAGATCAGATGGGTTTCTGGTTCTGCTCCAAGACGCATCGGAATCTTTGTTGTTCCGTAACCATTACTAATTAGAAAGAAAGCACCTTTGACTTGGCCTGTTCTTCCTTTTTCATACGGACCAAATTTCCCAATGCGAATTTGACCCCCATGGGTATGACCGCTCAAAACGAGATCAATTCCCTCTTCTTCACTCATCAAGTGATGCACATCTGGGTTGTGTGATAAAAGGATATTCACGTCTTCTTTGACAAACTCCGGCCGTATCGCTTCATAATCTGCTTTTTCAAGCCGGATATCATCGATTCCGCCTATTTTAATGGGCTGTCCTTCAAAATCCCACACAGCCGTCTCATTTTGCAATGTCGTCACCTGATAGGTATGGAGGAGGTCTTTGAGTTTTTGCTGATGCAGCTCATGGTCGTTATTCCCCCACACAAAGTACACCGGGGCAATCCTTGCTAAACGTTTCACATTTTCTTCGACTCTAGCATAAGGGACTCCCTTTTCAGCTAAGTCCCCGCCGATCATAATGACATCAGGCTGCTGCTCTTCTACTTCCGCTAATAAAGTATCACTAATTAGACGGCGATGGGTATCAGAAATAAAGAAAATGACTGCAGGTCGATCTGACTGAAGTCCTTCTATTGTAAAGTAATGCTTTTTGATGTTGTTTTGTTTTGCCGTTTTCACCATTTTCGCTGTTACACACACACCTGTTGTCACAGCCGCTATGGCAGCAGTAAATCCGATGGCATATTTCATTATGAATGACTCCCTTGTATCAGCTTTCTTTTATAGGACGCTTGAATGAAAAAAGACGTTTCAACTGTTTAAACGTCTTTTGCTCATTTATTTACTTTCATAATAGAGGTTGATGTCATATTGCGTCTGCATGAAGTGAAAAACGGCCTCGCGCTCTTTCCACTGATTTGATTGAGGCCATAAATCTGTGCTTTTCTGTATAATTTCACATCTGAGCTTATGATATTCATCCTCAGCCTTTTCTTCTTTTTTCTTATAATAATACGATGCGTAAAAAGCAAACACTTCAGCCATGATCCAAAACAGAAACACCTCATGGCCAAGCAATGTGGCAATCATCGCTTCCGGCTGCAGGGAGCCCCCGCTATTAGCTGTTATCACAAAATAAAACAGAAGAATCGCAAGTGATAAAAGGGCTGTCCATTGCCATCTTTTGCATTGTTTTGCAAATCCCTCGTATTTACGTTTCCTTTTGATCAATGTTTCAATCATTTTCTGTGTCGGCTGATCCATATAGCGGCTGATTGCGTGCAATGTCATCACATACACCCTTGTCCCTTTTTTCTACATATGTATGTGCTTTTCGATTCATTCATGTCAAATATTAATTTTCTAATGGGATATTCAATACTTGTCCGCTGTACACGCTATTTCCTTTTAAATGATTGTAAGCTCGAATTTTCTCTTCCCCTGATCGGTTTTGATAATACTTCATGGAAATTCGATACAAGTTTTCCTCTGGTCCAACAGTATGCTGCACGACACGAACAGGCTTTTCTTCCTGCTTCTTCTTCTCTTCTGCTTCTTTTCGCTTTTTCTCTTCTTGCTGTTTTTGAAGAGCGAGCTGCTGCTGCTCACGCTTTTTTGCAGCTTCGGCCTTTTCACGCTCAGCCTTCTCTTTAGCGGCTTGTTCTTTTTTCTTTTGCTCTGCTTTTTCTTTTGAACGCTGCTTTTCTTTATCAGCATCTTTCTTTTTCTTCTCGTCATCAGATGCATCCGCTTTGTCAGCGCTTGAATCATTTTTTGTTTCAACAAGTGCTGACGGGACTGGATCTGTGTCAGCACTCGATGTTTTATCAATATATACACCTTGATTGTTATTATCGTTAATTTCCTTTGATGTGTAATAAATCAACAGGAAGAAAACCGTGACGACAATAATAGGAAAGATAATAGCCAGTGTCGTAAACAATGGATTACGCACCTTTTTGGTTCGCTGCTTTTTATATTCATGAAAATCTTCTCGTGTAGGAAAGTGAGAGTCATCTGAAGGATGCACTTTTTCTTCTTCAAGATTTTCCTCTACATCATCATCATGGATGTTTGTCAGCTGCTGCTTTTTTCTCTTCATTCTCGACATTTCTTCCATGTTCATCCCTCCCCCAATATTTAAAACGAATTTGACATGCAAAGACTAAGTCAATGACAAAGTGTGTCATGACAGGAACGAATAAATTCCCTGTCCACTCGTATAAAAGTCCTAAAAAAATACTAATAGAAACCACAAGGATAAACAAGAGTATTTTTGACAAGTAGCGAAAGTGAAGAAGTGCAAACACAATGCTTGCAATCTCCAGTCCAAATTGCTGCTGAACGATCCCGCGAAATAAAATTTCTTCTGAAAAGGCAATGAGCAGCGTTAACCAAACAATATGCGGGATGCTGCGGTTTTTGAACATTTTTTCATTTAATCCGCCATCATCATACATATGAGCCGGAAACACCTTCATGACAATAGCGTCGACAATAATCACAAGCAAAGCGCCGCCAATTCCATAAGTCAGGATACGCATATCTCGGATCTGCCATAGGGCTGTAAAATCAGTCCAATGATCAAACATAAACATCCCTAGTAAAAAAGAGACAATCAGCATGAGCAGCTGTGTGAAATACAACTGTTCTACTACTTGTCGATCGGTTAATTTTTCAATAATACGGCGATGTTGTTCAATCAATGCTGCGCCTCTTTTGTCAGGTGAAACAGACGATCCAGCTCGGTCTTCCAGTGTTTCATTTCATTCAGCTCCAATGGTTGATCTTTTTTTTCGTAATCTGATAGGTCAAGTCCGCATGAAGAGCAGCAGTTCCCAAATGAAGCGTCCTCCGTTAGATCAAGCTGCTCATCAAAGTATGATAACAGAGATTGCCTAAAGCAGGGATGACCAGTGATATGCTCTTTAAACTGCCACACTTTTTTTAGCTTCTCTGTTTGTCTATCCTGCAGCTTTTCTTTCAGCTTCTTCATGAGCAAACGGGGCTGTTCAGTTTGGTACATCATGTAATAATGCGAGAGCATTCGCGCACGCGTCTCCTGAAGCCCTGCTTCCATCAATTGTTCACGTAATTTCTTTTCATCATTTATCGGCATTTGTGATACTCTGGCTAAGAAAAAATCAATTTCTGGATCATCAAAACCTTCTGCTTGAATCAAATGACTTTGAATATCCGCATCCTCTTCTGTATATAAAAGAACGCTCACACTATTTTTCCCGTCCCGTCCAGCTCTTCCAATTTCCTGCATAAATGCTTCAATTGACTGAGGCGGACTCATATGAATCACAAAGCGTATATTTGCTTTATCAATTCCCATTCCAAAAGCACTTGTACAGCAAATGAGATCAATTTGACCACTGATAAATTGCTGCTGGATCAGCATGCGGTCCCCTGACTCCATTCCGCCATGATAAAACTCTACACGTTGATGCGTTTTTTGTTTCACCAAACGTGAAATATCTTCTGTCATTTGCCGGGTCGGACAATAAATCAGCCCAGGCCCTTGAAGGGTTTCCACAAGCTCAAGTGCTCGTTTCTCTTTTGCTTCTTTCGTTTCATGCGCCTCTTTTAATAGTGCAATATTCGGCCGGTTGACTGAATGAATATGAACATCTGGATGCTCTAGCCGCAACGTTTGCACAGTATCTTTTAAGGTTTGTTTCGTCGCAGTTGCCGTTAGTGCTAAGGCGACAGGATTGCCGAGCGCTTCTCTCCATTCTCCAAGCTTGGAGTATTCCGGGCGGAAATCATGTCCCCATTCCGATATACAGTGAGCTTCATCTACAACGAATAGACCAACATGCATCGCTTTGAGCTGCTCTAACAATACCTCTGACATAAGCGCCTCAGGTGCGACAAATAAAAATTTATATGATGGCAAATGCCGAATAATATGTCTTCTTTCTTGAAAAGACAGTGTACTGTTAAGCGCAGCTACTCGCTTTTCACCGCGCATTTTCATGCGTTCCACTTGATCTTCCATGAGTGATAAAAGAGGTGAAATGATCAGCACTAACCCGTCTGTCAAATAGCCCGGAATTTGATAACAAAGTGACTTCCCGCCACCAGTAGGAAGCATGGCAACCGTATCTTTTTGTTGAAGTACACTTCGAATAATATCCTCCTGACCTGTTTTGAAGGCATCATAACCAAAGTGTCGCATCAGCGTCTGATGAAGCTTATCCACTTGCTTTCACCATCCTTGTCAATGCCAATCGTATTTGAAAATAAGTAAATGAATGCTCGAGACTTTCTTTGATCAGCTTCATCTTGTTGGTTTGGAGCTGACCGGCTACCTCATGTATCGCCTTTTGAGCTTCACTGCTGACATATGGTTCGATCGAGAAGCTCGGCTCATGTATCGAGAGCTCCACAATATGATCTTCAATTGTCGCTTTTTTTAATGAACGAATATGAGCAATTTGATCAATACTGAACCCTTTTTGTACAAGCTCAAGCGTTTTATGGGTAGAGGTGGTCAGCACACGTTTGAATTGAAGATCATCTATCATTCGCTGGATGATCGGTGCCTCACCTTTTTGCGCACATTGAATAAAATAATGGAGCACATTCCAAAAAAGCAAGTAAACATACCATACATCTTCTTTCATCCATTCCGCCATTTGCTGGTACGTCCGTCCGATTCTTTCATTGGAAGTCAATGAATAAACAAAAAGCAGTGCCTCTTGATCAGTTAAATGAGCAAGAAGTGTTTCAAGCTCATGATGGATATCTTCAGAAAGCTTTTTCTTCTGATGATATTGCGAGAAAAAGGATTTCGTCCAGTTTTGAACCGATATATCTCTTTGAATCGGCACATAGTGTTGTGACCCCGCTGCATGATGTGAAAGGACCTGCACAAGTAAAGACAGCCTCATCCATAACACCTTTGCTTTATCATGATACTTGGCACCATCAAAATAAACTGGCATTGGTTTTTCAGCAAAACGCTGACTTAGCATACTTATTCCTTCATCTGTGGCAATGAATGTATCCTCTGTATTTCTGATAAAGTGTTGCTCTAACAGCCTTTTTACAGAGCGGTTCAGCTGATCCCTCGTAAAAGCTGGGTAGCAGCCGAAGTAGCTAGAGAGCTGAAACAAACTTGCATCCTGTATCGTTTGTGATGATTTTTTCCCTTTAAAAAGATGGTAGACAGCACTAATGGAGCGTTCGCCGTTCAATTTATGTACGCTGTCCATCAACATGACATCCAAGTAATGAATCGTCATTGACCAAAGCACCTGTCTTCCTGACAAAATTCGAATATTTTCTCCCTTTATTTTAACAGATTTCATTGAAGAAGAAATGTTTAAACTCAATTAATGGGGGAAAGTTATGAACAAACCCTTATGTGATAAGCATTCTCAATCACTTTACAGTTGAAATGTGAATTTAAAATCATTACAATAAGGTTTGAGGAAATTGGTTTTTTATCGGTGAAACTAAAAAGGTTAAACCATTTGTTCCATCGAACAATCTGGGAGGTATTTTTTTAACATGGCAAAATATACAATTGTAGACAAAGACACATGTATTGCTTGCGGCGCATGCGGTGCAGCTGCTCCAGACATTTATGATTATGATGATGAAGGCATTGCATTTGTCACGCTTGATGACAATCAGGGGACTGTAGAAGTTCCAGAAGTACTTGAAGAAGATATGCTTGATGCATTTGAAGGTTGCCCAACTGACTCAATTAAAGTTGCGGACGAAACTTTCGATGGTGATCCACTTAAGCATGAATAGGATAAAAGCCCCTTTAAAAGGGGCTTTTTTTATATTAACTATTTTGAAGTCGGCGTTTATTTTCAAACCATGGACGCATTTTGACAAAAATGAAACTAAAAACGATGGTGATGATGATTCCTTTAATCAGGTTAAAAGGCAAGATCCCTGCTGTAATGGTTGCCTTTAGCACATGATCTGACAGGACGGGTGCATTCAAAAACCATGTATAAGCAGGTAGGAACAAGAAATAGTTTAAGATGCTCATCATGACTGTCATGAGTAATGTTCCGAGAATCATGGACCACGCTAACCCTCTTGCTGATTTAATCTTTTTAAAAATAAAAGCCACCGGTAAGATGAATAGTACACCTGCTGTAAAATTCGCTACTTGATCCACAGGAACACCGGACATGCTACCATGAATGAGGTAGTGCAGTAGATTCTTTAAAGCTTCAACAGCAATCCCAGCACCTGGCCCATAAATTAAAATTGCAATAATCGCAGGAATATCACTAAAATCAATTTTTAAATACCCAGGAAGCCCAGGGAAAGGGAAATTCAATAACATTAATACAAATGCGATACTGCTAAGCATGCTGATGACGACTAAACGTTTTACTTTACTTTGATTCAATATTCTCTCTCCTTTTCGATCAAATCTTTCGAAAAGAGGATTGTTCAATTTTAGCCACAAAAAAACCGCTCTGAATACATACACAGGAGCGGGAAATTTAGGCTACACAAATAAACGTATAAACAGACATGTTTTCAACGTTTACGAACCTCCATCTTCTCCCATCCAGACTATACTGTCGGCTTCGGAATCACACCGAATCCTGCCAAAAAAGGCTCGCGGGCTTAGAGACTATGCCTCATCACCGCCGGTAGGGAATTACACCCTGCCCCGAAGATTGATCATTATTCAATTCGACATCATTATATATGATATATGAGCATTTGTACAGATAAAAATCCTGAGCAAATTCATCAGTTTTAAGAAATCGTAAAAAACCTAAAATTTATAATGACAAATGCGTAAAAATTGGTTATCTTTTGTTTAAAGGTGTCCATTCTTGATCAAGACACTAAAAAATGTTCGTGTTTTCTTTTTCGCTTTACTGCTTTAATTTGATTGACACAGTGAAAAGGAATATGGTAAATTATCAGATATTTATGACGTTTATTTTAGGAGGAAATCTTACGATGTTTCGAGTATTAGTCTCAGATAAGATGAGCAATGATGGTCTTTTACCACTATTAGAATCAGATTTTGTTGAAATTGTTCAAAAAAATGTAACAGAAGCAGAAGATGAATTACACACGTTTGATGCCTTACTTGTCAGAAGTGCCACAAAAGTGACAAAAGAACTTTATGAAAAAATGACTTCATTAAAAATTGTTGGCCGTGCCGGTGTGGGAGTCGACAACATTGACATTGATGAAGCGACAAAACACGGTGTGATTGTCATCAATGCACCAAATGGGAATACGATTTCAACGGCAGAGCATACGTTTGCGATGATCTCATCTCTCATGCGTCATATTCCTCAAGCCAATATTTCTGTGAAATCAAAAGAATGGAACAGAGGCGCATATGTTGGTGCTGAGCTTTACGGAAAATCTCTTGGGATTGTTGGCTTAGGCAGAATTGGAAGTGAAATCGCCCAGCGTGCAAGAGCATTTGGCATGACGGTCAACGTATTTGACCCTTTCCTCACAAAAGAACGTGCCGAAAAAATTGGTGTCAATGCAAAATCACTTGATGAAGTGCTTGAAGTATCAGATATTATTACGGTACATACACCTTTAACAAAAGAAACTAGAGGACTTCTCAATAAAGAAACAATCGCAAAAACGAAAAAAGGTGTTCGTCTAGTGAACTGTGCACGCGGCGGCATCATTGACGAACGCGACCTTCTTGAAGCACTTGAAAATGGTCATGTCGCAGGGGCTGCTCTCGATGTATTTGAAGTAGAACCACCTACTGAGAATCCACTTGTGGATCATCCAAACGTCATTGCCACTCCGCATCTTGGTGCATCTACAAAAGAAGCACAATTAAATGTGGCGGCACAAGTCTCTGAAGAAGTTCTTCAATTTGCAAAAGGACTCCCGGTCATGTCATCTATTAATCTACCAGCGATGACAAAAGACGAGTTCAAAAAAATCCAGCCTTATCATCAATTTGCGGGAAAACTTGGACGTCTTGTTTCTCAATCGATGAGAGAACCTGTAAAAGAAGTCAGCATTTCATATGAAGGATCTATCGCAAAACTCGAAACATCATTTATTACAAAAAGTCTGCTTTCTGGCTTTTTGAAAGAGCGCGTCGATTCGACTGTAAATGAAGTCAATGCAGGTATGGTGGCAAAAGAACGTGGCATTAGCTTTAGCGAGAAAATTTCTTCAAGCGAATCTGGCTATGAGAACAGCATTTCCATTGAAGTCAAAGGTGACCTTTCCACCTTTACATTAAAAGCAACGTATATCCCGCATCTAGGTGAACGTGTCGTTTCTATTAATGGTTTCAATATTGACTTTTACCCAGATGGGCACCTTGTCTATATTCAGCATACTGACGCACCTGGTGTGATCGGTCAAGTTGGAAAGATTTTAGGCGACCACGATGTGAACATCGCGACAATGCAAGTAGGCCGTAAAGAAAAAGGCGGCGAAGCCATCATGATGCTTTCTTTTGACAAGCACCTTGAAGATGAAATTGTCCAAACGTTAACTGAAGTAAGCGATATTCTTTCTGTGCGTCTGATTGACCTATAAAAAATGGTAAACCTCATGCAAAAGCATGAGGTTTATTTTGTTGAAACGATTAAACGTTCACCCGTACGTATGAGATGCGTTGTCAGTCCATTGATTTTCTTCAATTGATCAACAGTCATTTGATGTGCTTTAGCAATGGACCAGAGCGTGTCCCCTTGTTGTATGACATATGTATGTTTCTCATATCCATCTACATGAAGGGCTGGCTCTTGGAAACGATCTCTTGCAATGATTGTGAGCGGATCTACTGCATCTTCTTTACTAACTGACCAATGACCCCTGTGCACCTCAAAATGCAAATGAGTGCCCCTAGAAGCGCCTGTGTTGCCTATGATGCCGATCGGCTGTCCTGTTTGTACATGGTCACCATTCTTCACAAAACGCGCATTTAAATGCGCATAGACGGTTTCATATCCATTTGGATGCCGAATAAATACAACTTCTCCATATGTAGCAGATACATAGGAACGAGTAACCACACCTTCGCTAGCAGCCAAAATGGATTCTCCTTCTGGTGCAGCAATGTCTAGCCCCTTATGCGAACCACCTCTTGTCCCAAACAAATCAGTGACTTCACCTTTGATTGGTTCCACCCACTCGGTTGTTTTCTCTGCATGGGCAAACGGTGATAAGGTCAAGAACAAGAAACAGCTAGCACATATGTAGCAATACCTTTTCATCAGTGACTTCCCTTCTTTGAAGTTCTTTTCATGACAGCTTAGTATACCTCAAGGAAGCCCTTTTCTATACATGAAAAAAGAACGCAATAAGTTGCGTCCTTTAGCGTTCTTTGATAACAACCGGGTTTGGCAGTGCCGGTACCTCTAGCGGTTCTTTTAATTCATATGGGCCTACTTGATCTGTTCCTGCATTTTGTATCGTGACATCTGTAAAACCGAAATCTTTCGCTGTGAGCAGCAGTCCTTCAATAAGTAAAATATGATCAATTGAGTCCGTTAATTGTGCTGATGCTCCAAACGTGATGGTTGCATGTTTTCCTTTTGATGTCACCTTTTGAATAGGCTCTTCTTTAATGAGTGGATCGAGTCCTGCATCATTCGCCCGCTTCATCGCCTCTACCGCATCTTTATAAGAAGGATAATCATCTTTTGACGGCACCAAAAATGTCCCGCTCTTATTTTCTAAAACGTAGTAAGCGTGCTTTGTTTGTTTATTAATTGAAATGGTACCAAGACGGCCATTCGTCCCTAATTGAAGGTGCGAGCCATTGACAGACTTGACCTGTACTTGTTTATATTGGCTCCATTTTAACGTTTCTTTGACCATGTCTTTAAAACGATTGGCTTCTTTTAATGTATCAACAGACAAATCATTTTTCAGCTGAAAAATCAGTGTATCCCCTTTTTCACTCACATCCACCATATCCATATAAGCTTGAAGAGGTTTTGTCATTTCAGGCAGCTCCAGTTTTTCGTATGTATCAAGAAGCGCCTGCACATCATCATGCTTATTTTCTTTTTGAATACTGATTGGGACAACTTGAGAAGTCGATTCATCTATGTATGAAATCGTCATATACTTTTCTTTGTCAGATGCATAAGCAACATGTGAAGGATCATTTGTGTTTTTTACCGCCTCTAATGTAGCATTCACCTGTCCTTTTTCAGCACTCGAGTCCATTTTCACTTTCTTTATATCTTGAGCAGCCGGCTGAAATAAATGAGGAGAAATCAAAAACGCCATAAATAAGACCACAACGGTTGCGACCGCTGGACCGATCCATCTGGCACTTTTCTTTTTCTTCCCGCTTGCCATCAGCATTTGCTGGTAAATCTGCTTAGATGAACGGTTGTCCTCCACCTTTGGAAGCTGACTGAGTAATACTTTAATTCGTTCTTCGCTCCAATTGGACCTGTTCGTTTTCATTCACTAGCTCCTCCTTCAAAAGCTCCATATGTTTTCGGAGCACTTTCAGGCCTCGGTGCTGCGTTGTTTTGACTTTGCTTTCCGAGAACTTTAGCGCCTTGGCCGTCTCCATGATTGAGTAGCCTTGGATAAACCTTAAAATGATGACGGCTCGTTGATCAATGGTGCAATGATCAAGTGCGGCATAAATTTCTTTGATATTTTCATCCTGTACAGCCAATTCATCTGGGAGCAGGTCTGGATCTTTTACATCCTGTTTATCCCAATCAAACGTGCCGAGCACCCGTTGTCTGATGGTTTGCTGTTTGCGAAACCAGTCAATTGCCACATGCCTTGCAATTGAAAACAGCCATGTTTTCTCGCTGCTTCTTCCTTCAAAAGTTTTATATGAGTGAAGTACCCGAATGTAAACCTCCTGCACGAGATCCTCTGCCTGATTTTTATCTTTTACCATATAAAATAAAAATTGGTACAAATCTTGATGGTACGAATCATATATTTTTTGAAAGGTTTCATGCATAGGAAACCCCTCCGTTCACTTATTTTTGTCGAGTGACTCTCACAAAACGTTACATTACAACTTTATGACAAATATATTACAAGATCGACAATTTGGAAAGGGCTTTTTGTTTAACTTCTCCTTAAAAATATGAAAATAGAAAAAACACTTCATTTTCTTTCGAAAAGAAGTGTTTCTCATGTAACAAGATTCTTCGTCAAGATTAGACGAGTTCCTGCTTTTTTTTCGGAATATAGAAAGTGAAGTGAGTACCTGTTCCAGCTTTACTATGTGCATGAATGGAGCCTTGATGCGCTTCTACGATGTTTTTCACAATCGCAAGGCCCAGCCCCGTACCGGAACGTCCTCTTGTTCTTGCTTTATCTGCTTTATAGAACCGTTCAAAAATAAACGGGAGATCCTCTTCAGGAATGCCGCTTCCCGAATCTTTCACATCCATCTTGAGCCCATTTTCCACCGATTGAACTGAGAAGTGAACTTCTCCGCCTTCTGGTGTATGACGAATGGCATTATCGATGAGATTTGTAAAAACCTGTTCTATTTTATCTGGATCAAATACAAAATACGGTTCTTCTACTTGAATTTCATACGTCAGGTTGATTTGTTTTTCTTTCGCAATTCCAAGGAATTTACGGTAAATTTTTTCAGTCAGCTCTTCTGTATCAGTTGATTCAAGATTCAGTGTAATATGACCAGCTTCCATACGTGCGAGATCGAGAAGATCATTCACAAGACGCCCCATTCGAAGTGATTCATCATAGATAATTTGGGCAATCTCTTTCTTTTCCTCTTCAGATCCGGCAATGTCATCGACAATCGCTTCACTATAGCCCTGGAGCATAGCAATAGGTGTGCGGAGTTCATGACTAACATTTGCAATGAAGTCTTTTCTTAGCTTATCCAGTCTTCTCTCTTCTGTCATATCGCGAAGTACCGCTACCGCTCCTCTGACATCTTGCTGATTATAAAGCGGAGACATGAGAAGAACCCAAGTACGCCCTTGCAGCGTGACTTCGATCATTTGCTCTTTTTCCGTACTGACGGCAGTATGAAACAATTCACGCGCTTCTGGCGGCAGTTCATCCCCATCTTTGATCTTCATATTTTGCTCGTAATACCAAGCCTGCAAGAATCTTTCTGCAGGAGGATTTGTCATGAGGATCGTTCCATCAATATTGATCGTGATGACACCGTCTGCCATACTGCTCAGAATGTTGGACAAATGTTCTTTTTCTTGATTTAAAGCGGTTATATGAAATTTAAGCTGCTTACCCATTTGATTAAAGGCGATCGCCAGTTCCCCAATTTCATCTTGCGTTAAAATAGGAATCTTTGTATCAAATTTCCCTTTCGCCAAATCTTGTGCTCCCTCCCTCATCTTTCTAAGAGGATAGGTGACACGAGTGGATAAGAAGAAAGCGAAAATCGTGGTGAGCACAATCGCAATTCCGGCTGCGAGGAAGATATAACGCGTCGTATGTTTTGTCGTCTGCTCTACTGCGAGGAGGGATTGAGAAAGAAAGACCATCCCTTTCTTTCCGTTCGCCTCGTAAGGAACACCTACTACAATGCGTTCATCCTTCTGATTGCCTGTATCAGATTCAGCTCGTTTACTGATTTTTTTTCGTTCTGTCAGTGCCCTGTTCAAATCTTTGTCTGCTTCAATTTGTTCTTTTGTGATCGCAGGAAGCTTCCCGCCTTTTTCAGACGAATACCATTCTAGTCCATCCTCTTGAACAATCGCGATACTTGTCAATTTATCAGCTAGTTCTGATGTAATCGATCTTGCAAGCGATTGATCCTCATGGCTTTCTAAAATGACTGCTACTTTGTTGGCCATTTGTGTTAAATCAGACTTTGCTTCTTCCACATGGTAATTCTCAATGAACTCTAAAAGAAGCACAGTTAAAATCGATAAAACAATGAGCACGAGGAAAAGAATGGTTAACCATAGCTTTCCTACGACACTTTTCCACAGCTTCATTCAGCGCCGACCTCAAATTTGTACCCGACACCCCATACTGTCACGATTTTTTTCGCTGCTTCTGGTGACACTTTATTTAGTTTTTCGCGAAGCCTTTTGACGTGAGTATCCACTGTTCTCAGATCCCCAAAGAATTCATACTGCCACACTTCTTTGAGAAGCTTTTCCCTGTCATAGACCTTATCCGGTGTTTTTGCCAAGAAGTACAAAAGTTCGTATTCTTTCGGCGTGAGGCTGACTTCTTTTCCATCTGCTGTGACCCGGTGTGCATCATGATCAATAGATAGATGAGAAAACACGAGAACATCTTTTGTGGTTGTTCCAGTATTAAGGTATGACGTTTGAGACGATCTTCTTAGCAGTGCTTTCACACGAAGAACCACTTCACGCGGGCTGAAAGGTTTGACGATATAATCATCCGTTCCTGCCTCAAAGCCTTGCACACGGTTAGCTTCCTCACCTTTTGCTGTCAGCATAATAATTGGTGTGGCTTTTTTATCTCGGATTTGATTACACACTTCAATCCCATCTGTCCCAGGCATCATTAAATCAAGCAAAATGAGGTCATAATCGGTTTGAAGTCCTTTTTGAATGGCTTCATCCCCATTTTCCGCTTCATCAATTTCATAATTTTCCCGTTCTAAATACATTTTTAAAAGGCGACGAATTCTTGCCTCATCATCGACGACTAATATTTTCGTTTGAGTTGTGTGTTCCATTAGACAATCCTCCTGCTTTCTCCGTTGTTACATACATTTTAACAAAAAGCCGAATCGAATCATAAAAGTTGGCCTTTTTCATGCGATTACGCGTAAGAATGAAGCCCGGCAATCACTAGGTTGACAAAGATGAGGTTAAACATAATGATCGCAAATCCGATTACAGCAAGCCAAGCGGACTTTTCACCATGCCAGCCTCGTGATAACCGAAGGTGGAGATAGGCGGCGTAAAATAAAAATGTAATTAAAGCCCATACTTCCTTCGGGTCCCATCCCCAGAATCTCGTCCATGCAATTTGTGCCCAGATCATCGCAAAAATAAGACCGCCTAACGCAAATACAGGGAATCCTATGGAAACAGCCCTGTATCCAATTTCATCGACTAAATCAAGATTCACCTGTCTTACGAGCGGCTGAAGCAGCGCACTTAGTCGTTTGCGAATGATCAATCTTAGCAGTCCATAAATGATCAGCCCAACGCCAAATGACCACAGCACTGTATTCACCTTTCTACCTGAAAAAACAGGCGGCAGATCAACCACAGGCTCTAAACGATCTTTTGTGATAAGTTCTCCTTTATGAGGTCCTACTAAGGCAGGCAGCTCATAGACCATGACGCTCTCTTCTTTATTTTTATCTACCCAATTAAATTCCGCTTCATACCCTGTCATTCTAAAGATGGACGTGACAGCGATAAATGCAAGGGTGACCACAATCATAAACATGACCAGCTCTAAGCCAAAGGTTTTCTTCCCCGGTTTTGTTTGATCGACATGCTTCAAAAGAAAAATCACACCTGCCACAAAACTGATCGCCAAAATGGCTTGACCAAGCGCTGCTGTCGTGACGTGAATATATAGCCAATTACTTTGAAGCGAAGGAATCAACGGTGAAATATCCGATGGAAACATGCTTGCATAAGCAATGATTAATAAAGCGATTGGAAGTGTGAATAAACCTAGCACAGACACTTGATAGACAAAATATAAAATAATAAATGCGAGCACCAGCATCATGCCAAAGGCTGTGGTGAATTCAAACAGATTACTGACTGGTGCGTGACCAGACGCGATCCACCTTGAAATAAAATAGCCAAATTGACTCAAAAAACCGATGATGGTGAGCGTTATGCCGATAAGTGCCGCCTTGTTTTTGCGCGGACCATCTTCCTTCTTTTTTCCTTTAATGGCCCCTCCAAAAAAAGGAACTGCCGCTAAATACAATAGAAAAGCTGCAAATAACAGGTTTTCACTGACTGCCGCCATCTAATCCTTCCCCCTTGCTTTTGCTGATACTTGTTGTATCAGGCAGTTCTTTTTGATCCACTGGCTGTTTGATGCCACTGCCATGCAGTAACACCTTGAGATCAGACTTTAAGCCGAACCAGTTTTTGTTTGTATGTCCTGCCACAAACACTTTTCCATCCTTTGCCGACAGCCAGATTCTTCTATGCTGCCAGTACATCCCTTGTACGACACCAATCATAAAGATCATTCCGCCAACAATAAGTACCCAGAGTGTTAAGTCTTTTCGAACCGTTAAACCTGTCACGTTTTTTGTTTCAACCCGGTCAAATTTCATTTTATAAAGATTGTTATCAGAATCCTCTACTGTCTCTTGAATCGCGACAAAACTTTTTTCACCTTTTGGTTTTTCAGGAGAGATCATTTCAAATACGAACGCAGGATTATTCGGATTCCTCGTTTTCGTACTAGGTGTGCCATCTTCGTCAAAATAAAAATCAGGCAAATAACTCATCACCTTGACTTTGTAACCGCTACCAAGATCATATTCTGACTTAGGCTCCAGCAGATTAATCTTTACTGTTCCGAAAGATTTCTCAGTATCTTTTCGAATCAGCTGAAAGACCATTTGATCGAGTTCATTTTGTTTAAAATCCACTTGATATAATGAGAAATTGTCAAACTTAAGCGGTTCATTCACTTTAATATCGTGTTCTGTTACCTGCTTCAGCTTTGGTTTTTCACCAAAAACAACTTCCCCTTCACGTTTGTATAAAACGGCATCGGTTTTATAACTTTTGACGACTTGACCATCGCCAGCCTTTTCAATAGCATTTTCAAAGACTTCTTTTTCTTTTTCAGATTCATAGCGGTCAATTGAAAACGCATTATTCTTTAAGAAGTATTGGCCTCCCGTTCCTGGGATTGGTGCCGTTTCGCCTTCTCTTACCCATAATGTTTCATCCACGTACATTCCTGGGACAAATCGAAGCATGGATCCAATGAGAAATATAATTAATCCAATATGATTGACGTAAGGTCCCCAGCGGGAAAAGCGGCCTTTTTCAGCTAAAATATGTCCATCTTCTTCTCTTACGCGGTAACGCTTTTGTTTCATTTTACTAACGATGCCTTCATATGTATGTTGATCTAATGTTTGATTTGTTTCGCTGAAAAGACGCTGCCTTCTCATAAAACCTTCTTTTTTGACAACCCCTTGATTTTTGAGTGCGCGATAAAGTGGAATCACTCGATCAAGGCTGCAAATCACAAGGGAAATTCCGATAGATGCGACAAGGGCTAAAAACCACCAAGAATTATAAAGATCATGGAATCCAAGGATGTAATATAACTTGCCAAACGACCCATATTGCTCCTCATAATAAGTGGAAGCTGATGCACCTGGCGGAATAAACCGCTCCTGCGGAAAAATAGTTCCTAGCGAAGAAGCTAACAGTGTGATGACAATGAGCCACACACCCACTTTTACGGAAGAAAAAAAGTTCCATACTTTATCAACAATCGTTTTGTTGTATGTTTGCGAGCGTCTTGCACTGCCGTCATATCTCATATCAAGCAGCTTTGATGAATTTTTCTCTTTTGCTGCAATGGGATTCCCGCATGATTCACATAGAACAGTACCGATTGGATTAATATGTCCACACTCGCACTTTACCTCTTTCATTCTATGACCCCTTTGGTTTAATCAAATTCATATATTCATAGACATTACGTTCTGTCATCGTCCCCTTTATGACTTTGATTACTTTGCCTTCAGGATTAATTAAAAATGTGGTTGGCAGCGGCGTAATATCATATGCCTCTGTCACTTGACGATCTTTGTCCATGGCAACAGGAAAATTCACGCCATAAGCATCCATAAAATTCTTCACAGCAATATTGGATTCCCCCACATTCACGGCAACAATTTCGACACCGCGATCCTTGAACACTTCATACTGATTTGCCATATAAGGGAATTCCTGCTTACATGGACCGCACCATGTACCCCAAAAATTGAGAAAGACGCCTTTGCCTTTTAAGTCCTTTAATTCAATCCGTTCCCCATCTACCGATTGAAGGACAAAGTTCGGCGCAATAGATCCTTCTTTGATTTGATCCTGTTTGGCAAATACTGAGTTATACATCGTATAACACAGTGCAGCAAGCATCACGAGGAGAATGCCCGTCCGTATGAAAAATCGTCTTTTCTTCATCTGAAGTACCCCTTCCCCATAGACATTCAGGTAAATTATAGCATTCTCCTTCTTTTGATGCTTCTTCATTTTTTGAAGTTTATGTGAAAATTAAAAAGCGCTTTTCCCATGATCCGCAATCGCTCTTAGGCGTTTTACTTCATGCGGCGTCAATTCTCTGCGATCTCCTGGTCTCATGCCTTCAATATGAAGGAAAGCATATTGCTCTCTTTTGAGTTTTAAAACGTCGTGACCGATTGCTTCAAACATGCGGCGAACCTGTCTATTTCTGCCTTCATGAATGGTTAATTGCACAATACATGTTTGCTTTCGTTTATCAATCGAGAGCATTTTGGCACGGGCAGGTGCTGTTTTTTTATGGTCTAACATGATTCCTTTTTCTAGCTTTCTAAGCAATTCTTTTGAAGGGATGCCTTTTAGTTTCGCTGCATACGTTTTATCAATTTCATATTTCGGATGCATGAGCTTATGAGCAAATTCGCCATCATTTGTAATCAAAATTAAACCGCTCGTATCATAATCCAACCGGCCGATTGGATACAGACGCTGCGGAACATCATCAAAGAAGTCTGTCACGACTTTTCGTCCTTTATCATCCTCGGCAGCTGAAATGACGCCGCGCGGTTTATAAAGCATAAAGTAAACCGGTTCTTCTCTTTCAAGCTTTAAGCCATTGACTTCAATTTTATCTGAAGAGCCCACCTTTACTCCGAGCTCTGTCACTGTTTCACCATTAACGGTAACTCGTCCTTCTTTAATTAATTCTTCAGCCTTTCGTCTAGAAGCGACGCCGGCATGGGCAATTACTTTCTGTAAACGTTCCATTTGTCTTTCACCTCATGTACTATCTTACTTGCTTGGCTTGAAACAAACAAGCATTCGTGGAAAAATAAGCGTTTCATCTGTCTAATTTCAACAAAAAAGCTGTTTTCCATCCACGAAATAAAAAAAGCACCTGATTAGGCGCCGCTAAATAACAAACTGACGATAATAATCGATGCAATGATCCCAATCAGGTCTGCTAACAGCCCCACTTTCAGTGCATCTCCCATTTTTTTAATACCAACTGCTCCAAAATAGACGGTTAAAATATAAAGGGTCGTATCCGTTGACCCTTGCATAACGGCGGCAAGCTTGCCGATAAAAGAGTCTGGACCATAAGTCGCAATTAAGTCTGATGTCATACCAAGCGCCGCTGTTCCTGATATAGGACGAATAAACGCAAGCGGCACCACTTCTGTAGGAACTCCAATCGCTGTGAACACAGGTTTCAATAATTCCATGACAAAGTCAAGGGCACCTGATGCTCGGAAAATCGTAATGGCGACAAGCATACCGACTAAATATGGAATGATTGAAAAGGCAATTTGAATGCCTTCTTTCCCGCCTTCTACAAATGTTTCGTACGTCGGTACTTTTTTAATCGTCCCTGCAATTAATATTCCTGCGATGATCAGTGGAATCAAAGCAAGTGACAGCCAGTTAATAAATGCCACAAGATCACCCCCGCTTGCTTCTGCGATAGTGGAAATAGCGATCAATCATAATCGCACCGATACCTGAAATAAGTGTCGCCAAAATGGTTGGGCCTACAATATCTGTTGGCTGATCTGCGCCATAGGTCATACGAATGGCAATGACAGTCGTTGGCACAAGTGTGATAGAAGATGTATTGACTGCTAAAAAAGTGATCATAGACCGGCTCGCCTCATTTTTTCCGCCATTTAATACTTTCATCTGCTCCATCGCCTTAATTCCAAGTGGTGTAGCGGCATTCCCAAGGCCAAAGAAATTTGCCATGAGATTGGACAGAATATACCCCATCGCTGGATGATTCGCAGGAATCTCAGGAAATAGTTTTGAGATAAAGGGCCGGCATAATTTACTAAAGAAATGTAACAACCCCGCTTCTTCTGCGATCTTCATCAATCCTAGCCAGAATACAAGAACACTAATCAGCCCTATTGAAATGGTGACCGCTTCTTTTGATCCTTTAAAGACCGCTTCATTCACTTCATGCATCGTTCCGTTAAACATTGCATAGACAAGACCGATGACCGTAAGGAATACCCAAATCAGATTGACCATGAAGATCCGCCTATCGATGTCTGAAAGACAGATTTAAACATTTCTTGAAAGCTTTTTTGAGGCATTCGGTTGCGTTTGTTTTCATAAAAAATCGGGACTTGCTCAATCACCTGACCATCCAGTAAGAACGTCATTTTCCCTACTACATCTGGGATCGCTTCTTTGTTTTTCTCCCATTTCTTTTCAGGCGTCAGCATTTCCGTTTCGATTTCCACTAGTTTTTTCTCATCCTCATTTAGTAAATAGTCCACATCCCGCTTAATAAACGCTTTTTTTTCGTAAAAAGTCCCTTTTAACGAAGCGAGCCTGCCTTTTTCAGCAAGCACATACGTTTTATAGTGATCAAATGCATACTCAAACATTGAGATATGATCCTTCCAGTCATCCGGTGCATTAATCGTCACAGCAATGAGCGCAGCATCTCCTTTTGCAGCTGTGGAGACAAGTGTGCGTTTTGCAAGTTTTGTATATCCTGTCTTCCCTCCAGTCGAATATTGATACAAACCCGTGAGCAGCTTGTTTTTATTTTTCCAATAACCCTCGATTGTTTTTGCTTTATAAAAGGTGGTACCGGCAATTTTTTGATATTGCTGATGCTTCATGGCGTACTTCGTTAAGATCGCCATATCATAAGCTGATGAATAATGGTTTTTATGATCATCGAGTCCATGCGGATTTTGAAAATTCGTATTCTCCATGCCTAGTTCAGAGGCCTTTTGGTTCATCATAAAAATAAAGCCTTCTAAGCTGCCGCCAACATGTTCTGCAATGGCAACAGCTGCATCATTTCCAGAGCGCAGCATGAGCCCATATGTCAAGTCTTCTAAACTCACCTTCTGTCCTTCCTTTAAATAAATCGAAGAACCTTCCGCTTGAATCGCACGTTTTGACACTTTGACCATGTCGTTCATTTTTCCTGATTCAATGGCTAATACAGCCGTCATAATTTTTGTGATACTGGCGATTCTTCTTTTTTCGTGCTCGTCCTTTCCAAATAGGACTCTGCCTGACTGTCCATCTATTAAAATGGCGCTTCTCGCACTCACCGATAATGAGACGTCTGCTTGAGCGTGTGAGGAAAAAGGCAGTAAGAGTGTTAATAGAAGAAGGACTGCTGTTCCAATTTTTAAATAGGGCATGTTCATTCACGTCCTTGTCCGTTTTGTACAAGTGTATGCGCGGCTGAAAAAGTTATGATGCCTCGTCCATAAAAAAAAGCAACTCTCATGTGAGAGTTGCTTTGTCTTCTTTATACCATTTTCATTTGCTGATGAGATGTTGTATATTCCAGCTCTTCTCTCATCGTTAAAAAATCTTTTTCTAATGAAGAAAACAAACGTTTGACCTCAGCCGATACTTCATAATGGAAAACAATGCAGCTTTTTCCTGTGTAGGCTGAACGGCTATTTTCATACCAAGTATCCTTTTTTGGTGTAAAAAATTCTTCAATACATTGATGATAAATACGATGAAGCGTCTGCTGTGCGGCTTGCTGCGGGAATGTCTGCTGCTGCCTGATTTTCCTACAAACCGCCGCGGCATCCTCGCTATAAACTGCAAGCTTCCGCAATGTACTTAATATGTCACAATAATAGGCTTCCGCTTCCGGGTTTAATCGTTTCAAGCTTGATAAGGTAGCTTCGTTCAGAAAATCATTCACTTCAACTGCAACCTTTGATAAAAAAACGCCTGCTTGATCAACTTGAGCCTTTACATTCATATGTGCCATTTGTTTCGTGTTTACCTTCCCCTCATGGCTTTGTCACCATTTTATCTTTCAAACGAAGATTTTAGACCTAAAATCTTTTTTATATTTTATCATACATTTTTCCTTATTTTGAACTATTTTATCTCTTCAAATGTTTGATTGA
This sequence comes from Bacillus sp. 22446, assembly GCF_052044955.1. NCBI lineage: Bacteria > Bacillati > Bacillota > Bacilli > Caryophanales > Bacillaceae > Bacillus > Bacillus sp. 22446. Next base: position 241,775 of record NZ_JBQEOD010000001.1, read on the forward strand.
AGTTTTCAAAAAAGAGATCAGCCTCTTCTTGTACCCCATCTGCTTCCACATTCTCTGGAAGTGGCGGTAATTCGTCTAATGCTTTTAAACCAAATTGCTCTAAAAAGGTAGGTGTTGTCCCATAAAGAATCGCTCGTCCCGGACCATCGGCACGTCCTACTTCACAGAGCAGTGCTTTGGCAACTAAACTATGCAGCACTCGTTCTGATTTCACGCCTCTGATCTCCTCGACTTCGCTGCGTGTAATCGGTTGTTTATACGAGACAATGGCGAGCACTTCTAGCGCTGCCTGTGACAAACCTTTCGATGGTGTCTCTACTAATTTTTTTAAATATACGCTGTATTCTTTTTTCGTCAGCAGCATATATGAATCTGCATATTCAATAAGCTCAATCCCTCGTTCTTGTTTTTGATATTCTTCCTTTACGGCAGACATAATATCAAGCAACGCTGCCTCATCAACTTCAAGAACAGACATGAGCTGTTTTCTTGTTAAGCCTTCATCACCTGCTGCATATAGCAGCGCTTCTAAGATGGCTTTCCAATTCACGATATCAAGCGTCATGAATCGTTTCACTCCCTATGATATAAATATCTTCAAAGTTTCCTTCCTGCTCCAGCATGATTTGATGGCTTTTCATCAATTCGAGAACAGCAAGAAACGTCACGACAAGGTGTTCCTTTTGATCATGTTGAAATAAAGTCATAAAATTGGTCCGCTTTTTTGTTTTTCTTAAATGGTTCATAATCTCATTCATTTTGTCTTCAATCGGGATTTCTTGTCTTGTAATCTTTGATGGTGCTGGTTTTGTTATTTTTTTGCGGTTCAATACCTTTTGGAACGCACCTAACATATCATACACCGTGACGTGTAAGTTTGTGTCCTTCGCTTCTGCTTCTTTTGCAAAATCACTTAAATCACTTGGTGGTTTTGTGAAGGCGTTTTGCCGCTCTTCTTCACGTTCCTTCAGTTCTTGCGCTGCATTTTTATACTTGCGGTATTCAATTAATTTACCAATCAGCTCATCACGAGGGTCCTCTTCTTCTTCCATCAGGTCTTCATCAAACAGCTCTTCCTCTTGTTTTGGAAGAAGCATTCTGCTTTTAATGCTCAGGAGAGTTGCAGCCATCACCAAATACTCACTTGCAACATCCAGTTCAAGCTCCCTCATCGTGTGGACATATAATAAATACTGCTCCGTAATTTTAGCGACGGGAATATCATAAATATCAATTTCCAAACGGTTAATTAAATGTAAAAGCAAGTCCAAAGGACCCTCAAACGAATCTATTTTCACCTGATATTCCAGCATTCTTTTCTCACCATTTCTACTGTCTTCTAAGTACCGTTTTCATCGGCTAACCTTTAGTATAAGACACGATAAAGCTCTCGTCCAATATAATTTCGACCATGAGGCAGCAGGCAAAAAAAGAAAAACAGTGGATTCGCCCATACCAATGAGGGCATTTATACATAGAATACCATTGTAATCAGAACTGATGAAAAAGGAGGCCGTAACATTATGGGAGATGGTTATTACTTCGGCGGAGGATTTGCGCTTATTGTTGTGCTGTTCATCTTGCTGATCATCGTTGGCGCGGCTTGGGTTTATTAAAGAAACAGAGCGTCCTTTCATAAAGGGGCGCTCTTTCTTCTTTTCTTTTCGGTATGTTAGACTGATAGTGGAAAAGGAGATGACCGCTGTGTATCCTAAAGCGTACGTGGCTTTTTTACATGAATTTCATACGACAAGAGATTATTTTGAGTGTCATGAAATTCTTGAAGAATTTTGGAAAGAAGATCCTCCTCATCAGCGCAAAAAGTACTGGGTGGGTCTCATTCAGCTTGCTGTTGCTTTGTATCATCAAAGACGAGGAAATGGAAAAGGAGCAAAACGGCTGATTTCAAACAGCCTTCATATATTAGATTCGGACCGGAACGTACTAACAGAATTAGGTCTTGATGAAGAGGCATTTCTTTTACTGCTGAGAACACTGAAAAAGAAAATCGATGAAGACATGCCCTACGAAAGTGTGATGCTGCCAATCCGAGATGAAACGCTTCTTTCTTTATGCCAAGAGATGGCGGAAAAAGAAGGCTTAACCTTCGGACAGGAGAGCAACTTATCCCATACATTCTTAATTGAAAAGCATAGACTGCGTGATCGGACGGACGTATTGCTTGAACGTGAAAAACAGATGGAACGTAAAAAAAGCAGAGGCATATAACCTCTGCTTCAGCGTGTAGACAAACCCTCGCATTCGGTGTCAGTCCTGCGTGCCGGTGCTCACGAATATCGAATTCGCTCCGCTCCAGTACTCGTCCTTCCTAGACTGCAAAGGTTTCTATCACGCTGAAAAAAAGAAGACAAAGGGCTAAAATCAAGTTCATTTTAGCCCTTTGTCAACAATCTAAAGCAGAGGCATATAACCTCTGCTTTTACATGTGTGATATTTAGTTTGTTTCATTGTGACACTTATGAAAGAAGCCTTGCGTTAATTCATTTGGAATGAGTGTTTTCGTTTTGAATACTTCTTCCACGGCTAATACCATTTCCTTGCCGATGCCTTGGTCACGATGGGACGGATTGACACTAATATGTTCGATTTGTACTTGGTCGTCTGTTTTCAGCACACCAATCGCACCGACGATATCCTCACCATCTTTCCAAAGGAACAGCTGCCGATCTTCATCCATTTCATACGACTTTATCGTCTGCTGAAGCTGTTTGACGTCTTTCTCACCCGGCATAAAGGACAGGAGTCCCATGGCAATTTTTTCAAAAGACCTCTTGTAACGAATTAACATATATACCCCTCAATATTAAAATTATCCTATTTTCCAGCAAATGTCTTATGAATCACTTGCTCATCACACATTATAAACACTTTTAGGTTGTTTTTAAACTCTTTTTCATCAAATTAACGAAACGTTCGATTTAGGTTGGCCATTTCAATAGCCGCTGCAGCCGATTCACTGCCTTTATTTCCAGCCTTTGTACCGGCTCTTTCAATGGCTTGTTCAATAGATTCTGTTGTCAGTACACCAAAGATAATCGGCACCCCTGTTGAGATGGCACTTTGTGCGATTCCTTTAGCCGCTTCATTACAAACATAATCGTAATGTGATGTTGCCCCGCGAATCACGGTTCCAAGTGTAATGACTGCATCATATTTTTTTGTTTCTGCTAGTTTTTTTGCCATATACGGAATTTCAAAAGCCCCCGGCACCCACACGACATCAATATCGTCACCGTTTGCTCCGTGTCTGAGCAATGTATCTTCTGCTCCATCTAGCAGTTTGCTTGTAATAAAATCATTAAATCTAGCGACGACGATTCCAAACTTTAATCCTTCTGCTACTACATTCCCTTGTATTGTATTCATATGTTCATCATCCTTTTTTGTGATTTTTATTTTGTTTTCATTGTCGTTGTTTGCTTGTTTATATATGCCTGCAACGCTTCAATCGTCAGCATCTTTAAATCGTGTTCTTTTTGAATTTTTTGTAGTTCGGGTACGCGGGCCATGGTTCCATCTGCATTCATAATTTCACATATGACACCCGCTGGCACTGAACCCGCAAGTTTAGCAAGATCAACGGCTGCTTCTGTATGACCTGGTCTTTCTACTACGCCTCCCTCTTTCGCAATAAGAGGGAAAACATGACCTGGGCGGGCAAAATCTTCTGGTTTTGACTCTTTATTTAACATGGCCAAAATGGTCGTTGAGCGCTCAAAAGCACTTATACCAGTTGTCGTTGACGTATGGTCGATGCTCACTGTAAATGCTGTATGATGTGCATCCGTATTTCGCTCGACCATGGGATGCAGATCCAAGTGTTTCGCAATCGAGGCATGAACTGGTGTGCAAATAAGACCTCTTCCATGTAAAGCCATGAAGTTAATGACTTCCGGCGTTGCATGCTCAGCAAGTGCCACAAAGTCTCCTTCATTTTCTCTGTCTTCATCATCTACTACGATAATGATTTCTCCTCGTTTCAGGGCATTTACTGCCTCATCAACTGAATGATACATACAATCGCCTCCTAGAATCCGTGCTCTTTTAAAAATGATGGGGTTAATCGTGATGGCTGCTTTTCGTTTTGCTCTTTTGTTAAAAAGCGATAAATGTATTTACCGATCATGTCACATTCAATATTTACTACATCCCCCATAGATTTAGTCGGGAAAATAGTTCCTTCAAGCGTATGTGGAATGATAGAAACTGTCACATGAGCATCTCGTAAATCGAAAATAGTCAAGCTGACGCCGTCTATTGCGATCGATCCCTTTTTTGTGAGCATATCTGTGAGGGTCTTGTCCATTTTCAAATCATAGTAAATGGAATTACTCTTCTTTTCTACACGGGTAATCACAGCCGTTCCATCAACATGGCCTGAAACAAAATGACCGCCGAATCGTCCATTTGATGACATCGCTCGCTCTAAATTCACTTGGCTACCTGGTGCAAGCTGATCAAGTGATGTCGCTTTGACCGTCTCAGGCATCACATCTGCCGCAAACTGTTCTTTTGTGAAGCTTGTGACAGTGAGACAAACGCCATTGATGGCGATACTATCGCCTAGGTGAACATCTTCTAGTACACGACTGCACTTGATGATAATTTCCATGGCATCTGCGGATCTTTTGCTCAATGACTGGACTGTACCCACTTCTTCAATAATCCCCGTAAACATGTGATCCTCCCTTTCTCTTTCTTTTGTATTTCTCACTTTATGAAAAAGCGATGTTTGGGACATGTGATCGATTGAACACCTTCGTCGCTTTTTATGGTCCATACAAGGTAAATGAGGGATCACCTAATAAACACTGCATGCGATGACTATATTGACATACAGAAAGCCCCGGAAAAATTCCGGGGCTGTGGTTTTTTTGCATTAGAAATAAAACTATGATCAACACATATTTTTTGTTCATACATAGCTTTCGTTATCCTTCTCCCATCCAGACTTTCACTGTCGGCTTCAGCTTCTCACTGAATCAACCGTTAATAAATTAACGGGTCACGGGCTGTAAAGCATTTGCTTTATTACCGTCGGTCGGGATTTTCACCCTGCCCCGAAGGATACAATCGATATTTAGCTGTCCTTAGGGGCTATTATAGCGATCCTTGTGGTCAAATGCAACAATCAAGATTTATCACCTGTTCATAAAAAAAAGCCTCCCTATAGGAAAGGAGACTTGTTAATTGACGACTTTTACTACTTTTATAAGACCGTCTATTCTTTTTTCATTACTAAAGTATGCTTTAATACGATCGCCTTTTTTCAGATCGGCCACATCATCTTCAAATTTCTTTCCGTTAAAAATGATTTTCGTGCCATTTTTGGCTTGACCGTAATACTCATCACCATCAATTTTTGTAATGGTATATTCATAGATGGTGTAATCTTTATCATTATTCGTTAAACTTTCGCCAATGGCTGTTGGCACATCTTCAATTTTCATGCCATTCATGTATAAATAACCTGCGCCTAAACAAAGCAGTAAAACAAATAAGATTGCGATTTTTAATTTGATTTTCCCCATATTTAGAACCTCCATCATCTGCACTTCGCCTATTTGTATGTTCTATTCCTTCTTTTGATGAAATAAAACCAAAAAAGCTGATTTTCATTAATGGTTACTTATATAACGATTCAAGTGGACTTTTGGTTCCACCTTTTCATCATTACATATGATACGAATATGCGTTCTTTATTAAGGGGGTCTTTTTTCCTCTTTATCTGTTAGCAGGGTGAACAAGAAAAACGAGCTTTTTGATTATATTCTTTTCTCTAATGCGAATAGATCTTCCTCTAACAATTGAGATCTTTGAACAGCGATATTTCGGCTGTCACGAACCCCTTGATTATAATAGTAGCTTCCAAGATGTTTTGTGATAAATTCTAATATATTGATGGCTGCTAATTCACCAATCTCCTCTTCTCGTTCTTCAGCAAAGTAACGCTGAATGGCAATCATCATCTGGTTTTTTTCTTCTTTTGTTAATGGTTTCAAAGTATCTCCTGCTTTCTTTCAGCATGATCACACGCTTTTTAGATGTGCACTTTCACTTATTTTTAGAGCTACATATGGTGACACTCACGAATACGAATGTTTGTTCCCTTATCATATCACAAAAACGTGTCCATCACACCCTAAAAGAAAAAGCGTGCTTTAATCAATGGATCAAAATACGCTTTCTTTATATAGACTATTTATTTCAATATGGATAGTATCGTCGCTACAGAATGATCTACAAATGAACGCTCTGGGCGAGATTTCATGAGGACTGTAAGTCCAATAAAAGAAACAACCAGCGCCTGTGCTAAGGCTTTGGCATTCAGACTGCTTTCGAGCTCACCCGAGCGAATACCTTGTACAATTTTTTCTTCAAAAATGACCGAAAGATACATCTGATGCTCTCTTGTAAGAATTTCAAATTTCTCTTCGTGGGGGGCAAGCTCGACTATTGTATTGATGCAGAAGCACCCTTTACTCGGCCCATTTCCATATTCCTCTTCTACTAATTCAGCAAATAATATATGAAATGCTTCCTTTACAGATAGATTGTTTTGAAGTTTTGTTCGAATGTGGGCAGCATGCTGAGTTGTATATTTGCGTAATGCCGCTTCAAACAATTCCTCTTTATCACCGAACGCTGAGTATAAGCTTGGCCGCTGTATTCCCATTTTTGCAGTTAAGTCGCTTAATGTAGTCGCTCTATACCCCTTCTCCCAAAAAAGCAACAAGGCCTCATCCAACACTTTTTCCTCATCAAATTCCCGTTGTCGAACCATTATCAACCCTCATTTCTATCATAAAAATCTCTTCACTAAATCAATCATCTATTTCTTATAAGGATTTTTTACTCATCGGTATATTATCATTTTATTTTATTGACGTATCATTGTCAAACCGACTGCCCCTCTCAAGATCTTCACTACATCATCTTGACTTTAAAACGTTTCTCTGGTTATCCTTAACAGGAATCATTTTATACCAAACAGTATATTATACTATTTAGTACAAAAAGAGAGGATGACATGCATGAAAAAAGAAAAAATGAATGCCGTTGAACATTCTGATCTAGAAACGACTCATTTACAAATAAACACCCGATCAACGATGACTCGCAATATGGCTCTACTGTTTTCGACAGCCTCAGGGATGGCAGTTGCAAACATATACTTTGCACAGCCATTATTAGACTCCCTCGCAGCCGAGTTTGGTATCAGCTATTCATCCGTTGGTATGGTCATTATGATTACTCAGCTTTGTTATGCGCTAGGACTGCTACTGATCGTACCACTTGGTGATCTGTTCAACCAACGGCGGCTCATCGTAGCTCAAATGCTAGTATCCGTGTTATCTCTCATTCTAGTCGGTATCGCCCCTACCGCCACCGTCCTGTTCATAGGACTAGCTGCGGTGGGACTGCTCGCTGTAGTCACTCAGGTACTCGTAGCATTCGCAGCGACATGGGCCGCTCCTGAAGAACGTGGCCGCATAGTGGGCTTGGTTCAAAGTGGAATTGTGATTGGTATTCTTCTCGCACGAACGTTTGCTGGTGTACTAACCGATCTCGCCGGCTGGAGATCAGTCTATCTCGTTTCCGGCGTGATGATGCTGATCATAACTGGCGTGTTGTACCGGTATCTTCCGCGTGCTGACAGCAAGAGAGTCTCCATATCCTATGTGAACTTGCTCGCTTCAATGTTTATATTGTTCAGACAAGAACGAATTCTACTTATTCGTGGCGTACTGGGTTTTCTGATCTTTGTTGTGTTTGGCACGCTGTGGACTTCACTTGTGCTGCCTCTCAGCACTACGCCATACAATCTGTCACATACGGCAATTGGTGCATTTGGCATTGCTGGAGTTACCGGAGCATTAGGTGCCGCTCGAGCTGGAAGCCTTGCTGATCGAGGCTTAGGACAGTTAACAACGTGCATCGCCCTTGTCCTATTACTCTTTTCATGGTGTTTTATCTTTTTCACTGAATATTCCCTCATTTTATTAATCGTTGGTATAGTCATTCTTGACCTATCTGTGCAGGCCGTTCATGTGACCAATCAAAGTATGATTTTCATGGTCCGGCCTGAGGCGAGAAGCCGGCTGACTGCTGCTTATATGATTTTTTATTCCCTCGGCAGTGCGCTCGGTTCTATTGTATCAACTAACATATACGCAAACGCTGGCTGGAATGGGGTATGTTTATTTGGAGCCTCTATCAGCGCCTTAGCCCTTTTATATTGGATGATCACCTACCGCTTCACGGCACAGATCACAGGAACATCAGATGTAAAATAAAAAAACACCGCAATTAAGCGGTGTTTTGGATTAAGCATCGATCACTTCGACTTTTTCCATGCCTTGTCCTTGTTCCATATCAAGAACAGCTTCGATACCAGATGTTACTTTGCCAAAAACAGTGTGAACACCGTTTAAGTGCGGCTGTGGGTCATGTACGATAAAGAATTGGCTGCCGCCAGTGTCTTTACCAGCGTGTGCCATTGATAATGAACCTCTCTCGTGCTGATGAGGGTTTCCTTCTGTTTCACATTTAATTGTGTAACCAGGTCCTCCAGTTCCATTACCGTTTGGATCGCCACCTTGGCTTACGAACCCTGGGATCACGCGGTGGAATTTCAATCCATCGTAGAAGCCTTCATTCGCTAATTTTTCAAAGTTTGCTACTGTACCTGGAGCAGCCTCTGGGTAAAGTTCAAACTCAATTTTCTTTCCATTCGTTAATTGTATGTATCCTTTTTTCGCCATTTTTCACATTCTCCTTTCAGGTTAAACAACGCTCATTATAGCACATTTTCGGTGATGTTAAACATCCCCTGCTTGTCGAATGTGATTTACCTCTTTTGCCATCATTGATAAAATAAAAGAGCTTGATCCTTTTCTCCTAAGGAAATGATCACAGACTGAGCAAATCACTTCATCATATTGGAGGTTTCAAACATCTTTAAAAGAAAATTGAAACGTCAGACTGATTTGTTACGTCTATATGATGGAGTACGATTCAAATCATGTACTCAAAAGATGAGTTTCTCACCATCGAGAAACGCTTTCGACTTGAAGGAGGTCAACATGTTTAAAAAAACAATGCTTGGTATGATGGCAGCGCTCCTTTTACTGATTGGTGCGCCAAAAGTCAGCTTAGCGGATGCAGCTGTCGGCGATGTCATCGTCACACTCGGGCAAGACTTAACACCGGCTGATCGCCAGAAGGTGCTTGACGAGTTGAATCCACCTGAAAATGCGACAAAAATTGAAGTAACCAATAAAGAAGAGCACGAATATTTAGGAAAGTATATCCCTCGTTCTTCTATCGGGACGAGAGCATTATCATCTTCATCCATCACCATTGAAAAATCAGGTACGGGTCTGACCGTGGATACACATAACATTAAGACCATTACAGATGAGATGTATTTAAATGCTTTAATGACCGCAGGCGTGAAAGATGCAAAGGTTGTCGTGACGGCGCCGTTTGAAGTATCTGGTACAGCAGCACTGACAGGTCTATTAAAAGCCTATGAAGTGTCAAGCGACAAAGCCATTCCTGAAGATGTGAAACAGGTGGCAAACGAAGAACTTGTAACAACATCTAAACTGGGAGACTCTATTGGAAAAGACAATGCCTCTGCCCTGATTGCAAAAATCAAAGATGACATTGCCAAAAATGGAGTTCCTAAAACAACAAAAGAAGTGGAAGAAAAAGTAGATCAAGCCGCTTCTGATTTGAACTTAAATCTAACGCAAGACCAAAAAGATCAACTTGTCTCTCTCTTTGATAAGATGAAAAATATCAATATCGATTGGAAACAAGTCGGATCTCAAATTGATAAAGCAAAAGACAAGATTACAAAATTCATAGAATCAGATGAAGGGAAAAACCTTCTACAGAAGATTTGGGATTTCTTTGTCTCCATTTGGAACGCGATCGTTTCTGTATTTACTGGTGGAAAATAAATGTCATAGAAAAAGCTGCCTGATGATCAGGCAGCTTTTTTTAAGTCGATGATTTCACTTTTGATTGATAAGGTAAATCCAATTTGACAATGTCCTCATATGTCTCACGCTCAACGACAAGCTGCGCTTCCCCATCTTCTACAAATACTACAGCCGGGCGAGGGATGCGGTTATAGTTGTTTGACATGCTGTAGCCATAAGCTCCTGTACAAAAGACAGCTAACAAGTCTCCCTGTGATAACTCTGGCAGATCAATATCCCAAATGAGCATATCTCCACTCTCGCAGCATTTCCCTGCAATGGACACAGTTTGATCATGCGTTTGACTCATTTTATTGGCGCTTGCTGCTTCATATTTTGCTTGATATAAAGCAGGTCGAATGTTATCACTCATTCCGCCGTCAATGGCTACATAATCGCGAATGCCAGGTACATGTTTTGATGAACCAATCGTATAAAGAGTGGTTCCCGCATCTCCAACAAGTGAGCGGCCTGGCTCAATCCAAATTTCAGGCATCTCAAACTCATAGCGGGCTACATTTTCTTTCACCGCTTGAATAATTTTCTCCACGTATTCAGTTGCTGGAAGTGGTTCGTCCTCTTCTGTATAACGGATGCCAAAGCCTCCGCCTAAGTTCAGCACTGTGGAAATAAATCCAAATGATTCTCTCCATTCATCCAGCTTCAAGAAAATTTTATCTGCCGCAAGGACAAAACCAGCTGTATCAAAGATTTGAGAGCCGATATGACAATGAACACCTAAAAGCTCGATCACTTCTGATTCAAGTACTTGTTTGACCGCTTCGTCTGCTTGTCCATTATGAAGATCAAAACCGAATTTTGAATCTTCTTGACCTGTTGTAATATAGTCATGCGTATGTGCTTCAACGCCCGGCGTGATGCGGAGGAGTACATTCACCTGTTTTGATAGCTCTTGCCCAAGCTGTTCAATGAGGTTGATTTCATAGAAATTATCAACAACAATACAGCCGATTCCATGCGCTAATGCCATCTTTAATTCTTCTCTGCTTTTGTTGTTACCATGGAAATGAATTTTTTCTACTGGAAACCCGGCACAAATGGCTGTGTGCAGCTCCCCGCCTGAAACGACATCAAGTGATAAGCCTTCTTCTTTTGCCAGCTGGAACATGGCAATAGAAGAAAACGCCTTACTCGCATATGCCACCTGAGCCTTTAGTTCTTCTTCAATAAATGCTTTCTGAAAGCTTTTTGCACGCTCCCGTATTAAAGCCACATCATATACATAAAGTGGTGTCCCATACGTTTCAGCTAAAGAAACGGCATCAACACCACCAATTTCTAAATGTCCGAGTTCATTTTGTCTGCAAGTGCCGTGTAAATACAATGTCATTCCCTCTTTCTCCGCCTCGGCTGAAAAAAGACAGCTGCACAAGCTGCCTTTTGCCGTTTCTCAAAGTTAAAAATACAATATCACAATCTTCAGCCACTTTCAACGAGCGTTAAGAATTTGGCGGAATTTTTGATCTGTTCTGAGGGTGAACGATGCTCGGCCTTACTTTTGAGCCAGGAACAGACGTCCGAATGAGCACTTGCCACAAAGCCTTTCCATTAAAAGGAATAAACGGCCACATATAAGGCGTCTGTAAGGAACGAATGGATGTTAAATAAATAAGTAACAGCGTAAAACCGATGATCAGTCCATTCAGCTTAAAGATCGCTACTAGTGCTAATATGATCAGTCGGATGATTTTATTAGCGACACTCAGTTCATAACTTGGAGTGGTGAATGTGCCGATGGCTGCTAGCGAGACGTATAATATGACCTCTGGTGTAAATAAACCGACATCAATTGCAATTTGTCCAATTAAAACGGCTGCAATCAAACCCATGGCAGTCGACAAGGCGGTCGGCGTATGAATCGCCGCCATTCGTAAAAATTCCACCCCAAAATCAGCAAGGAATACTTGGAGAATGACAGGGATATGAGAAGGTTTGTTAAATCCAATATAGCTTAGATTGTCTGGCAGAAGATTCGGTTCTAGAATAAAAAGAAACCAGATCGGCAAAAGAAAAGTAGAACATAAGATGCCTAAAAAACGCACCCATCTTAAAAAAGTCCCAACCGCTGGCGCCTGGCGGTATTCTTCAGCATGTTGAACGTGATGAAAAATAGTGGTTGGTGTAATGATGACACTAGGGGATGTATCCGTAATGATGATGACATGCCCTTCTAATATATGGTTAGCGGCTACATCTGGGCGCTCGGTGTATCGCACAAGCGGGAAGGGATTATATCCTTGCTTAATGATAAATTCTTCTATTGTTTTATCAGACATCGTCAGTCCGTCAACTTTAATCCCAGACACTTCTTTTTCGATAATATCAACAAGATCAGGGTCAGCTATGTCTTCAATATAACAAACACAGACGTCTGCTTTAGAACGCTCGCCTACTTTAAGCATTTTGTATCGCAGTTTTTCATCCCGCACTCTTCTGCGAATGAGTGCTGTGTTCACAATGATGTTTTCAACAAAGCCGTCTCTTGCACCTCTGACAACCTTTTCTGTATCCGGTTCCTCCGGCATTCTGCCAGGGTAGCTCCTGACGTCAATAATAAATGCGTAATTTTCACCTTCGACAACGACTGCCACAAGTCCAGACAACACTTGATCCACTGCTTCATCAAGCGTTTCAACTTTTGAGACTTGCTGATTGACAAGACGGTTTTCTACCACACGTGCAAGATCATCTGATTCAGGTTCGTTGTCATTGATTTCAATCAGTTCTTTTAATAAATAGATCACATATTGTGTATCACATAATCCATTTACATAGTAAAGCTGGATTTCCTGATCATGGACATAAATTTTCCGAACGCCAAGGTCAAAGCTGAGACCCATCCCGACATTGTCTTTGAAAAAATCTTCATTTTTCTTCGGATCTCGGTACACGTGCACCTTGTCTTTATTCATGGAAACCACTCCTTTCTAAAATTAATTCGACTGCCTTCATTGTGATGGGGGACCCTTTGCTTAGATCATCTTTCCGTCCCATCTTGCCAATATCTCCAATGCCGACAACAATCGGAAGCTGTAGTGAATCGAGACAATACACTGTATCTCCACTCATTTTGTGTGGTTCCATTTCTGGAAGTCCATGTTTGTCAACGCCGTATTCTGTCAGTTCACCTTCCCGGTCAATGGAGACATGTACCTTTGTCCATTCCGCTTGATGGGTTTTAGATGCCACTGCAATGGCGCCAATCACTTCAATTTCAGGGTGACGTGCTACGTGCTTCATGGCCGTTTCCCCTGTTCCTTCACCTGTTAGACCAGAATCATCAAACATGACAAACACTGGGTCATACGGCGTTTTCAAAATCATCTGGACCAGTTCTGGTCCTGTTCGTTTGCTCGGATTCCCTTTTGAGCTGGAAATACATCTTCCGCCGACTTTCTTTGCGACAAGCTCAATCGTTTTGGCAGCATATATATCTCCGTCTGTCACTAAAATGATTTTGCGTCTTTGCCCCATATTAGGTTATCCTTTCGGTTTAAAGATAAGTGCAATGATAAATGAAAATAAAATTGCAGCTGATATTCCAGCAGAGGTTAACTCAAAAATCCCAATTCCGATTCCAATAAATCCGTGGACATCAGCCTGATGCATCGCCCCATGAAGCAAGCTATGACCAAAGCTTACGATAGGGACGGTAGCACCCGCTCCTGCAAATTCAATAAATTTATCATAAATACCAAACCCGTCTAAAATCGTCCCCGCCACAACAAAGGTCGTCATGACATGTGCCGGTGTGAGTTTCAGTACATCAAGTAAAAGCTGGCCGATCACGCAAATCAGTCCGCCTGCAACAAAAGCAATCAAATAATCCATTAGCTTTCTCCTCCTGCACGCTCAAATACAACTCCATGCGCAATGGTTGGAATGGTCTCTTTTTGCTGAACCATCATTGGGCTAAGAAGCGCCCCGGTTGCTACAACCAATACTCTTTGTAAATTCCCTGCTTTCATTTCTTGAAAGATGTGACTGAATGTCACGACAGCTGAGCAGGCACAGCCGCTGCCTCCAGCGAATACATTTTGATCAGGTGTGTATATGATTAATCCGCAATCATCATGCTTCCGTCCAAGCTGAATGCCATCTTCTTTCAGAAGATCCTTTAAAATAGGCGATCCAATTCCAGATAGATCTCCTGTTAGGATGAGATCATAATCATCTACTGTTCTTCCTAAGTCTTCTAAATGTTGTTTGATTGTGTCTGCCGCTGCAGGCGCCATAGCCGAACCCATATCAAATGGATCTGTAATCCCAAGATCCATCACCCGTCCGACGGTGGCACTTGTAATTTGAATTTGGGAAGGTTCTTGGCTGATGACGACAGCACCGCTCCCTGTCACTGTACTTGTGGCTGTATCGGGTTTTTGCCCGCCATATTCTGTTGGATTACGAAATTGCCGCTCTGCCGTCGCATTGTGACTGCTTGTGGCAGCAAGCGCTCTATTGGCAAAGCCACCATCTACTAGCGCTGAGGCAATGGCGACTGATTCCATTGATGTGGAGCAGGCACCAAATAAACAAAGAAACGGGATTTTGAGTTCTCTTGCCACATAGTTGGCTGTCACGTTTTGGTTCAGTAAATCTCCTGCCAGCAGAAGGTCAATATCACTTTTTTGCAAATTCGCTTTTGATAAGGCCATTGATATGGCATCATCCATGAGCTGCCTTTCAGCCATTTCCCAGTTCTTTTGATAACAGTGCATTTCATCATAGGTTTTATCAATGAGATGACCGATTGGGCCTTCTTTTTCTTTCGGTCCTGCAGCTGTTCCTTCCGCATTCACATAAAGCTTGTGTTCAAATACCCAAGATTGCTTACCTGTTAGTTTCACGTTTTATTCCTCCTACGAAAACATCTTTTCCAAGACGTATCGAATAATCCCTACGACATATGCCGAGACGACACCAAACACAATGACGTTCCCAGCCAGTTTAAACATATTGGTCGCTACACCTAACACAAGCCCTTCACTCTTATGCTCAAGAGCCGCACTTGTCATGCTGTTTGCAAATCCTGTCACCGGGACAGCTGATCCCGCTCCAGCAAACTGGCCGATTTTATCGTAAATACCAATACCAGTTAAAATAGAAGAAATTAAAATAAGGGTTGCCACCGTTGGATTCCCTGCTGTCTTCTCATTAAAATCAAAAAAAGTAATATAGAAATTTTGCAATCCCTCGCCTATCGCACAAATCAAACCGCCGACAAGAAAAGCCTTGATGCAGTTCAGTACATAAGGAGGTTTCGGCTGATACGTTTTCACTTTAGATGGATAGTTCTCTTTTAAACTTGACACGTGTTGTTCCCTCCACATTTTTAAATATAAATAAGCCAATGAAATAGCGAGCCAAACACCTTTCCTAAGACGATGGCCATGAGCAGCAGCACAATTTTCCCGTCCATTCCAATTCTTTTCGTTAAGATAGGAAGTACATTTAACACTTCAGTGAGTGCGGCTGCAAGCATGCCAACAAAAATGCCAGATAAAAGACCGATCGGAAGCGCTAGCCATTTGGATAAATGCAAATGGACTTGACTTAAAGTAGCCCAGCCGCCAACGACCGCTCCACTTATCACGGCAGCCTCATATCCTTGAATGAAACGCTGCGTTTTCGTTAATTGCATTAATCGAGGGATAATACCAAGCACTGTGAGAAACGCCACAAATCCTGCCCCTACCGTTAAACCGCCGCCGAGCCCAACAAGCACCACAAAAAGCCATTTACCGATCATGGATATCTTTCAATGTTTCTTTGTTTTCATTGAGTGCGACATAATGATCAAGATCGAGCTGATATTTAAACATTTCCACTTCAAGCGGACTTGGCTCTTCGTTTAAACGCTTTTTAAACACATGATTGAAAAATAAAATCATGCCCAAACCGAGTCCAAAGCTATATGGAATTTGTAATAAATAAGGATGCTCAACCGTGTTTCCAGTAATCATCTCGTAAAGGCGGATATGCACAAGCCGCATACTAACATCCTCATGGAAATTCATGATGGCAAGGGCCGCTCCGACAAATAAGAGGAGCCATACAAACACGAATAATACGGGGGACAGTTGGCGTTTGCCTGTATCAATTTCAACAATGGCCTCTGAGCCTCCAACCGTTTGAATGTCGATGTCAGGCCACGCTTTTTTGATCGTTTTGACCACATGCATGATATCTAACACAACGATGTGACGATCCTTTTTGCTGACATGGTATATCGGCATTTTGCTCAGCTTTTGCACAGCACTGTCATCTCCAGTGATTTGGGCAATATCCTCTAAATAGATAAGCTGATCATTACCAGTCTTAATCCGATGGCGCAGCCGAATAAAGATTTGTCCGTCCATCCAAGTCACTTCCTATACGATGGGTTAAAAATAGTATGTGGTGAAAAATGGTTCTCATACTGAAAGAACTTGATTTACCGGTAATTACCACACAAAAAAAGCCAGCCGAATTGGCTAGCTGTCTTTTTGATCCATTTGCATTTGGATTTGTTTTAAAATCTTCTTTTCAAGCCGTGAGACTTGCACTTGGGAAATTCCGAGTCTTTCTGCTACTTCTGATTGTGTTTGGTCTTTATAATACCTTAAATAGACAATCAGTTTCTCACGCTCTTCTAATTCTTTAATCGCCTCTTTTAGCGCAATTTTATCAAACCATCTTTCTTCTGAATGATCGGCAATTTGATCGAGCAACGTAATCGGATCGCCGTCATTTTCATACACGGTTTCATGAATAGATGATGGTGAGCGGACCGCTTCTTGAGCAAGAACGACATCCTCAGGTGTGATGTCCAGATATTCAGCGATTTCCTGAACAGTCGGCATTCTGCCATGAGATTTAGACAATTCGTCCCTTGCCCGCCTGATTTTATTTCCAAGTTCCTTTAAAGACCTGCTGACTTTGACGGTTCCATCATCACGAATGAAACGCTGAATTTCACCAATGATCATTGGAACGGCATAGGTCGAAAACTTCACATCATAAGACAAATCAAATTTATCAACAGATTTCAGCAGGCCAATACAGCCTATTTGGAACAGATCATCTGGTTCATATCCTCTATTTAAAAAGCGCTGAACAACGGACCAAACAAGACGCATGTTTTTTTCTACGAGGAGGTCTCTTGCTTGTTGATCTCCGTCTTGGCTTTTTTTGATGAGCTGTTTCACCTCATCATTAGACAGCTGTGCTTTTTTTGCTTGCTTTTTTACCTCCACATCCATATGAGCAGCTCCTTAATTACAAAGCGCTTTGCTTTTTGATAGATGCTTTGTTAAGCGGATCGTTGTGCCCATTTCTGGAGATGAGTCCACCATGACATCATCCATAAAGTTCTCCATGATCGTAAAACCCATCCCGGAACGCTCTAAGTCTGGTTTCGTCGTAAAAAGCGGCTGCCTTGCTTCCTCAAGATCTGAAATGCCCATGCCTTCGTCTCGAATCGTCAGATACACAATATGGTCATCCAGTGTGACGCTAATGTGCACCTTGCCGTCTGGATTCCCGTCATACCCGTGAATGATCGAGTTCGTGACCGCCTCTGATACGACGGTTTTGATTTCTGTTAGCTCATCTAATGTTGGATCGAGCTGAGCGATGAATGCTGCCACCGTTACTCTCGCAAAGGATTCGTTTTGACTTAAAGCAGAAAAAGTCAGATTCATTTCATTTGTCATGATGCCACCCCCAATGTTTGCAGCGCAGTTTGCTCTGAAGGCTCCATACGAATAATTTTAAACAAGCCGGACATATCAAATAAACGGTTCACTGCTGGCGAGATCGCACAGACGACCATTTCACCGCCAAGCTGTTTAATTTCTTTGTATCTTCCTAAAATCACTCCGAGCCCAGAGCTGTCCATAAACGATAAATCAGCTAAATTCAGCACGATGTGGCGAATGTCCTCTGTTTCCAAATAATTCGTCACCTTTTGTCTCAATGTCTCTGCGGAGTGATGATCAAGCTCCCCTGTCAACCGAATGCAAAGTACGCTCTCTTTTATTTGAAAATCAATACCAAGGCTCATCTTTTCTTCCTCCTTGCTCTATTTTCGGATAAAGAATGTTTCTCTTTCTTCACATGCAAATCCTTCACCATGACAAAACTAGTGATCATTCGTCACATTTAGATGTTCTTTTCGTTCATAGCAAAAAAGACTGCCAGTTGCAGCAGTCTTTCACCTTTTAATTCCATTTAACAAATTCGGCCATCGCCCGTTTGAAGAACGTCCAAACACCGGCTTTTTCCATATCTTCTTTCGCTTCAACAGGACTTTCATGAAGCACTTTTCCATCTTTTTTCAAGATGATGGTGCCAAGTTTCGTTCCTTTTGAAAATGGGGCTGTGACATCTTGAGATAATTTAATTTCTTTTTTGATCTGATCGACATTTTCACCTTTTTTCGTTAGAAGAGAGATCGGTTCTGACGTGACAAGCTGAATTTTTTTCTTTTTCCCTTTGCTCACTTTGATCTCTGCTACGTCTTGACCACGCTTGTACAGAGGATGCGTTGTATATTGACTAAAGGCGTAATCCAGCATTTTGACGACTTGGGCATTTCTGTCTTTTGGTGTACTTGCGCCGAATACAACAGCAATGACGCGCATGTTCCCTTTTTTAGCGGATGCCGTTAGACAGTATTTTGCCTCGCCTGTAAACCCTGTTTTCACCCCATCCACACCTGGATAAAATTTAATGAGACGGTTTGTATTCACAAGCCAGAATTTTTTATCCGTGTTCTGACGAAGATAGTCTTCGTATACACCTGTGAACTTGGTGATCTCTTCATATTTCAACAGCTCTTTTGCCATTTTTGCCATATCATGAGCCGTGCTGTAATGATCTTTTTCAGGAAGTCCTGTTGGATTTTGAAAGACCGTTGAGGTGAGCCCAAGCTCTTTTGCCTTTTTGTTCATTTGCTCAACAAACTGTTCTTCAGATCCAGCAATATGTTCTGCCATGGCAACTGAAGCATCGTTTCCTGACGCAATCGCAATGCCTTTTAGCATGTCTTTAACCGTCATTTCTTCTCCCGGTTCAAGGAAAATTTGTGAGCCTCCCATAGATGCTGCATGATCGCTCGTTCTTACTTTATCAGTCATTTTTAATTTCCCTTGATCCATCGCTTCCATGATGAGAAGCATCGTCATGATTTTGGTCATACTTGCAGGGGCAAGCTTTTCATCACTGTTTTTGTTGTAAAGCACTTTTCCCGTGTCACGTTCCATTAAAATCGCTGATTTGGCTTCATGCGCCAATTCTGATGTTTGTTTTTCTCCTGGCTTTTCAATCTTTTCTTTTGCCATCGCTGATGGTGAAACCATTGAGATAAGGATCATTAAAGTAAACAATGCACATATATGACGTTTCAAGTGGCAGACCTCCATTATCGTAATCCTTTCTATTTTTTCCTCATAAAGGCTGTTTTATTCAGAGATCGTTTGATTGCCATAAAAAAAAGCCCTCTGTTTCATGAACAGAAGGCTTTTTCACACGATCTATGAGAGTTGTTTGACAACTTCTTTCACTAAATCAAGGAAACTTGCTTTCACTTTTTCCGTCACTTCGATCACTTCATCATGAGAAAGCGGCTGATCTAAAATACCTGAAGCCGCATTAGAGATGCATGAAATACCAAGTACTTTTATGCCTGCATGACGTGCCACAATCACTTCTGGCACAGTCGACATACCGACTGCATCAGCGCCAAGCGTTCTGAGGAAACGAACCTCTGCCGGTGTTTCATATGAAGGGCCTGTCATTCCTGCATAAACCCCTTGCTGCACAGATATGCCTAAATGTTTAGCCGTTTTCTCTGCAAGTGCCAGCAAATCTTTATCATACGGTGCAGACATATCAGGGAAACGAACCCCTTGACTGTCGTTTGGTCCAATTAACGGATTGGTTCCCATCATATTGATATGATCTGTAATCAGCATGAGATCGCCAGGATGGAAGGATGTATTCACACCGCCCGCTGCATTTGTCACAATACATGTCTCAATGCCGATTTCTTTCATCACACGGACAGGAAATGTCACCTGCTTCATATCATACCCTTCATAGTAATGGAAACGTCCTTGCATGGCACAAACGACCGTGCCTTTCAGCGTTCCAATGACGAGCTGGCCTGCATGCCCTTCTACTGTTGAAACAGGGAATCCAGGAATATCTTCATATTTCAATTTGATTGGATTTTCAATCTCATCGGCTAAAATGCCAAGACCTGAACCTAAAATCAATCCAACTGTTGGTACATATGTCGATGCTTGTTTAATATATGCCGCCGCTTCTGAAAACTGTGCTCCCACGTGATTTCCCCCTATTTGAGTTTAGATAAAAAGCTTGTTCCGTATTTTGGCAGCGTTGATTTAAAATTATCTGCTACCGTTGCCCCAAGATCAGCAAATGTTTTCGCTGTTGGCAGCTCATTCGCTTCTTGATGCTTTTTGCTGTAAGCAATAAGCGGAACGTATTCTCTTGTATGATCTGTTCCGTGATGAACCGGGTCATTTCCGTGATCTGCTGTGATCACAAGCAGATCATCCTCTTTTAATAGATCAAACACTTCAGGTAGACGTGCGTCAAATTCCTCTAGTGCCTTACCGTAGCCTTCTGGATCTCTTCTATGTCCATAAAGCGCATCAAAGTCGACAAGATTTAAGAAGCTCAGCCCAGTAAAGTCTGTTTTCAGCGTCTCCACTAGCTTGTCCATTCCATCCATGTTGGATTTCGTTCTGAGTGAAGAGGTGATTCCTTCACCATCATAAATATCAGAGATTTTTCCGATCGCAATGACATCAAGTCCATCATCTTTCAATTCATTCATGACGGTACGGTCGAATGGTTTTAATGCATAGTCATGACGATTTGGTGTTCTAACAAATGCCCCCGGCTCTCCGACAAATGGACGAGCGATGATGCGCCCTACCATATATTTTTCATCTAAAGTCAGTTCACGTGCGATTTCGCAAATGCGATAAAGTTCGTCTAATGGCACAACTTCTTCGTGTGCAGCAATTTGCAGCACAGAATCTGCTGAAGTATAAACGATTAAATCGCCTGTTTTCATATGCTCTTCGCCAAGCTCATCCAGAATTTCTGTACCAGACGCTGGTTTATTTCCAATGATGCCGCGCCCTGTTTTTTCTTTTAATTCATTTAACAGTTCATCTGGAAAGCCGTCTGGAAAGACTTTAAATGGTGTGTCGATGTAAAGACCCATGATTTCCCAATGCCCTGTCATTGTGTCTTTCCCGTTGGATGCTTCTTGCATTTTCCCATAATACGCAAGCGGTTTTTCGTCCGCTGGAATTCCTTTAATTTCTTTAATATGACTTAGCCCAAGCTTCGCCATATTCGGCATATGAAGCCCGTTCATTTTTTCAGCAATATGTCCAAGTGTATCTGCACCTACATCATTAAAATCAGCAGCATCAGGTGCTTCCCCGATTCCTACTGAATCCATCACAATGAGGAAAATACGTTTATACTGATAATCAGGCATAAAAAAGCGCCTCCTTCAATATTCTTGTCCTTTCACCTTTCACAACTGGAGAGGTCAGACATCTCAAGTATAAACCGTTTTCAAGTCAATTGACAACCATAAACGGTCCAAACATAAAAAAGCATGATACACGTTCACCGTGCCATGCTTTACTTATGCCCTTGGATGGAATTTGTGATACACGTCTTTTAATCTTGTTTTTGTGACATGTGTGTAAATTTGTGTAGTAGAAATATCGGCATGTCCGAGCATTTCCTGTACGGCTCTAAGATCCGCACCGTTTTCAAGCAAATGTGTCGCAAATGAATGTCTGAGCGTATGAGGCGTCAATTCTTTTTGAATACCTGCTTCTATGGCTCGTTTCTTTAAGTTCTTCCAAAAGCCCTGCCGCGACATTTTTTTTCCGTGATGATTCAGAAACAAGGCATCGGCCGGCTGTTTTTTGAGCAGCTTGTTTCTGCCTTTTTCTATATACACTTCAATCGCACTTGCAGCAGCTTCACCAATAGGCACGATTCGCTCTTTTCTTCCTTTTCCAAAACAGCGGATAAACCCCATGGTCAGATGCACATCTGCAAGAGTCAGATCAAGCATTTCACTTACGCGAATACCTGTTGCATATAAAAGTTCGAGCATGGCTTTGTCACGGTAGTCAAATGGTGTTTGCTGCTTAGGTGTATCGAGCAGCTTTTCTACCTCATCTAATGATAGAACTTTCGGTAATTTCCGCTCTGTTTTTTGTGATTCAATGTTCCATGACGGGTCATCTGTTGTCACTTTTTCACGGAGCAAGAATTGATGAAAGGAGCGTATCGATGATAGATGACGGACGGACGTTTTACTCGATTTCCCCTCGTCTTTTAACTGTTTTAAATAATGAATAATATGAAGGCGTGTGACGTCTTTTACATCTGTCAATTGTTCATGCGTCATTAAAAAAGACAAATAGTTCTGTAAATCTCTTTTATAAGAGACAATGGTATTTTCAGAGAGTCCTCTCTCTACTGTCATAAAATGAATAAAGTCGGATAATTGATCCTTCAATGGTTTCTACTCCCCGTTTTGATAAAAATAAATCAATCGATCCTGCCACCTGTCTTGTTTCGGCTGATCCATTTCCATCACTTTTATCGCTGCACCTTCTGGTTTATCATAACGATGATAGCTTTCATATTCTGAATTTATCCATATCATAGCATAATAGAACAGGACGGTAAAACCAGTGAACAAGATAAATACTTTCATTACTTCACCTGTTGTTTTGAGCCATTTTCGCATGTTCTTCATGTCCTTTCTCGTGTTCTCATTACTTCAGCATATGCCAGGTGGGACAAGGAATATACAGCGAACATGCAAAAAACCTTTTCATTTTGAATGAAAAGGTTCCAATTCGGATTATTTGCCGGATTCATCATCATGACACCGGTGGCAAATACCATGGAATGTCAATCTATGATCCTTAATTTTAAATTTCCAATCGCGTTCAATAATTTCTTCAACATCTTCTAATAAATCATCTTCTATCTCATCGACTGTTCCGCATTCCATACAGACAAGATGGTGATGGAAGTGAGCGGCTCCTTCTTTGCGAAGATCATATCGCGAAACGCCGTCTCCAAAGTTAATTTTATCAACAACTTTCAGTTCAGTAAGCAATTCTAACGTCCGATAAACAGTAGCAAGACCAATTTCAGGAGACTTCTCTTTTACGAGGAGGTATACATCTTCTGCACTTAAATGGTCTTCTTCATTCTCAAGCAGTACTCTTACTGTTGCTTCACGCTGTGGCGTGAGCTTATAGCTGGAAGAATGAAGCTGTTTCTTAATTCGATCAATCCGATTTTCCATTGACTTTCCCTCCTACGCCACATTACTTGATCATTATATCAAATGATGTGCAGAGAGCCAACTATAATCATTTTAAATTGATAAATAAATTGATTATTATTTAATAACGATTATAAAATCATCAAAACAGAACACCTGCCAGCTTTTTCATCAGCATGAATGATAAGTATGATTCAAAGAAGGACGAAAGAGCAGCGAGGGTTAAAATCATCAGTAGAACAGAAGCATACCGGCCAAACCAATGGATTGGCGCTTGACTGATGGTTTTTTTCATAAAAAGCTGACCAATTAAACGAATGGAGAACGCAATCGCACAAGTTCCGATCACTAAATACGCAGGAATGAGCAAGATATTTTGAGGAAGCACCGAGACAAAAGAAAGAAAAAAACCGCTAAGCCCCATTTGATTGACTAAAAAACCGACAGTAAACCCAACTACAATCCCTTTTAGAAAGATCATAAGAAAAATAAGCGGCAGGCCAATGATGGAAATTCCGAGTATCCACATGAGGCCCAAATATTTCATATGATGCAAAAAGCTTTGCAAAAACATTTCTTTTGATTCTGCTGCTTTCTCATTCGTCAGTTGACCAAAAAATTGATTTAAATAGTAGAATAAATCCTCTTTCTGACTCATTGTCATACTATTGACGATAATGGCTCCAAAAATGACGCCCATTAAAAATAGTACAGAAACAAACAAATAAATCGATAAATGATCTTTCACGTGCTGAAGAAGATGTTCTTTCCAAGACTTTTTCCGCATGCGCCTTCCTCCCAAATAGTAAAGGTTACTAGATTCTATGAGAGAGCAGACGAAACATGACAGTTTTATAAAAAGAAAAACGAGAAAGCAGCTGTACACCGCTCTCTCGTTTCCTTTATCGTGCAGCTTTTTGTACGTTCACAAGCCCAGCGCCATAATAAAAAGGTTCGCCAAGTTTTGTTGCCGTTTTTGTCAGCCTTTCACGCAATTCATCATTTGTCAGATTCGGATGTTTTGATAGAATGACTGCCGCAGCACCAGCTACATGAGGTGATGCCATAGACGTTCCACTCTTATATCCATATTCGTTATGAGGAATGGTACTTAATGTTGAAACACCTGGTGCTGATACTTCCACTTCTTCCCCAACAGAGGAATCAAAGGCTCTTTGCTTTCGTTGATCCACAGATGCGACTGCCATGACAGAGCTGTATTTGGCCGGGTAATCTATCGTATTAAGTGACCCGTAGCTCCCAGCATTTCCTGCAGATGCGACAATGAGAATCCCGTTGTCATAAGCTCGATCTACCGCTTCTTTCAGCGCCTCCGATTCACTTGCTCCCCCCATACTAATATTGATAACATCCATCTCATTCTCAATCGCCCATTCAATGCCTTTAATGATCCAGCTATAGTAGCCGTCACCATTTTCATCTGCCACTTTCACCGCATAGATCGAAGCTTTTGGTGCCACACCAACGACGCCTACTTTATTATCTAATGCTGCGATCGTGCCTGCAACGTGAGTTCCGTGTTCATGCGGGTCAACGAGCGGATCGGACTCTGTTGGAACAAAGCTGACACCACCAGTTACATGTAAATCTTCATGCTTGCCGTCGATTCCACTGTCAAGAACAGCTACTTTGACATTCTGTCCGGCATATCCTCGTTTATGTACCTTTTGTGCTTTGATGCTTTTGATGCCATAAGGAACGCTTTGACCGCTTGTTTTTGCTTTTTGGTCTTCCTCAATAAAAGTAACTTCTTTTGCTTGATGTAGTTTTTCTTTTGATGCTTCGTTCAACGAAACTTTCATCATATCTATTTTCTCTATTGATTCTTTCACATGACCGCCGGCTTTTTCAACAAGCTGTTTTTGTGTTTTGTCTTGAACGGAAGAAGAAAAACCGATCATATACTCTTTTTTTGCTTGATCCTTTGCAGATACATCTGATGCGCCGAATGTCATCGATGCCAGTAGCATACTTGCCATACAAAGCCCTGCTCCAAATGATTTGACCTTCACGATACCCACTCTCCCTTTCATTTCTTTTTGTCATTTAACTACATTTTTAGACAAAAAGAAACGACCGTTTGTCCTATTTTTTAAAATTTTTCCAATTATTTGATCTACTTGTCACAAAAAAGCAAAATAAAAATGCTTATGATCCTGTTCATAGCGATCATAAGCATTCCTACCTTTATGTTTTTTCATCATATGCTGCAAGGCTTCTTGTTTTGTTTTTGTCTTTCTTTCGTGTGTACTAAAATGCGGTATATTTCCTCTCGATTGTTCTGGATTTCGACTGTGCTGCCTTTGAAGGTGTTCTCTCTTTTTCTTTGCTTTGCTTTTTCCCATTTCGCAAAACCCCTTTCGTTGTCGTTATGATACATGAAAGCACCTAAAAAAGATAGACGTATACACGTCTATCTCAAATTGTTGACAAAAGGCTAAAATGTACTTGATTTTAGCCTTTTGTCTTCTTTTCAGCGTGATAGAAAACCTTTGCAGTCTAGGAAGGACAGCTACTTTCACGGAGCGAATTTGACATTCGTGAGCACCGGAGCGCAGGACTGACAAAGAATGCGAGGGTTTGTCTACACGCTGAGATAGACGTATACACGCCTATCTTTCTTTTCTCACCATATCAAGATGCGGAATTCCATCCTCATCATAACAATCTGAGACAGCTTCAAAGCCAAACGATTCGTAGAACGATTTCAAATAAGCCTGTGCTTGGATTTTAATCTTTGTTTCGCCTAATTCACTGAGCTTTTTTATCGCTTGATCGAGCAGGATCTTCCCGTAACCTTTTTTCCGGCCGGTCTTCGTCACAAGGACACGGCCAATGGATGCCTCTTTGTACATGATCCCGCTTTGGAAAATGCGGCAATAAGCGACAATCGTGCCGTTCTCTTTGGCGATGACATGCAGCGCCTCTTGATCACGATGATCAATTTCAGGATAAGGACATGTTTGTTCTACAACAAACACATTTACCCTTTCCATTAAAATCAAGTAAAGGTCCTCTTTAGACAGTTGTTCAAATGTGTGACATGTCCATTTAAGTTGATTCATGATTGATATCCACCTTACCGTAGACCCCGCCTCCGCCAGCGATCAGTCCAACTTCACCTCTTCTTGCTTTGATGATGTAATCGGCTGTTTTCTCAGGCAGGACCGCTTTTAATTCTTGTTCTGTTGCTTGATGAAGAATATTCATCTCTGTATGAAAGACAGCTTTTAACTTTTCTAACGTTTTGGCTCCAACACCCGGAATAAAATGAAGGGGAAGCTGGTGAACATAAGGAGGCCTTATTCCTTTGTCACTTTCTTGGTCAGCAAGCTCCTTTAACCGCTCACTCACCCCTTTTGTCATTCGGGTATGGCCGCATGCTTGGCACTTTTCTTGATCCTGACTGTCAGGTCTTACCCCGCATTTCTCACAGGTCGTATGATAATACTTTCCGAGCCGCGGAGCGAGCCCATAATTTCCAGTGATGTTTCTGCCATCTTTTCCTTGAAGCGCTAGCTCAAATTCAGCAAAGGAGGCATGATCCATTCGGATCTTCGTATATTCCCGCGCAATTTTCCCTAAAGAATGGGCATCTGAATTTGTTAAAAAAGGATAACGGTTTAGCTCACTTAGCTGGGAGGCCATAGACGTATCACAGCTAAGGCCAAGCTCAACAGCATCAATGAGTTCTGGATCGAATACTTCGGTTAAAGACGTATTGACCCCTTTACCGTATAAACTTTTATGCGGCGTAAAAATATGGGCAGGAATAAATAATCCCCCTAGTTCCTTCACCTTATGCTGAAGCGTTCTCCCATCCACATATAACCGCTGTGAACTCAAATGCACATTTTTCATATGAAGAGAAAGCCATGCGGAAAACTCAGACATTTTACGAAGCGTGGGCATAAAGGCAAGCACATGAATCGGACCTTTTGATTGGTCATCATTGATTTCTAGCTCACTGCCTAAAAGCAAAACGGTCTTTCCAAATGATAACCCGCCATCGCTTAGTTCCGTGTATATGCCTTCCTCTACACCTTCTATCAATTCTTCTAGGACTTCAGGAGATTGTGCATCAATCACACCAATCATTCCCATCCCTTTACTTTGAGACGCTTCAATGAGAATTTGGTCAATGGTCAGTGACCTTGCACCTGTAATTTTGACAGCCCTGCCTGTTCTTGTTCGACCAATATGAATATGGATATCTGCAAAGAATTCCCTCATTTTGTAGACTTAAGTACCTCTTGCAATTGTAAGTATTGAATGGCATAGGCTGTTTTCGCATCATAAATATGTTGTTTTTCGATGAGGTGCAGTGCTTCTTCTAGTGAAACTTCCATCACTTCGACAAATTCATCCTCATCCAGCTCTCGTTTTTCTTCAAGCGGGACGAGCTGATCAGCAAGGTAGATGTGAACAATTTCATCCGCAAACCCTGGTGATGTATAAAAGGCTGTCAGCTTTTGGAGCGCCTGAGTTGTATAACCTGTTTCTTCTTCTAATTCTCTCAGTGCTGTATGTGCCGGCTCTTCTCCTTTTTCTAATTTTCCAGCCGGAATTTCAACGATGGATCTCTCCAGTGCTTTACGGTATTGCTTGACCAAAATGATTTTATTTTTGTCTGTACGTGCAATGACTGCTACTGCACCTGGATGTTTAATGATTTCGCGTTTGCCTGGTTTTCCGTTCGGCAATTCTACATCTTCAAGAACCAAGTCAATGATTTTTCCGTTATATAATGTTTTTGACGATAATGTTTTTTCTTCAAAGTCCTTCAATTTTGTCAGCTCCTCGTTCTACTTTCACTTTTTACTTCATTCATTTTAACATAGATGTTTTAGGAGAAGCCAAAATGCGGATGCCTGCTTCAATGCGCCTTTTGAAATCACCTAGCTTGAATTCCAGAATTGTTTCACTTAATGTGAAAGGATAGGAGTGTGATTGAATTGAAAAAAAGACGAATTGGCACCTCTGATCTCTTGGTTAGTGAGGCGGCACTAGGATGTATGTCCCTTGGGACTGAAAAAGAAAAAGCGCTCTCTTTATTAGATGAAGCCATTGATCTTGGGATTAACTATTTGGATACAGCTGATTTATATGATTTTGGAACAAATGAGGAGATCGTCGGGGAAGCCATTAAGAACAGACGCCAAGATCTGATTTTGGCCACAAAAGGCGGCAACCGCTTTGAAAAAGGCAAACCTGGCTGGGACTGGGATCCTTCAAAAGCATATATAAAAGAGGCAGTGAAACAAAGCCTGAAACGACTTCAAACAGATTATATTGATTTATATCAATTGCATGGCGGCACAATTGACGATCCAATTGACGAAACCATCGAGGCATTTGAAGAATTGGTTGAAGAAGGTGTCATTCGCTATTACGGCATATCGTCAATCCGTCCAAATGTCATTAAAGAATACGCCAAAAAATCAAATATCGTGAGTGTGATGATGCAATATAGTTTACTCGATCGTCGCCCAGAAGAATGGTTCTCTCTTCTTGAAGAACAAAGCATTAGTATCGTGGCAAGAGGTCCTTTAGCAAAAGGATTATTAACTGAAAAACCCCTTTCGCAAGCAAGTGCGGCGATTCAAAAGAACGGGTATCTTGACTATTCATTTGAAGAGCTCCAGCAAATCATCCCTTCGTTAAAGAAAGTCGCTTATGACCTATCACTGACAGAGCTGTCCATTCAATACTTGCTTAAGCATTCTGCAGTCAGCTCTGTTGTTTTTGGCGCAAGCTCGGTGAAACAGTTAAAAGAAAATGTGGCAGCGGCAAATGCACGTTCATTAAGCGATCAAGAAGTAAAAGCTTTGTCATATTTCACAAAACAGTCTGTGTATGAGACGCATCGTTTGAATCAATAGAAAGCAAAAAGAGATCGCTTGCATGCATGTGATCTCTTTTTAGCGTATGTATATATGTATGTACGTTTTCATGTTCTACGTGCAAATAGGAGAACAACTTGCCACTTACGTTTTGTTTCCCGTTTATCCAGTAGCAACGAGCTAATCAAGATTTCCTCTAAGACTGAGGGGCTAAAAGCCCCCGTTGACTAATTAACTTTTGCTGCTACTTTCATAATATCCATAATTTCCAGCTTTGCCTTTAAAATAAAATGTAGTACCGAAATTATTGAAACTATTTGCAAAAACACCATTATCTGAGTACATACATAATCTATTCGTTTCTTTTTTAAAAGGAGTTTCGGAACAATCTACAATTTTAGTAGCCTTCGTACGCAGATCTGCATCGGTTGAATGATTTGTAGCAAGAGCTTGTCCAGAAATAGGTAAAAGCAAGCCTAAAGATAAAGCAACTCCAGTCATTGTTCTTCTCAATTTCATGTGAATCATCTCCATCCCCAAATTTTGTAATACACCTTAATTATAAGAGGAATGACTCTTTCCTAAAAGGGTCTTAACTACTATTTTTGGGATAAAAAGGAATTTAAGTAAATCAATACTCCTCTTTTTAATTTATCGTTTATAAAATACGTTTTGTTTTGGTTTGGTTTGAACGTAAAATCCTATTGGTAAATGAAGTGATACGAGGGAGTCAGACGTGTTTTCTCTCAGGCTCATGTAGTATGTATTCATCTCAATGATATAACATAAAAAAGGGAGCATCGTAGCTCCCTTTTTTAACTTTTATACTTTCTCCAGTCTAAATGACTTTCATCTAGCAGCTCTGAGAAGCTTTTATTTTTTTCTTTTTCTTTCTGTTGCCGAAGGAGGTCTTGTCGTTTTTGTTCTTCTCTTTTTTCTGTTTCGGCGGCCAGATGCTGCTTCATTTGAAGGAGCTGCTGTTTCACATCATCCTTTATGCCGTCCTTTAGCTTTGCTTGATCTTGATTGGTCTTTTTCACTTTGCCTCTCTCCTTTTGCTTTAGTGTATCATCCGTTTTATTTGCTCAGCAAGAGTCACGCCAAACTCCCAACATGTGGTATGATCATCATAGAAACCCTTCGGAAAGGAAGAATCAGCTTGAAGAAGAAATGGCTCGCTATACTTGCCTTGGTATTATTTCCACTAGCTGCAATCGGCATTTTTTTTACCAATAAAATGATGTATATACGAAAATTAACGGATGAAGAGCTCATGAAACGAGAATCAGATGAAGGGCACTATCATCACGAGGAGTTTCAACAGCTTCAAAAAGAGAAAGTTTGTATTTCTTCAGCATTTGGTTATGATCTTCATGGCTATTTTGTACCGCTCCCTCATACAACACGCACCATCGTTCTTTGTCACGGGGTTACAGTCAGTTTGATCAATTCCGTGAAGTATATGAAATTATTCCAAAAGCTTGGATGGAATGTGCTGCTTTATGATCATAGAAGACATGGGATGAGCGGCGGAAAAACAACGAGCTATGGATATTATGAAAAAGAAGATTTGGCTCAAGTCGTCAAGTGGCTGAGAAAAAGACTTGGGGAAAAAGCAATCATTGGTATACACGGAGAATCGATGGGCGCAGTCACAACTTTATTATATGCTGCAAAACCGGATGCAAGCGCCAATTTTTACATCGCTGATTGTCCTTTTGCTTCTTTTGAGGATCAGCTTCTGTATCGATTAAAAACGGATTTTCGTCTTTCAGGACAGTGGATTCTTCCACTAAGTGATCAAGTGTTGAAATGGCGGGACGGATACAGCATTCGACAAGTTTCTCCACTTGATGTAATCGACCAGGTGAAAGAACCTATCCTTTTTATTCATAGCCTCCATGATGACTATATCCCTTGTGAGCAAAGCGAGCAGTTATACGCACGCAAAAAGGGTGATAAACGGCTATTTATTGCGCCACATGGTGCGCATGCGATGTCTTATAGTGACAATAAGGAAGTCTATGAACAAGAGGTCGAAGCATTTCTGGAAGCATTTCAATTCAATCAAAATGAAAGAGGAGAATGAACAGCCGTTCGTCTCCTCTTTTTGCTAACTTATACGATAGTCACCACTGTTGTATGGTGTCTGCCCGCCAGCTCCATATGGCTCTCTTCCGATTGCTGCTGACTCATGACCGATAATCCTGCAGTTGCTGCCAATAAAAGAACTATCAAACTCATTTTCATATAAATGACCTCCATTTTGAATTTTTGATATGGCTTGAATTTTCCTTTCGTAATACCGGGTAGAAACTTCAAATAATCCAAGCTCATTATAATAATGTGCCGCATCAAGTGCCAGTTCCTCAATATCTGGGTATAAGCGCTTGTCCTCCAACAAATCTAATGTATCGTCTATGATTTTTATTTCTGCATCAACGTATAATGCTTTTAAAAACTGAAACTTGCAGATGTAAATTTCATCTTCTAAATCACAGGCTTTCATAATACCTTGTTGATAGAGGGTTAACGACTCTTCTATTTGTTTTTGTTTAAACAGGATTTGGGTCAGCATAAATAGTGGGTCTAGAGAGCGATTCAGATGGGTTAAATTCTCCTTTTCAAACACTTCAAGAGAGTCTTTGAGATAGCGACTTGCTGCAGCAAGATCGTTCATTTGGTAATAGCAGTTACCTAAGTTGAAAAGGGCCGAACCTATGACTCGAGGGTTTCCAATTGAGCGTGCTCGCTTTAGAGCATTTTTAAAGTAGGGCAATGCATGTTCATAGCATTTCAAATCATCATAGTTTGCACCGATGACAAATTCACAGTGGATGATTCTCAGCGTGTACGTTCTGTAGGCAGAGTACGTATCTAACGCTTGCAAAGCATAGTGCATCGAAAAGTGGGTTTGTTTCATGTGGTAGTATATTTCTGCTAATTTAAAATAAAATTCTGCTCTTTCTATATCATCTGATATGAGATTGAGCTTTTTTTCTGCGGAACGGTAATAAGCAATGGCACTCAAATAGTTTCTCTGTTCAAATTCAAACATTCCTGTAAAAAAATGAACATAGTATTCAAGCATATCCGTTAATTTGGTCTGCGAATGTTCAATTGTTTCTAGAAGCTTCTTAATCTCCTCATCATTCGAGGCTTTTTTTGCCGGTTCAAAATATTCAAGCATGACCTTATGTCGAAAATCCATCAGCTGGTAAAAAAGCAGCAAGTTCTGATCTTGCTCCATCTCAAGGATTTCCTGCTCGATCTCGGCCTTTAGCTTCTCTGCTTTCATGACATGAAATCCGCAAATCTGCCTATACCATTCGTTTATTTTGATTCCAACCTGAGGCGATGACAGCTTGAGCTTCAATTCACCTTAGCACCTCCCTCCTCATGTACGATACATGTTGTATTCTATCATATTTCCTCGAATGGAAGAAATATGAAATGTCGTTTTTCGTAAAGTTTTCGGTATCCCGCAATAACCGCTTCCATTGCCGATTTTTCGGCATTTACAGCCTCTCCTTTTCTCTTTCTATTTTTCTCATTTTGTCGAAATGTTTGTTAAAAATGACTTTTTATCGTTGAAAAATCTCATTTTTCAAATTAGACAGTTCTCCTGTTTGATGAGATGATGATGGCACAAAAAAAGCCCTCTTCAGCAAAGGGCTTATAACACGTCTGTTACGTGTTCCATATTCTCTTTTATCCAACTGACTGCTAATTCAAGCGTTGGAAATTCTTCCGTTTCAAATGTGACTTCATCTTGGAGAAGCCAGACGTCCTTTTTTACTGAATCCATTCCACCGATTGACCAGTGCAAAAGGCTATACGGATGATTATTATTTAAAAACGACACCCACGTTTTATTTTGTGCCGTGTTTTGTATCACTTTCAGCTTTTGATCCACTACGTTTCCACCTTACTTTACAAGTATACCCATTCTAGGGCTGAGTATTTGTTGAGGACTTTTCAACATAAGTGTATTGGCTTTTTCATTAAAATCAATCGTCATTTCCTCGTCAAAAAACACCTTTTGTGCTGTGTGTATATATAGTTTTAAATGTTGGCTATTATTAAGTGGTTCCCATTCACCTGTTCTTTCACTTGTTAACCAAAGCATTGGTACGCCACTCACTGCACAGCCACAACCTTCTGAATCGTAGCGAAGCAGTAACTCCTTCGTTTCGTTTCCTGTTTGCTGTTTCTCTATATACGTTTTAGCCAGTTCTGTGATGTGAATATACATGGCGAACATCCTTTTTAAATTGATGCTTACATTGTAACACATAAAACACCATAAAACATGACACACGACTAAATCCGAAAGTCACACTCTTTGAAATACACCCTCTTCTCACTAGGATTATATCTATCTATTGGCTCTTTCTGCATCCTGTTTTTTAGAATTATACTGATGACGCTATCAATTTTAAAAGAAGAAACAGGAGGTTTTAGATCGTGAAAAAAAGATTATCTCTCTGCTTCATCGGGGCGCTGATATTGATGTTGAGTTTCACTATGCCAAACATGAAAGCGGCATCTATCCTTGATGAAGTACGAGAAAGCTATGCAACTTATACGGGATCTGGTTACTCAGGGGGCGCCGCTTTATTAGATCCTATTCCATCTGACATGAAAATTACGGCTTTAAATCCCCATGACTATAACTATAAAGGGGTAAATGCGGCACTTGCAGGGGCTTACCTTGAAGTAACGGGACCAAAAGGAAAAACCGTTGTGTATGTAACCGATAAATATCCAGAAGGAGCAAAAGGAGCTCTTGATCTTTCACCTAATGCCTTTGCCAAAATCGGCAATATGGCAGATGGGAAAATCCCAATTAGTTGGAAAATTATAAAAGCACCGATTAGCGGAAATGTAGCTTACAGAATAAAAGAAGGTAGTAGTGAGTGGTGGGCTGCGATTCAAGTACGCAATCATAAATATCCGATTATGAAAATGGAATATTACAAAGATGGACAATGGGTTAACATGGAAAAGACAGACTACAACCATTTCCTTGGCTTTCATATGGGGTCTACATCTCTTCCTGTTCGAATCACAGATATCCGCGGGGTCATAGTAAAGGATCAATTACCCGCTCTTCCATCTACTGCTGCTTCACAGGCCTATATTGTAAAAGGCAATGTTCAGCTTCCTAATTAACGAGGAGAAGAGGCAGCTTATTTATGAGCTTCCTCTCTTCCTTCTCTATCCCAGCGATATGCCTCATTTTCTATTTCTTTTATGATTTCATTCTTTCCTGCCATATAGCTTTGTATATCTTCCGGATACTGATTTGCTAATTGTTCCTTGACAGACGCATACGCTACAGCTCGTTCTGGGTGGACTCTTAAGTAATCTCGAAACAATAAATGTCTTTTCACATCAGGATGATTTCTTTCATAAACATGGACATGATGCGTACGATTCAAGCCACCCTTTTGAAAAAAACGTCTCCCTTTTATACCATTTTCACCGAGCACTTCGTATCCAAGGTGTTCAAATCTCTCTTTTTTCCTATCAATCTCTTCTATATCGCTTACTTCTATTAATATATCTATAATTGGTTTGGCAACAAGTCCTGTAACTGACGTGCTGCCAATATGGTATCCTTCTATCCAGCTCTTTTGAATGATTTGCTTGAGTCGCTGCTTTTCTTGACGGAATTCTTCATGCCATTCTTTTTTGAATTCGACAACCTCAACCTTGCGTCGCGGTGTCCATTTCATTTTTGATAGGGTGAGCTCTTTTGCCACATGAATCACATTTGTTTCAAAAAACCCCAATTTTTCATATAGCCTTTTTGCAGGGGTGTTTTCTTGCCCTGTGGTCAGTTCTATCGGGACATTCTTCTCTATGATTGTGGACATAAGTCTTGTTCCAATACCCTGCTTTAGCGCTTTTGGATGCACAGCCAATCGACTAATGATCAAACAATCTTCCAGCTCTTCATAAGAGACTACACCTAATAAGAGATCATCTTGCTGAAAACCAATAAATTGCTCTTTTGCTCTCATAACATCTTGAATGGTCTCTTTTAATGGCGGAAGATCAGCATAGCCAATTTGTTCAGCTTCTTGTTGGTATGCAGCTAGTTGAATATGTAAGATCTGCTTTGCTACATCACTTATTGTGTGATCTAAATTGACAATCATTTCATTGCCTCCAGCTTCTTCACAAATAACACACGGTCTTCATGAATGCCATCGTAATCTGAAAAGACTGAGATGCCATCTACTGTTTTATCTCCCTTTTCTATCTGAAACCCGAGTTTTGTATGATAAGCAATGGAGACTTTATTGATAGGAGCTGTGACAGCTTTAATTGTTGTTCTTCCTTCCTTTTCAGCCGCTTCATAAAAAGCTTGATAGAGGATTTTACCTATCTTTAATTTACGGTGATCTGGGTGGACGCCAACAAAGTGAATATAGGCTTCATCCGAATGAGATTGTGATAAAAAACCAACCAAAAAGCCGATCAGCTCTCCCTTTTCAACGACAACAAAACTTGTTTGATGGAAATGTTCAAAAAAGAGCTTTGGCAATTTTGCACGCAAATCTCTGCCTCCCCACCAGCTTTGAATGACGGATGTGACTGCGTAAAAATCTGATGGTTTCACTTGACGTATCATGATGGCCTCGCCCCTTTTCCATTTTGGCTTTCCTTGCTTGAATCGTTTTTTTCTCAAAAATATGATTGTTTCAATAGTCTACCTGTCTGATCAAATGATTGTAAAGACAGTATGCCCGTCTTTTTTCATGTTCACTTGTTGGTTCTTCGTCTTTCAGCCGCCATCTCCTTTTAAATCTTCACACTTATTTCAAAAAGTCCACTTTTTGTGCGAAAGTTTCATTCATTTGTTATGTTAAGATGGTTCATATAGGAAATGGTACAAATGTTTATTGGAGATGATGAGATTGGTTTGGGTTGTTATTTCACTTGTTGTGTTTAGTCTTTTAAAGCTGCTTGTCACCTCTTTGCCTTCTGGTGTTGTTGAGCGCCTTTTTAGCCGCTATGCCGTACATGCTAAAGTAACAAGTGAGCAAACAAATATTACTTTTCAAGGTCGTTCGCTTGATAAGCAGCGAGCAGCTGAAGTCATTCAACATTTTAATGATGCGATCTTTATTGAACGCTATTATATTTACCCAGGTGATGAAGAACGTTTTCTTCATCCGAATGAAGGGCCAACGCCGCTTACTATGCAAACAAAGCATGGGAAACATGATGTCACCCTTTATCTGTTCCATTATGATGACCATGTGGATGTGGTTCGGCAGTTTACACATAAGCCAAAGAAAAAGCTGATGGCTTATCGTCTGCGTTCTGAACCGCTCCAAACATTCCACAACATGGCACATGCCTAACAATCGTTGCAGCAGACGAGACGAAGTGTTCACCACTTCGTCTTTTTTGTATGGACAGCTTTTGAATGATTTACCAGTATGAATTTCACCTCATGTTGTTTACAATAGATACAGAACATATGTTCTAAGAGGTGAAGTACAATGAATGAACGAGCCATTCTGCTTGTGGATATGCAGTCATTTTATGCATCAGTCGAGAAGGTGGAGGCGCCTCATTTGGAGAATGTGCCGCTCATTGTCTCTGGAGATCCAGAACGAAGAAGCGGAGTCGTCCTGGCAGCCTGCCCTCTCGCGAAGAAACGTGGCGTACAAAATGCATCAAGGTTATGGGAAGCACAGGAGAAATGTCCTGAAGCAGTGGTCGTACGTCCACGTATGCAGCGCTATCTCGATATCTCTGTCATGATTACAGAACTGCTTGAACAATACACAGACCTTGTCGAGCCATATTCCATTGATGAACAGTTTCTTGATATTACAGGCAGTCTTACACTATTCGGCTCTCCACATGAGATCGCTCAACATATACAAACAACGATTATGAACCAGACTGGCATTTACGCACGTGTGGGCATAGGCCCTAATAAAGTGCTCGCTAAAATGGCCTGTGACCATTTTGCCAAAAAAAACAGAACCGGCATCTATGAACTGAGTGCCGACCGAGTTGCTGCTGATTTATGGCCGCTTCCAATTGGAAAATTATTTGGCGTCGGCAAACGAATGGAGCATCATTTGAAACGAATGGGCATCAGTACCATTGGCACACTTGCTGCTTATCCGTTAGACCAATTAAAAAAACGCTGGGGAATCAATGGGGAGCTTCTGCAGCGAACAGCTTTAGGACACGATCCCTCTCCCGTCACTATTCACACACATGATCAGCAAAAAGCCGTTGGGCACCATATGACCCTTCCCCGTGATTACGCATCTTTTGAAGAGATCAAAGTCGCTCTTCTTGAATTGAGTGAGGAAGTCGCTAGGCGGGCACGTTTTAAGCATTATCTCGGTCAAACGGTGTCTGTTGGTGTAAGAGGGGCTGATTTTTCACATCCAACAGGCTTTCATCGACAAATGAAGCTTCATTCACCGACACAGTATGGCTCAGATATTGCAGAGGCAGCGATTCAGCTATGCCAGCAGCACTGGGATGGCCAGCCCATTCGCAGTGTAGGCATTACACTCTCACAGCTGCAGCCTGACAGCCACTATCAGCTGACTTTATTTGATCATCATTTGAAGAAAGAGCAACTCAGCAAAGTATTTGATGAAATCCATCTGAAATATGGACCTGCGGCATTGCTGCATGCTTCGTCACTGACAAGCGCAGGGCAGGCATATCACCGCGCCGAAAAAATTGGCGGGCATTACAAATAACGGAGGCGAACAAGCATGAATCCCAATAAATTAACACCTGGATACAACATCATGTGGGAATCAAGCCGAATGATGCTACCAGAGCACCGGGAGCAGCTTCTTGCTCAAAAACGAAAGAAAAAAGAATATACACCTCTACCGCTCAGCTCCGATCAGCTAGAGGAAATGAATGTTTTGATCACACAGTCGATTACCGAGGATCAAGCGATTTGCGTGACATATGTCTCATCCGGCATGAAAGCACAGTTTTGGGGCTGGGTGAAAGCCATTCATTATGAAACACGCCAAATGAAAATCGTGAATGACGAAGATGTTCTAAACCTTTCCTTACATCAAATTATTGCCATCGATCTCAATTGATTTTCGCAAAACGAAAACATGATCATTGAAAAACCCGCTTCGTTTTTCCGAAAAAATTATGATCCATCAAGGCTTAAAACCTTGAAAACGGGGCATATGCTCTTCGAATGAACGGAACGGTTCAAGCTTCTCTGTCATTTGACGTATGACTCCTCCATCAAATTGTGTATTTAATTTGCACAATTTTTCATGTATGATTGGAACATCTTACAAACTCAGGGGAGACACAGCATGAAAAATAACTTACGCACTTTACATCCACTTAGTTGGACGATCATCATCGGCACGATATTTGGCCGAATGGCGACATCTATGAGCATTCCCTTTTTAGCCGTTTATTTGACACAAGTCAAAGGCGCCTCAGCCTCTTCAGCTGGATTGATCATTGCCGTCAGCTCTCTTATTGGGATTGTTGCGAGTTTTTACGGCGGCTATGTTTCCGACCGAATCGGCAGAAAAAAGGTCATGCTTTTATCCATCTTTGGCTGGACACTTGTCTTTGTTGGCTTCGCGTTTGCAGATGCCATTTGGGTCTTCTTTTTTATGAATGCTTTAAATGGACTGTGCCGGGCGCTGTTTGAACCAACGTCTAAAGCACTCTTATCCGATGTCACCCCATCGAGCATTCGGTTGTTTGTCTTTAACTTACGGTATACGGCCATTAACATTGGTGTCATTTTCGGCCCGCTGCTTGGCTTATATCTCGGGTCATCAAAAACGACTTTTCCATTTCTCGTCGCTGCCCTCATTTACTTGTTGTACGGGTTAACGCTGGCATGGCAATTTCAAAAGCACCCAGTGGCTGCTCCAGAAAGCACCAAACAAATCGGCGTCAAAAAAGCTCTTTCCATTATTCAGAAAGATACGGTCTTTAGCATCATCCTCATTGGCGTTACTTTATGTTCATTTGGCTATTCACACCTAAGCTCAACACTGCCTCAATATTTATCGGCATCCCCTATGATTGAGGATGGCCCTAAACTGTTTGGGTATCTTTTATCCTTAAACGCAGTGGTTGTCATTGTCGTTCAGTACCCGCTGATTATGATCGCTAAGCGCTATTCAACGATTTTGTCGTTAACGACTGGGAACGTGCTTCTAGCAGGCAGTTTGTTTGCCATTGCTTTTTCACAAAGTCTCGGCACGCTTGCTTTTATCATTGTCGTGTTTACGATTGGTGAAGTGCTGCTCTTTGCGATGATGGATCTGTTTGTAGACAATATTGCAAAACCTGAAGTGAAAGGATCATACTTCGGCGCAATGGGGTTTTCTCAGCTCGGCAGCGTCGTCGGACCGTTTGTCGGAGGATTGTGTATTGACTTATTTGGCGCAGCCCATCCCCTTTCTATTTTTTCAGTCTTGGCGATTGTCACCGCTGCAGGCGTTCCGTTTTTACTTATCGGATACTATCGCCTAAAAAAACGAACGGCGGCTGCCGTGGCTGTGAAAGTAAGTGGAGGTCATTAAAAAAACCGCTCTCAATTGAGCGGTTTTCTTTATACCCTGCGGATGGCGATCTCTTCCACCTTATGCTGATCGCCTTTTTTTAAAATCAAATCGGCTCTATATTTTGTCGGCAAAATATTTTCATATAAATTTGGCCGGTTCACTGTATTCCAAATCGTGCTTGCCATCTGATCTGCTTCTTCATCCGTCAAATCTTTGTATTTATGAAAGAAAGATTCAGGGTCTTGGAAGGCTGTTTCCCGCAGCAAACGGAACCGTTCTTTATACCAGCATTGAATTTGCGTCTCAGCGGCATCTACATAAATCGAAAAATCGAAGTAATCTGATACAAACACGCGCGGCTCATCCTTCAGATCATCCAGTGCCGGTGATTGCAACACATTGATCCCTTCAATGATGACAATATCTGCATCTTCTACTGTTTCATACACCCCTTCAAGACGGTCATAGGTCAGATGTGAATATACAGGTGCATGCACAGTTTGTTTCCCTGATTTTAATTCATTTAAAAACGAAAGTAGCGCTTTAACATCATAGCTTTCCGGGAAGCCTTTCTTTTCCATCAGCCCCCGATCTTTTAACTCTTTTTGAGGATACAAAAAGCCGTCCGTTGTTACGAGACTCACCTTCAGCCCATCTCCAAGCCTTGATAAAAGTGTTTCAATAATACGTGCTGTCGTGCTTTTTCCGACGGCCACACTTCCTGCAATCCCAATTAAAAAAGGGATTTTCGCATGATGCGGGTAGTTTAAAAAAGCATTGACATGCTGATTTTTTTGTTTTTCTGCAAAGACATGTAATGTCAGAAAACGAATAAGTGGTATGTAAATATCTCGCACTTCTTCTAGCGATAAGTAGTCGTTTAATCCTTGAAGTGCTCTCACTTCTTCTTCTGAAACAGATACCGGCATATATACTCCAAGAGCGGCCCACGCCTCTCTCGTATGGCGTGTATATAGTGTATTAAAATCTAGTCGTTCGTCACCCAAAGTCTTTCCCACCAATCTAAACTAAACTCATAACCAAAAAGACGATAATCCGATTGTAGCTTAAAATGAAGGCGCTGTCTTTATTTTTCAACGAAAGTTTGCTTCTTTTGCGAAAAAAAAGCATTAAATAAAGGAAAATGAGGGTAAATAAGAGTATTCAGTTTGATAGATAGAAGGGAGCACACCAAATGAAATATGTGATGATTGGCGGAGATGCAGCAGGAATGAGCTGCGCTATGCAAATATATAGAGAGGATCCAGATGCGCAAATTGTAGCTTTTGAAAAAGGAGAGATTTTCTCATATGGACAGTGCGGACTCCCCTACTTGATCGGCGGTCTCATTGATCATCACAGAAAACTCATCGCACGTAGCGCTGACACTTTTCGTGACAAATACGGAATTGATGCCAGATGCTTACACGAAGTGACCTCAATTGACCCGGAGCAAAAAACAGTATCGGGTATTCATTCTAAAACAAAAGAGCCCTTTACAGAAACGTATGACCGCCTGTTAATTGCGACAGGAGCAAGCCCCGTCACACTTGATCTAGACAGTCATTCATTAGAAGGCGTCCACGTATTAAAAACAATCCCGCATGCGCTGTCTATTTTAGACAATCTAAAAAAAGACGTCACACATATCACGATCATCGGCGGAGGATATATCGGCTTAGAAATGGCAGAAAATTTAAAAGGGCTAGGCAAAGACGTTCATATCATTCAGCGGGGTGCAACACTTGGCCCAGGCTTTGATCCCGATATGGCAAAATATCTGAAAGAAGAAGCGGACAATCAAAGCATTCACGTGGTACTTGGTGAAACAGTGCAAAAATTGAAGGGCAAGACACATGTAACAGCTGTTCAAACAGACAAACAGACCATTGAAACAGATATGGTCATCATTGCCGTTGGCGTCACTCCGCAAACATCCTTTTTAGACAGCACAGGAATTCAGCGACTTCAAAATGGCGCAATTGTTGTGAATGAATACATGCAGACCAATGTACAAGATATCTATGCGGCGGGTGACTGCGCAGCAACCTATCACCGTATCAAAAAGGAACTGGACTATATTCCGCTCGGCACGACAGCAAATAAACAAGGAAGAATCGCAGGCTTTCATATGACAGGAACAAACCGTGCGTTTCAAGGCGTAACCGGCACAGCGGTGATGAAATTTATGGACGTGACGGCGGGACGAACAGGTTTGTCAGAGAAAGAAGCAAAAGACGCGGGCCTTCCTTTCTCCACCATCACCATCGACAGCACTAACCACGCTGGATATTACCCAGATGCAGAGAAAATGAAAGTGAAACTGATTTACAGAAGCGATGATCACACCTTGCTTGGCGCACAAATCATCGGTAAAGAAGGTGTTGATAAACGAATTGATGTCATGGCAACTGCTCTTTATCAAGGGCTGACTGTGACAGACCTTGAAGATTTAGATATTAGCTATGCCCCTCCTTTTAACAGTGTATGGGATCCACTTCAGCAAGCGGCAAGACGAATATAGAAAACTTGGTATGAACAGATTTTATAGATGATCGTTCTACATCAATCAGAAGAAGCAGCCATGCTCACTTTTATCTCGTCAAAACAAAACACGAGAAACGAATCTACTTTATGAACTCTTTTACAGGAGTTCGGCATAGTATGATTGATCTATTTGTGAAGGATTTAAAAAACTTTCACCAGTATTTAAGCGAGCATGAAGTGACCGTATCGGATATTCAAATATTAGCTGACCCAGACTTAGGCGGTTTTAGCTTTGAAGCTGTTGATGGCAATGTCTTTGGCGTCACCAATATTAAGCCCCATCAAACAAAAAAAGAAACCAGCCTGTG
Source organism: Bacillus sp. 22446 (assembly GCF_052044955.1). Lineage (NCBI taxonomy): Bacteria > Bacillati > Bacillota > Bacilli > Caryophanales > Bacillaceae > Bacillus > Bacillus sp. 22446. Next base: position 284,441 of record NZ_JBQEOD010000001.1, read on the forward strand.
ACCGGTTTCTTTTTTTTTGTTACTTTTTCATCATCGCTTTACGTGCTGCTTTTTCAAATAAAAACGGGAATAATTGATACAACTTACTGCCAGCATTCATCCATCCTGGTAAATTAATCTCTCTTTTTTTTGTCATCATGGCGGATACGACCTTCCCTGCTACCTTGTCAGCACTGAGCATCATAAAATCAACATTTTTCACATATTCACCACTGCGGTCTGCAATGGTAAAGAAGTCTGTGGCAATCGGTCCTGGATTGACGGTTGTGACATGAATTCCGCTGTCTGCCAGCTCCATTCTGAGGCTGTTTGAAAATCCGAGAACCGCATGCTTTGATGCGGAATAGATGGCGGATTTAGGGGTGGCAATTTTGCCTGCCTGTGACGCAATATTGATAATATGTCCCTTCCCTCTTTGTTTCATCTCAGGAAGGACCTTTTTTGTGCAGGCAATTAAACCAAAGACATTGACCTCAAACATCGACACCATTTCTTCAATGGATGCGTCTTCGACGAGATCGAACACACCAAAGCCGGCATTGTTCACCAAAATATCAACAGCACCCACTTGTTGATAGGCTTGATCAATGTCCTCAAGCTGACTGACATCAAGCTGAACGATGTGACATACGCCGCCAGCACTTATAATCTTTTCTTTTACACCTGCGAGCTTTTCAATTCGTCTTGCCGACACAATGATTTCTGCTCCTTCGGCTGCTGCCAAGTACGCCATCTTTTCACCAATACCGCCTGAAGCACCTGTAATCCATATTCTCTTTCCTGTTAGTCGCCCCATTTATTTCACTCCTTCAGTTGCTCGATAGTAGAGGGTTCCGTCTTTTTGCACTTCTTCAATTTGTCCAGCCGCTAAAAGCACATCAAGCTGGCCGACTGTCTCAGACATTGTCAGAAATAATGCTTCTTCATACAGGCCCGGAAATAAGGTGCGGCAAAGATGAAAGGCGGTCATTTCCTTTCGTTGAAGCAGCTGATACATCGTATTTGCCCGTTTTTCCTGTTTTTTAAATCTTTCTTCGATCAATTCGTGATGAGAGGTAATGAGCTGGCCATGCCCTGGATAAATCGCCTGAATGGGCAAATGCAATAAACGCTCGAGTGATGCTTTATATTGAAGCAGCGATTTTTGACGTTCTGTTCCTTTCACCGGCGCTTCCATTAACGGATTGGAAGAAATGGTCGTAAGCAGCAGATCACCGCCGATGAAATTCCCTGTTGTTTCATCTAAAAAAGAAAGATGAGATTGTGCATGTCCTGGGGTCTCCAGCACTTGGAAGTGCTCATGTCCCTTCAAACGATCGCCTTCTTTTATGACGTCATCGACATGTGCCGTACATGAATATGTATAGGACTGCCTCACCATTCTTTCACACTCACCTTGACGAAGCGGGACACCTAACTGCTGAAAAAAATCATTCATAAAATGGATTTGACGCTGTTTAAACGCTGCATCCTGACTAATATAGGGCTCATTCAACTCGTGTCCGATGACACGGACATGAGGTTTCATCAGATCTAAAAGACCGACATGATCTGCATGATGATGTGTTAAAACCACTTGATCAATATCATCTATTGATAAATGATGTTCCTTTAATTGCGTGACAAAGGCATGCTGCGCCTCTTGTGTCATCGGTCCGCAATCGACTAAGGTCACGGCATCGCCTTTTAATACATATGCATGGACATCCCCAACCGCAAACGGTGTAGGGATGGATAATTGAATCATTTCTTCTTTCACTTTTATACGTCATCTCCTGATTTTTGTCTCATAGATCATCTGAACTCACTCTTCTTTATTCATTGTATCTTGCAAAGGGCAGACTGTCATGCGGTTTAGATGGTCAATTTTTTTATCTCTCCCTATTGACACAAACTTGTCCATCGTTGCATAATGAACAACAAATATAAGATGCGCGATGACAAGGATTAGTAAGCAAAATAATGATGCAAGAGAGTGAGGTCCGCCGGCTGTAAGACTTCACCATCCTCTTATTTGCTGAACCTGCCCTTTGAGCTGTTAGGCAAACCTAAACGTTTCCCGCGTTAAGGGACTAGAGCTGAGTATGCATGATTGCATGCTAATTGAGGGTGGTACCGCGAAAAACCTTTCGTCCTTTGCAGACGAGAGGTTTTTTTATTTTCTACAAGGAGGAGTATCTTATGAGTAAAATTGGATTTATTGGTGCAGGCTCAATGGCCGAGTCTATGATTAAAGGTCTTTTAAAGAGCGGCATTATGTCAAATGAAGATATCATTGTCACAAATAAAACAAATGAAAAACGATTAGAAGAATTACATGCACGTTATGGAGTCAAAACAGATTTCGCTCGTTCCTTTATTTATGAAGAAGCCGATATGCTGGTGTTTGCTTTAAAACCAAAAGATGCGGAAAGTGGCATTTCTGAAGTAAGGCCCCATTTAAATGGACAGCTGATTATTTCTATTTTAGCGGGCATTTCTATTGAAACCATTCAGCATTATGCTGGCGCAAAAACGGCGGTGGTTCGTGCCATGCCAAATACATCAGCGGCCATACAACAATCAGCTACTGGCATTGCTGTCAGTGATGAAGTCACAGAGGCGCAAAAGGAAAAAGCAGTTCAGCTGTTTGAAACGATCGGTCATGTGACGGTTTTAGATGAATCACAGCTGAATGCGGTCACAGCCATTGCAGGCAGCGGTCCTGCCTTTATTTATCATTTGATTGAAGGAATGGAGCGAGGTGCATCGGAACTTGGGATGGACCAAGAGACAGCGAAATTGCTCATTTGTCAAATGATTGCAGGCGCTGCTAACATGCTGCAGGATAGCGGAAAGGAACCTGCTGAACTGCGCAAAGAAATTACGAGCGAAGGCGGAACGACAGAAGCAGGACTGAATACCCTTGCTTCCTATCAATTTGAAGAAGCGATTGTCGATTGTGTGAAAACAGCGACGAAACGTGCAGCAGAATTAAATGATATGTTTTCAGCGAGTACGTATAAGTAAGAAAGCAAAGCACCTGCCTTGATGACAGGTGCTTTTCATCTATCACTCGATGCTCTCATGGACATGATGGCTTTGATTTGATCGAGGTGATGAATTTCATGTAAAGCAATGGTTTCAGCTAATATTTGGACTGTCATCATCCCTTCTTCAGGATGGAGACCTGAAAAATCCCATGTATCCTTTTCTAATCGTTGTAGTGTTTTGTTTCTGCTCTCTTTTAAGCGTTCGATCAATGCACTGACCTCTTGTGCGGTATACGTTTCATAAGCTCTTCCCTTCACATATATCTCTGGATCATATGATGCGAAAAGCGTGTGCTCATTTGATATTGCCTGCTCTATCCGCTCTGACCAGACTTCTTCTGTATCATACAAATGTCCAACAATTTGTTTAATCGACCACTTGCCTTCCCCAAAAGATTCATCTAATGTAGCCTCATCACATGTCCATACTAACTCCTCAAGCTTACGCAAACTCTCATGAAGTGATGTCATGATCTCTGTTTTTGTTAGTACTCCTGTTTTCACTCTCACAATCCCCCTTCAAATATATGTAAGTATTATTCTATATCATACTCTATTTCTTTAGACAGAAGGTGATTGATATCAAAAAGAAAAGCCCTATCATGACGATAGAGCTTTCACTTAATTCTTTTCTAATAAAGCATGAATTGTTGATTCTAAGAGCGAAGGCAAAACGCCAAAAGAGAATGGGACATGCAGCCGTTCTGTCCATTTGTGCGCATCCTTTCCTAATGGACCAACGTTGATGACAGGTACGTTAAGAGCTTCTTTTTCTCCTTGTGGTAACGAGTAGCCTTTTTGGTATAGCGGCATGTTGGCTGTATAATCGTCTATATCTTGATTTTCAAGCTGTAAGTAGCTTAAATCAGATAAACCAGGAAAATATTTGACTTCTTCTACTTCAATTCCATAGATCTCTTTTGCTTCTCTTTGAATCTTCTTTAAGGTCGTTTGAATATGCAGATCGTTTGTTGAAGAAACAGATGGGTAAAATGGCGGACTATAAAACAACACAATCAGTGCTCCATCTTCCTTACAAAGGGTCGTCAGTTCTGATACAATTTTGGTTGAAAAATCACGATCCCCTAGCTCACCCCGGTTGGCAAAGGCGTAGTTGACAATTCGCTCGACCTCCTGCTTGCCGGATCGTTCAGCAGCTTTTTCGTACAGCTCATGATACGTTAACACCGTGATGTTTGTATCAATGGGTGTAAAATGTTTAAAGCGTTGAAATGCAGCGGTTTTCTGTTTGAGATTGGCTTCGATTTGAGCTGCTGCTTGTTTCGCAGTTTCATAGAGGAGCCCGTGAAGCTCTTCACTAGAGCGGTTCATCATCAGCACATTAAATAAAGAAACAGCCGTGTGAGGCGTTTGAACAGAGTAAGCTTCTTTCAAATCCTTTTGCATCAAATTGGTCGGAGGCGGTGTCACTTCACCATCTACTTCCTCACAATAATCACTATTCAGTTCTAACAGCCTGTTTAATTCAGATACCATAAAATTTGCATTTAATCCTGAGAAGGGCTCACCTACATGTGTTTCAATTCCTTTGCAGAAAAATCCCGCAAGTACCTTCCCTATACTACCTGTATAGATATATTGGTGCGCATCCCCGGGATACTTTTCAAACATCGGCTCACTGTTTAAACACGCGGTATACTCAAGGTCATACTTCTGCTTGAGCTCCTTTAGTTTCGGAACAGCCTCCAGCATCCCCTGTGAATTCACTTCTTCATCTGGCACTGTGACGAGCAGAATATTTCCTTCAAACCTCCCCGCCATGGCTCTTTCTAGCATGGAAAGCTGGACAGTCAGGCCTGCTTTCATATCCATGGACCCTCGTCCAAACAGCCAGTCACCTGAAGCTAAATCCTCTCTTGCCCTTTTTGGAAGAAGTGCACTTTTTTGAGAAAAGGACACCATTAACTCTTCGGGCTTACACGCCATATTTTGAAATTCTCCGTAATCCTCTGTATCGACGACATCAAAATGGCTGAGGAGTAAAACAGTACATGGCAGCGTACTTCGTTTGACAAGTGCCGTTAAAAAATACCGGCCATCTTTCATTGGATGCAAAGCCAAGTGATCAGGATGCTGCTCAAAATATGGCCGCTCCCTCAGCAAGTAATATAAATATTCCGCTAATGCGACTTCTCCCGTTGTACCAGATATGCTTTCATACTGCATCAGAGCTGTGAGTAGCTCCTTTAGTTCACTTTCCGTTTGCCATTTCATCCGTTTATCCCCCTTTGATGTCCATATCTTTCATTATACAAAATCATGTTCAAAAGCTATATGGTTTGAGCACCTTTTATGACGAATGTTTGAATGACTGTTATAATCGGCTATACCATTCTATGAGGAGGCGAAGGTAATTGGAAACAAAGCTTTTTTCACCTTGGACATTAAAAGGTGTCACACTCAAAAACCGCATCGTCATGTCCCCGATGTGTATGTATTCATCCTATGACCGTGATGGAAAATTACAGCCTTTCCACTTTGCACATTATATTTCCCGTGCGCAAGGTCAGGCCGGATTAATTATGGTCGAGGCAAGTGCTGTTTCACCTGAGGGAAGAATTAGTGATCAGGACCTCGGAATTTGGAGTGATGAGCACATTGAAGGATTTGCCTCATTAAACGAACAAATCAAAGCGTACGGAACAAAAACGGCCATCCAGCTAGCCCATGCAGGACGCAAGGCTGAGCTAGATGGTGACATTCTTGCTCCATCCAGCATTCCATTTGACGAACAATCTAAAACACCTCTTGAGATGTCTATCGATCAAATAAAAGACACCGTTCAGGCGTTTCAAGATGCAGCTGTCCGCGCCAAGAAAGCTGGATTTGACATCATTGAGATTCATGGTGCGCATGGCTATTTGATTAACGAATTTCTCTCACCGCTTGCCAATCACCGGACAGATGAATATGGCGGTTCACCAGAAAATCGTTATCGCTTCTTGAGAGAAGTTGTTGATGCAGTCAATGAAGTGTGGGATGGACCATTATTTGTCCGTGTATCCGCTTCTGATTACACAACAAAAGGACTAGATATTGCAGATTATATTGGCATTGCCGCATGGCTGAAAGAGCAAGGAGTCGATCTAATTGATGTGAGCTCAGGTGCTGTGGTGCAAGCCAGTATTAAAACATTCCCCGGCTACCAAGTCACCTTTGCTGAGAAAATAAGAGAAGGTGCCGGCATCCAAACAGCCGCTGTTGGTATGATCACATCTGGTGTACAGGCCGAAGAAATTTTACAAAATCAGCGTGCTGACTTGATCTTTATCGGCAGAGAATTTTTACGGGATCCGTATTTCCCCAAAACAGCCGCTAAAGAGCTTCGTACATCCATCGAAAGCCCGCGCCAATACGATCGCGCTTGGTAACATCTTTAAGCAAAAAGGTGTCTATTTTTTGAAATAGGCATCTTTTTTGTTTTTAAGAGAAACATCTTTGCCTTTTGTGCCGTCTTTTAGCTAAAGAACCACTTAGAGGAGATGGAAGAATGAACTCGGCATTGATTGAAAGAACGTATCATATAGATGGACATCACTTTTATACAAGGCATCGTCAAGGAAAAAAGCAAGCCACCATTATTTTTGAAGCAGGATATGGAATTTCAGGCGATACGTGGGCGAATATCGCTCGTGATATTGACCCAGAGCTTGGTGTTTTCTTATATGACCGTTTAGGTAATGGAAAAAGCAGTGAAAGCAAAGAAGGAAGAACTTTGCATGATCTTGCGGATGATTTAGATACACTCTTACATCAAGCCAATATTCAGCCGCCATTTCTCATTGTGGCGCACTCATTTGGCTCTCTTGTCAGCCGCTTATGGGCAAGCCGCAGAAAAGAAGATGTTATCGGTATGGTCCTTCTAGACCCAGCAAGTGAGGAGCAAGAGCAGGTCATTCTGCCGCTCTTATCAAAGGAAGAACGCACTTCATATATGGCGCAGTTCACAGCAGAATGTACACATGAGGACTTTGAGCAAATGCTGCGTACGATCAAAGAGGAGCAAACGCATTATGGGATGATGCCCCTTCTTGTCATTTCATCAGGCAAAAGCCGCTTGTTTCATCCAGCACATGAAGCTTGGCTGAGGCTCCATAAACGAATGCTCACATTGTCATCCCAAAGCGGATGGATTCAGGCGCAGAACAGCTCGCACTATATTCATCACGATGAACCACATATTGTGCAGCTTGCCATTTATGATGTATGGTGTGCAGCAAAACAGCCTGTCTCTTATTATCAAACAGCTAACTAAAAACAAAAACTCCTTGACCGGACATCAGTCAAGGAGTTTTTTCATTATACCGTTGGTGCTGATTGACTTTTCTCAGACAGCAACTTTTCAATGCTGACAAGCTGAACGCATAACGTAAAGATGTCAATCGCCTGCTCTAGTTCTTCAAGTGTTGGGAACGTTGGCGCAATACGGATGTTCCGATCAAGCGGGTCGTTTCCATAAGGATATGTCGCCCCTGCCCCTGTTAGTGTCACACCGGCTTCTTTCGCTTTTTGCACAACAGCTTTTGCACAATGATCAAGTGTATTTAAGCTAATAAAATATCCGCCATTTGGTTTGTGCCACTCAGCGATGCCTGTTCCACCAAGCTTTTCATCAAGGATCGAAAGAACGAGGTCAAATTTCGGCTTAATAATCGCTGCATGCTTTTTCATATGTTCCTTCAATCCTTCTGGGTTCTTGAAGAAACGAAGGTGTCTTAATTGATTGATTTTATCTGGCCCAATGGTTTGAACTGATAGCTGTTTTTGAATAAAGCTGACGTTGTCCTGACTAGATGCCATCAGTGCAACACCCGAGCCTGGGAACGTAATTTTAGAAGTAGAGGCGAACATAAACACACGGTTTGCATGTCCTGCTTTGTCTACTGCTTGAAAAATATCTTTTAACGTATCAGGCGTATCTGTTAGATGGTGGACTGCATAGGCATCATCCCAAAAAATACGGAAGTCTTCTGCTTTTGTCTGCATAGAAGCAAGACGGTCAACAACCTCATCTGAATACGTAATGCCGTCAGGGTTACTATATTTCGGTACACACCAAATCCCTTTGATGGCTTCATCTTCTGCAACCAATTTTTCCACCTGATCCATGTCAGGTCCATCCGACTTCATATCTACCGTAATCATCTCTATGTTAAAATGCTCACAAATGGCAAAATGACGATCATATCCTGGGCTCGGTGCAAGGAATTTTACCTTTGGAAGCTCTCCCCAAGGTGTTTTGCTGCCATATACGCCGTGAGTCATAGCACGTGCAATTGTGTCATGCATCATATTCAGACTAGAATTACCGCCAATGATGATTTGTTCTGGCTTCAGATTGAGCACACTTGCAAAAAATTTCTTTGTTTCAGGAAGGCCTGTCAAGCCGCCATAGTTTCGCACATCTGTACCATCCTCAGCTGTCATTGCATCCTTTGATGTCACGACATCGAGCATGCCCATAGATAAATCGAGCTGTTTTGGTGAAGGTTTCCCTCTAGACATGTCTAAGTGTAAGTTTTTACTTTTGTACGTTTCATATTCTTTTTGTCGTGCTGCATATAGGTCATTTAATTCTGCTTCACTTAACGCTGTAAAACCGCTCATCTTTGATTGTGCCTCCCGTATTCTTCATAGTGTAATTCGTCATTTGTTTTTTCTTCACCATTTTACCACTACCTGAAAAAGAGCGTCATCATAAATATCAAAAAAATCACACAACTTTTTTTGACGATTCATCCAATTTTTACAGGGTACGGTCAATAGGAAAAGAAAAGAAATCATGTGCAGCTTCAGTCAGCGGGAATATATCGCGGGCTTCTTTGAGTAATTGTTTCAGTGACTCTTCCCCTTGGTACCGTGCACTAATATGGGTCAAAATCAGTCTTTTTGCGCCTGCTTCCTGCGCTGTTTTTGCTGCCTGTTCTGTCGTACTGTGATAATAATTATAGGCTAGTTCTGCATCTTCTTTCCCAAATGTTGCTTCATGGACTAACACATCCGCATTCTTGGCAAGCCTTGTTATATTCTCGCACAAACGGGTATCTCCTGAAAATGCAACGATTCTCCCTTTTTTAGGGGGTTCCAAATAATCGGTTCCATCAATTATTCTTCCATCTTCGAGTGTAACGGTTTCCCCATTTTTCAACTTCTGATACAAAGGTCCAGGTTTTACACCGATTTTTTTTAGGTCTTCGGCTTTTAGTGCACCCGGTACATCTTTTTCCACGACCCGATAACCGTAAGCTGGTATCCCATGAGACACTCGTCTTGCTTCTACTTGAAAGGTCTCATCTTCAAAAACGATCCCTTCCTCTATTTCTATGATATGCAGCGGATAAGTCAAATGCGTTTGTGTCGCTGAAAGTGCTGCGTTTACAAAAGCTTTAATGCCGCTTGGACCATATATCGTCAATTCATCCTCTCCGCCTTGAAAGGACCTGCTGCCAAGCAGACCCGGGAGACCATATACATGATCACCGTGCATATGCGTGATAAAGATCTTCTCAATTTTTCTTGGTTTAATCGTTGTATGTAATATTTGATGCTGCGTCGCTTCTCCGCAATCAAAAAGCCACACGGCTTTTCTCTCTTCTAAAAGCTTCAGCGCAGTGCAAGTGACGTTTCTTGTTTTTGCAGGAATGCCTGCACCTGTTCCTAAAAAGAGCAGTTCCATTACGATTTCCTCCTACAGCCGGTATACAATCTCTTCATTCATATAGAATACATGAAGACAGGATAAATGTGAATTCAGCGGAATTTTTGAAAAAAGTCAAACTCGGGCAGAAAAAGTCGAATCAAATGTTTGCTTTACGAACAATGAACCTTTAAAATAAAGAAAATGTACATACATTCTCGGTTTTTACAACAATGCTACGAATAAAGTGAGGTACTTTTCGTGAATACAGAAACTAACTATCCAAAAGCAGTCATTGTCATTTTTGGCGCAACAGGAGACCTTGCAAAACGCAAGCTCTACCCTTCTATACATAGACTTTATCATAGCGGAAAGCTTGGAGACCAATTCGCCGTTGTAGGTGTTGGACGTCGTCCTTGGTCTCATGAAGACCTAAGAGCTGTGGTAAAAGAATCGGTCTCTTCTGATGATGCAGAAGCAAAAGCAGAGGAATTTATTTCTCATTTCTATTACCATGATTTTGATGTCTCAAGCCCTGCTTCCTATCAAGCACTGAACACACTTCTTTCTGGTCTTGAAGATACATACAGTATCCCGAATAACCGGATGTTCTATTTAGCGATGGCACCAGAATTCTTCGGAACCATTGCGAAGTTTTTAAAAAGCGAAGGCGTATCAGAAACGACTGGATGGTCTCGACTTGTTATTGAAAAACCGTTTGGTCATGACCTGCCTAGTGCCAAAACATTAAATGAAGAGATCCGAGATGCATTTACAGAGGATCAAATTTATCGTATTGACCACTATCTTGGTAAACAGATGGTGCAAAACATTGAGGTAATTCGTTTTGCGAATGCGATCTTTGAACCGCTTTGGACAAACCGCTATATTTCAAACATTCAAATCACATCGAGTGAATCATTAGGTGTCGAAGACCGTGCGAGATATTACGAGAGTTCTGGTGCACTGAGAGATATGGTACAAAACCATATGCTTCAAATGGTTGCACTGCTAGCCATGGAGCCACCGATTAAGCTCAATACAGAGGAAATCCGTAGCGAAAAACGGAAAGCATTGCGTGCGCTTCGTCCATTCTCGAAAGATGAAGTGGATCAATTCTTTGTCCGCGGACAATATGATGCAGGAACAATTGATGGCAATATGGTTCCTTCCTATCTTGAAGAGCAAAATGTGGACCCAAACTCCAACACAGAAACATTCGTTGCAGGGAAACTTCTCATCGATAACTTCAGATGGGCCGGGGTACCATTTTACATTCGTACAGGAAAACGTCTAGAAAAGAAATCCACTCAAATCGTGGTGCAATTTAAAGACATTCCGATGAACCTGTACTACGGAAACGGGAATTCCATGCATCCAAACTTACTTGTGATTCACATTCAGCCAGACGAAGGCATCACCCTTCACCTGAATGCTCGCAAGCTTGATGGCGGAACGTATGCTAAACCAATTAAGCTGGACTATCAAACAAATTACAACGACATCATGAATACACCAGAAGCGTATGAAAAGCTAATTCATGACTGTTTGCTAGGTGATGCAACAAACTTTGCCCACTGGGATGAAGTGGCACTGTCTTGGAACTTTGTTGATCCAATTTCAGAAAAATGGGCTGAAACCAAAACGTTAAAACCAAATTATCCTGCTGGTTCTATGGGACCAAAAGAAGCAGATCAGCTTCTTGAAAAAGATGGATATCACTGGTGGAATATATAAAATCAACAAAAAAACAGCAGTCTCCCGATTGAGGGGGTTCTGCTCTTTTTTTAAAGTCGTGTTTTCGTAATTTCAACTGTTGAAAAATCAAATTTATCATAGCGATGATGGCTAAAGGAATATTCAAACGGCCGGCCTGTGTTTAAATAAGCCACCTGCTCCACTTCTAGCACCGGATCCGTAGGGTCACAGCCTAAATATTGCTGATCAAGCTGATCTGATTTAGCCGCTCTAATTTTTTTGTGCGCTCCTGCTACTTTTAATTGCAGTGTGTTTGTAATGTAGCTATAGATGGAACCCAATAAAACCTCTTCATCTATTCCCTTAATGACATTGACAGGCATAAAGGTTTTTTCTAATACATATGGCTCTTCTTCTACCAAACGGAGCCGAATAATGTCATAGACGGGTGTACTTGAGTCAATGGATAAATGAGCTGCCACCTCTTCACTTGGAAAATGCACATCAAAGCGAATGATTTGGCTCGTCACGTTTTTATCTGCCATCACTTTCGTGAACCCTTTATTTTCATGACCTGATACGTTGATCGCACCTTGATTTAGTGCTGCCTTCACAATAAATGTGCCATGACCTCTTTTTCTAAAGAGCAGACCTTCCGCCACTAAAAGATCGAGCGCACGCTTCATCGTCATTCTGCTGCATTTAAATTCAGCGGCAAGCGAGTTTTCATCTGGAATGGGTTGATCTTCTGGATAATATGCTGTTCCTATTCTTTTTCTAATTTCTTCTGAAATGAGTTCGTACTTTGTCATCTCACACCACCAACTGACTTGTTTTTTCATATCCTATTATAGCGCTTTCTAGCCTTCCTCTCATTCTACACTAAGCCTAGTGCGCTTAAAAGGTTCGAGCCACTTTCATTTCAACCCTTTCATCTTTACATAAGAAAAATACTTGCCCTTTTCAAGGAAAGAGCAAGTATCTTGATTAGAAACCATTATTCTCTGAAACCGATTGAAACCAATAGCCACTTTTTTTGATGGTACGTTTCCCGTCTTCCTCAAGGTCCACTGAGACAAATCCATAGCGATTTTTATAGGCATTCGACCATGACCAATTATCCATAAACGTCCACAGGTGATAGCCTTTTACATGACTTCCTTCTTGGATGGCTTGATGCACCCATTTAAGATGCTCAGAAATAAAATCAATGCGGTAATCGTCATGAATCATTCCTTCTTCATCCTGAAACCGCTCTTCTCCTTCAACACCCATTCCATTTTCAGAAATAAAGCATTCAATATTCCCATAGTCTGTCTGGACTTTTTTCAATATATCGTAAATACCCTTTTCATAGATTTCCCAGCCGCGGTACACATTCATTTTTCTGCCCGGCATTTCAAAAGAATCGAAATAATGATCTGGCATAAATGGTGCATCAGGGTGAGGCATGTGTTCCTTTGCTTTCACTCTTCTTGGCTGATAATAGTTGATGCCGAGAAGGTCGATCGTGTTCTCTTGAATGAGTTCAAGGTCTCCTTCTTCCATACTTGGCATAAAGCCTTCTTTCTTTAAGACTTCTACTAGTTTTTCTGGGAAATGTCCCTTCACCGCAGGATCTAGGAAGGACCGGTTAAAGAAGGCGTCAGCCATCTCAGCTGCTTCGACATCCCTCGGATTCTGGCTTCGCGGATACGAAGGAGTAAGGTTCAGGATAATGCCTATTTTCCCATCCTGCTTCATCTCTTTATAAGCCGCAATGGCCTTAGCATTTGATAAAATCTCATGAAATCCAACTTGCACTGCCTTTTGGAAATCAACTTCGTTTGGATAATGGAAGCTATACATATATCCACCCTCTACAGGGACAATCGGCTCGTTATGGGTAAACCATTTTTTCACCCGGTCGCCAAATAGCTGAAAACACAATGTCGCATAGCTGACATAATCGTCTACGACCTGCCTGTTTACCCATCCTCCCGTCTCTTGCAACGCCATTGGCATATCAAAATGATACAAGTTCACAAACGGTTCAATGTCACTGGCTATCAGTTCATTGATCACATCATTGTAAAAAGCCACAGCTTCTTCATTAACAGCCCCTTTTCCCTCAGGTAAAAGGCGTGACCATGAAATAGATAGACGAAACGAGTTGTGCCCAATCTCCTTCATGAGGCGGATATCCTCTTTGTATTTACGATAAAATTGCGAGGTTACACCTGGACCGACGCCCTGAAAAAAACGATTCGGCTCTTTTTCAAACCAGTGATCCCAAATGTTCGGTCCCTTTCCATCTCCTGGATAACTGCCTTCTGTTTGCGTAGCAGAGGCAGAAGATCCCCACCAGAAACCTTCTGGAAATGTATATGATTGACTGTTAGTTTCCATCGACATGTATTGAGTCTCCTTCACCTTTGATGTTTGTTTGTTTCGTTTTTTCTGTCGTGACTATTTTTTCATTTTTCACATTCATACGATCAATAAATTTTAGGAACGGGAACCAAATGACAAACACAATCATTAAATTAAACAGCTGAAGCAGACCGCCCGCTAATGAATTCGTTGCCATGACTCCGCTAATAAAGATCGGTACTGTCCATGGAATATTCACGCCTGTCGGAGGCGGCACAATACCTGCGGCCATCGCAAAATAAGAAATACAAGTAATCACCATTGGCGCCAAAATCCATGGAATGAGAATAAGCGGGTTCATCACAATCGGTAAACCGAAGATAATGGGTTCATTGACGTTAAATAAACCTGGTCCTAAGCCGAGCTTTGCTACTTGTTTCAATTGCTTACTTTTAAGAAAAATTAAAATCGTAAACACAACAGCTAGCGTCATACCGGTTCCACCCATACCCACTGTATAGATTTCGATAAACTGCTTGCTGATGATGTTCGGAACCTCACCTGTTTTTGTGTAGCTTTCTAGATTTTGAATGGACAATGTATTCCAAATCGGGTCCATGACAGAGTTGATAATAATTTGGCCGTGGAGCCCAAAGAACCAAAGAATTTGTATAAAGAAAATAGCGATCAAGGTCGGAATGATACCGCTTCCAAGTCCGACAAGCGGCGCCTGAATCGCATTGTAAATCAAGTCATGCATGTTGGTTTTGAACCCTTGTGTAATGATGATATTGATCAGTAGAAAGGTTGTGAGTGTCAAAGTAGCCGGGATGAGTGCAGCAAAAGACTTAGAAACAGCTGGCGGAACCCCTTGCGGCATATTGATGACAAATTTCTTTTGGACAAAATAGCGATAAATTTCAGCAGACAAAAAGCCTGTGATCATTCCAAGGAACATTCCCTTTGCGCCCAAACGATCGACTGGGATGACGCCTGCAATGGATGCACCGCCCTCTTGTTCTAGTAAAAATGGCGTAAGGAGCAGAAAAGAGGCTAAAGCGATCACACCGCCAAAGACAGCTTCCACATCATAGCTTTTCGATAAATAGTAGCCAATCCCAAATACAACAAACACACTCATAATGCTGATGGTCGCACTAGGTGCAATATTCAGTGCAGACTGAACACCTTCCAGTGCTGTTTGACTCATGATCTTATCTAAAAATGGCAAATTCATTAATACGACCATGATGGAACCAAAAATCGTTAATGGGAACGCAAGCATAAAGGCATCCCTTAATACCCCTAGATAGCGATTGTTGTTCAATCTCCCAGCAATCGGAACCAAAATCGCACTTATTTTATCAAACATTGGTTTCCCCCCCTTGTTTACACCCTTTATTGTTTCAATGATTGCAATATCGGTAAGAGCTCTCCCACAAGCTCTTTTATTGTCATCGTTGACATGAAATGATCTTCGGCATGCATGAGCAGCAAGGAGAATGAAATCGTTTCTCCGCTTGCCTCTTGCTGTACCATTTGAAAATGAATATCATGTGCATTCCGCAAGTCATCTTCCGCTTCTTTGAGAAGGTCAGATGCTACTGTTTCATGACCTTCTCTGAATTGTTTAAGAGATTGAAGCAATTTGCTTCGTGCATTTCCGCTGTGTAAGATCAATTGAAAACTGATTTGTTCTTCCGTGAGTCCTTCGAGCGTTTTCTTTTCCATCCTTTAAGATTCCCCCATCAATGAAACCGCTTGTTCATACGCTTTTTGTCCATCTGCTAGCCCATACGCCTGCATATCGATGACCTCTACTTCAATCCCATATTTTTGAGCTTCTTTTTGAAGATCCCCTTTTAAAAAGCTCATTTGCGGTCCAATTAATACAACATCGGCATGTGCCATTTCTTTTCTCGCTTGGTCTTGTCCGACTGCCCAAATCTCTGCTTCTTCCCCTATAGACTCAGCATGTGCCTTCATCTTTGTGACTAGTAAACTCGTAGACATACCTGAACTGCATGCTAATAAAATACGTTTCATTTCTCTCACCCCATTGTTGTAATAAAAGCGCTTCCAGTTAATATTATATATTTTTATTTTTAAATGTCTAGACATTTAATTATATATGTCTGTATTTTATTTTAAAAATGACCGTATCAATACTCACAACAAGCTTTCAGAACAAAAAAGATCTCATCCAGATATGAACGAGACCCCTTTTCTTTTAAAAAATACTCTCCGAATGAACCATAAAGTAGCTTTTTCTTCAGAAGATTTGAGAACTTTGTTAAAATAAGTGCTAATGACTTAGCTCATTCAAAAACCCATAAATCATGAGAAGTAACTGCCCCGAGATGGAAACAGATGCTATTCCCACTCAATTTGATGGATAGGTAAACGTCTTTTGCTGCTACTTTTCGAATCTATTCATATCTTTGTAATCAAAATTTGGGTAAAGCCTGTAAAAGAAACAAGCATATTTGAATAAGGCGTATAAACGGATAAAAGCGTGTGAATGTTTATACACACGCTTTTCATTAGTCTTCACATGCACATACTAGATCATAATTTGATGTTGTGTTATCCTCTGGACCCAGCCCGTGATCATCACGATTATCCTTTTCCTGCTTGGAATCCCGGGTACTTGGTCATACCGCCGTCTACATATAACGTCAACCCTGTCACATAGCTCGCCTCTTTTGATGCAAGCCAGACAGCACATGCTGCCACTTCTTCCGGTTTTCCGATATAACCAATCGGTATCAGCTCAATGACGCCCTTTTTCAATGCTGGATCATCAAATTTTTCGGCATTGATCGGGGTATCAATTGCGCCTGGTGCAATGCTGTTTACGCGAATTTTTTTAGGGGCATATTCTAGTGCCAGCGTTTCTGTCAAAAGCTTGGCGCCTCCTTTACTTGCTGCATAATGGACAAAATGAGGCCACGGAATTTGCTGATGGACCGACGACATATTAATAATCGACCCCTCGATCCCGTGTTCTGTCATATACTTCAATGCATCACGGCACCCTAAAAACATACCTGTTAAATTGGTGGACATCACTTTGTTCCAGTTATCTAGCGTCATTTCAGTTGAAGGAACTTCATTTTCAATTCCTGCATTATTGATCATGACATCAAGACTGCCATATGTATTGACAGCTTGATCAATCATCGCCTTCATATCCTCTTCTTTTGATACATCCCCTTGAATTTTGACAGCCTGTCCGCCACTTTTTTGAATCTCAGCAATCGTGTCGTCCGGGTTTTCTTTATCTGAGAAATAATTGATCACTACATTGGCTTTTTCTTGTCCAAACCGGCGTGCCATCGCCTGACCTATCCCTGTACCTGCTCCTGTGATGAGAACTGTTTTTCCTTCCAAATCTGGATACATTCGCTTAAACCTCCTATTTTGTAAAACCTAGTAGCACACCGCCTGCGATAATCATCAAGCAGCCTGCAATGACAAAGCTTGTTTTAGATGCTTTCTCTTTTAATAAATAAATACCGCCTAAAGTCGAGATGACAATTCCTGTTTGAGACATGGAAAAACTTACTGCTACGCCAATGAGTGGAATCGCCAAAAGAAGTCCTAGATTTCCTGTCGACCACACAAGACCAGCAATGATATTTCTGAACGTATATTTGCTAAACGGGTCTTGCTTTAGACTAATCGCTAACGATGAAAGCAGCATGCCGACAGATTGCGGAACGAGCGCAGACCAGCCATCTATATGAAACCATCTTAAAATGACGACGTATCCTACGTAGCCTACGGTTGAGATGAGCAAAATGATGATTCCCTTTTTAAAATTGCCGCCTTCGTTCCCGCCACTCTTTTTTTGACCGAGGGATGTCATGACAACGCCAGCAATAATAAATAAAATGGCACAAGAACCAATAAGTATGACCGTCATGGTTTGCCATTCTTTGAAGACGATGACACCAAATAATGTCGTGCTCACAAGCTGCATACCCGTTGATAAAGGAACAGCCTTTGACACCCCTAGAAAGGCGACACTTGAAAGCTGATTCATTTGCCCAATACTCCAAAAGATCCCAGAGATAACGGAAACCGCAAAAATAAGCGGTGTCAGTTCCGGCATTTTGATCAAATAGGCGCCGATTGAAAACAAAAAAGCGCCGAGGGTAATGCCGAGTGTTTGCTGATAGGCATTCCCGCCAAGTTTGACACTGATGAGAACAATACTTCCCCAAAATATCGCTGGGAGAAGTGCATATAAAATGCCCACTTCTATCCCTACTTTCTGTTCTTTTTTACTTAGCATCCCTCTTTTTCGGATTTTTAGCCGAATAGATGTAAACACAAAAAAGACCTTACCAAAGGTAAGGTCACAGCGTGTAGACAAACCCTCGCATTCGGTGTCAGTCCTGCGTGCTGGTGCTCACGAATGTCAAATTCGCTCCGCGCCAGTACTCGGCCTTCCTAGCCTGCAAAGGTTTTCTATCACGCTAAAAAGAAGACAAAGGGCTAAAATCAAGTTCATTTTAGCCCTTTGTCAACTATCTGAGACCTTACCAAGGTAAGGTCTTTTGAGGTTGTATACTTATTTCATCCATTCAGTATGGAAGACGCCTTCTTTATCTGTGCGCTCATACGTATGTGCGCCGAAGTAGTCACGCTGTGCTTGAATTAAGTTAGCTGGAAGGACAGCTGTACGATAGCTATCAAAGTAAGCTAGTGCACTTGAGAATGAAGGAACAGGAACACCTTGTTCTACTGCAAGTGAAATCACTTTACGAAGTGATGATTGATAGCTTTCTACGATATCCTTGAAGTAAGGATCAAGCAATAGGTTTTTCAATTCAGGGTTACGGTCATATGCTTCTTTGATTTGCTGCAGGAAGGCTGCACGAATGATACATCCACCACGGAAGATCATCGCAATTTCACCGTATTTCAAATCCCAGTTATACTCATCAGACGCTGCTTTCATTTGCGCAAAACCTTGTGCATATGAGCAGATTTTACTCATGAATAGGGCTTTTCTAACTGCTTCGATCAGCTCTTGTTTATTCTTTGCTGATTGCGCTGGCTTAGGACCTTCAATTAATTGACTTGCTTCAACACGCTCATCTTTCATTGCTGAAATGTAACGCGCGAAAACAGATTCAGTAATGATTGGAAGCGGAACACCTAGATCAAGAGAGCTTTGGCTCGTCCATTTCCCAGTTCCTTTTTGTCCAGCTTTATCTAAGATCACATCCACAAGCGGCTGATTTGTTTCTTCATCCACTTTTGTGAAAATGTCAGCTGTAATTTCAATTAAGTAGCTGTCAAGTTCGCCTTTATTCCACTCTGAGAATACTTCATGAAGCTCCTCTGCTGACAATCCTGCCACATGCTTCAAGATAAAGTATGATTCAGAGATCAATTGCATGTCTCCGTACTCGATACCGTTATGAACCATTTTGACATAATGTCCTGCTCCATCTGGACCGATATACGTTGTACAAGGCTCACCATCTACTTTCGCAGAGATGGCTTCTAAAATTGGTTTCACTAGCTCGTGCGCTTCTTTTTGACCGCCAGGCATGATAGAAGGACCTTTAAGTGCGCCTTCTTCACCGCCAGAAACACCTGTACCAATGAAGTGAATACCACTTTCCGCAAGCTCTTGGTTACGTCTTTGTGTATCCTTGTAATATGTATTTCCACCATCAATTAAAATGTCACCTTTCTCTAGGTGAGGCAGTAATGATTGAATGGTTGCATCTGTTGCTGCACCCGCTTTTACCATTAAAAGAATTTTACGCGGCGTTTCAAGCGATTGAACAAATTCTTCAATGCTGTATGTGCCTACAACGTTTTTCCCTTGTGATTCTTGAAGAAACTCTTCTGTTTTGCTGCTAGATCTGTTATAAACGGACACGGAGAAACCGCGGCTTTCAATATTTAGGGCAAGGTTTTTCCCCATAACGGCTAGTCCAACGACACCGATTTGTTGTTTTGACATAATTCTGACGTCCCTTCTAACACACTATATTGATTACTGCTGAAATGATGTACCCTTTGAAATTACCACAACATCACCTCTTTTATCAAGTTTTCAGGCTAGTCATTTCCTCTTTCGTCCTGAAAAAAGTCTTTATTAAAACTTGTACCACTTGTTTTGCTCTCTTTTTCCTTAATGGTCACTCCTCTTTGGATGAGTGGTTTACCGTATTTTTCTTTCAGTCCGTCTAAAAGAGATTGGAGCGGTTCGTCCTTTGCATCTTCTGTATAAGAGAATAAATCAAGTTGCTTGACAGCTGATTTTCGTTCCACAAGATCGGTCCCCGTCACACCTAAAAGTCTTACAGGCTGGTCATTCCAATGCTTTAGGAATAGCTGCTTTGCCGCCTCAAATAGATCTTCATTTCGATCAGTTGGATTCGTGAGTGTGACGCTCCGTGTGATATTTTTCCAGCTTGCATACCGAATCATAATGAGCAACCGGTTTGCCATCACTTCTTTTCTTCGTAATCTGGCACTCACCGATTGCGACAGTTTCTCTATTAATGAAACGAGTTCATCTGTATCATCAGAATCGTGAGGAAGAGTGGAAGAATTGCCGACAGATTTAAATTCGTATATTCTTTCTGGATCGACAATGCCGTCATGCTCTCCGTTTGCTTTTTGCTTTAACCTCGGTCCATTGATGCCTAATAACTCTTTCAGCGCATATTCATTCGCTTTTGCTAAATCTTCAATAGTATGAATTCCGATGGTTTTCAGCTTATCTGCCGTTTTCTGTCCAACCCCATGCATGTCACCTGCAGGGAGCGGCCAGAGCATTGTCGGGACATCTCGTTTACGCAAAATGGTAATGCCCATTGGCTTTTTCCAATTAGACGCCATCTTCGCTAGAAATTTATTCGGTGCAATGCCAATACTCGATGGAAGCATGAGCTCTTCTACGAGCCTCGTTTGAATATCATGAGCGGTTTTTACGGCATGCTCAGCATAAGGTGTATCGGTTAAATCAATATAGCCTTCATCAATTGAAACGGGTTCAACTAAGTCACTATATTCTCTTAGTATGGTAAACATTTCTTGTGAGGAGCTGCGGTACCGGTCGAAGTTGGGTGTACGCACAATCAGTCCCGGACATAGCCGCTTCGCTTCCCAAAGTGGCATCGGCGGCTTCACCCCGAGTGCTCTTGCCTCGTAGCTGCAGGTTACAACTATGCCTTTGCGCTCTTTTGCATTTCCGCTAATGGCTAAAGGTTTCCCTCTCAAAGAAGGATCATACGCCATTTCTACCGATGCATAAAAACTATTCATATCAATATGAAAAATGATTCGCCCCTTCTTTTGAGAATCAGCCATTTGCTTGCCTCCTTAGGTGATCTACTTTCCTTCACTTCACCGTGATTTCACCTGTTTGTTCCATTAGACATTTCATATGGTGTATAGTACACTGTGAGTAATGAAATGGATGTGATAATCATGATTATTGATACATTCAATGAAGTCTTTTTCCTTGTTGAATTCTTTACGATTATTCTTCCAGCGCTGACCGCCATTGGTATTGCTTTCTTATTAAAAGACTGCCGAATGAACGAGCACCTCGGAGGACATCGTTTAGAAGAGTTGGATGCATCTTGTTTGAATCGAACAGACTTTCTGTTTATCATATATGATCGCATTACAACTTGGATTAGTAAAGTCATTCGAATGAAAAGATCATCAAATGATGATGAAGACCATTCGCTTCCTCTCTCTTATTAGATTTTATTATTGAGGAGGAAACGAATTGAAACGTTTATTGACAATTTGTACGACTTTATTTTTGATGATGGTAGCGTCACCGGCATTTGCTGCCAGTGCGCAAACAAATACAAGCTCTGATGGGTTTTTCCATCATTATTTTGTTCAGCCTTTTTCTGAGTTGATTATCTGGCTTGCGAACTTTTTCCATGATGACTACGGTTTATCTATTATGTTCGTGACATTGATTGTCCGGCTGCTTATTTTCCCGCTTTTTGCAAACCAATTTAAAAAGCAGAGAGTGATGCAAGAGAAAATGGCACTCGTTAAACCTCAGATTGACCAAATACAAAGCAAATTGAAAAAAACGAAAGAACCTGAAAAACAAAAAGAACTGCAAATGGAAATGATGAAAGTATATAAAGACAACAATGTGAACCCGCTGGCAATGGGCTGTCTGCCGATGCTGATTCAAATCCCAATTGTTCTTGGCTTTTACTCAGCAATCCGCTCAACACCTGAGATTGCAACACATTCGTTCTTATGGTTTAACTTAGGACAAACTGATCTTTTGGTAGCGATCTTTGCAGGGGCCATGTATTTCTTGCAATTTTATGTCACACAAAAATTCGCAAAACAATCAGGCACCCAAACAGAAGCTGCACTGAAACAAGCAAAAATCATGGGCATGATTTTCCCAGTCATGATGCTGTTTCTATCAATTAATGCTCCCGCTGCTCTTCCTTTATATTGGATGACAAGTGGACTTTTACTCACCATTCAAACGATTATTTTAAATGTGATGTACCAAAAATCAAAAACAAAAGCTGCGGCAAACGATTCAATTAACCCAGCAGCTGAATAAATTATAGCCCCCTTACCGGAACATGATAAGGGGGCTTTATTTGTCTTCTGTAGAGCGCAACAAATAAAAGATGCGTGAGCTCCGGCACGCAAAATGACCCCTTATCCATGGATAAGGGGCCTTTGTTTATGCCAATTCCTCTTTCAATCGCTCAGGCAATTGATCAAGATCCTCAATTTTCCCTAGAAACTTATTAGGGTCCACTTGTAAAATCATCTTGTTCTCTCTCTCAACGACGCCGAAGAAATATTCAGATGCTTTTGTGTTCATATGAAATGGCTTGATCTCACTTAACTCGATATCAATGATATCTTTTGCATCAGAAACAAGGCAGCCAATCATTTGATCGTTCAATTCAAATAGTAGAACCTTAGACTGTTCGGTTACATCCAGAGGTTTTCCGTGCAGCATGACACCTGTGTCACTGACTGGAATGACCTCTCCTCTTAACGACATGAGTCCTTTAATCTCTTTTGGAAGGTTCGATACTTCTTGTAAATAAGGGACCTTCTCAATTGAGCGTATATGTTCTACGCTGATACCAAAATCCTCTTGTCCCACTTGGAAAATAATGATCTTTTGCGTGCTCACAGAGTCTCCTGCCTTTACGATGGATTTGTCGTTTCTTCGATAAT
This sequence comes from Bacillus sp. 22446, assembly GCF_052044955.1. Lineage (NCBI taxonomy): Bacteria > Bacillati > Bacillota > Bacilli > Caryophanales > Bacillaceae > Bacillus > Bacillus sp. 22446. Next base: position 307,406 of record NZ_JBQEOD010000001.1, read on the forward strand.
GGCGAGAACCATTTCAGCTGTCTTGACTAATTCTTCAATCGGCATTTTCTCATTTTTCGTATGAATATCTTCATATCCAACAGCTAGGTTGACGGTCGGGATGCCATTTCCAGCAATGACGTTTGCATCACTGCCTCCCCCGCTTGTCTGTAGTTCTGAAGGACGGCCAATTTTCGCAGCCGCTTTTTTCGCCACTTCAACGACTTGATCGCCGTGTGAGAATTTAAAGCCTGGATACATGATGTCAATTTGTACATCGGCACTTCCGCCCATTTCTTTAGCGGTTTTTTCAAAGGCTTCTTTCATTTTCGCTACTTGCGCTTCCATTTTTGCCGGTTCTAAAGAACGTGCCTCTGCCAAAATATCCACTTGATCACAGACAATATTCGTTTGTGTTCCGCCTTCAAAGCGGCCAATATTCGCCGTTGTTTCTTCATCAATACGGCCAAGCGGCATGCTGGCGATCGCTTTTGATGCAATCGTAATCGCAGAGACGCCTTTTTCAGGTGCCACTCCTGCGTGAGCTGTTTTTCCGTAAATGGTTGCACGTACTTTCGCCTGTGTTGGCGCAGCCACGATAATGGTACCGACCTTGCCATCTGAATCAAGGGCATAACCATATTTTGCTGTCATCAGTTTCGGATCTAACGCTTTTGCTCCTACAAGTCCTGATTCTTCACCAGCTGTAATGACAAATTCAATCTTGCCATGCGGTACATTTTTCTCTTTTAGGACACGGATCGCTTCAAACATTGCAGCAAGCCCTGTTTTATCGTCAGCACCAAGAATGGTTGTGCCATCTGTCTTGACATAGCCGTCTTCAATGACTGGCTTAACACCATTACCTGGTACAACTGTATCCATATGAGAAGTAAAATAAATCGTATCTGCCTCTTGATTCCCTTCAAGTGTGCAAATAAGATTGCCTGCTCCATGGCCGGTTGTCTCTTTTGAATCATCTTCGACTACATTAAGCCCTAAACCAGTAAATTTCTCTTTTAGGACTTCAACAATTTTTTCTTCATGTTTCGTTTCTGAATCGATTTGAACAAGTTCTAAAAATTCGTCTAATAAGCGTTTCTCATTGATCATGGTGATGTTCCTCCTCTTATAGCGGCATGTTTCCATGCTTTTTTAACGGTCTATCTTCTTCCTTACTGCGAAGCAGGTCAAATGAGCGAATGAGCCGCTCTCTCGTTTCATCTGGCATTAAAATATCGTCGATTAATCCTAATTGTGCTGCCTTCATGACACTAGGTTCATTGTCCACCTCACGCAAAGCAGGATGAACAATTTCGTCTGCAAACGATTTTCCCATGACATCAATTTCTGCCTCTGGCCATGCATACACAAAGTCAGCACCTAAGCCCTTACTATTCATCGCAACGTATGCACCGCCAAATGCCTTTCGCAAAATCACAGTGATCTTTGGAACGGTCGCCTCAGCGTACGCATACAGAAGCTTTGCGCCGTGGCGGATAATGCCTGCATGCTCAGCTTTCTCCCCTGGCAAAAAACCAGGAACGTCCACAAGGGTTAAAATGGGAATATGAAATGCATCGCAAAATCGAATAAACCGAGCCGCTTTATCAGCAGCATCGAGGTCAAGGCTTCCTGCCAGCACCTTAGGCTGATTGGCTACAAGACCAATGGAAGACCCTTGTAATCTGGCAAAACCTGTGACGATATTTTTGGAGAAACAACGCTGCGTTTCAAAAAATGAGCCGTGGTCGGTGATCGCTGTCACCACTTGTTTGACATCATAAGTACGTGATGGCTCCTTTGGCAAGATGTTCCCAAGATCGCTCGCATCATGCTTTTGCACCTTACGATGAATGACAGGCCGTCGTTTCGTTGGTATGTACGTTAAAAGCGTTCGAACTGCTTTTAACACGTCTCTCTCATCTTTCCCTGTATAGTGCACATTCCCGCTTGTTTGATGCTGAACTGCTGCACCTCCAAGCCGGTCAGGACAGACCGTCTCTCCTGTTGCTTTTTCTATCACTTTCGGTCCAGTTAAAAACATATGAGCTGTTTGCTCCGTCATGAATACAAAATCCGTCAGTGCAGGTGAATAAACTGCACCTCCCGCACAGGAGCCTAAAATAACGGATATTTGCGGAATTTGACCAGAGTACAGCACATTCCGTTTAAAAATCTGACCGTATCCCTCTAATGATACCACACCCTCTTGAATTCTCGCACCACCTGAGTCTTTTAGACCGATAACAGGCATTTGATTTTTAGCAGCCAAATCCATTAAAGCCGCTATTTTTTTCGCATGCATGTCCCCTAGCGAACCCCCGTACACGGTCGCATCTTGTGCATAAACGCCTACTTGTCTCCCATGAATCAGTCCCGTCCCAGTGACAACGCCATCCCCTAAATGTTCTGAGCGGCAGCCTTTAGCAAATGACTGAATTTCCATAAAGCTGCCTTCATCAAGAAGTTCATGAAGCCGCTGCCGAACAGTCAGCTTTCCTTTGTTTCGGTGAGCTGCTGCTCGTTTTTCACCGCCGCCCCTTAAAGCTTTCTCGCGCCATTCAGACAAGTCATTGAACGATTCATGCATCTTCCTGTTTCTCTCCTTTCAAAGGTTCACACAATTCAATTAGCACACCTGACGTTTCTTTTGGTGAAATAAACGCAATGCGATTTCCGTTCGCACCATTTTGTGCGCCCTTTTGAATGAGCTGCATGCCGAGCTCCTCAAGTTGACTGAGATCAGCCTGAATGTCACCTGACTTTAATGCAATATGATGAAGCCCCTCTCCTCTTTTTATTAAAAAGGTATGTAATGTGCTGTGATCCTCCATCGGTTCAATCAACTCAATGTGCAGATCACCTAGGGAAGCAAAAGATACTTTGACCCCTTGATTCGGAAGTACTTCTATGTCTGAAAATTCCCAGTTAAACAGCCTAGAGAACGTACGTGCTGTTTTTTGAATTGAGAAAACGGCAATGGCTATATGATCGATTTGATTCATCCGTTCACTTCCTTTGTACATCACTTGTCGCCTGCGTAAAAACGAGCTAGAATAAAGAAAGGTGCGCTCGTCGCAAAAACATTTGATTATAGGGGTGCGATATGTCTCAGAAATTCATGAAATTTATGGTATTGCTCATGATTAGCTTACTGTTAATTTCTTCACTTTTAGCAGGAGCGGCAGCCTTTTTATAAAGTGTTGATAAAAAAGCAGACAAGCAGGTGATTCGTTTTTTAACGAATGGCCTGTTTGTCTTTGGCCAGTTTTTCAAATGCATCGCTTGATGTCGTGATCCATACCTTTGTACCAACTGGAAGCTGATCAAATAGCCGTTCTACATCTTGATTATGAAGACGTACACAGCCTGCCGTAATAAATTTCCCTATCGATGTCTCATCACTTGTTCCATGAATGCCATAGGTTCTCCCGTCGGTTCCTCGCGCATCAAATCCAATCCACCTTCGGCCGAGTGGGTTATTCTTCGCACCGCCTTCAATATTTTTTCTTCTGTAATAAGGATCTTTCGCTTTGATCATAATCGTAAATTCACCTTCTGGCGTTAAATCAGCTGTTTTGCCAGTAGAAGCCGGGTAGACTTTTTGAATTTCCCCATGATCAATATACGCAAGCTCGTTCGTTTGTTTATTAATAATGACATACGGGTCTCCTGGAAGCGGGTTTTGCCCGAGCGGCCAGATGGGTGAAAGGGACATGGTCAGCACAGTATAAAATAAAAGACGCATAGGCTCCTCCTTTTTCATTAGATTGACCAATGAAGGAGGAACTCATGCGTCTTTATTCTTTCATCCCTTTAAAATAACTTTTCAACACCAAATATTGTTCCATTTCCCCGAGAAAATGAAAGAGTGCGGCTCTAGCTTCAAATTCTTCACGTGTTTGCGGAAGCGGCAGTGCATCAAACTCTTCTTTCATATCAATCAGGCGTCTTAAGAACTTATGAGCCGTGTTCCCTGGGTGAATATGTTCTCGTAAATCTCTAATATATTCTGCAATGATTTGCCCATGCTCCGTTGTAACAGAAATGGACGTAATTTTCGGAAGCACCCGCTCAATGATTTCAAATTGCTTTTGTCTCATGTTGAAATAATGATAATACAGATTTTCATGTCTTAAGACATGATTTTCAACATCACGGTATGCAAGAGCTTTCGCTTCTTTAATCAATTGATGCGTCTCTGGAATTTCTTTTCCTGTCCAGTCTTGTTTTCCGGTCATTAAATATTGCTCGATTTCTTCAAAGATTTTCGCAAAATTCGCTTCAATTTGTTCACTGTATTGTTTCAGCTTTTTATCAACGCTAGGCATATACAGGTTCATTATGAGTGCGACCCCTACACCAATGGTGATGAGTAAAAGCTCATTCCAGATGAGATGAAGCGTAATGCCTCCAGACATATACAAATGAAGGATAATCACTGAACTTGTGACAATCCCTTCTTTAATCCGAAGCAAGACCGTTGTTGGAATAAAGACGAGCAGCATCAGTCCAATGACGAAAGGATGATACCCAATCAGATCAAAAAATAAATAAGAAAATAAGATGGCAAGACTGCATGCGGCAAAGCGGGCCCCAGATGCGAGGAGTGACCTTTTTTTCGTCACCTGAATACATAGGATCGTAATAATGCCGGCAGCTGAATAGTTTTGCAGACCGAGCATTTGTGCAATGTAAATGGCTAGAGCTGTTCCTAATGCTGTTTTCAGCGTTCGGTAGCCGATTTTAAACATGATGTGATTCACTCTTTTCTGTCTACTTTTGTGAAATGATGAACTTTTTTTACTTTCCCCATTATAATCAAAAAAAGAAGGAGATGTTAAGTCTCCTCCTCGTTTTTTTCATTATAATATTTTTTGTAAGAAATCTTGAGCACGCTGTGAAGACGGAGATTCAAAGAATTCTACAGGATTGGCATCCTCTACAATTTTCCCATCATCCATAAAAATCACACGGTCTGCCACTTCTTTTGCAAAGCCCATTTCATGTGTGACGATCATCAGCGTCATCCCAGATTGAGCGAGCTCTTTCATGACCTCTAATACTTCCTTTACCATTTCTGGATCAAGAGCAGACGTCGGCTCGTCAAAAAGCATGATATCTGGTGTCATTGCAAGAGCACGTGCAATGGCGACACGCTGCTTTTGACCACCTGACAGCCGGTTCGGATAATCATCTTTTTTCTCTAGAAGTCCGACCTTTTTTAAAAGCTCCTCTGCCTGCTTGATGCTGTCTTCCTTCGATTGGTTCTTTACATTCATTGGCGCATACGTAATATTTTCTAGCACTGTTTTGTGCGGGAATAAGTGAAAATGTTGAAACACCATACCAATATTCTCGCGCACTTTTAGTGCATTTGTTTTTGGATTGGTAATTTCCGTCCCCTGAATCGTAATCACTCCAGAAGTCGGTTTTTCAAGTAAGTTAATACAGCGAAGAAATGTTGATTTTCCTGAACCAGACGGCCCGATGACAGCTACCACTTCGCCTTCTTTAATTGTGGTATCAATCCCTTTCAACACTTCATTTTTACCGAAAGATTTTGTGAGTTTCTCTATTTTAATCATTTGATTTTAACTTCCTTTCCACCGATTTGCCGACGAAGGTAAGAATAAGCACGATGACATAATAGATGAGACCCGCAAAAATTAGCGGTTCAAGATAGTTATAGGTGACGGCACCTGCTTGATAGGCTCGTCTCATGACATCGCCAAGTCCAATGACTGTGACAATCGCTGATTCTTTTGTCAGTGTAATCGTTTCGTTCACAAGTGCTGGTGAAATATTTTTGAATGCTTGCGGAAGCAATAAGTCCTTCATCATTTTAGCATACGGGATACCTAAAGCAACGGCCGCTTCTTTTTGCCCTTTATCAATGGCATTGATTCCTGCACGAATGATCTCAGAAACGTACGCCGCCGAGTTTAGTGAAAAGGCGGCTACAGCAGCCCAGTATTGATCAATTTGAAAGCCGAGCAGCTGGGGAAGACCAAAATAAATAATCAAAAGCTGAAGCACAAGCGGTGTGCCTCGGAAGATTGACGTATAAAAATCGGCTAGCCAGATAAGCGGCTTAAATACACTAATTTTACAGAGCGTTAATAAGATTCCTAAAATAAAACCAAGAAACAGTGATACCACAACAATAGAAAGCGTTACTTTAAGACCTTCTAAAATAAAGGGCATCTGAGGTATGACATCTTTAAAATCCATCATGATATTCTCCTTTTTTTCCTTCAGATAAAATCAAAGAATAAACAGGAAAAAAGTTCAACACATGTTGAACTTTTCAGCGCTTTCTACTTGATTTTCATGAATGACGCTGATCCTTTTCCTGACTTACTTTTCATCAGCAAACCATTTTTTAATGAGTTTATCAAGTTCGCCATTATCCTTCATTTCTTTTAATGATTTATTGAATTTCGCTGTTAAGTCGCTATTTTTTTTGAATGCAATGGCTGAACCTTCGTTTGAGCTATTCAATCCAAATGCTTGGAAATCTTTTTCCTTTTTCAAGTAGCCAGCCGCTACTTTATCTTCAATAATAGCTGCATCAAAACGGCCTGCTTTAATTTCTTGAATGATATCAGAAATTTTATTACGATCTTCAACTGTTAAGTTATATTTCTTTTGCAATCCGTTTGCTTCATCTTGCTGGATAGAACCTAATTGAACGCCAACCGTTTTGTCTTTTAAATCTTTCTCTGTTTTTATACCGCTAGATTTTTTTGATACAACCAAGTTTTCAGCATTGTAGTAAACATCTGAGAAATCAACTTGTTTTTTACGTTTTTCAGTAGGTGTCATGCCTGCAAGCACAATATCAGCTTTATTTGTTTTAAGAGCTGACACGAGGCTTGCAAAGTCCATATCTTGAATTTCTAGCTTGTAGCCGTTCTTTTTCGCTAGAGCTGTAGCAAGGTCGACATCAAAACCGATAATTTTATCACCATCTTTTGATTCAAATGGCGGATAATCTGCTGAAGTCGCCATAATGAGTGTTTTGTCGTCTCCTGATGCGTTTGAATTATTAGAAGAAGTTCCGCATGCTGCTAATGCAGCTGCAAGACCAGCTGTCATAAGTAATAATAACCACTTTTTCATATGATAATGCCTCCTAGTATTTAAAATCATGAGTAGATTTGAATATTTATTCACTATAATGTATTTTAAACACTTTCTTTTTGATATGCAATAGTATTTTGCTAAAATTATTTTGATTCTTATGTCATGTAAAACAAAAAAACAGACCGATCAAAAGACCGGACTGCCTCTAAATGATTCATTCAAAAGTAACATGTTACACTTCTTCGCAATACTCATCGAAAGCGGCTTGAAGTTTTGACACCACTTCCATCGGTTCATGTCCTTCGATTTCGTGACGTTCGACCATTTTAATGATCTTCCCGTCTTTTAATAGAGCAAATGATGGTGAAGATGGCGGGAAGCCTTCAAAGTATTCACGTGCTCTTGCGGTTGCTTCTTTGTCCTGTCCAGCAAACACTGTGAGCAATTGATCTGGACGCTTATCGTAATGAACAGAATAACCAGCCGCTGGTCTAGCAATACCACCTGCACAGCCGCACACTGAATTCACCATGACAAGTGTCGTTCCTTTTTTCGTCAGCGCTTCATCGACTTCTTCAGCTGTTGTCAGTTCCGTATAACCTGCCTGTTTAATCTCTTCTCGTGCTTGTTTCACAATATCATTCATAAATAAATTAAAATCAATATTCATAACCGTCCACTCCTTCTACGTACCAAACCATTTTAACTACATCATATCAAGGAAAACGCCGGCGGGCAAATGTCTTGTTTCGCCCCCTTCACTTTTTTCAAACGTCGTTTATGACTTGTGGAATTGGGGAAAAGTGATAGTAAAGTGATGAAAGGGAGAACTGCGTGATGGCACAATTCAAAAAAGCGATACTCATTTATAACGGAAATGCTGGACAAAAAAACATGGAAAAAACACTAGGTCAAACAGTGCCTCTTCTTTCTTTACATATTGATGAACTCATCCTTAAGCCTACAAAACAGCCGAATGATGCCTATCATTTCTGCCGTGAGATGGATGAGTCGGTTGAATTGCTGATTATACTAGGTGGAGACGGAACCGTCCATGAATGTATGAATGGAATTGGCGGTTTAGAAAAAAGGCCAGCTTTAGCGATCTTACCTGGCGGGACGTGCAATGACTTTTCTAGAACGCTGGGCATCCCTCAGCAGATGCCAAAGGCCGCTCAAATGGTGATAGATGGCACTGAAAAAAAGGTCGATTTAATCAAAGCAGATGATCGATACCTTTTAAATTTTTGGGGGATTGGTCTCATCGCAGATACCTCAAACAATATTAATGATAAAGAAAAAGCTGTCCTCGGAAAAATCAGTTACTTCACGAGCGCTCTTCGAACCCTTCAGCAGACAGAACCTTTCTATGTACGCATTGAAACCGAAGAGGAAAACTGGGAAGAAGAAGCTGTGATTGTCCTTGTCATGAATGGGCACTTTATCGGTACAAATAAAATAGATCTGCCAAATGCTTCAATTGATGATGGAAAAGCCGAAATTTTAATTTGCAGAAATACGAGTTTCTCTGCTTTAAAAGAGATTTTTTCAATGAACCGCGAAGAGCTAGAAGATTTTAAAGGTGACCTGTCTCTTATACAAGCATCCCGCATTCATATTCATACTAAAGAGGAAATGGATGCAGATACAGATGGAGAAGTATACATGACCGCTCCTTCTTCCCTTGAAGTATTAAAACAGCATTTAACCTTTATCGTTCCAGCAGAATAAAGAAAACGCCTGCATCATTTCGATGCGGGCGTTTTTTTGATATAACGTCTGTATAAATATTCAAGTGCATACCCTAGCAGTGTACCTATCAGAAGGGAAATGCCTAATAAACTATTGGCGACTCCTTTAAATCCTCCTATCATTAACAAGCAATAGGCGATTTGAATGATTGAAACGATCGATATGATGAGCAGTAAGCGTTCAGGATGATTGCGTGATTTGGAAATATACCGAAGAAAAGCGAACGCAATGGCTGTGATAAACATCAGACCGATCGTAAGAAAAGCAAAAAAATCTAGTCCAGACATCTCATGCCTCCTTTCTGATTGATATGGAAATCCCCCTCTCATTGTGAGAAGGGGACATATAAATGAGCTTAATAGACGGACGTCTCTTCGTCAATGCCTTCAAGAATTTGTTTAATTCTTTGCAGGAATCTACCGCATACAAGACCATCGAGTACTCTATGATCTAATGAAAGACAAAGATTCACCATATCTCTTGCGGCAATCATACCATTTACAATCATCGGGCGCTTTACAATAGATTCTACTTGTAAAATGGCTGCTTGCGGATAGTTAATGATCCCCATTGATTGAACCGAACCAAATGATCCTGTGTTGTTCACAGTGAAAGTGCCGCCTTCCATGTCACTTTGCTTCAGTTTGCCTTGTCTGACCTTGAAAGCAAGTTCATGAATTTCCTTGGCGATTCCCTTAATCGTTTTCTCATCCGCATCTTTAATCACTGGGACAAAAAGAGCGTCATCTGTCGCAACAGCAATGGAGACATTGATCGCTTTCTTTTGAACAATTTTATCACCAGCCCACATGCTGTTCATTTCAGGGAATTCCTTTAAGGCCTGAGCCACTGCTTTGACAAAGAACGCAAAGAACGTCAAATTAAAGCCTTCTTTTGCTTTAAATTGATCTTTTAGCTGATTTCTTCTTGTCACAAGGTTTGTCACATCCACTTCCATCATCGTCCAGGCATGTGGAATTTCATGCTTGCTTCTTAGCATGTTTGCGGCAATCGCCTGTCTAATCGGAGTGACCGGCAGTTCAACATCTCCAGGCATTGAAGGGATGGAAGGAGCCTCTTTTGCTTGTGACGGCTTCGCAGGCTCCGTTTGACCCGTACCATCACTCACAGGTGCTGCCGTTTCTTGTGCGCCTCCACTTTCGATAAGCTTCAGCAAATCTTTTCTTGTGATTCTGCCGCCAGCTCCCGTTCCTTGAACAGCCGCTAAATCAATTCCGTGCTCATCTGCTAAACGCAGGACTGCCGGAGAGTATCGTTTCTTTTGACTCTGATCCACATTTGTTTGGTCAGGTTCTGGTGCTTCATCTTGCGCAGGCGCCTCTTCTGTTTTCGCACTCTGCTGCGCACTGCCTTCTACTTCAATTTCACAAAACACTTCTCCTACTTGAAGGGTATCACCCTCTGCAGCCGCTAGTTTAGTGATTGTTCCTGTAAAGGATGACGGAACCTCTGCATTTACTTTATCTGTCATGACTTCCGCAATCGGATCGTATTTATTCACATGATCGCCAGGTGAAACGAGCCATTTGCTAATGGTTCCTTCTGTTACACTTTCACCAAGCTGAGGCATTTTCATTTGTTCAGTTGCCACTTTGAAACCCTCCTCTTTCTTAAAACGCCGCTAGTTCTCTCATTTCAGCTTCTACCTTATCCGGATTAACCATGAAGAATTTCTCCATTGTCGGTGCATAAGGCATTGCAGGGATATCAGGTCCTGCTAGACGTTTAATTGGCGCATCTAAATCAAACAAGCAGTGCTCTGAAATGATGGCCGCCACTTCACTCATGATGCTTCCTTCTTTTGTATCTTCTGTTAACAAGAGTACTTTCCCTGTTTTTGATGCCGCTTCAATAATCGCTTCTTGATCAAGCGGGTACACTGTACGTAAATCGAGAATATGAGCAGAAATTCCGTCCTTCGCAAGGCGCTCTGCTGCTTGGAGGGCAAAATGAACACAAAGGCCATATGTAATGACCGTAATGTCATCGCCTTCTCGTTTCACATCCGCTTTTCCAATTGGGAGCGTATAATCCTCTTCAGGCACTTCTCCTTTAATGAGACGGTATGCACGTTTGTGTTCAAAGAACAATACAGGATCTGGATCACGCACTGCGGCTTTTAACAACCCTTTGACATCATAAGGTGTAGAAGGCATCACAATCTTTAAGCCTGGCTGATTGGCAAAAATGGCTTCGACCGATTGTGAATGATAAAGCGCCCCGTGTACGCCGCCCCCGTAAGGAGCACGAATGACCATTGGGCAGCTCCAATCATTATTGGAACGATATCTAATTTTTGCAGCCTCTGAAATGATTTGGTTGATGGCTGGCATAATAAAATCCGCAAATTGCATCTCTGCGATCGGACGCATTCCATACATAGCAGCCCCAATACCTACACCTGCAATCGCTGATTCGGCAAGAGGTGTATCCATGACGCGCGCTTCTCCAAATTGCTCGTAAAGACCCGCTGTTGCTTTAAATACGCCGCCTTTTTTCCCGACATCCTCTCCGAGCACAAACACTTTCGGATCTCGCTCCATTTCTTCTTTCATCGCTAATGTGATAGCGTCTATATATGACATAACAGGCATTTTTCTTCCCCCTTACTCCGCATACACGTAACGAAGTGCGCTTTCTGCATCGGCATAAGCTGCGTTTTCCGCTTCATCAGTGGCTTCGTTTACGATTTGCATAATTTCTTTGGTCATGTCTTCTTTCATTTCAGAAGTCATGACATTTCCTTCGATTAAGTACGTTTCATATTGAATGAGCGGATCTTTCTTTCTTGCTTCGAGCACTTCTTCCTTTTCTCGATAGCTAGAATCATCGTCATCACTTGAATGCGCAGTTAACCGGTAAGAAATGGTTTCGATCAATGTTGGGCCTTCGCCTCTTGCCGCACGGTCTCTCGCTTCTTTGACCGCTGCATACACTTCAAGCGGATCATTTCCATCAACCGTCACACCAGGCATTCCGTACCCTATTGCACGATCTGAAATACGCTCACATGCCACTTGTTTGTCATACGGGACAGAAATCGCATACTTATTGTTTTCACACATGAAAATAACAGGCAGCTTATGCACCGCAGCAAAGTTGGCGCCTTCGTGGAAGTCTCCTTGGTTTGAAGAGCCTTCACCGAACGTGACAAAGCTAACAAAATTCTTTTGCTCTAGACGCCCGGCAAGTGCGATGCCAACCGCATGAGGAACCTGTGTTGTCACAGGTGATGATCCAGTCACAATTCGGTTTGATCTTTGCCCAAAATGACCTGGCATCTGTCTCCCGCCTGAGTTTGGATCGTCTTTTTTCGCAAAACCAGACATCATTAAATCTTTCGCCGTCATCCCGAATGCAAGGACAACCCCCATATCACGGTAATAAGGTAAAACGTAATCCTCTTCCCTATTGAGGGCAAAAGCGGCACCGACTTGCTGCGCTTCCTGTCCTTGACAAGAGATGACGAATGGAATTTTTCCAGAACGGTTTAAAAGCCACATCCGTTCATCAATTTTTCTTGCTAAAAGCATGGTTCTATATATGTCAATCGCTTGTTCATCTGATAATCCTAATTCCTGATGACGCATGTTACTCATCATGTTTCCCTCCTTGATTAAAAATGGATCGCCTTTCCGTCAACAGCCAGTGCTGCCTCGCCAATTGCTTCTGACAAGGTTGGGTGCGGGTGGATCGTCTGCCCCACTTCCCACGGAGTTGCATCTAATACTTTGGCTAATCCAGCTTCAGATATCATATCTGTTACATGAGGACCAATCATATGAATCCCTAAGATATCATCTGTCTTTTGATCGGCAATGATTTTGACAAATCCATCAGACTCTCCAAAAACAAGCGCTTTTCCGATGGCCATGAAGGGAAACTTCCCAATCTTGACTTCGTAGCCTTGCTCTTTTGCCGCCTGTTCAGTCAGCCCAACACTAGCGGTTTCTGGGTGAGAGTACACACATTTAGACACGAGCGTTTCATCAAGCGGCTTTGGATCTTGACCAGCCATATGTTCTACTGCAATCATGCCTTCATGTGATGCGACATGCGCCAGCTGAAGACCGCCAATGACATCACCTATTGCGTAAATATGCGACTCTTTCGTTTGATAATGCTCATTCACGACAATGCCTTGCTTTTCTGTCTGAATGTCCGTGTTTTCAAGACCTATGCCTTCCACGTTTGGCACTCGGCCAACTGAAAGAAGCAGTTTCTCTGCTTCAAACGACTGAGTGTCTCCACCTTTTTCCACTTGGATCTTGACGAGATTCTCGTGCTTTTCGGCAGTATCTGGCAGAACCTTCGCATTTGTCACTAAGGTGATGCCCTTTTTCGTTAAAAGCTTTTCCATTTCTTTAGAAATATCTTGATCCTCTGTTGGTAAAATGCGATCTGCAAATTCGATCACTGTGACTTTTACGCCAAAATCATTGAGCATAGAAGCCCATTCGATTCCAATCACGCCTCCGCCGACAATCAGCATGGACTGAGGGAGTTCTTGCAGTTCAAGTGCTTCGTCTGATGTAAGGATGTGTGTTCCATCTGCTTCAAGTCCGGGTAGGACGCGCGGTCTTGATCCAGTCGCAATGATGACCTGCTTAGGAATCAGCATTTCATTTTCATCGCCATTCGCCATTTCTACCGAGATGGTGCCTGGCATTGGCGAAAAGATTGAAGGGCCTAGGATACGGCCTATTCCTTCGTATACATCAATTTTTCCTTGTTTCATTAAGTGTTTGACGCCGCCTGCTAATTTGTCGACAATCTCTGTTTTTCTTTTTTGTACGCTTGCAAATTGTAAGGCAATTCCGCTTGCTTCAACGCCAAAATCAGCGGCACGTTTGACCGTTTGATAGACTTCTGCACTTCTAAGCAGCGCTTTAGATGGGATACAGCCTTTATGAAGACATGTTCCACCGAGCTTTGATTTTTCTACGACTGCTGTTTTCAATCCAAGTTGAGAGGCACGAATGGCCGCTACATAGCCGCCTGTGCCTCCACCAAGAATGACGAGGTCATATTCAGTTGCCATGACTTGTCACTCCTTTCTCCGCCTTTTGATCATTTGGGTATTCTTTTGGTGATTCTTCTTCTTTTAAGATGCGAAGCGCCCCTTCTGCTAAGGATTGCAATTCATTTTCACCTGGGTACACAACAACATCTGAAATCCAGTCAATGTATCCTCTAATGCTTGACGTAATTTGTTTGCTGTAGGCAAGGCCGCCTGTTAACACAATGACGTCTACAGCTCCTTTTAAGACCGCACTAGCCGCACCGATTTCTTTGGCAATTTGATAGCACATCGCTTCATAAATAAGCGCCGCACGCTCATCACCTGCTTCGATCATGCGCTCTACTTTTACTGCATCTGTCGTACCAAGATAGCCTGCAAGACCGCCTTCGCCAATAATGCGTTTGAGCATTTCCTCTTGCGAATATTCACCAGAAAAGCATAAATTAACAAGGTCACCTGTTGGGAGAGTACCTGCCCGCTCTGGACTGAAAGGACCCTCACCATGAAGACCGTTATTCACATCAATGACTTTTCCTTTTTGATGTACACCAATCGTAATTCCGCCGCCCATATGGGTAATGATCATGTTCAAATCTTCGTAACGCTTTCCAAACGAAGCAGCCGTTTTTCTTGCGACTGCTTTTTGATTTAACGCATGAAAAATGCTTTTCCGCTCAATTGTTGGCAGTCCTGAAATACGAGCAATCGGCTGTAGTTCATCTACGACTACGGGATCAACAATAAAAGCTGGGATGTTAAGGCCAAGTGCAATTTCTCGGGCAATAATTCCGCCTAGATTAGAGGCGTGCTGGCCAGCATACCCTTCTTTTAGGTCTTCAACCATTTGCTCATTTACTTCATATGTGCCACCTTCAATCGGGCGAAGCAGACCACCACGTGCGCAAACTGCATCAAACTTTGAGATGTTCATCCCCTGTTCATGCAGTGTTTTCAAAATGGTTTCTTTCCGGAATGAAAATTGATCAATGATATGAGGAAACTGCTTGATTTCCTCATCTGTATGTCTTAATGTCGTTTCAAAAATAGATCGTTCATTATGAAACACACCGATTTTTGTTGAGGTAGAGCCAGGATTAATCGTGAGAATACGCCATTCTTTTGTCAGCAAAAACAAAACCTCCGTTTCAACTCATTCATCCATTTAGCGACGACTTAAAATATGTTGACCATTTTGCAGGAATTGGCTTCTTGATTTGCGCATTCTTTCAATTCGCTCTTCAGCCAATCGGTCAGCCGCTTTATAAGTTGGAATGGCATCACGGTTAGAGATTTCAATCACTCGCTCAATGTTTTGGTAAATGCCTTCTACTTTTTTCATTGCACGATCTGCATTATAGCCATAAAGCTCATCTGCAACATTAATCACACCGCCTGCATTGATCACATAATCAGGTGCATACACAATGCCCATTTCATGAATAAGATCTCCATGATGTGTTTCTCTCAGCTGGTTATTCGCTGCACCTGCAATGACTTTTGCCTTTAATTTAGGAATCGTCACATCGTTAATGGTTGCACCGAGTGCACATGGTGCGTAAATATCACATTCTTGATCATAAATATCATCAGGGTCTACCGCTTTTGCACCGAAGTCTTCTACAGCTCGCTGAACTGAGTCTTTGTTGATATCAGTAACGATAAGCTGTGCGCCTTCTTCATGCAGGTGTTTACATAGGTTGTAAGCCACGTTTCCAACACCTTGAACGGCAATTGTTTTTCCTTCTAATGAATCTGTACCGAATGCTGCTTTTGCAGCTGCTTTCATGCCTTTATATACACCGTAAGCAGTCACTGGAGATGGGTTTCCTGAAGAACCAAATGCAGGAGAGATGCCTGTGACAAAGTCTGTTTCTTCATGGATAAGATCCATATCTTCTACCGTTGTACCGACATCTTCAGCAGTGATATAACGGCCATTTAATCCTTGAATGTAACGGCCAAAAGCACGGAACATTTCTTCATTCTTGTCTTTTCTCGGATCACCAATGATGACCGTTTTACCGCCGCCAAGGTTAAGCCCTGCCGCCGCATTTTTATAAGTCATACCTCTTGCAAGACGCAAGGCATCTTCGATAGCTGCTTCTTCATTTTCATATGTCCACATTCTTGTTCCGCCGAGTGCTGGCCCAAGTGTTGTATCATGAATGGCAATGATGGCTTTTAAACCAGACTGTTCATCCTGACAAAATACAAGCTGTTCATAATCGTATCGTTCCATATATTTAAAAAGTTCCATTTTCTATTCCTCCTAATACTTTCGCTTAATTAGATGTACAGATGGCAAGTGCAATTGAATAGAGCTTGCTTTCAGCTGAATCAGACCGGCTTGTTAAAGCAATCGGTGCTTTCGCTCCTGCCACCACAGCTCCCACTTTTGCATGAGCAAAGTAGATGAGAGATTTATAAAGAATGTTGCCTGCTTCAATGGTTGGCACAAGCAAAATATCTGCATGACCAGCCACATCACTCGTAATATTTTTATGAGAAGCTGCCGTTTGAGAAATGGCATTATCTAAAGCAAGCGGCCCATCAATCAGGCAGCCAGAAATTTGACCTCTTCGATTCATTTGCGCAAGACTTGCAGCTGTGAGCGTCGAATCCATCGCTGGGTTTACGACTTCTACCGCTGATAATACCGCCACTTTGGGCATATCATTTCCGACAGCTTGCGCGACTTGAACGGAATTCACCGTAATTTCTTTCAGCATATTTAAATCAGGCGCAATGTTCATCGCAGAGTCCGTCACATAGATAAAACGGTCAAAGCCCGGTACTTCGAAGGCTGCAACATGTGAAAGGACACTCGCTGTCCGAAGACCATATTCTTTATTTAGGACAGCTTTTAACAGTACGGCTGTCGGGACATGACCCTTCATGAGAATATCTGCATGATTTTCACTTACTGCCTGAACGGCAATTTTTGCAGATTCTTCTGGTGAATCTGAATGAATAATATCTATCCAGTCTTCATTGATCTCATGCTGTTTGACTAGCTCCTTTAGGTTGCGTTTGTTTCCAACCAGCAGGAAGCGAGCGACTTTTCGTTCGATTGCCATTTTGATGGCATGAAGCACTTCTTCGTCTTCTGCATGAGCCACAGCCGCTGTTTTATTCTGCAGCTGCGAGGCTTTGATAATCAGATCGTCAAGCTTCATACTTGCCCACCTTTCCTTGTGCTCGGTTCCTCTTTTTATATGCAAGTTCCGTGCCAGCTTGAAATGTGTGAAAAATAAACCTTTTCGCAAAGAAATCATGCAATTTTTTGCAGGTTACGTGCATGTTACTGCATGCTATCTTTTGCAAGCTGATACTTATCCATTTTATAGTAAAGATTTCGAATGCTGATCCCTAACGTTTTTGCTGTTTTTGTACGATTGAATTGATGTTTTTCAAGGGTTTGTTTGATCAGCTGCGCTTCAAATGCTTCTACAGCATCCGAGAGCGTCTCCCCCTCAAATTGACTAACAGCCAGTTCCTGCTGCTCTTTTTCCTCATGCTCTTCTGACTCCATGAAGGCGATATGTGCTTCATCGATCCATTCTTCTTGCGGATTCAAAAAGATCATCGCTCGTCCAAGCACATTTTCAAGCTCTCTCACGTTGCCTGGCCAGCTATATGATCGAAGTCTATGAAGCGCACGATCTGTTAAGCCGCTGACGTTTCGCCCATAGTCTAAATTGATCTTCTGGATGAGGCGTTTACTTAATGATTCAATATCTTCGAGACGCTGTCTGAGCGGTGGGATCGATATCGGGTATCTATTCATTCGATAATATAAATCCTCTCTGAACTTCCCTTCTGCCATCGCCTTTTCAATATTGACATTTGTCGCTGTGATCACACGCACATCGACCGGTATCGCTTTCGTTCCGCCTACCCGAACAATTTCTTTTTCTTGCATGACACGCAGCAATTTCGCTTGTGTACTTGGCGTCATTTCACCGATTTCATCTAAAAAGATGCTGCCTTGATTGGCTTCTTCAAACAGCCCTTTTTTCCCGCCTCGCCTTGCACCAGAAAACGCTCCTTCCTCGTAGCCAAACAGTTCTGACTCTAAAAGAGTTTCTGATAAGGCAGCACAGTTGACACGGACAAAGCGGTTGTACTTGCGATCACTTTCATTGTGAATGGCATGTGCAAACAGCTCTTTCCCAGTACCTGATTCTCCGCGGAGTAAAATGGTTGCCGGCGTTTTTGCACCCAGCTTTGCCTGCTCAAGTGCGACAAGCATTTGTTCACTTTCTCCAATAATGTCTTCAAATGTGTACTTTGCTTCAAGTGTTCGGATGAGCTGTCTTGCTTTATTTAATTCATTCGTCAATGATTGAATTTCGGATACATCGTGAATGACGCCGACACTGCCTTTTAGAATGCCGTCCACAATAACAGGTGCTACATTGACGATGACATCTTTTTTATTTGGACCAACCTTCATTCTGACGCCACGAACAGGTCTTCTTGTTTCAAGCACCTTTAAGTGCATGCTTTCCCCTTCGGAAATATCAGCACCAGCTGGTTTACCTACGACCTCTTTATCCGTTAAACCGGTCATTTTCGTATAAGCACGGTTGATCAAAATACCTTTCCCCTGCTCATCGACAACCGATATGGCTTCATCTGATGATTGAATAATCGCCTCAAGCATCGTTCTTACTTCTTTGAGGTTTGTCACTTCTTCCGCAAGCTCCACCGCATCTGTAATGTCTTTAAAGATGGATAAAGCACCTAACATTCTCCCCGCGTCATCAATAATCGGCAGACGGGTGGTCACAATTTGAATTTGCTGATTCAAAAATTGCTTTTGGTTAAATTCCGGCTCCCTTGACCTTAATATATCGGGAAGTTTCGTGTTCGGAATCACTTCTCGAATGTGACGGCCAATCGCATCCTTTTGCGAACACCCCACCATTTTGGCAGCCGATCGATTAAACAGGACCACTTCTTCATCCATATTAATAAAAATCATGCCATCATTCGTTGCATTAAAAATGCGGTCATGTTTATAGGTTTGTTCCTTCAATATTTGAATAAGCTGTTGTTTCTCTGCCATTAATTCTGACATGACATATGCCATCGAGCTTGGCACAATCACAGCATGCTCTGGTTTTTGTTCAATTAGTTCCTTCAGTACAGCAGAACTGCCTGTGGTTTCAATGATGATATCAATGTCATCTTTTATGTATTCTTTCCAATCCGTCGTCGTCTCAATTCCATTCTTTTTCGCTTCATCCATCCCCGGTGCCTCGAGATCAAGGTCGGCGATCGCAATGATTTGAACCGTATTTGTTTTCAGCAATGTTTCAAGCAGTGCTGATCCACCTTGTCCTGCACCGACAATCAAGACTCTCTGCATCCCGTTACCCCTTTATATGAAAAATTTTGCACACCATATTTTTCCGTTGCAAAAAATTGCACAACACCTATATTACCACGTTTTCCTTTCTTGACAAAATATTTTTTGAATTAGACAATGGAAGTAAATGACGTTTAAGGGGACATTTGATGGGGAGAATACTGGCATTAGTGATTATTTTAATACCTGGAGCCTTTGCAGCACTTGGCATTAAGCTGCTGCGTGACACTGTTTTCGGCATCATCATTGCACCATTTCCATATTTATGGCTGCAAGGAATTGCAGGGTTGTTATTTTTAGGGGGAGGTCTTTATGTTGTTGCAGGATTTATTTTATATAGAGACCGTAAACGAAATAAAGTAACAACTCGTTTTAAGCAAAGGTAATCATGAAAAAGACCCGCTGTTGATAGCAGGTCTTTATTTCATTTCTTCTCTTATTTTGACGGCTCGATCAGGAAAATCAGTAAAGATTCCATCAACACCCAAGGTCAACATATTTTTTATTTGCTTCTCACTGTTTACAGTAAACGGTCTGATCACTTGTTGGTCCGCATGGAGAGCGGATACTACTTCTTTTGTCACCCCAGCGCCCTTTATATTCGGATGGTAGCCCTTTGCCGGGATTGTTTTTAAATACATGTCCGGTTGATGAATCACATCCATCGTGAGGACCGCCAGTTCAATGTGCGGCATCAGCTTGTGAAAAAGAGCTAAGCTGCCGTGATGAAATGATGAGACAAGCACTCGATCCTCTATTTGAAAGTGCTCAATTTGCTCTTTTACTTTTTCTTCAATCCCTGGATATCGATAAATAGAGTTTTTTAATTCAATGTTGATCATAAAGGATGGTCTCTGCGTCACTAGCTCTAATACTTCTTCTAATAGAGGAATGGAGACCGCACCCGTTTCTTCATAGAAAGAATGACTGGCATCTCCTCTTTTTAACTCTTCATATGTATAGTCTTTCACTAACCCTTTCATATTGGTCGTTCGGTTCAGCTTTTCATCGTGAATGACAGCTAGTCTGCCGTCTTTGGTGAGCTGAACATCAAGCTCAATCCCATCCGCTCCAGAATGGAGTGCGTGCTCAAAGGCAATCATGGTGTTCTCTGGATAGTTTCCTTTAAAGCCTCTATGTGCAAAAATTTTCGTCATATGCCACCTCTAAATATGATGATTACCTATATTATGACGTGTCTGTTTTCGTTTTGCCAGTTTGAGCACATAAAAAAACCTCTTCTAATAAGAGAGAAGAGGTTGACAGGTAAATTCGATCACGTAATCGCTCTGATGGCTTGCTCTGTCGTCTCTGCGTCAAGAGCAAAAAGGGAAGAAACAACTGCGACTGCTGTAACGATTGTTACACCTAACAACAACTTTTTCATAAGATAACCTCCACTTTCTTTTGAAGTATTTGTGCATCGAATTTCTTTTCAAGAAAACGAATGGCATTTTGATAATCATTTCGTTCCTTGAAGTATTTCGATATTTGTTCAGACAAATCCTCAAGCTCCACATATAATCTATTTTTTTCTATGTAGTCTAATTTTTCAGAGAATACGTCTGCTGCTCCACTATTTTCGCACATCAAATCCAAAATTTCAAATTTTACTATATATTCATTATTTTGGATATCGCAGCTATATTGAATCCCCTCTTTAATATATTCTTTTGCCTCATGATCCCCTAAATGAACTAAGGCATTTGCGAGAACATATAAAGATTGGATGAAATAATGGCTATTGTCGCGATGAATTTGAATGCTCATCCCTTTTTTAGCGTATTGTGCGCTTTTTTCATAATCATGTTTTGCGTAATAAAGAACCGCTAAATTGTGATAGCACTTCCCAATCAGCACTTCATTGTTAATGCGCTTACTTTTCTCAAGTGCCTCTTGGTACTTTTCCTCAGCTTCATCAAACTGTAGTAAATCAATACAGTTGCTTGCATGTAAAATCAAGCTGTCAATCGCCTGTGCGGTATATTCCTCATGCGCTTTAAACGTATCAATGGCTTTTTTAATATGATTAATGGAAATGAAATTTTGCTTCAGTTCGTAATAAATGGAAGCGACTTTATGATGAAAAGTTCCGACTTCAAGATCTTCATTCACACGTTTTAGACGCTGCTCAGCAATCTTATAAAAACTAATCGCCTCATCATATTTTTTGACATAGGCAGCATATTGGCCTTTATAAAAGTAAAAATAAAAATTAATAATGTCATCTGCTTTTTCATCCAGCGTTCCGACACTTTTCATAATCTGATTGGCTTTTTCAATATTTCCAAGTAACATTTCATGTCTGCCGTCGACTAGCTGATAATAAAGAAGAACTTCTCGATCCTCATCTGTATTTTTTAGCAAATTCTGAATTTTCTCTTTATAGACAGCAGATTTTTCTAGGTCATTCTGAGAAATGACCCTCGTCCACTTGCTAATTTCGTTCGCAACCTCAGCAGAGTGGATTTTCAGCTTTCCCATAACCTCACCCTCTTCTTTTCATTATTATAGCATAGTAAAAGAATGTGAAAATTATTAAATTCGACAATGGGAATATTCAGTTCAAATGGCACAATCTCTAAGAAGCCAGTGACTTTAAAACGCCAACCAATCAGGTCAATAGAAATAGAACTTTCGATCTCATTTACTTTATTTACTAATTACATAAGACCTTTTCCTCTCATCCTTTTTCTTACGAATGAGCGTTTTCTTCTTCTATAAGCCAATTGATTAGCGTAGCTGATTACCACTATTTTATGTCCTATTCATTTCTTTCATGCTTTATTTTTCATTTTATTCTGAAAATAAAGCAGCCCGTTTGTCCAATTTAAACATTAAAGATGATTTTATCAATATAACCATTTTTTGGCAATAAAAAAACGCCTCATTGAAGAAACGTTTTTTTATGGAAGGTGACTTAGCTTGCTCTATGCTCTAAACGCAGACGATCAGCCACCATGGCAATAAATTCGGAATTGGTCGGTTTGGCTTTTGACATGCTGACTGTGTAGCCAAAGAGTGACGAAATGGAGTCAATATTCCCTCTACTCCAAGCCACTTCAATGGCATGGCGAATCGCTCGTTCTCCCCTGCTGGCTGTCGTGTTAAATTTCTTTGCAATGTCTGGGTACAATACTTTTGTAATACTGCCGAGTAGTTCAATATCATTGTACACCATCGAAATGGCTTCTCTTAAGTATAAATAACCTTTAATATGAGCTGGCACGCCAATCTCATGAATAATCGTCGTAATGCTCGCATCTAAGTTCTTACGTTTCGGTTCAGGTTTGCTGCGAAGGACACTGTTTTGGATAGATGAAGATCGATGGCTGACTTGTGTGCCGTTTCCACTGACTTGACGAATATGACCTACGAGGTTTTCCATATCGAATGGTTTCAAAATGAAATAGGATGCGCCCAAATCGACTGCTTTTTTCGTTACGTCTTCTTGTCCGAAAGCCGTCAGCATAATGACACTTGGCTGTTTGGTCATTTCATTGTTTTCACGGAGGCGTTCCAGTACAGCAAGACCGTCTAAATGAGGCATGATAATATCTAAGAGGAGAACGTCGGGCTCTTTATCTTTAAATAATGTCAGACATTCCTGACCATTATACGCCACGCCAAGTACTTCCATATCTTCCTGTCCCTCAATATACTCTGTCAAAAGGCCAACAAGTTCTCGATTGTCATCAGCTACACACACTTTAATTTTCTCCACGTTCTTTCCTCCCCAATGTCGATTCCTTAGTCTTTTGCATTTCTCTTCTGAGTGTTCAATTCGACAAAACCATGCTATCCCCTTTAAAAAAGTTTAATTTTCCGAATAATAGAGCATTATCTAGCTTTTTCTACGTTTTTCTTAATGAATCGACGATTATTGCAATTTGACAACACACTGTTTTCCATTTTGTCGAAAAATCTCTTTTTCCTTATTTTATAACATGATGGAAGAGAAAGAAAGGGTAGAAAAAAACTGCCGGAAAATTCGCGGCAGTTTTTCATCAGCTTGCTTTTTTGTTTTTTTGATAAAGATCAATTCCTGCTTCTGACAGCATCCATTCAATGTGTACGCCGTATCCGCTTGTCGGGTCATTGACGAACACGTGAGTGACCGCTCCAATGACTTTGCCATTTTGGATGATCGGACTTCCGCTCATTCCTTGAACGATCCCGCCCGTTTTGCTTAATAAGCGTTCATCTGTTACTTTAAGCACCATTCCTTTTGTTGCCGGGAATTTTTGTGGTGTTGTGCTGACGATTTTAATATCAAATTTCTCTACTTTATCATGGTCCACAACCGTTAATATTTCGGCTGGACCTTCTTTTACTTCATTTGATAATGCGACTGGAAGTGGTTTGTCTGCTACATGATTTTCAAGTTTTTCGGTTAACGTACCAAATATACCGAATGGACTGTTACGTGAAATATCACCTATCGTTTTTCTTTCGGAAGAAAACCTAGCCAATTTTTCTCCAGGGTTGCCTCCTGTCCCTTTTTCAATGGATGTGACGGTTGATCTGACAATTTCACCATTGTCGACTACGATTGGTTTTTTTGTATCCATGTCAGAAATCACATGCCCAAGGGCGCCATATTTTTTAGAAGATGGTTCAAAGAAGGTCATCGTCCCGATTCCTGCTGCGGAATCACGAATATAAAGACCGATTCGATAAGTACCTTCACTTGCATCTTTCGCGGGTGTTAATGTCGTTTGAAAGGTTTTATGGTCTCTTTTTATGAGTAAATGAAGGGTTTCCCCCGTTTTTCCGGCTTTCTGAATAAATGGGGTGAGGTCATTCATCTTCTCCATTTTCTGACCATTGATCTCAATGATCATATCCCCTGATTGAATGCCTGCAGCTTCACCTGGTGATTTTTTGCCGTCTGCTGTTGTGATTTGATGAAAACCGACAACGAGAACTCCGACAGAATGGAGTTTGACGCCAATGGATTGTCCTCCAGGAATGACTTTTAATTCGGGAAGAACATCGACTTTTGTTTTCTTAATAGGAAATCCTTTAAAATCATAAACAATTTCGGCTTTTCCCGCCTTTTGTCCCGTTACTTCAAGTTGATTCTTTTTCTCTGAAAGACTAAAGGCTGGTGAAGAAGCATTGGCTGACGCTTCAATGGATGTATCAATCGAATGCTTCTCGTGTTCAAATACTGCGACAGTTGTTGGAATGCTGATATATTCCTTCACTATGCTCATAAACCCTGTACTTATTAAAGAAACAAGGAGAATCACACCAATGGCTTTTCTCATCTTTTCGGGCATTCATTTTTCACTCTCCTCGCTCCTTACCCACACCAGAACATTAATGTTTTGGCTACATCTTTACTTTTGCCTTCTTAGCGAGGATTTATAACTGACACCTTTAGAAAATGATTGGATAAATTGATAAAAGAAAAAGACGATTTCATGCGTATATACGGCGAATATGAGACAATATAAAAAAGGCAGCTGTTGTTTCAGCTACCCTGTCGTTTTGACATCATTTGCTTGGTGCAGTAATTCTTTTGCATGCTGTTTTGTGAGCTCAGTGACTTCTACACCAGCAATCATTCGGCCAATTTCACTCACTTTTTCATCATCACTGAGTGGTTTGACGTTCGTCATTGTTCTACCAGCTTTAGCGCGTTTTGAAATAAAAAGATGTGTATCAGCCATTGCTGCGACTTGCGGCAGATGGGTAATACAAAGTACTTGTGAGCCTGCTGCTACTTTATAAATTTTTTCAGCAATGGCTTGTGCGACTCTGCCGCTAACGCCCGTATCCACTTCATCAAATATAATGGACGTCACTTCTTGTTTCGCCGAGAAAATACTTTTCACTGCCAGCATGACACGTGATATTTCTCCTCCAGATGCTACTTTTGACAAAGATTTCATCGGTTCACCCGGATTTGTAGAAATGACAAATTGCGCTTGATCTATGCCATTTTTCCCGAGCTGTACGGGTTTTCCATCTAAAAGCGGGCAGTCCGTACTGCCAAAAGGTGCATATCGAATCGAAAAAGCGGTATCAAAAGAAGACTTCTCCATATATAAATCCTTCAATTCAGCTTGAATGTGCTTCGCCAGTTTTTTCGCCCATTTTTTACGGAGCTCTGACACGTTAAGCGCTTCAAGCAATGCATCCCGGCTTATCGCATCAAGTTTGTTTTTAAGTGTCTGCAAATGGCTGTCTCGATTTTGGATTTGGTCTATCTCCTCTTCAATCTTAGCCGCATATTCTAAAATTTCCTCAACGGTTGTGCCGTACTTTCGCTTCAGCTGCTTCATCTCATTTAGCCTAGACTCAATAAAATCAAGACGGGCTGGGTCAAATTCTAATTGATCAAGCATGCTGCGCATTTGAAAAGTAGAATCTTCTAATAAATAATAGGAGTTTGACACTTGCTCAGAGAGTGTTTTCAGATCGTCATTGATCTCAGAAACTTGCTCAAGCTCGCTTGAAGCCATCCCAACCCAATCAAGTCCTCCCTGCTCATTACGCAGAGCATTATACGCGTTTTGAAGCGAGGAAAAGATTTTTTCAAAATTGCTGATTTGATGACGTTCCTCTTGAAGTTTCTCATCTTCCCCAGGCTCTAATTGTGCCGCTTCAATCTCTTCGAGCTGAAATTGCAATAAGTCTAACCGGTGAACCATTTCTTGTTCATTTTCAGACAGCTGTTTGAGTTTTTGCGCCGTCTTCATATATTGATCATACGCTTCTTGATACTGCGAGAGAGCAGGTGCAATTTCTTCTGCTCCAAATTGATCAAGCAAATGCAAATGATTTTCATCCTCCATTAACAGCTGGTTATCGTGCTGTCCATGTATATCAAGCAAAAGCCGGCCAACTTCTCTTAAAAGCGAGATGGTGACAAGCTTCCCATTAATGCGGCAAATGCTTTTCCCGCTTTGATTGATATCACGGCGAAGAATCATCATTTCATCAGATGCATCAATTCCTTGTTCCTCGCAAAGAGCAAATACAGGATGATCTGCTGGTACAAGAAAAAGACCTTCCAGCTCTGCTTTTTTTTCGCCATAACGGACAAATTCGGATGATCCTCTTCCCCCTACGAGAAGTGAGACAGCGTCAATCATGATTGATTTTCCGGCACCTGTTTCCCCTGTTAGAACTGTGAGTCCTTTTTCAAACGAAACCGTTAACTCCTCAATGATTGCAAAGTTTTTAATGGTTAGTTCTGCTAACACTCATTTGACACCTCTTTTTGTAAACCTGATCTCTTTATAGAAGCTCTAAAATTTTGGACGAAACGGTATCCGTATCGTCTGGCGTGCGGCAAATGATTAAGATGGTATCATCCCCACAAATGGTTCCCATAATTTCTTCCCAATCTAAATTATCCATTAAAGCACCGATGGCTTGAGCGTTCCCAGGCATTGTTTTTAGAACGATTAAATGACTGGCAGCATCCATTTTAATAAATGCGTCCATTAAGGAACGCTTTAATTTTGATAGCGGGTTAAACCGCTGATCTGCAGGAAGGCTGTATTTATATGTTCCATTATTTGTTGGCACTTTGACTAAATGCAGTTCTTTGATATCTCTTGATACGGTCGCCTGTGTGATGTTATATCCATCCGCTTTCAAAATATCGACTAATTCGTCTTGTGTTTCGATTTCTTGGCTTGCGATAATTTCTCTAATCTTAATATGTCTTTGACCTTTGTTCATTTTGACCCCCCTAGGCGTTAGAATCTCAGTTTGTCTTTACGTTCTATGTTATATGATGCACACTTCAAAAAACAAGCATTACGTGAGAAACGGTCAATTCTGATCTTTTGACCATGTAAAAAGGAATAATAGCGAGCTATTATTCCGTTCAGCATGTAGACAAACCCTCGCATTCTTTGTCAGTCCTGCGCTCTGGTGCTCACGAATCCCAAATTCGCTCTGCGCCAGTACTCGTCCTTCCTAGGGCTGCAAAGGTTTTCTATCACGCTGAAAAGAAGACAAAGGGCTAAAATCAAGTTCATTTTAGCCCTTTGTCAACAATCTAAAAGGAATAATAGCGAGCTATTATTCCTTTTGTTTCAATAATTCATGTGTCAGCCGGCTCAGGACTGTTTTTCTTTTCTTTCAATACGGCATGGGCTTCTTTGACGACTTTTTCAAGTTCAGATACTGGAAGTGCCGTATTCTCTTCTTGATCAGGATGCAGGACCAAGTGGAGGAGAAATTCGATATTTCCATCTCCGCCTGTAATGGGTGAAAAAGAAACATCCTTTACATCATAGCCTTCTTTTGCAGCAAATTGATTCATTTCTTCTAGCACACCAAGATGTACAGAAGGTTCTCGCACAATGCCTTTTTTTCCAACAAGCTCTCTGCCCGCTTCAAACTGCGGCTTTACTAGCGCAATACAGTCGCCGCCTGGGATAAGAATATGCTTTAATGCGGGAAGAATGAGTTTGAGCGAGATAAATGATACATCAATAGATGCAACCTCTGGTAATCCTTCGGTGAAATCTGCCGGAACAGAATGGCGGAAGTTGGTGCGTTCCATGACGATCACCCGATCATCCTGTCGTAATTTCCACGCAAGCTGATTGTAGCCAACATCCACAGCATAGGATTTGACTGCTCCATTTTGGAGTGCGCAATCTGTAAATCCCCCTGTTGATGAGCCGATATCAATTAAAAGCTTTCCTTCAACGGTTAAATCAAATTCTTGAAGTGCCTTTTCGAGCTTTAGCCCACCTCGGCTGACATATTTCAGCGGATTCCCCTTCACAGTCAGCGGGGTATCACGAGCGATTTTTTCTCCTGGCTTATCCAAACGGTTTTCATTTGAGTAAACGATCCCTGCCATAATGGCGCGTTTTGCTTTCTCTCTCGTTTCCATTAGTCCTTGTTCGACTAATAAAACGTCAAGTCGTTCTTTCTTTGATGTCATGATCCAATTCCTTTTCTTGGTGCTGCGGGAAGCAGGTCACGTAACGTTTCAGCAGCCTGTGTTTTCGTCAGTCCAATTTCCTCAAGTAGCGCATCGACACTTCCATGCTCAATAAATTCATCTGGAATGCCCATACGTTCTACTTTTATATGAGACGCTTTTTTGTCGTGAATATATTCTAGTACGCTGCTGCCAAATCCACCCTGAAGCACCGCTTCTTCTATTGTTAAAATTGGCAAACCTTCAGACAGTATCTCATTTAACATGCCTTCATCAAGAGGCTTAATGAAACGTGCATTGACAACACGGATTGATTTTCCTTCTTTTTGCAGTTCTTCTGCTGCCTGCAGCGCCATTTTAATGGTTGTACCGAATGTTAAAATGACAGCATCTTTCCCGGGACGAAGAACTTCCCAAGAACCAATTGGGATGGTTTTCAGCTGTTCATCCATTTTGACGCCTAGTCCATTTCCACGCGGGAAGCGCATGGCAATTGGACCATCATCATATTGAATGGCTGTGTTGACCATATGCTGTCCTTCATTTTCATCCTTTGGCATCATGAGAACCATATTCGGCATATGACGCATGAAAGCAATGTCAAACACACCTTGATGTGTTTCTCCATCTGCACCGACAAGACCTGCACGGTCAATTCCAATGAACACATTGAGATTTTGACGGCAAATATCATGCAGCACTTGATCATAAGCTCTTTGGAGGAATGTTGAATAAATCGCTAAAAATGGCTTCATGTCTTGTGTAGCAAGTCCAGCTGCCATTGTTGCGGCATGCTGCTCTGCAATTCCAACATCAAACATTCGCTCTGGGAATTCTTTTGCAAATCCTTCAAGCTTTGAGCCGACAGGCATTGCAGGTGTAATTGCGACAATTCGCTCATCTTCCCGTGCCAGCTTTCTGACGGTTTCACTGACGAGACCACTCCATGACGGTGCGGCGGCTGTCGGTTTTACAAAGTCACCTGTGTCGATTTTGTATGGGCCTGTTCCGTGCCATGTGCCGATCTTATCAGATTCGGCCGGCTTATAGCCTTTTCCTTTTTTCGTGATGACATGAAGGAGAACCGGGCCTTTTGTTTTCTTTGCGTACTCAAGATTCTCAAAC
The DNA here is from genome assembly GCF_052044955.1 of Bacillus sp. 22446. NCBI lineage: Bacteria > Bacillati > Bacillota > Bacilli > Caryophanales > Bacillaceae > Bacillus > Bacillus sp. 22446. The sequence goes on from NZ_JBQEOD010000001.1 coordinate 336,695, forward strand.
AAATCTTCATAGGAATGTCCATCTACTGGTCCTAAGTAAGTAAAACCCATTTCCTCAAAGAACATACCAGAGACAAGCAAATATTTCAGACTGTCCTTGATACGTTCTGCTGTTGCAGCAAGCTTCCCGCCTACTGCTGGGATACGCTTGAATAAGTATTCAAGCTCGTCCTTTACCCATTGGTATTTACCAGCTGTACGTAGTCTGCCAAGCATTGTATGGATCGCACCAACGTTTGGCGCAATACTCATTTCATTGTCATTTAAGATCACAATCATGTCTTTTTTTTCATCCCCGATATGATTCAGTGCTTCTAACGCCATACCGCCGGTTAGTGCACCATCGCCGATAATCGGGAGAATGTATTCATCTGTTCCTTTAATGTCACGCGCTGCCGCCATTCCCATTGCACCAGATAATGAGGTTGAACTGTGTCCAGTCTCCCAAACATCATGTTCACTTTCATTTCGTTTAGGGAAACCGCAGAGCCCTTTATATTGACGAAGTGTATCAAACTCGGCGCCTCTTCCAGTTAACAGCTTGTGAACGTAAGACTGATGTCCAACATCCCAAAGAAATTTGTCTTTCGGGCTGTCAAATACTTTGTGAAGTGCAACAGTAAGTTCAACGACACCAAGGTTTGGACCAATGTGCCCACCAGAGTTCGCTAACGACTCAATTAAAAACGTGCGAATGTCCGCACTAAGCTCCTCTAATTCTGCATTTGACATTCCTTTTAGAAACGTTGGATTTTTTATTGATAAAAGATCCAATCAGGATCAACTCGCTTTCAACAAAATTTCTATCTACATATATAATGCCTTATTCCTATGAAAACCAATTCAGGAATAAGAGTTGTCTCATCATGATAAACTGTTTACAGTTTACCACAATTGCTCGAGGACCCTCAAATCTAGGCTGTTTTTAGTGATCTCTTGAGGCAATCAGATCGCATAAATCATGCAGCAAGTTTTGCTCTAACTCAAGATTTGAGACAATATCTTTCGCACGAGTGATATGTTCATCCAGCTTTTCTTTTGCTCCTGAAAGCGTTAATAAAGAAGGATATGTCGACTTTTCATTTGCTGTATCGGAGCCGATCCGCTTTCCTATTTTCTCTTCGCTGCCTTCAAGATCTAAAATATCATCACGGATTTGAAAAGCAATACCAATATGATAGCTGAATTCTCTCAGCTTTTCGATCTCATCATCAGGTGCACCTGCCAGTATCGCACCAGCAACCACACTAAAGGTGAGTAGCTTTCCTGTTTTGCGCGCATGAATCGATTCTAGTTCAGAAAGAGGAATTTGTTTCTGTTCTGCTTCCATATCATCAAATTGCCCGCCAACCATTCCGAGTGCACCTGCTGATGTAACAAGTTCATCGATGATTCTAAGCTTTTGATCAGCAGGTACATCGTCAGATAATTGCGATGTAATCAGACGGAAGCTTTCAGTAAGCAGCGCATCACCTGCAAGAACGGCTGTTGCCTCGCCGTATACTTTATGGTTGGTCGGCTTTCCTCTGCGCAGATCATCATCGTCCATACAAGGAAGATCATCATGTATCAAGGAATACGTATGAATCATTTCCACTGCGCAGCCTACTGGTATACCGTCTTCTTCCCTTTTTCCATACGCATTTAAAAGAGCAAGAACAAGCACAGGACGCAGTCTTTTCCCGCCAGCTTTCAGAGAATAAAGCATAGAAGATTTCAGCTCTTCTGGAATAGACAATTCCTGCACATATGTAAATAAATAATCTTCAATTGCTTGTTTTCGTGTTGTTAAAAATTCGTTTAAGTTACTTGTCACCAGCATCTGCCTCCTTCACTGAAAAAGGAGCTAGTTCACCGTCCTCTTTTAAAATGAAATCCATTTGCTTTTCAACATGCTGTAATTTTTCATGGCAAAGTTTTGAGAGTGTCATACCCTCTTGGAAATAGTGGATGGCTTGTTCAAGCGGTACATCGCCTTCTTCGAGCTTTCCCACAATCTCTTCAAGTCCTTTCATGGCCTCTTCAAATGTCATTTGTTCTTCTTTTTGTTTATTTGATTCTGTCATGATGATTGCCCTCCTTCTCAATAACCTCACAAATCAGACGTCCATCCTTCATTGTAATCGTCAGTTGATCCTTCGTTTCTACTTGATTCACACTTTTAATGAGCTCATCTTCTTTATAGGCTAAACTATAGCCTCTTTCCATGACTTGAAGCGGATTTAATGCATTTAGTTTACCAAGAACCGATTGGAACTGCGAATGAATTGTTTTCATTTGCACATTCATGCTCCGAACGAGCTGTTCTGTTTCATTGGCGTGACGTTTTTTCGCCTGAAGTAGCTGCTCTTTTGGATGAAGCGGCTTCAGTCTATATGTTTGGCGGTCAAGTTGACTGCGTTTTTGTTCCATTTGTCTTGTCAGCTGTTTTTGAAAACGATCAAATACCATATCGAATTGCTGCTCTTTTTGCTCTTGTAATCGTTTTGGAAAACGGAAAGCATAGGAGGATTGAAGTGCCACAAGACGGTCTTTTGCTTGTGTCGTTCGATTTTTTACCGCTCTTGTTAACCGAATGTCGATTGATTTGATTCGTTCAATTAAATCAGCGGTGCTTGGAACAGCTAGTTCTGCTGCTCCTGTTGGTGTGGGTGCTCTCATGTCTGCAGTGAAATCACTAATGGTAAAGTCTGTTTCGTGCCCAACGGCAGAAATGATTGGAATGTCTGATGCGAAGATCGCTCTTGCGACTGCTTCTTCATTAAAGGCCCAAAGTTCTTCAATCGATCCTCCGCCTCTCCCGACAATCAAGACATCACAAAGCTGTTTTTCATTGGCTTCTTTAATCCGTTCCACAATCGAACGCGGAGCATTTTCTCCTTGGACTAATGCCGGAAGCACAATGATCTTGGCCTGCTGATAGCGCCGATTGATTGTGGTAATGACATCTCGAACAGCTGCTCCTGTTGGGGATGTAATGACACCAACAACCTCTGGATATTCAGGAATTGTTTTTTTATAGCGCTCATCAAATAAGCCTTCACTTGCTAGTTTCTTCTTCAGCTCTTCATAGGCAAGATGAAGAGCACCAACACCATCAGGCTGCATTTCTTTTGCATATAATTGATAGCTTCCGCTCGGTTCGTAGACTTGAATTCCGCCACGTACGAACACTTTCATTCCGCTCTTTGGTGAAAAAGGTAGCTTGGACGCGGAGCGCTGGAACATAACAGCTTGCATACGTGCATTTTCGTCCTTTAAGGTGAAATAAACATGACCTCTTGAATGAATCTTCACATTTGATAACTCACCTTTGATCCAAATATCTTCTAAATGAGGGTCAACATCAAATTTTCTTTTTATGTATTTTGTAAGGGCTGTGACCGTCACAAAGGCTTTTTCACTCATGACGTATTCCTCCTCTTCAAAAACGCACATTCATCCACCGGCAGCACGCAGGTGGATGAATGGATCAAGCTTATGATAATGTACGTTTTGCTGATTTAACCGTATTGTGTGCAAGCATCGTAATTGTCATTGGACCCACTCCGCCAGGGACTGGTGTGATGTAAGAAGCTTTTTCTTTTGCTGCTTCAAAGTCAACGTCCCCTACAAGTTTCCCTGTTTCTAGACGATTGACTCCTACATCAATGACAATAGCGCCTTCTTTGATTTGGTCAGCTTTAATAAAGTTTGCTCGACCGACGGCAACAACTAAAATGTCCGCTTTTAACGTATGTTCTGAAATGTTCGCCGTTCTTGAATGACAGTAGGTGACGGTTGCATTTTCGTTTAGTAGCAATTGTCCAACTGGTTTGCCGACGATATTGCTTCGTCCTACAACAACCACTTCTTTGCCAGAGAGATCCACACCTGTTTTGTTCAATAATTCAACAATACCTGCTGGTGTGCAAGGGAGGAATGTGTCTTCCCCAAGTAGCATTTTCCCGATATTCAGCGGATGAAAACCATCTACGTCTTTCTCTGGTGAAATTCGTTCAATGACGGCTTTTTCAGAAATATGTTTTGGCAGTGGAAGCTGAACAAGAATTCCGTGGAATTGATCATTCGCATTGTACTGATCAATCATCTTTAGCAATTCCTCTTCTGTTAAAGAAGCATCTAAATGATCAAGCTGGAAATGCATGCCCATGGCTTCTGCTGCTTTTTTCTTCCCGCGTACGTAAGAAAGTGAAGCCGGATCATCACCGATTAGAATAACGGCAAGACCAGGTGTGACTCCTTTTTGTTTTAGCTCTTCTACTTCTTTTGCTAATTGTTCACGCTTTTCTTTTGCTGTTTCTTTCCCATCGATGATTGTTGCTGTCATGTCGAATCCTCCTATTGCTGCTTTAGGTCGTTTTTAATGTTTGAAAGTACACCATTTACAAATTTCGGCGCCTTATCGTCACCGAACAATTTAGCCAGTTCAATGGCTTCATTCATTGAAACACTCACCGGGATATCTTCTTGATATACCATTTCGTACACAGACAGCCTTAAAATGGCTCTGTCTACGTTCGCAATACGATCAAGTTTCCAATTCACAAGATGCTGTGAAATCATGTCATCGAGCTTGTCCTTTTGTTCGAGCACACCGAAAACCAGTTCCTCGAAAAAAGGATCTGATTCTTGTTCATCCAGCGCATGTGTAATGGCCTCTTTCGGATCAATATTGCTGACATCAATTTGAAATAATGTTTGTAGCGCCTTTTCTCTTGCAGTTCTTCTTTTCATTATTTACTCCTTTAACCACTTTATCCGCTTGTCGTTAAGCCATACAGAGATCATAACATATTTTGACCGCAGTCGCACCAAGATCCATGCGAGCTGTGACGAAAAACGAATCACTCCATGCGTGACGTAATCATCATGTGGAATTTTCCCAAAAATGGGCTTTAAAAAACCAAAGAGGCAATGCCTCCTTGGTTTCACTTCAACCCTTTTTACATTTCTTGATCAACTTCAGCTTCAGCTGTTTTTGTATCAAATTGAATGCCGACGACATGAATGTTGATTTCATTAATCGTTAAGGCCGTCATGTTTAAAAGGGTTTGACGGATATTTTCTTGAACAGCAGTGGATACCTTTGGAATGGATAGGCCAAATTCAACCACACAATACACATCAATTGTGATGCCTTCATCAGAGACATCTACTTTCACACCTTTACGGTGATTTTTCTTCCCAAAGCGTTCTGCCACATCAGCAGCGAAGTTGCCGCGCATTTCCGCAATTCCTTCGACCTCTGATGCAGCGATCCCAGCAATGACTTCAATCACTTCTGGCGCAATTTGCACTTTTCCCAATTGATCTTCATCAAGGTTCATTTCAAGCAAATTGTTTTCTGACACGATCATTCACCTCCGAAAGCTGTTATTATTTCATAATTTGATATGTTTCTAAAAACTTCGTATTAAAATTACCGCTCACAAATGTTTCGTGCTCTAGTAATCTGAGGTGGAATGGAATCGTTGTGTAGACTCCTTCAATGACGAATTCTTGAAGCGCACGTTTCATTCTTGCAATTGCTTCTTCTCTCGTTTTACCATATGTGATCACTTTCGCAATCATACTATCGTAATATGGCGGAATCACATAACCAGGATAAGCGGCAGAATCAACACGTACTCCTAAACCGCCTGGCGGAAGGTACATTTTAATTTCACCAGCAGAAGGCATGAAATTTTTCTCAGGGTTCTCTGCATTAATACGACATTCAATCGCCCAGCCTTCGTATACGACATCCTCTTGCGTAAGGGAAAGCTTTTCACCTGAAGCTACTTTGATCTGTTCTTTGATCAAATCAACACCAGTGACCATTTCCGTTACAGGATGCTCTACTTGGATACGTGTATTCATTTCCATGAAGTAAAACTTCTCTTCATTATAATCGTAAATGAATTCAACCGTTCCGGCACCTGTGTATTCAACAGCTTCGGCTGCTTTTACGGCAGCTTCACCCATTTGCTCACGAATATCTGCATTTAGTGCAGGTGATGGCGTTTCTTCCAGTAGCTTTTGCATTCTTCTTTGGATAGAACAATCACGTTCACCTAAGTGAATGGTATTCCCATGCTGATCAGCAAGGACTTGAATTTCAACGTGTCTAAAGTCTTCAATGAATTTCTCCAAATAGACACCTGGGTTCCCGAAGTTTTGTGCTGCTTCCTGCTGCGTGATGGTGACACCGTTAATGAGCTCTTCTTCTGTGCGAGCCACACGGATACCTTTACCACCGCCGCCTGCAGTTGCTTTAATAATGACAGGATACCCAATACCAGCTGCTGTTGAAACAGCATCATCAAGATCTTTTACAATTCCTTGAGAACCAGGGACAATTGGAACTCCAGCTTGCTTCATTGTTTCTCTTGCCACATCTTTCGTTCCCATTTTGGAAATTGCTGACGCAGTTGGTCCAACAAAGATGACATTACATTCCTCGCAAAGCTCTGCAAAGTCTGCATTTTCAGCAAGGAAACCATATCCTGGATGGATGGCATCTGTACCTGTTAGTTTTGCCACGCTGACAATATTTGTCACATTTAAATAACTATCTTTTGAAGCAGTCGGTCCGATGCAATATGCTTCATCAGCCATTTGAACATGCAGCGCATCACGATCTGCTTCAGAAAATACCGCAACTGTTTCAATTCCAAGCTCTTTACAAGCACGGATGATTCTAACTGCGATTTCTCCTCTGTTTGCAATTAATAGCTTTTTAATCATGATCGTACTCCTTACTCTGCTTTCACTAGAAAGAGGGGTTGTCCGAATTCTACAAGCTGACCGTTTTCAGCTAATACTTCGACGATTTCGCCTTTTACTTCTGCTTCGATTTCATTAAACAGTTTCATCGCTTCAACGATACATACAACTGAGTTTTCCTTCACTTTAGAACCTGTTGTCACATATGGATCTGCTTCTGGTGAAGAAGAAGCGTAAAATGTGCCAACCATTGGGGATGTGATTTTATGCAGGTTTTCAGACGCGGCTCCCTCTTGTGCAGGGGCTTCGGTCTGAGCTGGAGCTTGTGCTTTAGGAGCTTGTTGAGCTGGAGCTGCTTGGACAGGAGCCACTGGTGCTTGTGCCGCAACTTGCTGAACGACTTCTTTATTTTTCTTTAACTTGATTTTTGCACCTTCATTTTCGTACGTAAATTCATCAATTGTTGATTCGTCAATTAATTTAATTAGTTCATGAATCTCTTCAATTTTTAACATGGATTTGCACCCCTATGTATGGATTTATCTTTTTTTATAGGCTAGTACTAAAAGTACATACTATAACCATCTTACAGGAGGATTTCGTTGAATTCAACTATTAATGTGATGAGACACCTCGCGCAAGCACCTGAAAAAGGGCGTCAACCCGCATGAAAAAACGCCCTTTTCAGAAAAGGGCGCTTGTGCATTTTTTATTGATTCGATGGCTCAAAAGTGACGGCTACGTTATCGAGCCCTCTCATTTCTTTTGTGACCAAATCAATAATATCTGCTGCTTGGGACTTTGATTTTTTATCAGAACGAACCGTGATGTTCACTTTATCTCCTTCTGCACTGACGAGCGCATCTTTATATCCTTTTGTTTTAATTAATGTCTCCAGCTGGCGCTCTGTTCCTTCTGCCTCACTAAGCGCTGTCATTTGATCATAAGCTTCACTTTTTTCTTGCGCTGTTGCATCATCGCTAGACACGATTTCGTTATACTCTTCACGCTGCTTGCTGCGCTTATCTTCCAGTTCAAGTCTGTAGGTTGTGAAAAGTTCATCGTCGGTCTGCTCTGATACAGCCTTTCCTTCTTCTCCACTTGTTTCAACATCTTCTTGTTTCGCATTGGTTTCTTTGTCAGTTGACTTCTCTTCTGCGTTCTTTTCGGTTCCTTTATCAGTCCCTTTTTCTGGCTCAGCCTTTTTCTCTTCCATTCCTTTTGATTTTGTATCTTCTACTGTCACAGCATTCTCACCTTGTGGGGACATGATATAGTACACACTTAATACGACAACTAAACTTAGCATCGTTAATAGCCAAACCGTTTGTTTTTTTAACATCATTCCGAATCCTCCTTGATTTTTTTAGGGGCAACAGCCACTCTATGGCTCGGTACATCAAGCACTCGTGTAACCGCTTCAATGATGGTTTTCTTTATTTGAACGTTGTCTACTCCTTGAGCAACAACGAGGACACCTCGAATGTCTGGCTTTTTCGTTTGGACAACAACAGGTGTTTCTTCATTGCCATTTTTAATAATGACAATTTCTTCTTCTTTTGTTTGATCCGTGACACTTCGCACGCCGCCTTCTTTGTCTGTTTCCTCGGTCGTAGTGCTTTTATTGGATTTGTTTTTTTCAAACACTTTTAAAGAAGTTGCGTCTACATTTACTACGATAGAAACATCCTCAACACCAATGATCGTTTCTAAAATCTCTTTCAGCTGATTTTCGTATTCTTGTTCAACATCCTCTATCGAGTTGTTTGACTTACCTGAAGAGGATGGTTTGAACACCGCCTGCTCTTCTGAGGATGTTTTTTTAGACGCAGGAACAGCAGCCTCTTGTTTGCTTGATGGCGGTGACAAAATTTGACTGACTAACATGAATGACACGCCGATGATGAAGACAAGCAGTAAGTAATGGTGCTTCGTTAATTTTGGTTTCCCTTCACCTTTTTCAGGTGCTTGGAACATTGATTTCAGTTTTTGTCTCCAGTCTTTGTTATTCATGATCTGCTGCGTCACCTCCCTCAATGTTGAGCGCAATGTGTTCAGGCCGTGTATTCCAAACATCTGCAAGCGTCTCTTTCACCCTCGCCATCTCTTTTGCTGACGTCTCGGCGCTTTCCTCCTTTTGCCTGGAGAGATCAATGTCGACCTTTGCCACCGTTTCTACAGCATCACCTGTGAGCGGGACAAGGACTGCTTTGATGCGAAATTGATCTGCCTCCATATTCTGATCAAGGTGCTCCTCATCTGCCAACACTTCTACGTGTTTCATTTCATAGCTCTCCTTCTCCAGTGGCTCCTTTGCGCTTTTTTCTAGTTGGACAGCCATTTGCTTTAAAATATATGCACGCTGTGAAGCTTGTATTTCTTTTTTTTCTAAATTCACCTGATTTTTTATTTCTTCTGATTGCGCTTGGTCCTTCCCTTTCATGATTTCTGAGAAAATTTGGTCCGGATCTGCCCGGAATAACGCAAAGATCGGATTGAGCATCACCACAATCAACAATAAGCTGACGACCATTTTTGCATACTTCTGCATGCTTGAATTGGGAAGCAAAAGATCAATCACAATCGCAAATAAAATAAACAGAATAATACTTGTGATCCATTCTGTGAGAAAACTCAAATGGTGTCCCCTCCTTACTTCATCATCATGGTGAGGTTGCCAGCTGTGATGATAACGGTAATGCTTAAAAAGAACATAAGCGATACAACAGCTAATGCAGCAAATATATAAAGAACACTTTTTGAAATGACATCAAGGCAGCTTATAATCGGCCCGCCCCCTAAAGGCTGAAGAATCGCAGCGGCCAGTTTATAAATCAGAGCGAGCGACAGCACTTTAATCGCTGGGAAAGCCGCAATTGAAATCAAAATGGCGACGCCTACAAGGCCAACCGTATTTTTCAGCAGCACAGAGGCGCTGATAACGGTATCTGTCGCATCAGTAAACATTCTGCCAAGGACAGGGATGAAATTTCCGGTAATAAACTTGGCTGTGCGAAGAGCGATTCCATCCGTGATAGCAGCAGATGCCCCCTGTACAGAAATGACGCCGAGGAATACAGTTAAAAAAACAGCGAGCCCGCCAATGGCGACATTTCTTAACAGCTGGGCAAGCTGGGTCACTTTGTATTGTTCGGTCAATGTACTGACGATGCTCAAGATCGCTGATAAAAAGATGAGCGGAAGAACGACATATTGAATAAAAACACCGCTCGTGTTCATTAAAAACAAAATCACAGGATGAAAGAATCCGGCTGAGACAAGCCCGCCTGATGAGGCAATAAGTGCTAATAAAAGAGGAATAAGAGCAAGAATAAAACTAGTCATCGTTTGAATGGCTTCTGTTGCATAAGAGATCGCAACATGAAAACTGTTTAATGCAATAATGATAAGCACCATATAAACAAGAGCGTATGCAACTTTACTAACAGTGCTTTGTTCAAACGCATTTTGCAAAAGCTGCAAAAGCGAACAAAAGATGGTGAGTAATATAAGTGTGCCTAAGAGCTTTCCATTGGCAATCAGCTCATGAAACAGATAATGAACAAAAGCCTTCAGCCACGTTTGGGGAGATAGCTCTTTATCGCCATCGATCATTTCCTTCACTGTACCTTTTTGGCTTTCAGGCAGAAATCCGCCATACTCGTCCAATATCGTTTCCCAAAAGTCACTGATAGAATGAAGCTCTAAGGCATCAGCCTGTCCACCCGCAACTTCTTCTGCGACCGGTTCTTCACTTGATAAAGGCACACTTTCTTCTGCACCTGCATACGGAACGATCATCCAAAAGAACATCATAAACCCTAGCACAGCTGTCACCCGTTTCATCATCATCACCTCTTTTCCATCAAGTCATGGACGGGATCATACCTAGGATCGTCTCAATGATGACCGTTAAAATCGGTACCGCCATGACCAAAATAAGAATCTTGCCGCCAAGCTCTATTTTTGAAGCGATGGCGCCTTGTCCCGCATCCTTTGTGAGCTGGGCACCAAATTCTGCAATATAGGCAATGCCAATGATTTTCAAAATGGTTTCAACGTATTTCATATTGACGCCTGCGCTTGCTGCAATTTTTTCAATCATGGAGATAATGGCATAGATTTGATCGATTAGATAAAGGAAAATGACACACCCAGTAAACACAATAAGCATAAAGGCGAAGGTTGGCTTTTGTTCTTTGACAATTAATGCTAGAAAAGTAGCGATTAAACCAAGTCCAACAATTTGAATGATTTCGATTTGTAAGCCCTCCCCTATCCTTGAAATAGAAATACGGCTTTAATCTTCTTAAACAAATCATCCACAATGGTAGCAACCATAAATAAAATGTAGATAAATCCAAGCAGTGTCACCCACTGTGCGTACTCTTTTTTCCCCATTTGATCTAAAATCGTATGGAGAAAAGCCACAACGATACCCACTCCCGCAATTTGGAAAATGACGTTTACATCAACGCCCATGCTCTCGACTCCCTTCTTCTCACATCAATAACAGAATCAGTAGTAACCCACTTAGAAAACCAAGACTTCTCACCATTTTTTCATTTTTCGCTTGGGCAACTTCAGCTTCTTTTTCCTCTGATTCCAAATGGCCTAAAGCTAGCTTGATATATTTTTGCTGAGCCGTCACATCATGCTGACCAAGGGTTTCTCCAAAGTGCTTCAGCGCCTCATATTCGCCTTTTTTTAATACGGTTTTTTTCCATACATCCTCTAGACTTTCATTCCATGCATGCCTCGCAGAAAAGGTTCCGACGTTGAGTTTTTCTGCAAATTGTTCAAATAGCCGATTCACAGGTGGTCCTACTTGGGACGCAATTTGGTCAGCGGCTCTAGCTAAAGGTGTTTGACCATACATAATTTCAGCTTCAAGAGATTGGAGTGCAAACCGGAGCTGGCGGATTTGCTTTGGCCGATCACTGTACCGCTTCGCAAACTCGAATCCTCCCCATGTCGTAGCCGCAACAATGAAAATAGCACCAATAAGCTTTAACATACGTCCACTCCCCGCCTCCTCTTCAGCTCTTGTCCCTCTTGGTCAAATATCCGTCCGATCGTGCCAGGCCCCTTTTCTCTATTTAATTCCACATATCGATCAAACACACGAAGCTGCCATAACGGTTCAAATGATGGCCGTTTAGATAAGTCTTCAAGAGAATACCCATGAGCTGAGACGATAATGGTGACTCCAGCATGGATTGCTTCTAGCAGTGCCTGTACATCTTCACTTTTTCCGATTTCATCGACAATGATGACTTCTGGGCTCATGGACCTGATCATCATCATTAACCCTTCAGCCTTTGGGCACGCATCAAGTACATCAATCCGGTGTCCAAAAGAATGCTGCGGCACTCCTCTTATACAACCTGCGATTTCAGATCGTTCATCTATAATCCCTGTTTTTCTAGGAGAAATGGCTGTTGTTCCTGTACTGACAAGACGTGCTAGATCACGCAGCAATGTCGTTTTCCCGGTTTGCGGCGAACCTATAATCAGTGTGTTACACCAATGTTTTTCATATAAATAAGGGAGAAACGGCAAAGCAATTCCGATCTTCTCTTTTGCGATGCGAATATTAAATGAAGAAATATCTCTTAAGCCTTTGACGAATCCATTTTCGACGATGACCTTTCCAGCAAGCCCAACCCGATGTCCGCCAGATATGGTGATATAGCCCTGTTTTAACTCTTCCTCAAGTGTGTACATGCTGTAATTACTGAGCCTGCCTAATAGCTGAGCCGCATCTTCACCTGTTGTATAATAGGAAAGAAAGCGGGGTTTTCCTCCTTGCATCAGCTCAATTGGGCGATCGGTGCGAATGCGGATTTCTTCTATTTGCGCCCACTCTGCTTCTTTTAACATGCTGAGTTCTTGTCCAATTGAGTGCGGGAGAATATCCAACAAACTCCGCAACGAATTCCCCTCCTTTTTTTCTTCTCTAAAATGTATGATGCATGCCGTTAATTATGCCAAGCCATTTCACTTATAAATTCCAACAAGAATAAATACGACACCAATGAAAATAAACACAAGCTTCGCATAGGATAACTGCCCTGCAATTTGATAGATTCCAATCGTCATCGTGATAATAAAAATGAGCGGCCCGATAATCGCTAATATACTATTGATGACAACCGCTTTACGCACATCATTTGTCACTAAAATGAGGATGGCGGCCGTCAGTTCAATCGCGGCAGATAAAAACCTCATCCCAGCCATGGCAGCAACTGATGGGTGTATACCCGGGAGAAATTGTTTCATATAGAACCTCCAGCTTTTTTTACACTATATGCTTCACTAGCTAGAAGTAGTCTTGTTTTTCAAAAGGAAGAGAGATGGATGAGAGAATAGAGTAAGGGGTGTCATAACGAGGCGTCCTATTTTTCCAAATAAAAAAAGACTGTAAACACGAGGTTTACAGTCTCAGATAGTTGACAAAGGGCTAAAATGAACTTCATTAGCCCTTTGTCTTCTTTTCAGCGTGATAGAAAACCTTTGCAGTCTAGGAAGAACGAGCACTGGAGCGAATTTGACATTCGTGAGCCCCAGCGCGCAGGACTGCGGGCGAATGCGAGGGTTTGCCTACACGCTGAGACTGTAAACACGAGGTTTACAGTCTCTCTCCGTTCATTACGCTCTTGAAACGTATGAACCGTCAGATGTATTGATCACTAGTTTATCACCTTGGTTCACAAAGAAAGGAACGTTCACGATTAAACCAGTTTCTGTTTTTGCAGGTTTTGATCCACCTGATGTTGTATCGCCTTTAATACCAGGCTCTGTTTCTATTACTTCTAGTTCTACAGTGTTTGGAAGTTCTACTCCAAGTGTTTCATCACCGTACATGACGATTTGAACCGACATATTTTCAAGCAAATATTTCAGCTCATCTTTGATTTGCGCTTCGCTTAGTTCAAGTTGTTCGTATGAACTTGTATCCATGAATACATGCTGATCGCCATTTGCATATAAATATTGCATTGTTTTTGTTTCAATTTGCGCTTTCGCTACTTTTTCACCTGCACGGAATGTTTTCTCTTGAATCGCACCTGTACGCAGGTTACGCAGTTTCGAACGGACAAACGCTGCGCCTTTTCCTGGTTTTACGTGTTGGAAATCCACTACACGCCAAATACCGCCGTCCACTTCAATTGTCAGGCCTGTACGAAAATCGTTTACTGAAATCATTTTGTCATCCTCCTACATTTCACCATCATAATATGATAAGTTCTTTCGGTGAGTGGGTCAATCGTTTATTGCCGTCAGCTGTCAGGACAATATCATCCTCAATTCTCACGCCGCCGACATCCGGCAAGTAAATGCCTGGTTCAACTGTCACAACCATTCCCTCTTCTAACACGACATCTGAGCGTGAGGAAAGGCCAGGTGCTTCATGTACTTCCATACCAAGCCCATGTCCAGTCGAATGCCCGAAGTATTGACCGTAGCCATACTTTTCAATGATGTCTCGTGTGATGCGATCAGCTTCTTTTCCTGTTAAGCCTGGCTTGATTTTATCCACACCAGCGTTTTCTGCTTCTAATACGATATGATAAATTTCCTTTAATTTGTCGCTTGGTGTTCCTACAGCAATAGTTCTTGTCATGTCTGAACAATAGCCTTTATAATAGGCACCGAAATCCAGTGTCACCAAGTCGCCAGATTCAATCACCTTTTCGCTCGCTCTCCCGTGTGGCAGGCTTGAACGAACGCCAGAGGCAACAATCATATCGAATGAAGATCCTTCTGCCCCTTCTTTTCTCATGAAAAATTCAAGCTCGTTCATGACTGCAATTTCTGTCAGGCCCGGCTTGATGTACGTGAGAATATGATCAAAGGCATGATCTGCAATCTTCGCAGCTTCCTCTAATATCTTAATCTCTTCATTAGACTTAATCAAGCGCAACTTTTCAACTGATTCCGAGACTGGAACAAGCTCGATACCGCTTGCTTTTCCCGAGTACTGCTGGTAGGTGGCAAATGTCATATGGTTTTGTTCAAAACCAAGACGTTTCACCCCAAATTCGTTTGCCGTTTGGACAGCAGTTTCCACAATGTTTCCTTTATGTTCAATGATGTCATAGCCCTTTACTTGATCCTTGGCTTGCTCCGTGTAACGAAAATCCGTAATAAAGGCGGCTCGATCCTTTGAAACGATGGCAAGACCGGCTGATCCAGTAAAACTCGTCATATAATGTAAATTAAAGCTGCTCGTAATCACTAAACCATCTATGTCTAATTCGGCTAAAAGTTTTCTTAGTTTTTCAAGTTTCATGATACTGCTCCCCCTTCACTGACTAAATAACGAATCGCCAATTTATATCCTTCTAAACCAAGTCCAACGATTTGACCTTGGCATACTGGAGCAAGAACCGAATGATGGCGGAATTCCTCTCTCTTATGAACATTTGTGATATGTACTTCGATGACAGGTAACGTAATACTTGCAATGGCATCTCTCAGTGCATAGCTATAGTGGGTAAAAGCACCCGGGTTAAACACGACGCCATCGTACTGATCTTCTGCTTCATGGAGCGCATCGACCAGATCTCCCTCGTGATTCGATTGAAAGAACGTTAATTGAATATTTGCTCTTTCTGCAAACTGAAACAAATCCGTTTCTAAATCTGTTAGTGTTTTACTTCCATAAACTCCTGGCTCTCTCTTGCCGAGCCTATTTAAGTTGGGCCCATTCAGCACTAGAAAATGAGGCATATGACCACTCCTTCACCCTAATTCACTCTATATCGATGTCTGTTTCTTTTTCCTTAGAAACCTTTCGTTTCCAAAAATAATTTTATCATATGAAAGGTGGATTTACACTTTATTCTGTCTTTTTCCCGAGTGCCCTTGCAAGCTTCTGACTCGTTAATTCATTATATTCAAATGAAATACTGTACCCGACAAACATGCCATATAAAATATATAGGCAAAATGTCGTCACAATGGTGCTTTGCTGCAAATCTTGCACTTGCTTCACATCGGGGAATATAGGATTAAATACATAAAAAACAAGCAGCCACAAAATTGCGCCATAAATCAGTCCCATCCAAAAACCTTTGATTCGTTTGAGCAGTCCATAATAAATAAAGGCTGCTCCAATAGATAAAATCCCTAAAAGTACAATACTCATAAATGTACCAAGTCCGCCTTTTTTCCATTCACCAAGCACAAATGGCTGCAACAGCATATTTGGACTCACCTCTGAAAAATGAAACATATGGGTCAGAAATCCGATAAAGCCCCAAAAAACTCCGCCGACAAAACCTGTAGCTGCTGCCCTTGCCACCATTGAAGACGTTTGTACTGATTGATTTTTTTCTTCTTGGTTTTTCTTTTCATCACGTTTCATATGAACACCTCCAGCAAGTAGTATGTCCAAAATGTCATGAAAAAAAAGGATTTCCGTGCGAGAGTGTAAAATTTTTATAACAGGGTATACTGGCTAAAAAGAGGTAGATAGAATTCTAGTAGATAATCGACCTGTGAGCTAGTGATTTCCCCTCTTTTCCTGTACAATAAAGGTATAAGGAAATGCATGTAAATTACAGGAAACAGGCAGGTTGATGAAATATGTCCAATCAAACAAAACCTCCAGCATATGGAGGGCAGGCAGTTGTGGAAGGTGTCATGTTCGGAGGTAAAATGAACTATGTGACAGCGATTCGGCGTAAGGATGAGTCGATTGAGTTTTTAAAGCTTCCCCGGACCTCCAATAAACGAACCGCCTTTCTTAAGAAAATCCCTTTTGTCAGGGGTGTTGCTGCACTTGTTGAAGCAAGCGCAAACGGCAGTAAGCACTTAAACTTCTCCAGCGAGCGCTATGACTTAGATCCTTCTGAAGATCATTCTCTTGAAAAAGAACAAAAAAGCTCGAAATTATCAATGATCTTTGGCATTGCTGTGATCGGAGTTCTCTCTCTTCTTTTTAGTAAATTTGTCTTTACTTTAGTGCCTGTCTTTTTAGCCGAACTTGTGCGTCCGGTGTTTTCTGGAAACTTCGCACAAATTGCAGTGGAAACATTCTTTAAATTGATCCTGTTATTAGGCTATATTTACTTTATTTCCATGACCCCTTTAATTAAAAGGGTATTTCAATATCATGGGGCAGAACATAAAGTCATAAACTGCTATGAACAGAATCTTGACATCACAGTGGAAAATGTCCAAAGCCAATCTCGCCTGCATTATCGATGCGGCAGCAGCTTTATTTTATTCACTGTCATTGTCGGCATGTTCGTCTATTTACTCGTACCGACAGATCCTTTGTGGGTGAGAGTTCTGAATCGCTTGGCGCTTATTCCGGTTGTTCTGGGCATTTCATTTGAAGTGCTTCAGCTCACAAACAAACTCCGTGACGTGCCAGTGCTTAAAGTGCTTGGCTATCCTGGCCTTTGGCTGCAATTGCTCACAACAAAAGAACCCTCTGATGATCAAGTCGAGGTAGCCATTGCAAGTTTTAATGAACTTCTTCGTTTAGAGGAAGCATCTGCGAAACAAGCATCAGATTCTGCTCATCAAGTGATCTAGTTTATAAATCCGGTAAATTCTTTCGGAGGTGGACAGTTATGAATCGCCGAGTACATCCTGCTTTTACCATTATTTTCGCTTTAGGTGTTTTGGGATTTGTGTATTTACTCACAACGAATCCAGGCAGACTCTTTACGATGCTGCTATCAGTTGTGATCATTGGAGCGGTTCTATTTTTCTTATTTAGATGGCTGATGAATCGAAGAACTGGAACAGAAGGAAATCTTTATCGTAAAGCAGTCAAACAATCAAAACGTCGCTACCAGCAGCCTAAACCAAAAACGAAAAGCCAGATGAAAAACCGGGTCACTCATTTGCGAAGCGTGCCGACTGACCACAAGTCTAAGCCCGTCCTTCTCAAAAAGAAAAGCCAAACACATTTGACAGTCATTGAAGGCAAGAAAAACAAAAAGAAAAATCGCGCCTTATTTTAAAATGTCCAGCTCTTTAAAAATTGCTCGGCCTTCTGTCTGCCTAGATCGACGAGCGCCTTTTTCTTTTCTGTCATGAGATGAAAATCAGTGGCAATGACGTGTTCTACAGGGATAAAAATAATATGACGTTCGTGTTTTGTGGCAATATGTCTTTCGTCATGAGCACCACGCATCGTTTCAAATAGAGCGCCAAACAGTTCAAACGCATTGCGGATGGAATGTTGAGGGCGTTCTTTTTCGTTTGGGGTTAATGTGACACCGACAAACGGTCTTTTTTTCTCTTCAGCAAAAAGCCAAATCGGAAAGTTGCTGAGCACGCCGCCATCCACGATGGTACAAATTCCTTTTGAAGACCTCAGTTTGACAGGTTCGAAAAAATACGGCAAACTGCAGCTCATCCGAATGGATCTGGCAACAGAAAACCGTTCTGGATTTAACCCATAGGAAGGAAGGTCATCTGGAAGGACGAGGATTTTGCCATTTGTTAAATCAGAAGCGACGATTTTGAGCGTATCTTTTTTCAGATCCCCAAATACGGTGACGCCTTTTCGTTTTAACACGTCTGTCAGCCATTTTTCTAGACGGTCACCTTTGTAAAGGCCAAGACGCCAATAAATAGACACCCACCTGAGCATTTTAAACGGGATGAATTGACACCTTCGGTCAAGCAATTGATGCTCATCCATTTCGTCTAACAGCTCCCGAATCTCCTGACTCGTAAAACCCGCTGCGATGAGTGAAGCAATGATCGCTCCCGCACTTGTTCCAGCGAGACGGACAAATTGAAACCCTCTTGCTTCAAGCGCTTCATAGGCGCCTGCAAGTGCTGCACCCTTAATGCCTCCACCTGAGAACACACCATCTATCTTCATCAAGGAGCCCCCTTTTCTGTCACACTATTAATAGTGTAGGAGCATTTGCCTTTCATTAGAACTATATTCAAAAAGGACACCCATGCTAAGGGTGTCCTTTTTCTTAAGATTCTTGATTTGTTTGTTCGTTTTTCTTTTGAATCGCTTTCAGCTGAACGGATCGCTCATCGTTTTCTTCAAAGAATTGGACGAGGTCGCCGATGCGGTCAATGCTGTTCCAGCTGAGATGATGCTCAATACCTTCTACATCATCATAAATTTTCTCTTCATCTACACCAATGATTCTTAAAAATTGCTCTAGCAGTTCATGTCTGTATACGAGACGTTTTCCAATTTTTTTGCCTTTCGGGGTTAAAATTAGACCACGATATTTCTCATAAATGAGGTATTCATCTTTATCTAGCTTCTGAACCATTTTTGTTACAGAGGAGGGATGGACAGCGAGGGCTTCTGCAATATCAGATACTCTTGCATATCCTTTTTCTTCTATCAGCATATAAATTTGTTCAATATAATCTTCCATACTAGGTGTAGTCATAAAACCCCTCCAAAATGCACCTTTACTTAATAATCATAACAATTCTACACCATCGCCCATTAAAAAACAAGAAGAGTCCTTCGTCTTAACGCTTGTAATTCCAATCATCTGTGGCGTATTTCGTTTTGGCGAGGTGATGAACAAATGCCAACTCTTCATCTGTCAGCTCATAAGGCACAAGCTCGATATTTAATCCTTTTTCAAACCCTCGTTTAAATGCAACACGCGCATCGTCTATCGTACATGTTCGATCTGAAATTTCATTGATCGCCACCGCTTTGTTTTTAAAGCTGCGCTGCATCCGCTCTCTCACCCGGTCGTTTGGATACAGAAATAAATCAAACAATTTGTCCTCATCAAGATCAATTAAGATCGAGCCATGCTGGAGGATCACACCTTTTTGTCTTGTTTGCGCACTGCCTGCTACTTTTCTACCTTCTACAACAAGCTCGTACCATGAAGGCGCATCAAAACATACAGACGATCTTGGATTTTTTAAGCTTTCTTTTTCTTTTTCTGTACGAGGAATGGCAAAATATGCATCGAGTCCTAGTTCTTTAAAGCCCTCTAAAATCCCTTCTGAAATGACGCGGTATGCCTCTGTCACCGTCGCCGGCATCTCTGGGTGCTCTTCTGACACGATCACACTGTAAGTCAATTCCTGATCATGAAGAACGCCGCGGCCTCCTGTAGGCCTGCGAACAAATCCAAGACCATAGCGCTCAACCGCTTCCATGTTGATTTCTTTTTCAACATGTTGAAAATATCCAACAGATAATGTCGCTGGATTCCAACCATAAAAACGGATCACAGGCGGGATCAGCTTCTCGCTATGCCAATAAAGCAAGGCTTCGTCCATTGCCATGTTAAAGGCAGGGTCTTGGTTTCCTGTATCAATGAAACACCATTTCTCTTTTTGCATATAAAATCCCTTCTCTTTTACTTAGTCAATGTTAGATAATGGTGGTGACCACCGATTTTCTCTCTTCATCAGTCTATCAAATAGGGAAGGAATTGAAAATAATTCTTACCATTTATGATGACAAGTTTCTTTTGCTTTACTATAATAGTATTTGTCTAAAACGTACCATCAGACAGGTGACTGTGCTGATGCTCAAGAAGGAGTCGAGTCGTATTGCCAATATTCAACTATATCGTCCTCGCACTTTGTGGACTTTTCGTTCTTTATTCCATCGGCAGTTACATTTATCAGCAGCGCATAATGAAAACGCTGACGGAAGCAGAATTTATCAAAGGTTACCGCAAAGCCCAACTCATTGATGTGAGAGAACCAAATGAGTTTGAAGGTGGACATATTTTAGGCGCAAGAAACATTCCCCTTTCACAATTAAAGCAGCGCAAAAATGAAATACGTCCTGACAAGCCTGTTTATCTCTATTGCCAAAATAATTTGAGAAGCGGAAAGGCTGCTCAAACGTTACGTAAAAATGGCTGTCGTGAGATTTATAATTTAAAGGGCGGCTTTAAAAAATGGGGCGGCCGCATTAAAACAAAGAACTAACAAAAAAGACTCTGGGAGCTAATGCCCCCATGAGTCTTTTTATTTTCTTTCAAAAACCAGCACTGGATTCCGTGCAGCCTTTGTTTCATCCATTCGTTTCACAACGGTTGTATGTGGTGCTTCCTGTACGATTTCTGGGTTCTCTTCCGCTTCTTTTGCAATTTGAATCATCGCTTCAATAAATGCATCAAGGGTTTCTTTTGATTCTGTTTCAGTTGGTTCAATCATGATACATTCCTCTACATTTAGCGGGAAGTAAATCGTTGGCGGATGATAGCCAAAATCAAGTAATCGTTTGGCAATATCAAGCGTCCGCACACCTAGTTTCTTTTGACGTTTACCTGAAAGGACAAATTCATGCTTACAGTGACGGTCAAATGGCAAATCATAATGAGCACATAAGCGGCGCATCATATAGTTTGCATTCAACACCGCATGATCCGTTACAGCCTTTAAGCCGTCTGGTCCCATAGAGCGGATATACGCATACGCTCTGACATTGATACCAAAGTTCCCATAGAACGGTTTCACACGGCCGATGGATTCTGGACGATCGTAATCAAAGAAATAACGACCTTCTTTCTTCACAAGCACTGGCTTTGGCAAATATGGAATCAAATCCTTTTTCACGCCAACTGGACCTGAACCGGGGCCTCCTCCTCCGTGTGGACCTGTAAAGGTTTTATGAAGATTTAAGTGAACCACATCAAATCCCATATCCCCCGGTCTTGCTCTGCTTAATACAGCATTTAAGTTCGCTCCATCATAATAAAGCTTCCCGCCTGCTCCGTGGACGATTTCAGCCATTTCTAAAATATTTTCTTCAAAAAGGCCGAGTGTATTTGGATTTGTGAGCATGAGAGCCGCTGTTTCTTCATTGACAACACGGCGCAGGTCGTCTAAATCGACAAGCCCATGTTCATTAGATGCCACCGTAATCGTTTCAAATCCAGCTACTGTTGCAGATGCGGGATTTGTTCCATGAGCAGAATCAGGCACGATGACTTTTGTTCGTTTAAGATCTCCTCTTGCTTCATGGTATGCACGAATCATCATGAGCCCCGTCCATTCGCCATGTGCTCCTGCCGCAGGCTGTAATGTCACGGCGTCCATTCCTGTAATTTCTTCTAAATGGTCACCTAAATCATAAAGTAACTCTAATGCACCTTGCACAGTGTCTGCCTCTTGAAGTGGATGCACATGCGAGAAACCTGCAAGACGTGCCACCTTTTCGTTAATCTTTGGATTATATTTCATCGTACAAGAGCCTAGGGGATAAAAGCCAGAATCGACCCCGTGATTACGCCTAGATAATGCTGTGTAGTGACGCATAATATCCAGTTCAGAAACCTCTGGCAGCTTAGCATCTTCATGGCGGATATACGCTTCATCAAATAAATCTGGGAGCTTCTCCTCAGGTACGTCTAAATCAGGCAGGCTGTAACCAATTCTTCCTTCTTTGGATAATTCAAAAATAAGCGGCTGATCTTGTTTATTCATGACGATCCCCCAATTCCTTGATGAACGTATCAATTTCTTCTTTTGTTCTTAGTTCTGTCACAGCGACGAGCATATGCTGCTGAAGCTCTGGATAATCCCGTCCCAAGTCATATCCGCCGATGATTCCTTTTTTAAGCAATCGCTCATTCGCTTCTTTCACAGGTTCATTCAGTTTCAACACAAATTCATTAAAATGAGCACCCTCTATTTCAGCCTGTAACCCATGTTTTTCTGCCTGCGTCTTGGCATAATGGGCTTTTTGTACGTTTTGATAGGCAATGTCTTTGATGCCTGTTTTCCCAAGCGCCGTCATCGCAACAGAAGCGGCTAACGCATTTAATGCTTGGTTTGAACAAATATTTGAAGTCGCTTTGTCTCTTCGGATATGCTGCTCGCGCGCTTGAAGGGTCAGCACAAATCCTCGCACACCGTTCTCGTCTTCTGTTTGCCCGACTAAACGCCCCGGCACTTTTCGCATTAATTTTTTCGTCACAGCGAAATATCCACAATGAGGTCCGCCAAATGCAGCTGGAATGCCAAATGGCTGCGCATCACCAACGACAATATCTGCCCCAAGCTTTCCTGGTGGTGTCAGTAAACCAAGTGCAAGCGGGTTACTTGAGACGATGAATAAACTTTTCCCTTTATGCGCAATCGGTTCAATGTCCTTTAATGGTTCAACAACACCGAAGAAGTTTGGGTATTGTACAAGGACCGCTGCTGTTTCGTCGCAGACGGCTTCTTCTAATGCAGCTAGATCGGTCTGACCTTTTCGCGCAGGTACCTCGACGACTTCAATATGCTGACCTTTCGCATATGTTTTCAGCACCGCTCTTGATTCAGGATGAACCGTCTCAGAAACCACAATCTTTTTCTTCTTTGTATGACCTGCAGCCAGCATCGCTGCTTCAGCTAATGACGTTCCGCCATCATACATCGAGGAATTGGCAAGATCCATACCGGTCAGCTCAGCAATCATTGTTTGAAATTCAAAGATTGCTTGCAATTCACCTTGAGAAATTTCAGGCTGATAAGGTGTGTACGCTGTATAAAATTCAGAACGTGAAATCACATGGTCGACAATCACAGGCTGGTAATGATCATACACACCAGCACCTAAAAACGAGGCATAGGCCACTGTATCTTTATTTTTTGCAGCAAGACGAGACAATTCCCGCACTAGCTCTGTTTCAGATGCGGCTTCTTTGATGTTGTACGCACCTTTGAATCTGACTTTCTCTGGGATATCTGAGAAAAGCTCATCAATTGACTGAACACCGATGACATCCAGCATTTCTTTTTGATCTTGCTCTGTTTGCGGCAAATACCTGTGCTTCATCCTCTATTCCTCCTCGTTATTTGGCTCTTTTATAAAATGGTGTGGCGACGATTTTGGCTTTTAGACGTTTTTTACGAACTTGCACTTCCACTTCTGTCCCAAGCTGCGCCTCTGATGTTTCAATCAAGGCAAGCCCAATATTTTTCTTTAATGTTGGAGATTGTGTACCGGTTGTGACTACACCAATCTGCTTATCTCCCGAGAAGACTGGATAGTCTGTCCGCGGAATCCCCTTATCTATCATTTCAATCCCGACAAGCTTTCGCTTCGGTCCTTCTTCTTTTTGTTTTTTAAGTGCATCTTTTCCGATAAAATCTGCTTCTTTATCCGTTTTAACAGCAAAACCAATGCCGCCTTCTAAAGGAGAAATATCCTTCGTGAGCTCTTGGCCATAAAGCGGAAGTCTTGCTTCAAATCTTAAGGTGTCACGTGCACCGAGTCCACATGGAATCAGTCCTTTCGGCTGTCCGGCTTCTAATAAAGCGGTCCAAAGGTGAACAGCATCTTCTGACTGGCAGTAGATTTCAAAGCCATCTTCTCCTGTGTAGCCGGTTCTTGATACAAGCACCTCTTTTTGCGCAATGATTGCTTTTGATAAAAACGTAAATGGCTTCAATGACGTTACCTCTTCATCCGCAACATCTTTGATGATGTCAGCAGCAAGAGGTCCTTGAAGGGCTAACAAGGCGGTTTGATCAGAGACATTTTTAATCGAAACGTCTTCCTCACCTTGATGTTTCAGCAGCCAATCCACATCTTTTTCAATATTTGAAGCATTGATCACAAGCAAATAGTTGTTCTTTTCTTTTTGGTAGACGAGCAGATCATCCACCGTTCCGCCATCTTCATAACACATGGCTGTATATAGTGCCTTACCGTCTGTCAGCTTTGACAGATCATTGGTTAATAACCTTTGTAAAAAAGGAAGGGCTCCCTGACCTGTGACTTCCACCTCACCCATGTGAGACACGTCAAACAGTCCTGCTTTTGTTCGAACAGCTTCATGTTCTTCTTTAATGGAAGAAAATTGGACAGGTAATTCCCAGCCCCCGAAGTCAATGGTTTTTGCGCCAAACGTTTCATACGCATGAAAAAGCGGTGTTCGTTTCAACATCAATCGTTTCCCCCTTTTTTCTTACAGTGCACATCACAAGCTGAATTTTCAGAAAAAAATCACAGCAAAAAAGGACAGAGCGCTCCCTTTTATCAAAAAGAAGTCTCTGTCCTTGCACCTGAAAGTTTACAGCACAACATCATTGTGCGTTTTCCCCTTTGGTGGTTTGCTAAAAATCGCTGCGCAAACACTCTCCAGAGTTGCGTCCGGTAAGAGTACTTTTGCCTGAGAGATTCACTGAACCAATTCAGCTTGCTCCTTCGGCGCCTGTCAGTGCAAAATAACCGCTAGGTCTCTCCCCATACCATCATCCGCTCATATTCTTCACCTTTATTGGACATACTATCAAAATGGGTGACTTATTCTCTAGATCACTTACCAACATCCTACCATTAGAAATGGATGAAGAGCAACAGAAAAATCATTAACATTTTTAAAATAATCATTCATAATCGTTCGCTTTTATTGATATATAACATCTTTTAAATCGCTATCAAAAAATGAAGCGTTTAAAAACAGAACGATTTTATCATCACTCTACCAGAAAGGCAGGCGGTCACATTGAATATTCAAACGATATTTGATCAAAAATGGGCAAGTGAATTTCAAAAGCGGCTTACAGCAGACGGCCCCTGGGCGAATTGGGATATGTACCGTTTAGCAGCACAGGTACAAAAAGTGACAGCCATTGATTCATTTGAAGGACTGCAAGCACCTGCGCACCTGCCTGCATTTACTCCTTTAAAACACCAGCTCGAAGTCGCTAGAAGAGTCGTAGAAGAGATGAATGGGAAAGCCATTTTAGCAGATGAAGTGGGTCTTGGAAAAACCGTTGAAGCAGGACTGATTATCAAAGAATACATGATTCGCGGACTTGCCAAAAAGATTCTCATTCTCGTACCCGCCTCCCTTGTGTCCCAATGGGTACAAGAACTGCGGACGAAATTTTACATAGATGCTGTCGAGCAAAAGAAGAGCTATGTGTGGGAGCAGTGCGATGTTGTGGTTTCCTCAATTGATACAGCCAAAAGACAGCCGCATCGAGACACGATCTTATCCATCTCCTACGATATGGTCATTATTGATGAAGCACACAAACTGAAAAACAATAAAACGAAAAACTATGAGTTTGTGAGAAATTTGAATAAAAAGTTCTGCCTACTGCTCACAGCCACACCTATCCAAAATCGGATAGGAGAAATTTTTAATCTCGTCTCTCTGTTGAAGCCAGGCCATTTAGGTAATGAAACACAATTTAAAGACCTCTTTGCCAAAAAAGACCTTCAACTTGAAGACCATGACCGGCTAAAACAGTTAGTCAATAAAGTCATGATTCGGAACCGGAGACAAGACACTGGCATCGAGTGGTCAAAGCGTCATGTGAAGACAATTTCTATTGATTTCTCCCCGACAGAACAAGCACTATATGATGAAATTTGTCAGTTAAAAGAAAACCCTTCCTATACGAAGCACATGTTTTCAATTATGACCTTAGAACGAGAATGCTGTTCGAGTCGTGAGGCCGTCTATATGACCATTAAAAAAATGCAAGAAGAGGAAAAACACATTCTAGGTGCTTCTGCGATGATGCACATCATGGAGAAAATCAACCAGGTAGAACAAAATTCTAAAGCAATTGAAGTCGTTAAACTCATTCAGCAATTAAATGAAAAAGTCATTATCTTCACTGAATACCGCGCGACACAAATTTATTTACAATGGTTTCTCCAGCAAAACGGCATCAGTTCGGTTCCTTTTCGAGGCGGGTTTAAACGGAGTAAAAAAGACTGGATGAAAGATTTATTTAGAGAGCGGGCGCAAGTGCTCATCGCAACAGAAGCAGGCGGCGAGGGGATCAACCTTCAATTTTGCAACCAAATCATCAACTACGACCTTCCGTGGAACCCAATGCGCTTGGAACAAAGAATTGGACGTATTCACCGGCTCGGTCAAGAGCGGGATGTCCACATTTACAATATGGCAACCAGCGGGACAGTCGAAGAACATATTTTAAAACTTTTATATGAAAAAATTCAGCTGTTTGAAAACGTCATTGGCGATCTAGATGATATTTTAACCCGAATTGATATCCAAGATGCTGAAACAGAATTGCATCAAATTCTCTTCCAGCACGAGTCTGACGTAGACATGAAAAAGAAATTAACCCAATTTGCTTCCTATTTAACAGAAACACAAACACCGTTTTTAGAAGAAAGACAGCAAGGTTCATAAAGGAGAGTTGACCAATGGAGCAGCGCGAGATTCACACATTTCTTCTCCGTTTCTTTCAGGCAAACCAATGCGACATACTTGAAGAAAGTGCAGGGCACCTGACCGTACAGCTGACAATCGAAATGGATAAATTGATCATGAACCGCCCTTTTTATTGGCATTGGCTCGAAAAAACGGGAGGCGTACCTGAGCCGCGGCAATTGACTTTGATCACCGATCAAAAAAAAGCTGATGACTCGGTCGAAGGAGAATTTGTCCACTTCGGCTCCCCTCGTTTATTCCAAATATTCGAGGTTGTGAAACAGCAAGGCCGTTTTATTCGGCTGTACGAAAAAGTCAGACCGCTCACAAACAGCCAGATCGCACTGGAGCCGTGGCTTGGTCTCAATGTCAAAATATCCTATCTGGCAGACCGTAAAAAAGACAAACTGCTGTCTCTTGGACTTCATCTAATACGCGGAGAAGTCATCGAACAATTTCAAGAGAAGCTGGAAGCGCGTGAGCTATCGTCTCAAATTCCTGATTATTGCTTCACAATGAGTACGATGATTAAGCCAGAGAGCGGCGTCAAACGGCTTTACAGCCTGATGGAACGTTATGCCAATGAAGAGCCGGATGATTGGGCGGTAAGAGCTGTTCAAAAGTGGAAAGAAGACTCGGAACTTTTAAACCAATTTTATGAAGGGACTTCAGACACATCTGTAGAATATGAAATAGAAAGACAAGCACTTAAAACTTTATACGAACCAAAAATCAGTCTTACGATTGAAAATGGCGGACTTTTTTACTTACAGCAAAAAAGAGGAGGCTGACTTAGCGAGTCTCCCTCCCTTTCATGTGATATCAAATTTTCGATCAATCAAAAGCAACGTTTGTCTGTTTGTATTGGGCGGAAACATGACGCAAGCAATCTATGAGGTCTTATCACCTGTGTTTTTCCATTTCATGCGTTAAGTGCCTGAAATACACGATTCAGTATTTTAGGAGGGTATTTGTATGGAAAAGAAAACGAAGTTATTAGACAGTGAATGGGTTCAATTATTACGCGAAGCGCGCAAAGCGGGACTAACAGTTGAAGAAGTCCGTCATTTTCTCAAATCACGCGAAAAGTCCTCTGAGTCTCCCCCTATGGCAAGAAGTCATTCTATCAAACCTTTCTGAATGTGCTATAATATCGAAAGGAAGGTGATGACATTGATTGGCCAGCGTATTAAACAATACCGCAATGAAAAAGGCTACTCACTATCAGAACTGGCCGAAAAGGCTGGGGTAGCGAAGTCTTATTTAAGTTCAATAGAAAGAAACTTGCAAACAAACCCCTCCATTCAATTTCTTGAAAAAGTCTCCGCTGTTCTGGACGTCTCGGTTCATACACTGTTAAACGAAAATGATGAAACCGAATACGATGGTCAATTAGATAGTGAATGGGAAAAACTAGTTCGAGATGCAATGACATCAGGGGTTTCGAAAAAGCAATTTCGTGAATTTTTAGATTATCAAATCTGGAAAAAAAAGCAAGAAGAGGAGTAATGCGCATATTTTAGCGCATACTCCTCCAATTGCTATGCAGATCTTGTTATCAGTCTAAAGACTGACTTTATTTTTTATCTTCGCTGTGTGCTTTTTCGTTTTCTTTCACGTAGCCTTTTTCATCCGTATGCTTTTTCGGATTGATCGTTAAACCATTCCACTGAGTCGCTTCGAAGGAAAGATCAACTTGAATCGCATCGCCTTGGTATTTATTTTGGATATAGTTACCCGCTTTATCCTTCGTCTGGTCATTGACAAATTCAATGATCATTTCCATTTTATCGTAATCAAACGGATTCTTTGGAATGCCGTCATACTCTGGAGCTGTTGATCCATCAACGGTGGCAACATTAATTTTACCACTTTCATGTAAAAACTTCTCATCGACGGCATGACGAAGCTTTTCAAATGCGGTCTGATCCTGCTTTGACGTTAATAGATGCAGGTCAAGCAGGTTTGCATGGTCTAAAATAATATTTTTCGGGTATCCATTCCCACCTTCGGCTCCAACCGTTAGAACACTCACCTGAAATTGGCTGAGGAATTCTTCAGCTGTATTCTTCCCGCCATTTTTCGCTGATGTTCCATCTTGAAACTGGCTATAATCAAGACTCATCAGCACTTGATTAATTGCAAGAGACCCTTTATTTTCAAAATTAAATTCCTTCTTTATACGGTCACCGGGTTTTATGTTCGCAAGGTTGATGGCGCCGGAATTCTCTTTTGCAGATAGATTCAGCTCTCCTGTAGAGTAGACCGCGTTTGCCGTCTCAACATCATTAAATGCAGCCCACGTTCCCCCGCCAATTAAAGCAAGACCTAACGCTCCCGATAAAACACCTAAACGAATTGATTTTTTCATTGCCATGATTGAACCCCCTAATAAATTGTTTTATTGAAACCTGATTTAGGTTACAAACGAAAATTTATGCTTGTTCCTCTGACATATGTAACTCAGCCGTATGTCTTCGATGTTTGGCAGCACCAACAAAATGAATGGTTGAATAAACAAGCAGCATCACCCCTGGAATAATGAGCAAAAGAGCGGTCCCAGCAGAAGTTCCTGCATACGAAAGAAGCTTTCCTGCATAAGGAATGTTCACGCCCGTATACTGCGCAGTCACTTGATTCGCTTTGACGAGCGTGCCGTCTTGATACATATTGTGGTCTCCTTTTGTCTCAAAGGCTTTATTTACTCCTTTTCCTTTCACCCCAACAATGCGGTGAGTCACAAAGGATTGGTCTTGCTTCGTTTGAAACGTAATAATATCCCCTTTTTTGAGTGTTTCAGGTGAGGTGACATGTTTCACAACAATCAATGAACCAGTCGAAAATTCCGGTTCCATTGATCCAGATAATACTTGCTTGAACTCATAACCAAAAATCTGAGGATCTCCGCCTGTTGTCCTTGATGACAACACGACAATAATACACACAATCATCATCGTGAAGACCAGCGCGTAAAGAATACTCCCAGACATTTTCATCCACTTTTTCATACCTTTCTCCCCTTTACATATCATGTTTCATTCAGCAGGCAAACCCTATTTAGGACGCCTTTTCTTGACAATTCGAAAGCTGCATATGTTGAGACGTAAAGAATGGCTTTTCAGAACCACCAAACCCTTTAGGATAATAGATTTTAAACACATAGATTCCATTTGTTTTTGCTTTAACTGCCGTGACAGTCGTCGTTTCTTCTGATGAGAGGGACTGTATAGCACCTTTTTCAATAACATGGCCATCTTGTAATGGCATCTGAACACTCTCTACTTTATGTAGTTCCCACTTCCATTCAGAGTGCGCGATGGGTTGTCCAATATTTTTTAGTGACATGCTCAGCTTTTGAGGCGCACAGACTGTCCCCTCAATGATCGTTTGATCGATCAGTTTCAAATGGCTTCTATCCCATTTCTTCGGCTGGCAATGCTGATCTGTCTCTTCGAAATTTTCACATGTTTTCATGACAAAGTTCGAATGCTCGACATCGTTAAAAGAAGCATTAGTAGACGTAATAAAAAAAGAAGTGAAAATCAAACAAATAGCACAAAATAGTACAAAGAGCAGCTGTTTCATTGAATCTTTCAACTCCTTGAACAATTGTTCTTTAAAAAGAACGATTACACTCAGTATAAGGAATTACCTATAAAATCCAAAACGTCAAATTAGTCCATTTTGTTCTTAAACAAGAACATTACCGAGAAAATTCTTCCATTTTCTCATTCTTTCGCCATATTCAATATTTTTTTCTGTGACATTTGTACTTCTTAAAAATTTACATAAAAGTGCAGGATTTGGTCAGGATAATAATTGGTGAGGTGATGTTAGTTGAAATATGGAAGAATCATGATCATGCTCAGTTTACTGTTAAGCCCCTTGATACAAAGCGCCCATCTAGCTGATGCAAAAGGAATCACTGCTGCCGCAGATCAATGGGAAACAAGGGCAGTCAAAGAAGCAAAAAAACGGTATCCGTTAGCACATGTTTTATTCAAACAAAAAGTGTGGGATCGGCACCGGGAGAAAGAAACTGTGAAGCAATATCATATTACGTTGAAAGATCAGGCCAAAGAATTTGGGGTATATGTCACCATTTCCTATAACCCTTACTCGAACAAGGTCAATAAAGTCATTGTTGTGGAAGAATACAGCTAAAATGGCATTAAAAAAACCGCCTGCTGGCGGCTTTTTACTTTTGTCGATGACGTTTTTTTAGCATCATTGAAAAGCCAAAAGGCAGAACACCGAATAAACGCTGAGAAAATGGTGGTTTTGTCTCCATTTTTTCCTGTTTATGTTCTTTCCGCTCGTCACGTGGTGTATTCATATATTTAATAATTTCCTGCGTCATATATTTTACATAATCATTTGTCTTCATCGAACACTCACCTCTTCTTCCTTAAAGTGTTACCAAGAAGAGTATCGTTTTATACACTCGCTAATAAGTGCTGATCCATTGATTGATTTCTCCTGTCTCCTTATTCATCTCTAGTTCCCGCTCGTCAGTTACACCACCCTTTGTCTCGATGTTAACCAAGAGGCGGACTAGCTTTTTTCTGTCATCACACCCAATTCGCTTCAACGTCACTCGACCTTCTTCTGTGACAATTGGGCTCAATGGCTGATTACAAATACGATTTAATTTGTTTGCAGCTTCACTTAGACCTAAACGAAATAACTGCTGTTTTTGATAAAAAGAAATCGTGAGCTCTGCACTTTTCAACTCTTTTTGAAACCCAATGGTCATCGAGCCTAGAATCAATAAAAATAAAAGAATGACAGCAAATACGTGAGGATAAATAAACCCGTCTTCTCTTTTCACGTTTTAGGAATCACTCCTTTGTAAGTGAAAAAAACAGCTTCATGTACTTGACCAAATACATCTGTGACTTGGAGAGTGGTGGTTTGCTCTTTTGTTCTTACATGGAATTGTTTCACCTTTTGTAATAAAGGGAGATGGCCTGCCTGATCCGTTCGTTTACGAAGCATCTCTTGATACGGCTCAATCGTCACCACTCGCCCTTGACTTGAAATATACTCCAGAGCTGTTCCATTTTTCACCGCTCTTACAGCGACAGCACAATTTAGATCCTCCTCTAATTGCAGGACCGTTTGTTTCCACTCCATTTGCGAAAATTTGTTGATTTCTGCAAACGGATGAGTTTTTTCAACAA
Source organism: Bacillus sp. 22446 (assembly GCF_052044955.1). Lineage (NCBI taxonomy): Bacteria > Bacillati > Bacillota > Bacilli > Caryophanales > Bacillaceae > Bacillus > Bacillus sp. 22446. Next base: position 368,708 of record NZ_JBQEOD010000001.1, read on the forward strand.
TTGATAAAAGCAGCATGCAGCCAAAAGAAAGCAGCAAAAATAGCTGCAATTGCCATATTGCTTGAGCGAGTGTAAATCCTTGTTCATCGCTCCAAATGTCGAAAGCAAATCGTCTTCTTTTTTTGTACTTTGTATGAAACACATCCCTTCTCCTGACCCCAAATGAATTCATATGTGATCTCGCCTCGTTTCTTTGTACTTGATTCATTTTGACCTACTATAAAAGCTTTATTCATATACTCATGTAAGATTTGATAAGCTTCAAGTTTAGCCCTTAATTCTTCTTTCCCAATTGTCAGTTTTTCAAAGGATGGCGCGAGCACAAGAGCAGCAAATAAAAAGAGGTGGCAAGAAAAGAGCATCTCAAACGTACTAAATCCTTTATTGTTGCTGAACATGAATCCGCCCGCTCCCTAAGTAAATCGTGAGTTTATATATTTGACTGCCAAATTGAACAATGAGAGAACCGCCGCTATTTGGATGTCCGTTTTTATTAAAGTGAAGGCCTTTTTGAAATGTGGATTGCTTGATGGTGCCTTTTTTATGTGGATTAGAAGCAATGATCTGCTCACTATTCTGCTCGATGACTTGATAAGATACATTGGGCGGGTGAAACTCAACAGTTACTCGTGTTTTTTTAATAAATGCAGTATAAGATGCCAATTGAAGATCTTGTTTTAGCAAGTTCACTTGCTTTTTTGCTTCAGCACTTTCTAATACATTGGGCACTTTTCCACCTATTATCGATAATAAGATAGAGAAAATCATGACGATCAAGAGATGCTCAATGAGTGTAAATCCTTTCTCCTGGAAAAGCGATTTATTCATTTTTCACATCGCCGTTTTGAATGAAAATTGCTTTTCCATTTGGACAAGTTAATCCTTTTTTGACATAGCCTTCTTTTTCTAATTCAGCTAAAGATGGCGTCTTGCCGTCATGCTCTAATTCATATGCCATTACCTGTGTACTCACCATTGATTTCAGCCCTTCACAGCCCTTTGCTTGAATGCTTTGATGATGCCGAGTGATATTTGGAATGGTGATCAATAGAAGAATGGAGATCACAAGCATGACAATTAACATTTCTAACAGTGTAAATCCTTTATCATTCATGCCTTAGTCCTCCCTTTTCACACTTGTTCCATTAGTTGATACATTGGTAAAAGAATAGATAAATACACAATGAGTATAAGAAATGCTGTTAAGCCATAGATGACAGGCTGCAGCCATGAAACCCATTTTTCAATTTTCAATTCTGCATTCTCTAAAAGAAATTGACTATATGTGTACATTTCTCTTGCTAGCATCCCACTTGCTTCCCCATGCTTAATGACAGCCGCAAAATGCCTTTCGAAAAAAGGAGACCGGCTTATTTGATGTTCCATACTCTCACCTTTTCTTAACTCTCCTATCATTTGTTCAGACATTTCTTGAAGGAAGGGTAAATAGGTCTGCTGTTTAAAAGCTTGCAAACTTTCGTAAATCGATAACCCAGCTTGAAGAAGTCCGCTTAGTTGAAGGGAAAAAAGATACGTATGCATCAGCTGCACCCCTTTAAATACCACCGGCAGCCTGCTGATGACTTTCAGTTTCTCAAGGGTTGATTTTTTCTTAAAAAAGAGCTCATAATATCCAAAAAGACAGATACATATACAACCGATCATGATCAGCAAAGCGTGTAGGAATTGGAAGAGGCCAAACATTCCTTGAATGAGCCATGACATGCTTGTATTCATAGATGAATATAATAAAGAAAATTGAGGAACGATCATTTGCTGAACAATGATGAGCACAACAAAAACTGTAAACATAAGAAAAATTGGATATCGTAACATGCGCTTGAATGTGTCTATCTGCATAATTTTTCTCTCTAAAAAACGGGCGCTTTGTTCAAGAGCTCTCGCTAGGCTGCCATGTTTCTCTGAAAAACAAAGAATAGCGACGGCTTCTCGCTGAAAATGAAGTCGCTCAAGCACAACGTAAAAAGGCTCTCCTTCAAGCAGCCACTGAATGCCTGGCGTTAATCGTTGCTGCTGTTTTTTTGATAACTGAATATTCACCATCGTTAGTGCATCAACCAATGTATATCCGGCTTGAATCAATTGAGCCAGTTTCGATAAGAATTCAACTTGTTCTTTTTTAGACCAGGCTTTAGAGGTTCGCTTCTTCATAAACCCAGCGATGATATGTGCTTTTTGATAAATAGCCGAGTGCCACTCCTTTCCGAATTAATCTTTGCAGTGTTTCGTATGACGAATGAGCGTATTCTCCTTTTGCCTCTTTGATACACTCACCAAGCTCCTTTCCGTAAAGCAATTCAAATACATTTGTTCGTCTGACTGGTCGATTTAGTTTGCAATAAAGCTCACACGTTTCGCCGCAAAATGGACATGCGAGTTCGATTAACCGCTGAGCAGCAATGGCAACCATTGTTTGTTCGAGTTCATTCATCGTCACACCAAATTCGAGCATTCGATAAAGAGCTCCTTTTGCATTCTTTGCGTGCAGTGTGCTCATGACTAAATGACCTGTCAGAGCTGCTCTAATAGCTGTTCTTGCTGTTTCCGCATCTCTTATTTCTCCAAGCACAATCATATCTGGATCATGTCTTAAAATAGCGCGTAAACCTGCCGCATACGTGATACCAGCTTTTTCATTTACTTGAACCTGCAGCACTTCTTCATTTCTTGTTTCCACAGGATCTTCAAGGGTAATAATATTTCGATTAAAATGTTTTTTGGCAAACTGGATCAATGAATAAAGTGTTGTCGTTTTCCCTGAATTTGTAGGTCCAGTAAATAAAATAAGCCCATGCGAATGATTCAGAAACGATAATAATCTCGCTGAAGCCTTCGGGAACAGTGACAAATACTTTGTTTTCGGCACATGATCCTGCGGTAAAATCCGAATCACTAAACTTTCATCATTTACAGTCGGTAATGTAGAAAGCCGAACAAACACTTGACCGCGTCTTAGCATCACAGCCAATGACCCATTTTGTGGTCTCCTTCTTTCACCAATATCCATAGAAGATAAAAATTTGAAATGAGCAATGAGCCGCTCTCCGCTCTTTTTGTCAATGATCCGCTGCTGAATGAGGTCAGCGTCTACACGAAAAGAGACTGAAGCTTCCTTTTCTCTCGGAACAATATGCACATCAGATGCTCTCATGCGGCACGCCTCTTCTAGCAGCTCTTGCCCCAAATATTCAATACCATACAAGGGTGTTCACTCCTTTCAGTGACCATATTGTATGATGGTGGAACGTGCCTGACAAAAACGTATTTCATGATTTTCATGACTGAAGAGGGTTAAAAATGTTCAATTTGAGGTGTATTTCATCTATAAATAACAGAAAGACATATCAAAAAATTTGACTTTTACAACAACGGGTTCCGTTCAGAGGAGAAAATAAAAAAGAAGTGCTACTGGCACCTCTTTTTTGATGATCATCATTATTTCATTTTGTTCTTTCATTATGGATGATCTGTTACAAGGAGGTGTCTCCAAATTTAATCCTCCTTAATAGATTACTGATTTGAAGATAAAGAATATCCTTTCGTGTCTGATTTATGGATAAAAAAAGAGACCAAATCTGTATGCGAATTGGTCATCTCATTCATATGCTCATTATATTGTTTCTCCTTGTCAACGGACCCGTTACTTTTACTAGTAACATTTTTTGGTTCACGTTGCTTCTTGCTGCTGCTCTTCAAAGATACGAAATCCTCTTTTTTCTAAAGCTTTTGCAAGGCTGTGTTCAGTATTTACTTTTGAGAAATCAATGCCGAGTTTCACTACAGTTTGAGCGATTTCTGGTCGAATACCTGATATAATCGTCTCAATTCCTAGCAACTTCGCACTATCAACCACTTTAAACAGCTGATAAGCAACCATCGTATCAACAACGGGAACGCCAGATATATCAATAAATAAATGGGTTAGACGCAGTCTAGATGCCTGTTCTAGTACTGATTCCAAAATGATTTTCGCCCTGTATGTATCAATTTCACCAATCAGCGGCAAAATACCGATCTCTTTTGAAACTGGAATAACAGGCGCACTAAGCTCTTGAATCATTTCTCTTTGTGCATTAAGCTGATTGATTGTCACGCGGTCATACTCTTCTGATAAACGTGCAATCATGTCATCAAATGTGGCGTGAAAATGCTGATTCCAATCGCACACATCTTTGAGTGTCACTTCAAGCTCCGTTTGTTGTGTAAAGGTCTCAATTCTGGAACAAAAAATGTGGCGGAACACCTTAAATTGTCCGATGATTTCATATAAAGGTACTTCATGAACAGCTCGATCGCGGGCAATATCAACTGACCACTTTTTTAGATGGTCTTCTACTTTATCTGATAGCGTGACTAACGTTGCTGCAATCGTTTGAATAAATGCTGTGTTTTGTTCTTTCAGCTTCTTTTCTGTCTCCTCTGAAGCATGTTTGGAATATAATGAGCCTTCTTCTGTTCTTGTTTTCAGCCATTCTTCGGTCATGACAGGGGCTTCTTTAAGAATAAATTCATATAATTGCTCAGATTTTTCATTTTTCATTTCTGTCGTTCGCTCCTTTTTCACTTACAACTAGTGACAACCAACTTTTTATGTATAAATGACCGCAGATGGTGAACAATAGCATTACACGTTTCATATTGGGCTATAGCCAAGTGGTAAGGCAATGGACTTTGACTCCGTGATCGTTGGTTCGAACCCAGCTAGCCCAGTTCAGCACAAAAACGAAGACGGCTGAAACATCATTCAGCTGATCTTCGTTTTTGATTAGGAAACCGATTGATGAATCGCTTTCTTTTTTGAAATTTTCATGAGTTCTCCTGGATTATAGCCGACCACTAATTTATTTCCATCAATGATAATAGGTCTCCGGAGCAGCTTTGGTTTTTCAATGAGAAGCTGAAGTACCTCATTTACTTTTAGATCATTAATATTTAAATTTAAGCTTTTAAAAGCTTGGCTTCGAGTAGCTAAAATTTCATCCATTCCTTCTGTTGTTAAGGAAAGGATTTTTTTCAATTCGTCTAGTGTTGGCGTTTCTCTGAAAAGGTGACGCTCTTTAAAATCAATTTGATTCGCCTTTAACCAATGTTTTGTTTTGCGGCAAGACGTGCAGCTTGGGTATGAATAAAAAGTAATGTCACTCATTAGTCTTCCTCCTTAGGTCGTTAACCTTTTCTCTTATGGACTAAGTACCCTCATAAATTTAGGCATAAACACTTTTTCATCACTTTTTCAAAAAAATTTTTTCTAACGAAAGAATGAATGTTCACACGTTGTCAAAAATGTAAATGTTTACATAACAAGTGATCATCAGCTATAATATGAATCAAAGGGGTTTTTTAAGGGGAGGGAAAGAAATGAATCGCATGTTCCGCGTTCTTGGGTTTTGGACGGGTATTTTTGCTGTCATGTTCTATTTAGGACATATGAAAGATGCATCCTTGCTGTTCTTCGGTCAAACCGTTCTTTTTGTATTTTTATCCTACTTGAATTTATCCGAAAGAATGTATATTTACATTTTCGGAGCGTACTTGACGATTTTCTTTGCCGGATTTACATATTATTCGATTTTCATCATGGTTCCCGGTACCGGACATTAATAGAAAAAAGCATCTCCTTTGAAAGAGATGCTTTTTTCGTGCGTGCTATTATAAAGAAAACCCATTGATAAACGGATTTTGCTCCTGTTCTGTAAGCACAGTTGTTTCCTCGCCATGTCCACTTAACACAAGAGTTGATTCGGGCAATGACAACAATTTGTCATGTATCGATTGAAGCAGCACGTCTTGATTACCGCCCGTTAAATCAGTTCTCCCGATACCACCTTGGAATAAAGTATCACCAGAAATTACAAATCCCTCTTCCGCAGAATAGTAAGACACACTGCCAGGTGAATGACCTGGTGTGTGGAACATTTCTAATGTAAACGATCCAATGTGAAGAGGTCCTTCTGACGTAATCAATTGTTCCGCTTCTTTGACCGTAATTCCGTTACCAATAAGTCGAGCTGAACCGTTTAGCTGAGCATTTGTCAGCCATTCTTTTTCCTTTTCATGGACATAAAGCGGAATTCCCCATTCTTGACGCACCTCATCTGCTGCACCAATATGATCAAAATGGGCATGTGTCAATAAGACAGCAAGTGGTTTCAGCTGTTTTTCTTTCACATAAGAAATTAGCTTTTGCGCTTCGCCGCCTGGATCAAAAATTAAACATTCTCCCTGTTCATTTTTCCAAATATATGCGTTCGCTTGCACATAGCCTAGCGGCATTCTTCTCCAATTCATTTTCATCACCTACTACTTTTTTCATTCTTTTTTATTATGAAGGCTATTCAATAAAAATTCAAACAATCGTCAACTTGAATGTACTCGACAAGCTTTATGAAAACGGTTAAAATGAAAAGAAAGGAAATCAAGGGGATTGATGACAAAGGGGGACTTTCATATGATGCTCGTCATTATTTTTGGTCTAGTCACGATTTTAGCCGCTCTCGGCATCTATCGCTCACTCAAAAAAGTGAACGTACTGGCCATTGCTTTCGCTGGCGCCACATTTTTGGTTTTTGGATGGTTTACCGTCATGACCATCATCTATAGCGGTTATCCAACTGCACATTAAAAGCCTGCAATAAGCAGGCTTTTTCTATTGATTCAAATGTTTATTCACGCTTTCTAATTTGCTTGAAAGGGTGGTCGTTTGATCTCTTCTGTCATCTATGCGGATATTGGTTGCTACTCGGTGTAAACCCTTTTCAAATGGAGCTTCATGAATACGCTGAATGACCTCAAATAAAACGGATAGCTCCCCTTCAATTAAAGTATTCATTGGTGTGAGCTGATATTTGATTTTCCCTTCTTGTTGAAAGCCCTCTAACAGTCTTTGTACGTCTGCTACATATGCACTCACGCTTGGTGTCTCAGTGCCTATTGGAATGATGGTGACATCTGCTATCGCCATGGTTCTTGCTCCTTTCAATGACATCCTATTTCTTTCTCGTTCTCATTGTAACCCATCGTGATTCAAAAATGCCATGATCATGTGGCGTTTAAGCTTGGTTTGTCCCGTTCTATCGTCAAATCTGCTCTCTCTACCTTCCCAATCTTTGTGAAAAGGAGCAAGCAGATACCTGAAATGGCTTCTATCAGTCCACCAGCCGCAATGACATATCCTGAACCGAATAACGTCGCCATATAGCCACCAATGAGAGCGCCTAACGGGATCATTAAATACGAGATCATGTTAATAATCGCATACACTTGCGGCTGATCCTCCGCTTTTACTGACAATTGAATCATCGTATGTTCAGGTACATTTACTGCACTGATGGCTGCACCTAAGGCAAATGCAGATATAAACACAAGTGGTAATAAGGCATTCATCCCTGTAATGAAAAATGCAATTCCATCAACGATCCCTGCCCCGATAAACAACAGACCGTATCGATTCACTTTCACCTTTGTTAAAACGAATCCCATCAAAAATGCACCTAATGCCGTGGTCACTTTGATGAATGAATATACTACTGGTCCACTATGTAAATCTTCTGTTAAATAAATAACCGACAATGCCTCCCACGGTGCCGCAGCAAAATTGGAGCAGACACAAAAAATGGCTAATGGAAACAAAATATGATGACTTTTCACAAGTGAAAATCCTCTTATTAATCGTTTTCCGTATGATAATCCTTTTTTACCTTTATCCATGATCGCTTCCGTTTTATATGTAATCAGCAAAACCAGCAAAGCGGACATGAGGTAAAGAGGAATAATGACAAGCATTGTATATCCTACCCCTACAAATGCAATCATGACACCACAAATCGTCACAGTCACAAGCCTGACCACATGACTGGCTGATTGAATGGTTGCATTCGCCTTTTGTATCACATCTTCATGCACAAGCTTTGGAATAATGGACACCGAAGCTGGTTCATAGGAACCACCAGTCGCTGAATGCAGCAACATACCGCCAATGATGAGTGCCAAAGGAGAAAAATCATAAAAGTAACTCACCACAATCACAAGTATAATCGCCGCCCGAGTTAAATCAGCAAAGCACATCCAAAATTTCAATTGATGCGGCTTCATCATTGGGGTAATAAACGGCCCAATAATGGCTTGAGGGACAAAACTAACGGCAATAAAAAATGCTGTTCCAATTGCTCCTTTTCCCCCTAGCACTAAAAGCCACAAAATGGTGTTAAAAGATAAACTATCAGCAGTAATTTTACACATTTTAGAAACAAATAGATAAGTAAAATTCCGTTTCCACAGGCTTTGAGCATTCAATCATCGACATCTCCCTAATTCATATCCTTTTTTTTACATCTACTCTTTCACAATAGCTTACAGGGATGCTCTCGTCAATCACTTCAACACGGTTTTTATTGACCATAAGAAATTGATTGGTTTGAACGGATTAAATGATTGTTGACAAAGGGCGAAAATGAACTTGATTTTAGCCCTTTGTCTTCTTTTCAGCGTGATAGAAAACCTTTGCAGCCCTAGGAAGGACGAGTACTGGTACGGAGCGAATTTTACCTTCGTGAGCACCGGCACGCAGGACTGACAAAGAATGCGAGGGTTTGTCTACACGCTGAAAGCACCAATTAGGTGCTTTTAATACTTACATGCTTCCCACAATAACCGCTTTGTTTTTTCATAGATCGAATCAAATTGACTCATAGAAAGCGGGTTCTTTCCTCGCCCAAGTTCCACCGTATAGCCCTCACTTTTACATTGATAAATAAACCAATCTCGATAACCTGCATAGCTATCAAGATATTGAATCGCTTTGTAACCGCTCACCCGTTCTAACCGTTCGACCGTCTCTTTTGAAATGGCCGGTTCGTGGCCAAGAAACCCCCAGTATATCTCTTCTCCTTGTGTATGAAGGGCAATTAGCCGGTCAAAGCGTTTTCGTAAGGCGAGATGTGCCATTGCTTTCGCTTCTGGTTCTGTTAACGGCTGATGCCCTGGGAAATCCCTATAAGACGGTGCCTTCGGCTTATTACGATAATATTCGATTTCCCAATAGGCAGGAAATTGATTGTTTAAATCAATTCCTCGAATATTCGCCTTCCATTCTCGATAATCGGAAAATCCACCATTTAGCGGCGCGAACTCCTCACGGCACAGACCTAAAGATTCTGGGCCATTGCGAACCAAATCAACACCGTCTGGATTTACCATGGGTACAATAGACAAAGCAGTGGTCTGCAATATACGAACCGCTTCATGATGTCTTGCTTGCACTGGGTCCGAGGCCGCTAAACAAAGTGATTTAAGCCATTTTAATAAAACAGAGGTCGTGATCCATTCATTTGCATGAAAAGAGGCATTAACATGTATGGAATGTAAATGTTGTACAGGCTCCGTACGGATTTCATAAATGGGCGTATCAAGCACTGATTGACCAATCACACTCATCTGAAGAAAAGGAAAAACAGCTTTCAAATATTGAAGCTCTCCTTCTAAGTGAGCGCTATCATATTCAAATGTTCCGCTGATCCATTCATCTGATTGCTGGAGCCGGTAAGGCGCTATGAAGCTTTGCACATCACCTACCGATTGAAATGAATGGGTCCCTTCTGGAAGTCTATACCCCGGTAAAAGGAGGTGATCCGTATTTGATTGATTGGATAAACTGAAAGCTTCTTTCCCTATACCAAGCTGCTTTGCCACATCCTCCTTCCTTGCTTCACCCAGATGCCATTCAATTGTGCCAAACGACTTTTTCATTTACATCCCTCCCCTCTCACACTATATGAACCAGTAAGTAAAAAAAGAAAACCTCTGCATGTAAATAGCAGAGGTTTTCTTTTAAATTAAGACGCCTTTTTTAGCTCAGTGTCATCTTCTTTTTTAGATGGTGAATGGTCCGAGTTGTTTCGGTCATAAAATCTAAGGAGATCTCCATAGATAATTTGATCAGAGAATTGAAGCTCCTGTTTTGCCTTTTCTTCATAAGACTGACAACCAGACTCATCTTCTCTCGGCTCACCCGTTTCTTTGTTGTAGCACACACCAGCTGTGAAAACACTGTCCTTCGTAATAAAACTTCCATCTCGAAGCACTGTGAAGTCATTTGTATCTTTTGATAATAGGTCATGACCAAATTGAATTTGCTTACTTGTATCGATTCCTAGAAGGTTCATGACTGTTGGACGGATATCCACTTGGCCGCCAACTGTATCAATCTCTTTTGGATGTTTATCCGTGATACCAGGAATGTGTACAACAAATGGTACTTTTTGAAGCTGAACTTCTTCAAAAGGTGTAATGTCTTTGTTTAAGAATTGTCCCATTGCTTCGTTATGGTTTTCAGAAATCCCGTAGTGATCCCCATATAACACAAAAATGGAGTTATCGTATAACCCTGCTTCCTTCATTTTTTTAAAGAAAAGCTTGAGTGCCTCATCTTGATAACGCACTGTAGGGAAGTATTTGTTCAACGTTTTGCTCTTTGAGTCATATTCATCAATGAGCTTATCTTCTTCATCTAAGTCAAATGGAAAATGGTTCGTTAATGTAATTAATCTCGTATAGAACGGCTGCGGGATCGTTTTCATTAAATCTACTGACTGCTCAAAAAACGGACCATCTTTTAGTCCCCAGCCAACTGAATTTTCTTCATTTACATCGAATGATTTAATATCAAAAAATTTGTCGTAGCCAAAGCTGTCATAGATCAGGTCACGGTTCCAGAAACTTTTGTTATTCGCATGAATAACAGAAGAATGATAGCCTTCCTCTTTTAACAACTCAGGTGCGGCTTTGAACTCGTTGCTTGGATTTGTGAAAAATACAGCTCCTCTTCCAAGTGGATAGAGTGAATTATCAACAATAAACTCGGAGTCGGATGTTTTTCCTTGACCCGTTTGATGATAGAAATTACTGAAATTGTAGCTTTTCTTGATCAATTTGTTTAAGAACGGCGTGATCTCTTTCCCATTCAATTTTTCATTGATCACAAAGCTCTGAGTAGACTCAAGCGATACTAAAATGACATTTCGTCCTTTTGCTTGACCAAACGTCTTTTCATTACGGTCTGTTTGATTTGCGCTTACATAGTTTTCAATTTCCGTTAAGCTATTGCTGTCGGCAAGTGCTCGCTGAGCGGATTGCTTCGATTGCAGAACCCCATCATAAATATGGAAGTTATATAAGCTGATGTTTTTCACTAGCATCTCACGGTCAAATGAACGAGTTAACAGCTCTGGTCTTTCTGTTTCAGCCAAACCAAGGTTAAAAAAGAAAGTGGCTGCCACAAATAAGTAATAAGCTGCACGTCCCTTACGTGAAATCGTTACATCTGTTCTAAAGGAAGGCTGTTTTTTATAGAGCCAAATTAAAATGATGATATCAACAAACATCAGAAAATCAACTGGTTCAATTAAAGAGGTAATACTTGACCCGAGGTCACCCATATTGTTTGTTTGAAATAGGACGGGGATGGTTAGAAAATCACTGTAGAATCGATAAAATACAATGTTAGCTAACAAAATAAATGTCAGAACAAAACTCGTCACGATGATATATCGATTTCGATTTTTTTCTTTAAAGAATAAACCGATACCGAAGATAAACAAGAGAAAGCTAAGCGGATTAATAAACAGGATAAATTCCTGCATGAAATTTTCAATTTTGATATTAAAGCTAGATTTATAGATAACATAGGTTTTCACCCACATTAACAAAGTCGCAATCAGTAAAAATGAAATCGCCTTTAATCTTTTCTTTCGCATTGTAACCTCCTTATGCTAAAAACGCACTCAGGTTAGGGACATCCCCAATTATTGGTGCTTCTTCAAAAATAACTAAAGTATATCTTATCCTGTCTATGCTGGAAAATCAATGTCTTTTTCCCCATGACAAACTTATGAATATGCTAAACATTCAATTTCATGCCTATCTATCGCTGATTTTAATAAAAATGACATCATTATGACATTTTTGTTCAAGACAGCCACTTGTTTTTTGCCATCCATGCACCGCCGATCACGCCTGCATCGTTTCCTAGCGAGGCAATCACCACTTCAACATCCTCAGCACATGGCGGGAAGGCATGATGCTTGACGACACGCTCTACTTTACTGCGAAGAAGCTCGCCCGCTTTAGATACACCGCCGCCAATGACGATTTTTGTTGGGTTTAAGGCACTGGCTAGATTCGCAAGGACAAGACCAAGATGGGTTGTTACTTCATCTACGACATGCATCCCAAGTTCGTCTCCGTTTTCTGCTGCCTCAAATACATCCTTTGCAGACAGCGAAGTAAGTGAGCCAAGTGATGATGTATGGCTCTTTGTTTGTAATGTATCCTTTGCGATTCGGACGATACCTGTAGCAGACGCAATGGTTTCAATACAGCCTGTTCTCCCGCAGTTACATGGTGCTCCTTGAAATGGAACGGCACAAATATGACCAATTTCTCCACCAGCACCTGTTTCGCCTTGAACCACTTCTCCATTGACAATAATACCGCCGCCAACCCCTGTGCCCAGTGTAACCATCAGGATGTTTTTGGCGCCATCACCTGCACCCTTCCACATTTCACCGAGTGCAGCAATATTTGCATCATTTTCGATGACAGATGGAAGTCCTGTCTCTGCCTCTAAATGGTCTTTCAAGGGATAGTTTGTCCAGCCCAGATTCGTTGTTTTATAGACAATTCCGGATACTTTATCCACTGGTCCAGGTGCCCCCATACCGATCCCAATTAGGGCTGATTTCGGCATGCTGATCTCAACTAGTTTATGGTCAATTGACTTGGCAATGTCGACTGTAATTGTCTGCCCAGATTTATCCGTAGGAATCTCCCACTTATGCTGAATTTCACCATAAAGATTAATAAACGCAAGCTTAATTGTCGTACCGCCAAGATCAACTCCTACAAACCAATCCCCTGTCATATGTCCTCCACCTTCACATTGTTTTTCGATTTAATTTGGCTAGTTCCATTTGAAGGATGGTCATTGCGTTTGACCATTCAGTTCGATCAATGATGCCCGATGTGTACATTTCCTTCAATTCATCTGCCATAAATTCTAATTCCACTTCACGATCTCCGAAATACACGTAATTTCCAAATCTCATGAGCAGCTGCTGTACATCATATAACGTTTTCATTATTTTTCACCATTTCTCTAAATCAACAGATAGGATAAGCGTATTCATAAATACGCTTTCAGTCAAGTCATTCAACGTGTTTGAGTGTTTTCAATATATTGTTTCAACTTTAAAAATTGGTCATTTTGCGGATCTTGTTTTAATGCTTTTTCGATGAAGTCGTCTGCTTCCGCTGTCTCGCCTTTTTCTACATATAACAACGATAAGTGATACAATTTATTCGGCTCATTTGGATCTTTTTCAAGCGACTTTTGCAAATACTCAATGGCCTTGTCAAGATGTCCAAGCTGCGCTTCGGAAAGCGCATATATATGAAGTGCTTCAGCTGAGGCATCCTTTTGCTTTACATATTCCTCTAGACGCTGACTTGCTTCGCTATAGTTCTTTTCATCAAATAAACTCGCTGCCTCGCTAGTTGCCGCCGCTTCTTTTTGATCGTCTGAATGAAACCCTGTATACAATCCAAAGCCGCCAATAAGGAGGAGAAGAAGACTAGCAAGAAGCATTTTGACAGGCTGAAACTGTTTAGGAAGACGGACCGCTAAAGCGGCTAAAAATCCGCCAGCGAGCCCCCCAAGATGCCCTGCATTATCAATCCCTGATACAGTGAAACCTATCCCTAAATTGATGAGGATAATCACGATAATATTTGTCCCCATCGTACGAAAGAAGAGCTTCCGGTTAGAGATCGCTAAATATAACAATGCGCCTAAACAGCCAAAGATCGCACCTGATGCTCCTGCTGCGATGGCTGTATTAAACACAAAGCTCGCTATGGAGCCAAAGATGCCGGAAATTAAATAAATGAGCAAAAATCTTCCTGAACCATAAATTCTCTCAACAGCCGCTCCAACGGACCAAAGAGCAAATGTATTAAAGAGTAAATGCGTCAAACCAATGTGTAAAAACATAGGTGTCACAAAACGCCACCATTCACCCTCTAAAATCAGCATATTATTTTTCGCACCAAATGCTGTTAAAGTGGCTGTGTTGGTACTTCCACCAGATAATTCGAGTAAAAGAAACATCATCACTTGAACTGCGATTAACATGTAGGTAAAAATCGGTCTGCCATTTTGAAAAACGGCCCGTTCTCGTTCACGCTGCTTTTCCTGATCTTGAAATGCCTGAAGCACGTTCATTTTAAGCTGCATCACATCTTCGGCTGTATCTGCCTTCGCCTCTTCTACATTAATCGAGAGTGATGTATTCAGCCATTTTTGCAGCTCGTGTCCATCGTTTTGAAGGGTTTCTTCATTCAGTAAAACAGGTGTCACCGTCACCTTTTGCTGTTTTTGCGGTTGACCGTTTATGTCTTCCCAATCATCTACTGGATGATCAGCTGTAAATTGTAGCTGCAGGAGATGGAGAGAACGTTTACGCATGGCTTCTCTTAACTGATTCATCCGAAAGGCCTGTTCTTCCATATCTCGAACGATCTCCTGTCTAAAATTCACATCTCTTCTATATAGACGGATGAGATCGTATCCTGAGTTTCGTGGTGCTTCAAAAAAGATTTCATCTTCTGGGTACGGACTTTGAATCATCTCGTATCCTTTTTGTCTGAGTTCATCAATCACTCGCCAAAATAGACTATCTATGACATTCATTCATTCGCGCTCCATTTTTTACATTATTATAGCAAGAATTACTCTTATACGCATTTCTCAACAAAAAAATCCCGGCTTTTGCGGGATTAGAATGCTTGGCGAATAAATTTCGTCCGAAAATATGGGATTTTCATTAGCCATTTAATAAAAAAGTGCCGCACTTGGTTTTGACCTAAGATCAAATTCATGACCCGATAACGATTTTGCACAAGAACGAATGCAAACAGTGTGAACACAATGCTCCAAATCATTTTATTCATCATATTCCCTCCTATGTTCGTATCGTGGCTTAAATAGGATTTGTTTATGCATGAACCATCATTTTTATCTCTTACCATGCGATCTACTTTCACACTCTAATCCCTTGTTCTTTTGATTGAATATAATAGACCTCTTCACACTCTGATTGATCATAAGAACCGCCAAATTGATGAAGGTCGATTAAATTTTTGAACGCTTTGATATACTCTCTTCTTATTTTTCCGACTCCAAAAAAATCAAGATGTGTATGCCAAAAATAAACCCATGAATCATGTTCGAGTTGTAAGTCAAAAGTATTCACTTCCTCCCACAAATTACGGAAGTATCTTTTCTTTCCTCGAAATTTTTTCAATATATGCCTCCTGCTAGCTAAAATGCCATGAGCTAATGAAACGATCTCAACACAAAAAGCCCGTTTTTGGACAATGAGCGGGCTTTCACTTTTGATATAACGTACCTTTTTCACTGACAATCATAGATACCGGTATGTCGTGCGCTTCAGCCGGAATATGCCTCGTCTGCTGTAAAGACAAACAAAGGGCAATGGTTACGCCGTGGTAGTCCGCTAAGTAGCGATCATAATAGCCCCCACCAAACCCAATCCGGTAACCACGTTGATCGAAGCACACCCCAGGGACAATGATCAAATCAATGGCTTCTTTATGTACAGCTTTAGACTCAAGAGGGTCTGGCTCCAATAGTCCAAAGTAGCTGGATGTCATCTTTGTTTCAGGTGTATATTCATAAAACACCATCTCTTTTGTTTTCGGAAAACAGGTCGGAATACAAACTGTTTTTCCTTCTTCCCACGCTTTTTCAATCAGAGGCATTGTCGGTATTTCTTTTCCCCTAGACATAGTCAAAGCAATCGTTTTCGCCTGTTTCCATTCTGACAGCTGCAGCACGTGTTCATGAATTAGAGCGGCGTAGCGATTGAACTCTTCAGCGCCTATCTGATCAAGCATGGCCAATGTTTGAAGGCGGAGCTCCTTTTTCATACAGGTTCATCTCCCATCATAAAAAAACAGCAGGAAAATTCCCTGCTGCTTACTTTGTTTCACGATGTAAAGTTTGTTTTTTATCACGTGAGCAATACTTTTTGAATTCAACGCGATCTGGATTGTTTCGCTTATTCTTTTTAGTAATATAGTTACGCTCACCGCATTCAGTGCAAGCTAGAGTAATATTTACGCGCATGTTTTTCCCTCCAAACTAAAATCAATTCACATTCAGACCTAACTATAATACCACTTCTAGCTAAGGAATGCTAGAATGTTTTTTCACCAATTTCATTTTTCAATGCATTCCACCCGCATCCTGATTCATATTGTCTGGTCATGTGATGAAAAATCGCCTTCTCCCCTATAAAAACACGTTCTTTGTCGTACTGTATACATGAGAACCCCCTCTTTGTTCCACAGCTTTTTTTCATCTGATCCGTCTTCATTTATTTTAACAGCGGGCAAGGTTTTCATACTTGGTTTCCCTATAAAAAGAAAAATGATGAAAAAAAGGTGATTTTTTCAGCAATTCCTTTTGAAACTAGCTTTTTTATGGTATAAAAAAGAAGGGTCGAAAACTGTCTGAAACAATCATGAGAGCCTTTTTTGGCTTTCAGCATTAAAATATGAATAAAAGGTGATGAAACATGGAAATTGCAATTATCGGATTGCTTGTTGTCAGTATTGTACTGATCGCATTCTCATATTTTCAAAGAGAGCCGATTAAAGAAGTCGAACAGGAACTTGAAACACTTCAACTATCTGCAATGCAAGAAATCTATAAACTGAAAAAGAAAATGAAGGTTCTTGAAGAAGAATTGCTTGAAACAAACATCGTTGTCCGCAAGCATTCAGAAATTGATCCATCTATTGCAAGACAAATCATTTCAAAGCATCAAAATGGCATGTCTCCTGAGGCGATTGCGCGCGCTGAGCATGTATCTGTAGAAGATGTGAACATGATCATTAAAGACAACGAGAGGGTGCTTGTATGACGAAAAAAAGCATCCAAACGTTTGCAGCAGGTATGATTCTTGCAACCGGTGTTCTGGCGATCGTTTTTTTCCTTACTGGAAAAGATGAAGCGGCGGCTGATTCTACAACAAAAGAAACCCTCGCAGCGAAAGTGACAGACACTGACGTGAAAAATTACTTAGACTCTAAAAAAGAAGTCTCCGTCAGCCGTGAAACATATCAACAACTTCTTGATTATAAAGAAAAAGCGTTGAAAGCAAATGAAGACGGCGATTCTCAGAACGATAAACAAACAACGGACAAGCCAAAAGGCAAAACGGTTAAATTCGTGATTAAAAATGGTATGAGCACAAGTGATGTTTCAGACATGCTTGAAAAGGACGGAATCATCAACTCGTCTAAAGATTTTAATGATTACGTAATAGACGCAGGCTACCATAAAGAAATTCGTGCCGGCAAATTCAATTTAAAAACAGGTATGACATTCAAACAAATCGTCAAAGCCTTAACAAAATAACATCAAAAACCCCCTGGCGGCATTGACCTCCAGGGGGTTTTTGATTATCCAAATCGTCCTGATATATAATCATTTGTTCTTTGATCATTTGGCTCTGAGAACATCACATTCGTATCATTGACCTCAACAAGCTCGCCCATCAAAAAGAACGCTGTTCGGTCTGATACCCTTGCCGCTTGCTGCATATTATGCGTCACAATGGCAATCGTATATTTCTCTTTCAATTTCATGATTAATTCTTCAATCTTTAATGTTGAAACAGGATCAAGCGCAGATGTTGGTTC
This sequence comes from Bacillus sp. 22446, assembly GCF_052044955.1. Lineage (NCBI taxonomy): Bacteria > Bacillati > Bacillota > Bacilli > Caryophanales > Bacillaceae > Bacillus > Bacillus sp. 22446. The sequence goes on from NZ_JBQEOD010000001.1 coordinate 386,510, forward strand.
ATCCATTAATAGAATATCCGGGCTTGTGGCAATGGCTCTTGCGATACAAAGACGCTGCTGCTGACCGCCGGAAAGACCTAATGCAGGCGCACTTAATCGATCTTTCACTTCATCCCAAAGGGCAACATCACGAAGTGCTTTTTCAGCGATTTCTTTCAATTGTTGCTTGCTCTTCACCCCATGAATTCTTGGCCCGTAGACGACATTATCAAAGATAGATTGAGGGAATGGGTTTCCTTTTTGAAAGACCATCCCGACGTTTTTACGCAGTTCCACTAGATCGACACGGCCTTTTAAAATATTGTCACCGTTATACATCATATCCCCGGTGATTTTCACACCTGGCACTGTTTTGACCATGAGATTTAAGGTCTTTATAAATGTTGACTTTCCGCAGCCGGACGGACCGATAATCGCTGTGACCTCATGCTCTTTAATGTCTAAATCAATATGCTTCAGTGCGTGATGTTGTCCGTACCAAAGGTTCATATCATTCACACGAAACACTTCTTTTTTGGCTGTTTCAGTTGCTACTGCATTCATCAAAATCCACCCGCCTTATCCGAATCGACCATTAATATAGTCTTCTGTTTTTTGCTGCGCAGGACGTGTAAAGATACGTTCAGTCGCATCGTATTCCACTAGATCACCGTTCAGGAAAAAGGCTGTATGATCAGATACACGTAACGCTTGCTGCATATTGTGTGTGACAATGACAATCGAATAATCATGTTTTAATTCCGATAATAGTTCTTCAATTTTTGCATTTGAGATCGGGTCTAAGGCAGAAGCCGGTTCATCTAATAAAAGCACGCTAGGTTTCATCGCAAGGGTACGTGCAATACAGAGGCGCTGCTGCTGGCCGCCTGATAATGATAAGGCAGAGCGGTGCAAACGATCCTTGACCTCATCCCATAGCGCTGCCTTTGTTAAGCTTTCTTCTACCGCATCATCAAGCACTGATTTCCTTTTTTCACCCGCATATTTTAGCGCATGCGTAATGTTGTTGTAGATGGATTTAGGAAATGGATTTGGCTTTTGGAAGACCATCCCGATTTCTCTTCTTAAATTCACCACATTAATACGGTCATCCAAAATATTTAACCCTTCGTACATGATCGCCCCTTCACTTCGTGCACCTGGAATTAGGTCGTTCATGCGGTTAATGCTGCGTAAAAAAGTCGATTTTCCGCACCCTGATGGGCCGATTAATGCAGTAATTGCATTTTTTTCAATTTCAAATGAAATTTGATTGACTGCTCTTTTTTCACCATAATAAATACTTAAATCCTGCACCTGTAGAATCTGTTCCGCTTGAAGTGGAACCTTTTTTGCTGCAATCTCTTTTTTTTCTGCTAGCATTTGAACCATATCCCCTTCACACCTCTCACTATTTATTTTGACGTAAGCTTCTTATGAATAAATGAACCAAGCCATCTAGCTGCTAAGTTGAATACTAATACAGAGAGCACAAGTACGGCTGATGCACCATTTGCAATGGCCTCTGCATCTGGAATAATCCCCTGTGTATTGACGTTCCATATATGAACGGCTAATGTTTCTGCCGGTCTAAAAATATTCAGTGGTGATGTATCGGAGAAAGGACTCCAGTTTGTAAAATCAAGACGCGGTGTTGAAAGACCTGCTGTGAAAAGAAGAGCAGCCGCCTCACCGAAAACTCTTCCCGATGCTAAAATCGCTCCGGTAATAATGGATGGAATCGCACCTGGGATCAGAACCGTCTTCACTGTATGCCACTTTGTCACACCGAGCGCAAGCGATGCTTCCTTTTGATCCTTCGGTACAGATCGAAGTGCATCTTCTGTCACCCTGACCATCACTGGCAGGTTAAAGACAGTCAGCGCAAGGGCTCCTCCGATGATCGTATAGCCCCATCCTGTTAAATTAACAAACATCAGCAAACCAAACATACCGATGACGATCGATGGCAGAGACGATAACACTTCAATACATGTACGAATAAAATCAGTCACTTTGTTTTGAGGTGCATATTCTGCCATGTACACCCCACCGCCCACGCCAAGAGGCACGGTAAACAGCATCGTAATAAATAGAATGTAAAACGAGTTAAACAGCTGATCCCTAATACCGCCACCAGAACCAATCGCACTTGAGCGTGTAGTCAAAAAGTCAAAATTTAATTCTTTGGCACCGTTGAAGATGATATAAGAAAACAAGCCAACAAGTATCGCCGTAATAATGGCGGCACATAATCCAAAAACAATTGTGGCAAAACGATCGGTCATTTTGCTATTCATTAAATCTTCCTCCTAGATGACAAGTATCTGATAATGAGTATGAACATAAATGATACAACTAGAAGGACAAGTCCCATTGACCAAAGTGTATTGTTTTCAACACTTCCATACGTTGTATGTCCCATGTTTAACGTAATAATGGTTGTTAATGTACCAGCTGTGTCCATAATACTTTCTGGTAGATTACGCGTGTTTCCAATGACCATCTGAACGGCAAGGGCTTCTCCAAATGCTCTTGCCATTCCAAGCACGACTGCTGTCATTAATGTCGGAAGCGCTGCAGGTACAAGAACACGTCTGATCGTTTGCCATCTTGTTGCGCCTAATGCATACGATCCCTCACGTAAATTTTTTGGAAGTGAAGCCATTGCGTCAGTTGCAATGGATGTAACAGTTGGCAGAATCATAATAGAAAGGACAATCGTTCCTGCTAAAACACTGTGCCCTGAACCGCTTGACTTAAAGTGTCCAATAAACGGCACCAATACTGTAAGACCTATGAATCCGTAAACAACGGATGGAATCCCTACAAGCAGTTCAATCACTGGCTGGAGAATTTTCCGTCCCCATGCAGGTGCAATTTCTGTCATAAAGATCGCTCCTGCGATGCCTAGCGGTGCTGCTATGAGTGCTGATAGAAGCGTGACAGCGATTGATCCAAAGATAAATGGAAATGCGCCGTATTGCGGATTTTCTGCTGTAGGGTTCCAATTGATACTGGTTAAGAACTCAATTGGGCTTACACCATTTACGATGAAAGATTGTAAACCCTTAATGCCAAGGAAGATTGTGATGGCAATTGATACAGCAATCATTAAGAATGCGCAAAATTTCACCAAAATACTTCCTCTTACTTCATCCATTTGCCTATTTTTTTTCGAGCTGATCAGTCGATCGCTCGCTTCTGTATGTTCTATCTGTTTCATCTTTTTCTACACTCCTATGAATGTCATAAAAGGAAAAGTGAAAAGCTCCACTTTTCCTTCATCATCAATTCAAGACCCTTTAATTATCTGTTTGTTTGCCTGTTGCGTCTCTTTCTACTTTCATATTAGAGACTGAGATGTAGCCTTGGTCTTTAACGATTTCTTTTTGTACTTCGTCACTCATCAAGTAATCTAAAAATTGTTTTGCTAAACCTTCTGGCTCACCTTTTGTATAAGAGTGCTCGTATGCCCAAATTGTATATTTACCGCTTTCTACATTGCTTTCTTCTGGTTTCACACCATCAATGCTAAGCGGTGTAATTTTGTCATCTGTTAAATAAGAGAATGCTAGGTACCCAATCGCACCTGGTGTTTCTGCAATCAACTTTTTCACTGTGTTTGAAGAATCCTCTGTGATTCCTTCTGCAGGAGTCGCGCCGTCAAGTGCATATTTCACAAATGTTGCACGGGTTCCTGATGAGTCTGGTCTGTTCACAAGTGTGATTTTTTGGTCTTTCCCGCCAAGCTCTTTCCAGTTTTTGATTTTACCAGTGAAGATTTTTTTCAATTCGTCCTTTGTGATGTCTTTGACACCAACTTCAGGGTTAACAGCTGCGGCCATTCCAACAACTGCTACTTTGTGGTCTTTTAAAGCTTTTGCGTCGATTCCGTCTTTCTCTTCTGCGAATACATCTGAGTTCCCAATTTGTACAGATCCTTCTGATACTTGAGAAAGTCCTGTTCCTGAACCGCCGGCTTGTACTTGAATATCGGCTTTTGGATGTTTATCCATGAATTTTTCTGCTGCCGCAAGAACTAAAGGCTGCATCGCAGATGATCCTGAGATGGTAATGGAACCTGATGCCTCATCTTTGTTTGAAGCATTTCCTTTACTGTCTTTTGAATCTCCGCTTGAGCTGCTGTTTCCGCATGCTGTGACGAATGCTAACAATGCGATAGTAAGGAAAGTAAGCAGCCATAATTTGTTCTTTTTCATTTCAAGAATACCCCCTGAATAATTTGTCCTACGAGTAATACATTAAAGGTTCTTTATTAATTTCGTTTAAATGGAATGTTAAGGTTTTGTAAATGTCGGAGATTTGTAGAGAAATTGCGGGGTTTTTTATGATTTTTGTCAATTTATATCGAAAAGTTTGAAGAAAATATAAAAAAACGCCCACAAAAAGTGAGCGTTTTTACCTAGAATAGGTCTAGTTATTTGTTTCTGCTTCATTTTCAATTTTGTTTTTGTTCTTCGCTTGTGTATCATTGCTTTCCTGTTTCGATTTCAGTTCAAAGTACTTGTCTAATACTTGTTCACCAATATCATTTGTAATCGGATAGCGCTGGTTGTAATCTTGATACACCCAAGGCACGACAACTGAAATCGCTACTTCTGGATTATCAGCAGGCGCATACGCAACAAGTGTTGTGTTATATGTTGGTGTGCCGCGTTTGCTTTTAATCGGGCCGTCATAGAATGATTGAGCGGTCCCTGTTTTGCCAGCTGGATTGTATTTTTTGTTGCCAAAGTTCGAATATGCTGTCCCTCTTGGGTTCTGCATCACAAGCTTGAATCCTTGCTGTACGCGTTTGATCTCATCACTTGTCATATCGAGCTTATTCAGTACATCCGGCTTGACGGACTCCGTTACAGCCCCAATGCCTCTTTGCGGATCTGGCTCTCTCACTTCTTTTACGAGCTGAGGACGTAAACGATAGCCGCCATTGGCAATCGTTGAAACGTATTGCGCCATTTGCAGCGGTGTAAACGTGTCATATTGTCCAATCGCATAGTCAAGTAAAAGACCAGATTGTGTAGATGTTCCACGATAGCCAGTTGCTTCGTTTGGCAGGTCAATACCTGTCTCCACTCCAAGACCAAATTTACTAAAATTGTAACGGAACGTATCAAACGCCTTTGTATCAATTGGGAGCGGCTGATTCTTACGATATTCCCCTTTCCCAATTGCAATCGCTGTTTTAAACATATACACGTTTGATGAACGTTCTAGTGCGGTTAAATCATTAATGAGACCCATATTTTGATAGGATTTTTTCGGCGGTGACTGAGCGATATAGAGCGGTTCATCGTATTGGGTGCTTCCAATATGAAGGACGCCTGTTTTATAACCTGTCAGCACAGTTGCCCCTTTTACTGCTGATCCCATCGCATATGATGATGTCATCGTTCCTAGTGCATAGTCATCAAATTTGTATGACCCATTCTTATTGGTAATCTGTTTACCCGCAATCGAGAGTACTTCCCCATTTCTCGGGTCCATCATGACAACAAACGCACGATCAAGAAGTTCTGTGCCGCCTCTTTGCTTCGCACTTTTCAAGTTCTTTTCGATGATTTTTTCCACCGCTTTTTGCAGCTGAATATCAATCGTCAGCACAAGGTCTTTCCCGCTCTTTCCTTCTGTTAACACTTTAGAGCTTGTGACATTGCCTTCTTTATCTGTTGTACTTTGTTCTTTTTCTTTTTGACCTTGCAGCACATCTTCATATTGATATTCAAGATAGCTTTTTCCTACACGATCATTTCGGCTGTAGCCGAGTGATAGATAATGTTCAAGCAGTGACGACGGAAGACCTTCATCACTTGAAGACACACTGCCGAGCATACTGCGGAGCAGTCCTTTATAAGGATAGCTGCGTGACCAGTCTGTTGTGACATCTACACCTGGCAGCTCGTCCAAATGCTCAGAGACGTAAGCAATTTCACTTGGCTTTACATCTTCATTTTTAATGAATTGAGGCGTAAGTGCATAGCCTGCGTCCATCTGTCTTTTAATCGCAAGCACTTGCAAATCTTTTTTCGTCAGTTGATTTAATTCTTTGTCTGTGATGCGTTTCAGCTGGAGCTCGTATAGTTTATCATCAGAGACCTTATCGTCACCCTTTAAATCGGCTTCTTTTTGAACAAGCTTTTTCGCTTCATTCGGATGGGTTAAGATCCAGAAATCTTTTTTATCACGATCTGTGATTTTCTTCGTACTTACGTGAATCATATCCGCTAATTTTGTTGCCACTTTGAGCCGCTCTTCTTGTGAAGTCGTCGAGGTTCTCGTATATGTAATGGCATTTAGCGCTTTATTGCTGACAATCGTGTTATAATTTCGATCATAAATTTTTCCGCGCGGAGCAGATGAGCTGACATTCACGTCTTCTTGTTTTTCTGCCTGCTTTTTATAATCTTCTCCATTCACAATCTGCACAAAACCGAGTCTGACCACAACACCGGTAAAAATAATGAACGCAGCTAAAAATAATAAATTCAGCCGGATCGGAAGTGTTTTGCGCCCTTCCTTCGCGTCTTTTTTGTTTTTCTTGTTTCTCATCACATCACCTTTTCTATCAAGAAAGAAATGGCACCCCTTTTTGTGTATAAAAGGTGCCATCATCATTTTAGCGGTTTTTCTATCATTTATCTAGAAATTTGATGTTCCATTGGTAAGAAATTTTACCTTTCTCCCTTCATAAGGTTCGTTTGAGAAACAGGCTTTTGACCGTCAGCCTCTTCTATATCAGCTGTTTTCTCTTTTAAATGAATGTCCTTTACAAAATAATAAATAAGGGTGTGCCCCGCTCCAAGTACGACTAGTGAAGCAGGAATCCCAAGCCGATCGCCCAGTAAGGTGACAGATAAAAGAAAAAAGACAATCGAACAAATACGCCCGGCATTTAAAAATAGTTCTCTGACGACAATATATTCAATTCGGGCTTTTCTTGCATATCTAGCATGACCGATGACATCGTAAGTTAAAGAGACATACGGAACTAGCAGAAGCGGGTAGCCGATCGCAATGGCTACAGCGTACATAAGCAGTGATACATAGGACAAGTGAAAGACGATTAAAAATAAAGCGCCGTATAAAATAAGCCCGCCAAACATAATCGCTTTTTTGCGCCATTTTTTCTTAATCAAACGAGTAGCAAAAAAATAGGCAAAAAAGGCAACACCTGAATTGACTAGACCAAATGTGCCTAAAGCAAGCTCACTGTTTGTTGCAATAAACACAAAGACACTGATTAAAAAGACAAACACGCCTTCACGGAGCCCCTGAAAAAAGTGAGCAGTTGTGATCTTACGCCAATTCTCGTCCGCATGGCGCTCTTTCCAAATTTGCTTAATGATAAATTTTCCTTTTGATTGTCTCCTCTTGAGGAAAAAACTCATCACAACCGCTAGTGAAAACAAAAAAAGCGATAAAGTGAAAATCACTGTATAGCCTGTATCATCCGTTAATTGAGAAATCACAATTCCTGCAATGAGCGGCCCGATCATACCGGCTGTAGAGGTAAGCACTCCTAAAAATCCATTAAAGAAATCCCTTGTTTCAGGTTCAGTAATCTCAAAAGTGAGCACGTTAAAGGCAAGCCAGTAAAAACCATAGCCGATTCCAAGCACACTGCCTAATAACACGAGCCGAGCTGCCGCTTGCTCTCCTGCCATGAGAACAATTAAGTAAAAAGCGGCTAAGAAGATGACACCGAAACGAAGGACAAATGCACGATCTATTTTTTTAGCGAGCCGTCCAGCAAATAAAAAGGTAATGGGCTGAAGGACAACAATCGCCAAGTTATAAATCGCAAGGTCTGTAAATCGCCCAGACTGTTTCCATAAATACACGTTCACAAACGTATTCGAAAGCGCAATCGCAAGTGCGTATAATCCGCCAATCGTGAGGAGGAGCAATAAATCTCTTGTGACATCCATGTCCCCGAACATTTTCTTTAATCTGCTCATATCATTCATTCTCCTTTTCTACACAATAGTCTGTCTCATCAAAAGGCAGATATGTAAAAAAAGGAGGGAAAATATAAAAAGACCCGCTCTCAGAGAGAAGCAGGTCTTTTCAAATCAAATCATTTATTTAGCTTCGCTGTAAAGGCGAGCCACTTCATCCCAGTTCACAACATTCCAGAATGCTGAAATGTAATCAGGACGACGGTTTTGGTAGTTTAGGTAGTAAGCATGCTCCCAAACGTCTAGTCCTAGGATTGGTGTTTTTCCTTCAGTTAAAGGAGAATCTTGGTTTGGTGTGCTTGTGATTTCAAGTTTGCCATTGTTCACAACAAGCCATGCCCAACCAGAACCAAAGCGTCCTGCAGCTGCTGCAGCGAAATCAGATTTGAATTTTTCAAATCCGCCTAATTCTTTTTCGATCGCATCTGCAAGTTCACCAGTTGGTGCGCCGCCACCGTTTGGTGAAAGAAGCGTCCAGAATAATGAGTGGTTCGCATGTCCTCCGCCATTGTTACGTACAGCTGTACGAATGTTTTCAGGCACAGAGTTCAAGTTAGCCACTAGCTCTTCAATTGATTGATCTTCAAGAGCTGATACACCTTCGATTGCTTTGTTTAAGTTTGTTACATAAGTGTTATGGTGTTTTGTGTGGTGAATCGTCATTGTTTCCTTGTCGATATGTGGTTCTAATGCATCGTAAGCATATGGTAATTCTGGAAGTTTAAAAGCCATGGTTAAATTCCTCCTTAGAAATGTATGTACTGAAATGCTTCCTTAGTAAGCAAGCAATTCACCCTAATCAAAGAGTATCAAAAGAAACGGCTTGTTTCAACGTTATTGCTCATGATCTGAAACATTTCAGTGTTTATTTTGTATTTAACCCTTCTGAAAGAGTGTTAAACACCGATTTTCCATTTAGCGAAGCACATAAAACAAAAAGATTCCCAGCATCAGTGCTTGAATCAACCCTTTTGCAAATACGCCTGACACAAAACCAATTAATGAGCCAAGCCCCACTTTCACACTTGTCTTCAGATCTTTTTGATGAACGAGCAGCTCTGCGATGACACTGCCGATAAATGGACCAATGATAATTCCAGCAATCGGAATCACAAAAGGACCGGCTAAAAGCCCAATGGTACTTCCCCAAATGGCCGCCCGGCTGCCACCAAAGCGTTTCACCCCAATCAAATTGGAGACATAATCCGCGGCAAATAACACAGCTGTAAACATGGCTTGAATGAGCCAAAAGGTGAGCGTCAATTTCTCAAAGCTAAAAAAGAGCCCATATAAAATAAACCCAAGAACCATGAAAACCACACTAGGAATGATTGGATAGACAAGTCCCACAAACGCAATGATAAATGCACAGCCGATCAAAACCCAATATAGCACGTCCAATCCGCAGCCGCCTCCTTTTTATATGCTGTATACATTATGCCTCATTCCTTCTATCTTAACCAGCAATGAAGGCCGTACTTGTACTGGATGGATAGACATTGATACAATGTGAGAAATAGAAAAGAATGTAGGAAGTGAATCGGTTGAACGTATTTAGTTTATTGTTAAAAGGAATTTATTCACCAAAAGATATTGCCAGAGCACGTTTTACTGGGATTGGAAAGGCCATTTTATTCATCTTTATCCTTTCGATCATCGCAGCTGTCCCCCAGGGCTATCATATGAGCCAAGAGATTTCAAATGCGATGTCAGGATTTCAGCATGTGATTAAAAAAGATTTACCCGACTTTTCCATTGAAAAAGGAACGCTTCAAGCGGTCCAAAGCACGCCGATAGAAAAAGAAGAAAACGGCATCACGATTATCTTTGATCCCGCTGAAAAAATAAAATCAAGTGAGCTTGAGTCAAAACAAACAGCCATTGCGTTATTGAAAGAAAAAGCAGTGATTGCCATTGATGGACAAATGACAGATATTCCATACCAGCTGCTTGGCGGAACACTCACAAAAGATGAACTTGCCAGCGTCACAAACCAGAATCAAGCGATCATTATCCCTGTCATTTGTGTCCTGCTGTACCTATCTACTGCTGCTCTCATGTTCATCAGCGCAACATTCCTAGCCATGCTTGGCACATTTATTAAACGAATGCAGCAAAAAGAGCTGTCCTTTCAAATGCTTTGGAAGCTCTCTGCCTATTCACTCACATTAACAACCGTCTTTTTCGCCATCATGAGTGCATTAAACACGCCGGTTGCGAACTCATTTTTATTAAATTGGGTGATTAACTTTATTTTCTTATATCTTGTCATTAAAGAAATACCTGCAAAAAAATAAGCTCCCTCATTTTGGGGAGCTTTCAGATTGTTGACAAAGGGCTAAAATGTTGTTGATTTTAGCCCTTTGTCTTCTTTTCAGCGTGATAGAAAACCTTTGCATTCTAGGAAGGACAGCTACTTTGACGGAGCGAATTTGTCATTCGTGAGTACCAGCGCGCAGGACTGACAAAGAATGCGATGGTTTGCCTACACGCTGTAAGTTCCCTCATTTTAGGGAGCTTTTTTTATTTGTCTTGACCCTATGACTCATCTGGATGGATGATCGCAAACATATAGTGATCCTCCCACTTATCATTGATCTTTACTTTTTTACGATGAAGTCCCTCATTTTCAAACCCTGTCTTCTCAAGCACACGAATGGAACCAATGTTAGATGGTTTTACGCCAGCCTCAATGCGGTGAAGGTACAATTCATAAAAGGCATAATCGATAATCAAACGAATCGCCTCTGTCATATACCCCTTCCCGCCTTGCCTTTCATCAAGCACATATCCAAGCAAAGCCCCTTGAATCGGTCCTCTTTCAACAGAATGGAGTGAGATCGTTCCAATTAATGCATCTGTTTCATTTAAGAAAATACCGTGCATATAGGCTTCATCTTTTGCACGCCTTTGCATACTGCGGTTAATCCGTTCCTTTTGACGAGGTACAGTAAAAAAATCATCCTGAACCAAAGGTGTAAATTGCTGAAAATAAGTGCGATTCTCTCGTTCAAGTGTTAATAGAGCTTCTGCATCACTTTCTGTTAGTGTTCTTACATATATATTCTGACTGATTTTCTTCATATACTCTCCCCCTTTTTTTATTTTATCATAATAAAGAAAGGGCTTCGGCTTATCAAAGATTTTTCCGATTACAAGTCATAATAGAACTCACTAGAACCACCCTTCCTAGCTTTTTCACTCTTTTTGTTCTATCAACTCAGGGACAAACATACACTGAAGTAAACTCTTAAAAGCGGTGAGTAAAATGCGGCGAATTATTTTTTTACTAGTCAGTTTGTTTGTCCTCTTTATTATCTTTTTTGATTTGAAAAATGGAACGATCCCCGTTCAGGAAGGACCTGCTGTTCCCGCCAGCGCCTTTCAAACAGCTGAAAAACAGGCATATAAAACTGTCACTGTTAAACAAGGTCAAACCGTCGTCTCTATCGTACATACAAGTAAGCCATTAGATGAAGTGATCGAAGACTTTGAAGCACTGAATCAAGGCGTCAAAGCGAACGAAATTCGGGCAGGCAGCACATACAAGTTTCCGGTCTATAAGAGATAAAACGTTAATTCCTTGTCATTCATATAAAGAGACTGTTACAATATGAGATGTAAAACACGTCGTACACTGCAAACGAATTGCATGTACACTAAGGAGCGATTGACAAGTGAGTGAAGTCACACATCGTACAAAAACGCGTCCCGTCAAAGTGGGACCTTTAACTATAGGTGGAAACAATGAAGTCGTCATTCAAAGTATGGCGACAACCAAAACACATGATGTCGAAGCGACAGTAGCTGAAATTAAACGTTTAGAAGAAGCTGGCTGTCAAATCGTGCGTGTCGCATGCCCAGATGAGCGTGCAGCAAATGCGATTGCGGACATTAAAAAACAAATCAACATTCCCCTTGTTGTCGACATTCATTTTGACTACAAGCTTGCACTGAAAGCGATTGAAGCAGGTGCAGACAAAATTCGTATCAACCCAGGAAACATCGGAAGAAGAGAAAAAGTCGAAGCTGTTGTGAAAGCGGCAAAAGAAAAAGGCATTCCAATTCGTATTGGGGTAAACGCCGGTTCACTCGAGAAAAAGATTCTTGATAAATACGGCTATCCAACAGCAGATGGTATGGTTGAAAGTGCACTGCATCACATTAAAATTTTAGAAGACCTAGACTTTCATGACATCATTGTCAGTATGAAAGCATCTGATGTAAACCTTGCGATTGAGGCATACGAAAAAGCAGCAAAAGCCTTTGATTATCCTCTTCATCTTGGGATTACAGAATCAGGTACGTTATTTGCAGGTACGGTCAAAAGTGCTGCTGGTCTTGGCGCAATCTTGAATATGGGGATTGGTAACACACTCCGTATTTCATTAAGTGCTGACCCGGTCGAAGAGGTCAAAGTGGCACGTGAATTATTAAAATCATTTGGTCTTGCATCAAATGCAGCCACACTCATCTCTTGTCCAACTTGTGGACGAATTGAAATTGACCTCATTAGCATTGCAAATGAAGTCGAAGAATATATTTCTAAAATCAAAGCACCAATTAAAGTAGCTGTTCTCGGATGTGCTGTAAACGGTCCGGGTGAAGCGCGTGAAGCTGATATCGGCATCGCTGGTGCTAGAGGTGAAGGCCTCTTATTCCGCAAAGGTGAAATTGTTCGGAAAGTACCAGAAGAAACAATGGTCGAAGAACTGAAAAAAGAAATCGATAAAATCGCTGAAGAACATTATGCGAAAATGGAAGCTGAAAAAGCAAAACAAGCGAACGCATAACAAAGAACGCCTGACATCACTGTCAGGCGTTTTTCTGTTCCTGTCCTGTTAAAAGAACGGGGTGATAAAGATGCCGAGGATGACGGAAACGATTCCGATCCCGATTGACCACGCGCCAAGCGCATGTGCTCCTTTTCTTCTTGCAATATAACCAACGACGATTGCCGCTACCCCTAATAGCACCGGCAAGACAAATAATGAGATAATCGCAATCGCGAGTGCTGTATAGCCTATCCCTTTACTGCCTGAATCGTCACCTACATGGTCACGTTCTCTTCTGTCTTCACGATCTCTTGATGCTTGATATGGCTCTGCTATTTCAGCAGCTGTTTCCTCTAAATAGCCATCATCATTACTAAAGTGTGTGTCGATTTCACGATCATTTCTTCTGAAATCTTCGTCTCTTTCCATGATCAATTCCCCCTTTTGGTTAATAGAAAGGAGCTTTTTTAGTATGAGCAAAAATGTCTGTTTCATGTTTGCTAAAACTTGCTGGAATTGTGAATTGATTATGTTACACTTTAAGAGGATAAATATGAGGAGTGTGGGCATGTTACGTTTAGGAATTGATATCGATGGCACAGTCACGGCGCAGGACACCTTTGTCCCCTACTTAAATGAGTCGTTTCAATGTGACATCACACTAGATGATATGACGGAATATGATTTGACGAAGCTTTTAAAGATTTCAAATGAAGAATTTTGGGGCTGGATGAATGAGTACGAGCCTCTTATTTATAAACAGGCAAAGCCTGCCGAGGGTGCAAAAGAAATCCTCAATCAAATGAAACTTCATCATCAATTGATTTATATCACAGCCAGAAGGCAGCATCACTCAGACATCACCTACAAATGGTTTGAGGAGAACCATGTCCATTATGACGATATTGAGCTTGTTGGCGGACATCATAAGGTGGAAGCTGTTCAAAAACATAAGATCGATGTGTTTTTTGAAGATCACCATGGCAATGCCACAATGATTGCAAAAGAAGCTGACATTCCAGTGATTCTGTTTAACTCACCGTATAATCAAATGCCAATTGATGAACGGATCATTCGCGTGAATAACTGGCAAGAAGCATCCCAATGGATCAAACAGTATGAAAAGCGTCTGCAAACTGCTTACTAAAACAGATCAAAAGCCGATACGTTTTTAATGTATCGGCTTTTTGATTGTACGATGATGTCCTTCTTTTATTAAAAAATGATAAAGTGCACCCATCATACCTGCCTGATTGAAGTAATAGCACGTTTCCAGTGTCACCTGTATGTTTTTCCATGCATGCAAAGTATGTAAATGTTTCTCAATGTTTGGAATCAAATCGGGCCTTGCACTCACGCCCCCGCCAATGAGGATTTTCTCTGGATTGAGAACAGTTGACACATTGTAAATGCCAATTGCGATTCGTTTGTACCACTGATCGATCATCTTCTCAATGGCCGGATCATGCTTGGCTTTTTCAAAGATCTCTTGACCGTCGATTTGCTGACTTTGTGGAATTCCCTGCTGCTTTTTGTAGCTTCGTATCAATCCAGCTGTCGAAGCACTGCTGTTGAGTGTGGTAAACTGACCATTTTCTGTTTCTGTGAGCATCATGCCAAATTCACCGCCGCGAAAAGAGGCACCGCGCACAAGCTCGCCACCAGCAAAAATACCACCGCCGACACCAGTCCCAAGCGTCATACATATAAAGCTGTCACACTCTTTCGCATGACCACTAAATTTTTCGGCCAGAGCTGCACAGTTCGCATCATTTTCTACTTCTACACGAAGTGATGTTTTTTCTTCCAAAAGCGTTTTGACATTTTGACCATTTAAAGCAATAATCGCTCCTGCAAATTCCGTATAACCCGTTTGACTGTCAACAAACCCCGGAAGACTCATCGCAATCCCTTTGATATCCCAAGTCCTTTGATACTCTTTCACCACGTTCTCCATGTCCTCTAAAAACGGCTCAAGCTGCCGGCAGTTTGTTTCGTAGTCGCCGCTCATGATCAGCTCACCATTTCGATTCATGACCCCGTGCTTTGTTTTTGTCCCGCCTACATCGAATACGATATAATACGCCACTTTTGACCCCTCCCCCTATTTCTAAAGACTCAAATCTGCTTCTATAGATGATCTGTTGTTCTCATTTTAATGAAACAGCTATCCTTTGTAAAACGTTTTCAACATGACAAAACAAAAAGCCAGCCCATCGGCTGGCTTCTTTCATGAATGAACTTCTTTTGGTTCGCAAGAAGGACACGTTCCGTAAATTTCAAATTTATGTCCGCTAATGTGATAATCCTCTAGATCAGCATCAAGCTTGTCCATAGGGCAAGCGTCGATTTCCTTTGTTTTACCGCACGTCAAACAAATAAAGTGATGATGATGATGAGAAAACGAACATTTAAAACGGAACAGTTTCTCCCCTGATAATTCCGTTGTCTCTAATATCCCAAGATCTTCATATAAAGACAGGTTTCGATAAATCGTATCAAAACTAAGCCCTGGGTAATCTTCACTTAAAGCTGTTAATACATTTTTAGCGGTCAAGTATTTATCAGAATCAGAAAACAATTGAAGCATATCTTCACGTTTGCTTGTATATTTATAGCCTTTTTCCTTTAATAAATCAAGCGCTTCTTGTACGTTCATGATGATTCCCCCTTCTGAATTTCCCAATACTAATACACCCGATTAAAATCAAAATAGACAGCATCACAATGGTTCCACCCGGCGCTAAATCAAGATAATAACTTAAAATCAAGCCGACCATGACAGACAATTCCCCAAATAAGATGGAAAGGAAAATCGCCTGTTTAAACCCTTTGGCAATCCGAATACTTGCCGCAACTGGCAGTGTCATGAGTGCGGACACTAGGAGTGTACCGACAATACGCATCGATGCTGCGATGACAAGTGCAACAACTAAAATAAAAATAAAATGAATCCACTTCGCTGAAATACCAGAAGCCTTCGCATGTTCTTCATCAAAAGAAAGCAAAAACAATTCTTTATACAAGAGCACAACCACTAATACAACAACAAGTGAGATCCCAACAATAATCCAAAGATCGAGCTTTGAAACCGCACTGACACTTCCGAACAAATAACTGAACAAATCTGTATTAAAACCATTTGCAAGTGAAATGAAAATAACAGAGATCCCAATACCACCCGATAAAATAATGGGAATCGCCAGCTCCTGATAATGTTTATACACAGAGCGCAGACGTTCAATAAACAATGAGCCAGCCACAGAAAAAGCCATTCCTAAGTAAAGCGGGCTAACCCCTGTCAAAAGTCCAAATTTTTTATCAAGGAATAAACTTGCCGCTATCCCAGCAAGTGACACGTGACTAAGTGCATCTGCGATGAGAGAGAGCCTTCTCACGACAATAAATACACCAAGTAAGGGCGCAATAAAGCCGATCAGCATACCTGCGATAAACGCATTTTGTAAAAATTCATAATGAAAAAATGGAAATAGCATTATTCATGTCCCCCATGATGGTGATGATCGTGATGAATCACTTGAATGTCATGCCCGTAAAACTGAGAAAGCGCCTGATCATCCATCGAATCAAACGTTTCCGCATCTCCATGAAAATGAAGTGTCTGATTTAAACAAGCCACATGCGTGACTTTGTCAGAAACGGTTCCTACATCATGTGTAACGAGAATTAAAGACATTCCTTTTTCTTTGTTCAATGTTTCTAACAGCTGATAAAAGCCTTCTACTGTTCTTTGGTCTACACCCACAGTCGGCTCATCTAAAATAAGCAGCTTCGGCTGACTGACGAGTGCACGGGCAATAAATGTACGCTGCTGCTGCCCGCCTGAAAGCTCACCAATGTTTTGGTGTTTTAAGTCCTGTATGCCAACTGAGCGGATGGCCTCATCTACTTGAAGCTTATCCTGCTTACTCATGCGTTTGAATAAACCAATCTTCGCCGTTAAACCACTTGCCACGACCTCGTATACAGAAGCAGGAAAACCTGTATTAAAGCTATTCGCCTTTTGAGAAACAAATCCAATTTGATCCCAGTCTTTAAATTTTTGAGCAGGTGTGCCAAAGAGCTTCAATTCTCCCTGCTGGGGTTTAATCAAGCCAAGCAGGCATTTTAATAAGGTTGTTTTACCAGATCCATTCGGTCCAACAAGTGCTAGAAAGTTTCCTTCCTCTACCGTTAAATGAATGTGATCGATGACATTTCGCTGTCCATATGAATACGAAATGTCCTTCATTTCAATAATTGGCTTTGCCATAAATCTTTCCACCTTTAATCCAATATAAAAAGAATGATTACGATTTATACAACAAAAAGAAAATGGCAAAAGCCATTTTCTTTGTCCATACATACATTTCATTATATAAAAGAAAGATAAAAAAGTAAAATAAAAGCTAATGAATGGCTGTTTTGAATTTACCGCCTTTTGTTTCATGCGTATCCATAATCGTAATAAAGGCTTGACCATCAATTTCAAACACGATAGATTTCAGTTTCGTAATTTCAAGTCTTGTCACGACGGCGTAAATGACATCTTTTTCTTCATCAGTATAACCGCCTTTTCCTCTAAGTTTGGTGGTTCCCCTTCCGAGACGATGAAGGATCGCATCTGAAATTTCATCATAATAATCCGAAACGATAATGACAGCTTTTGTTTCATCTAGTCCTTGAATGACAGCATCAATTGTTTTCATTGCCAAATAATATGTCATGACAGAATACATAGCTTGCTCCGGTCCGAAGACAAAGCCCGCCCAAATAAAAATGAACACATTGACGATCATGACAAACTCACCGACGGAGAAAGGAATTTTTTTCGTCAGAAGAATTCCTAAGATTTCCGTTCCGTCCATTGAGCCTCCATTCCGTATCACAAGCCCAACGCCAAACCCGAGTAACAGCCCCCCAAATACAGTAGCTAAAATCGGCTGCGTCGTAAATGCTTCTACATGATGGAGTGAAGATTCAATCACGGCCAAGCTGACAATCCCAATCACAGTGGAAATCAAGAAGGTTTTCCCAATATGTTTGTATCCTGATATCATAAATGGAATATTTAAAATGACAACAATCGTCGCAAAATTAATGAATGGGTTATCCGTAAAAAGATAATCCAAAATAAGCGAAATACCGATGATGCCTCCATCAATAATATTGTTTGGCACTAAAAATAATTCAATGCTGACTGCCGCACATGCAGCTCCTACTAGAATCAGAAAAATTCTCAAAATAAAATGAGGCACTGATTCCTTTTTATGCTGTTTACTATTTGCCATACGTTCTCCCTTCTACACATGTTTAGTTTTCAATGAACATTTTATTCACTTTACTATTTTATCATTTCACAGAGTAAAATAAAATTTTTTGCACATTTTCCGTTTTCGCCCATACATTGATACAGAGGGGAGGAATGGAATTGATTTTAATTCAAAAAATTGTGTTGCAGCGTCTGAATCAGATCACAGCAAATGACTTGTTAAGGTATGCGAAACAGTATGGGGTCAGCTTAACATCCAATCAGGCTGCTGAGGTCGCCAAACTCATGAATGGGAAAAACGTCAATATTTTTAACGATGCAGAGCGCAACCGGCTGCTTAAGCAAGTGGAAGCGATTACGTCTAAACAAACTGCACAGACCGTCAACGATCTGTTTAATCAGTTCACAAATTAGGCAAAAAAGGGCCGCATTTAGCGGCACCTCATCACATTGCATGCACTTTTTATTGACCCGTAATCTTGTCTAGTAAACCTTCATCGAATTGCTTTTCTTTCAGCATCGCAATTTCGAATTTGTAAGGTGGTTTCTTGTTCTTTTTATCTTCACCTACATAAGGCGTTTCTAGAATCTTCGGCACATCTTGAAGCTGTGGATGATGAACGATATAGCTCAGGGCATCAAAACCAATTTCTCCAAAACCGATATTTTCATGTCGGTCTTTTCTTGCGCCTTGTACATTTTTACTATCATTAATATGAAGAACTTTGATTCGGTCGATCCCGACAATTCGATCAAATTCTTCTAAAACTCCATCAAAATCACTCACAATGGGATAACCTGCATCGTGCGTGTGACACGTATCAAAGCAAACAGAAAGTGCTTCGTTATGTGTCACACCGTCAATAATTTGGGCAAGCTCTTCAAAGCTTCTTCCGCACTCTGATCCTTTTCCTGCCATTGTTTCCAGCGCAATTTGAACCTCCTGCCCCTTCACAATGACTTCATTAAGACCTTCAATGATTTTTTGAATTCCAGCATCTGCACCTGCTCCGACATGCGCACCTGGATGAAGAACAATTTGTCTTGCACCTAGCGCTTCTGTACGCTCTATCTCAGAGCGAAGGAAGTCCACTCCAAGCTCAAATGTCGCTGGATTCACTGTGTTCCCAATATTGATAATATATGGTGCATGAACGACGATATCTGTCATACCATGCTCTTTCATATGCGCTTGTCCAGCTTCAATATTGAGATCTTCAATTTTTTTACGGCGCGTATTTTGCGGTGCACCTGTATAAATCATAAAAGTATTTGAACCATAAGAGGCAGCTTCCTCACTCGCCGCAAGTAGCATATGTTTTCCGCTCATGGATACATGTGATCCAATCTTCAACAATGTGTCCCCCTACTTTCCGTTACGCTTTGACTTTCTACGTTCTTGTCTTTTGATCTTATCCATCTCACGTGTCATTTTCTTTTTATATCCAGGTTTGACGGCTTTCGGTTTTCTGACAAGGCGTTTTGCTTTTTCTTCAATTTCATTTGGTGCTTTTTTACGTCTTTGACGCTTCAAACGATCATCTGCATCTCGCCATTCGCCATGAACAATCGTTTTGTTTTCAAACACAACACCCATTTTTTCAATTTGAACGAGTGCATCCTCATCAGCAAGATCATAAATGGTCATTGCAATGCCAGATGAACCAGCGCGAGCCGTTCTTCCCACACGGTGAACATAAAAATCAAGATCGGATGGGAGCTCATAGTTAATCACGTGGCTGACGCCCTTAATATCAATCCCGCGGGCAGCAAGATCAGATGCCACAATATATGTGAACTCCAAATCTTCAATTTGTTTCATCACTTTTTTACGTTCACGAGGCGTTAAACCACCATGAAGCACCCCAATTTTCATTCCTTTTTCCTGTAGGAATGAGGCAATTTCATCAACAGTTGATTTCGTATTGGCAAAGATGATCCCTAAATAAGGCTGTACATTCGTCACCATTTCATGAAGTAATTTTAATTTATCACGTTGTTTAGATGGAACTAAAATATGCTGAATGTTTTCAGCCGTAATGCGTTTCGGTTCAACATGTGCATATTTCGGATTATCCATATATTTTTTGAGGAAAGGTTTTAATTTTTCTGGAATAGTTGCTGAGAACACGAGCATTTGCAACTGTTCTGGCATTTGTGAACCAATACGATCCACATCTTCTAAAAAGCCCATATCCAGCATAAGGTCGGCTTCATCAATGACAAGAGATGTTGCTTTGTACACATTCAGCGCTTGCTCATGAATAAGATCAGCAATACGTCCAGGAGTGCCGACCACTAAGTGCGGCTGATTCTTTAGCTTTTGAATCGATTTCTGCTTGTCCGTTCCGCCAATGTAAAGCTTTGCCTTGATTTCTTCTTCTGGAGGCGTATTTTTTAAGATCGTTTGTGCTTCTTTAAAAATTTGATTCGCTAATTCTCGTGTTGGTGCAGTAATGACCACTTGTACTTGCTCTTTGCTTGGATCAATTGAATGAATAAGCGGCAATAAATACGCATGGGTTTTCCCTGTCCCTGTTTGAGACTGTCCAATCACGCTTTCACCTTTTAAAACAGCAGGTATGATTCTTTTTTGAATATCAGTCGGCTCATAAAAGCCCAGTTCATGAATAGCATCTATAATAAAAGACTTTAATTCATATGTCGTAAATTTCGTTTCTTTCATGTTTTCACTCCTTAAGGCAATGCCTTTT
Source organism: Bacillus sp. 22446 (assembly GCF_052044955.1). NCBI lineage: Bacteria > Bacillati > Bacillota > Bacilli > Caryophanales > Bacillaceae > Bacillus > Bacillus sp. 22446. The sequence goes on from NZ_JBQEOD010000001.1 coordinate 407,232, forward strand.
TGCTCATCTCCTCATTATAGCTGATTTTCTGCAAAAAAACCATGTCCGCTTTTCTCACAGGAAACCAAATGATACTTCCCTGCATAACCTATGAAGAGAAAGAGAATGCAGTAAGGGAGGTACAAGTATGTTAGGGCAAAGGCCTATGGGCGATTTTCAGCCGCATCGCCCCTCACGCCGGCACCTTGGAAATGGCGGACAGCCCGGAATTTTTCAACGGAGACAGCAGGCTCCGATCGAACAGCCTTTTCAAGGGCAAGGCAACCAATTTCAACAAATGATGCCTCGCTCTCCGTCTGTACAAGGCGGCGGTCTACGCGGGATGGGTGGCATTCCTGGAGGCGAAAGCCGTGCACTAGGCGGCGGAGCCGGAATTAAGGGCATGCTGGCAAAATTTCTTCCTGGAGCTGGAGGAGCAGGGATCTCTGGAGCTGGAGGTGGTGCGGGATTACAAGGAATCCAGAGCTTCGCAAACCCTGCGAACCTTTCAAGCATGTTAGGAAATGTTCAAAAAGTACTCGGAATGGCGCAGCAATTCACGCCTATGATTCAGCAATACGGTCCTTTAGTCAGAAATTTGCCTGCCATGATTAAACTCTATAGCCAGCTTGGCAGTGCGGATGACGATGAAACAAATACGAATGATGCAGACGAAGAACCAAAAGAAATCACTGCAGAAACAGACGTTCCGCACGAACCAGTTGATGATGAAATAGAAGAAGGAAAAGAAGAAGAACCAGAGGACATCCTTGTCAAAAAAGGGACTGTACACACATCAGCTGCTCCTGAAGCAAAACCGAAAAAAAGATCGGGTAGTTCCATTCCGAAACTATATGTCTAGTGATCTTTTAAAGGCGAAGTGTTTCCCATGTATAACAATCTTTGATATATGCGCTTACTTTGGCTATAATGAAGGAAGAGAATGATCAAAAGCCGTTTTTCACGGCTTTTTATATTGTTCTTCTCTAGCAGCACTTCCCTACAGGAGGACGAATAAATGAATGTAATTAAAATTTCGCCGCGTGGCTATTGCTATGGCGTTGTAGATGCAATGGTCATTGCTAAAAATGCCGCACTTGATAAAAACTTGCCACGCCCAATTTATATATTAGGTATGATTGTGCACAACAAACATGTCACAGACGCCTTCGAAGAAGATGGAATTTACACACTGGACGGACCAAACCGTCTGGATATTTTAAAACAGGTTGAAAGTGGCACAGTGATTTTCACCGCTCACGGCGTATCTCCTGAAGTCCGTCAAATTGCAGAAGAAAAAGGCCTTGTCGCCATTGATGCGACCTGTCCAGATGTCACGAAAACACATGAACTCATTTCAGAAAAAACAGCTGATGGATATGACATTATTTATATCGGAAAAAAGGGTCACCCTGAGCCAGAAGGAGCCGTCGGTGTTGCACCTGACAAAGTGCACCTTGTCGAAACAGAAGCTGATATTAAAGCGCTCGATTTAACGTCAGATAAACTGCTCATCACCAATCAGACGACAATGTCTCAGTGGGATGTTCATGATCTGATGGAGCTCATTAAAGAAAAATATCCTCACGTCGAGTACCATCAAGAGATCTGCCTTGCGACACAGGTACGTCAAGAAGCTGTGTCACAGCAAGCAGGCCAAGCCGATCTGACCATTGTGGTCGGCGATCCAAAAAGTAACAACTCAAATCGTCTGGCGCAAGTGTCAATGGAGATTGCAGGAACGCAGGCTTACCGAATTGGTGATCTCAGTGAGTTAAAGCTTGAATGGCTCCAAGGGGTAAAAACAGTTGCCGTTACTGCAGGTGCTTCCACACCAACACCTATTACAAAAGAAGTCATTCGTTTCTTAGAAAACTACGAACCTGATGATGAATCGACATGGAAAATTGAACGGACGGTTCCTCTTTCTAAGATATTACCTCGCGTGAAAACAAAGAAATAAAAAAACGTCAGAGCTGCTATGCTCTGACGTTTTTATTTACACAAATTGAAACGGATTTGTGTTTGATTCTGATACAAAGAATCGCACATCATATTTTTTATCTGTACATAGCGATTCTAGCTTTGTCTTTACGCCTTCTTTCATGATCTTTTCTGCGTAATGACCTGGGTCCACTACATTCAGTCCGAGCATCATGGCATCGTGAGCGACATGGAAATAAAGGTCGCCAGTCACGTACACATCTGCACCCATTCTTTTCGCTTGATGGATATATTTATTTCCGTCTCCTCCAAGCACAGCTACTTTTTTCACGACCGCTTCCTGATCTCCTACAAAACGCGCTCCATTCACATCTAACTTCGTTTTCACAAATTGAGTGAAGTCTTTAAGTGTCATAGGTTCTTTTAATTCTCCAATACGGCCAAGGCCTTTTTGAATAGGAGGAAGATCTGTCGTGTGTACACTGTAAGCCACTTCTTCATAAGGGTGTGCTTTGATCATTTCACGAATCACTTGTTTTTCAATACTTGCTGGGAAAATGGTTTCGATTCGTACTTCTTTCACAAATTCCAATTTACCCGTCTCACCAATAAATGGCACAGCTTCTTCTGATGGCAGAAAACTGCCTGTCCCTTCATTTGAAAAAGCGCAATGACTGTAGTTGCCAATATGGCCAGCTCCCGCATTTCCTAAAGCCGTCCTGATGGCCTCTTCAAATTCCACTGGGACATACAAGGCTAGCTGCTTAATTGGATCTTCGTATGTTGGAACTAGCACTTTTGTTTCCCCGAGCTCTAAAGCGTCTGCAAGCAAGTCATTGACTCCTCCATCAGCCACGTCCAGGTTTGTATGTGCTACATACACCGCAATATCATGTTTGATGCATTTCTCAATGATCCGTCCCGCCGGCTGATCTGTCGCCACATGTTTTAATGGACGGAAAATTGGCGGATGGTGGGCAATAATGAGATCCACCTTCCGCTCAATTGCCTCATCTACCACATTTTCTAATACATCTAAGGTGATCATGACATTGGTCACTTTTTTATTCAGCGTTCCAATCTGGAGCCCAATTTTATCACCTTCCACCGCATATGCCTTTGGTGAGAATTGCTCAAATAATTGGATGATTTCATGCCCGTTCACTGTTTTAGCCAACAGTCAAAACCTCCTTTAGCATTTTTATTTTCGCATTCAGCTCTTTGAGACGTTCTTTGTTCTCTTCCGTCGGCGCTGCTTGTTGAATCTGGCCTTCTATATGCTCCATGTGCTGAAGCTCATTCATCCATTTGCGCCGGAAGACATCATTTTGCTCTTTGGCGAGAAACGGACCAACGAGCATGCCTTTTTCAATCGACATGCCTTCATAGGCTTTATCTTTGTCGCCAGTTTCGGCAATGATGATTTCGTATATTTTGCCATCCTCTTCTAAAATCACTTCATCCATCAATTCATACCCCTCTTGATAGAGCCATAAACGAATATGGTGGGCATGAATATTAGGCTGAAGAATAAGCCTCTCCTGCCCTGTGAACTTGTGCTTACCTTCATTTAGAATGCTTGCAATAAGTGCTCCGCCCATCCCTGCAATCGTGACAGCATTTACCTCGCCTTTTTCAATCACTTCAAGGCCATTTCCTTTTCTGACTGAAATTTGCTCATCTAATTCAAGCCTATGTACTTGCTGCTTCGCAGATTGAAGTGGTCCATCAGTAATTTCACCAGCAATGGCTTTCAATGCTTTATGATGTAATATCGCATAACATGGCAAATAGGCATGATCTGAGCCGATATCAGCAAAGACCGCCTCTTTTGGTAAAAAGTCTGCGACTCTTTTTAATCGTTTTGACAAATTCATTTCATTCATCCATATCACTACTTTTCTTTAATGTTCATACTTGTCTATCTTATATAAATTATGGACTTTTTAAAAGTCGTTTTCAAATGAAAAAAGCTCTTCTGATGAAAAAGAGCTTTTTGCACTTTATTATTTAATTTTGGATACCCATTCTGACATTTCATCGAGCTTTTCATTCGGGATTAGCCCGCCCGGCATCCCATTTCCGCCTTCTTGAATTTTCTTCTTGATGTCTGCTACTTCAAGCTTGTCGCCAACACCTTTTAATGCAGGACCAGCGCCACCTTCGTAGTTTTCCCCATGACAGCTAATACAGTTCTGCTTATACAATTCTTCCGGCGTTGCATTTGCGGTCTCTTCTTGCTTTTGCTCTTTGCCCCCAGAGGCAATTTTGTCTTCATCTTTCAGCCCCTTCATTGATAAGAAAAAAGTGAGTCCAATACCTAAAATGGCAATCAATAAGAATGGTATAAGTGGATTCCGTTTCATTTCTTTCATCCTCCCCTTTGTGAAAAACCCCTTTGAGACTATGCAAACAATTCTAATTCTACTTTAATTTTACAAAAAGTAAACGAATTATGATACAAAACTTTGGTCAAGTTCACAGATTAGACAAAAATGATTCAAAATGAGAAAAGAAGCCTTCAGCACATTTAGATGTATTTTTTATACATCTTTTCTCTAAGAACGTTGCAAATTCATTTGTTATTCAGTAAAATATAATCAGATCAAAAAAGCGTTTTCATTTTGATGAAGAAAGAACGGATCTCTCTCAAGATCCGTCCGGTTTCTATTCTAAGAAGTCTTTTAATCGTTTACTTCTGCTTGGGTGTCTTAATTTACGAAGAGCTTTCGCTTCAATTTGGCGAATACGCTCTCTTGTTACGCCAAACACCTTTCCTACCTCTTCTAATGTGCGTGTTCTTCCGTCATCTAGTCCGAAACGCAGTCTCAGCACATTTTCTTCACGGTCCGTTAGCGTATCTAATACATCTTCAAGCTGCTCTTTTAAGAGCTCATAGGCAGCATGGTCTGATGGAGAAGTCGCCTCTTGGTCTTCGATAAAATCACCAAGATGCGAGTCATCTTCCTCACCAATAGGTGTTTCTAAAGATACTGGCTCTTGCGCAATTTTAAGAATTTCTCTTACTTTCTCTGGTGTTAAATCCATGTCTTCCGCAATTTCTTCTGGCGTTGGTTCTCTACCTAGATCTTGTAGAAGCTGTCTTTGAACACGGATTAATTTATTAATGGTTTCCACCATATGAACCGGGATCCGGATTGTTCTCGCCTGATCGGCAATCGCACGTGTGATCGCCTGTCTAATCCACCAAGTCGCATATGTTGAGAATTTGTATCCTTTGCGGTAATCAAACTTCTCAACCGCCTTCATGAGCCCCATGTTTCCTTCTTGAATCAAGTCAAGGAACAGCATACCACGACCAACATAACGTTTCGCAATGCTGACAACAAGACGAAGGTTCGCTTCCGCTAATCTTCTTTTTGATTCCTCATCGCCTTCTTCAATCTTTTGAGCATACGTAATCTCTTCTTTCGCAGATAGCAAATTGACGCGCCCGATCTCTTTTAAGTACATACGAACAGGATCATTAATTTTGACACCTGGTGGTACGCTTAAATCATTCAGGTCAAATTCCTCTTCTGCCTTAGCCAGCTGCTGAACATTTGGGTCTTCAGTCTCTTCATTTTCACTGATGAGTTCTACACCCTGTTCGCCTAAGTATTCATAGTATTCATCCATCTGGTCTGATTCAATTTCAAAGCTAGACATACGCTCTGCAATTTCTTCGTATGTTAAAACGCCCCGTTTTTTACCCGTTTCAGTGAGCTTATCTCTCACCTGTTCAAAGGTTAATTCAGTTTCAGTTTCGTGGGCTTGTTTATCAGCCATTATGGATCCCTCCTTCCAAAGCTTGCAACGAATTCTAAAGTAACTTGCGATTTGCTTCTGCTCTGCCTTTCTCTCTCTATCAAACAGAATGAGCAAATAGGAATAAAATAAATAATGATGAAGGCAAGATGCTTGCGGTCTTATGCTCCTCCCATTAAAGGATTCATTGCCAGCCGTAAGTCTTGTCATAAATAGTAGACGTATTACTTCAGCGAACGGTTCAACTGAATAATTTCTTTTGCAAGTGTTGCCGCTTTGAAGAAATCTTTTTGCCTCTCCGCCTCTGCACGTTCTAGTTCTTTTTCCTTTATCATTGACAAATTCCGATGATTCAACACTTTTTTTACATAATCACTTAATTCAGCTTCACTTAGTTCGTCTCCAACTTGAATCATGAATATATCCGTCAGGAGCTGATTGATCACATCATCTTCTATACGGTTCATCAGATGCTGCGGGGTCGGCTCCTTGCCTTCTTCATACAATGCATAAATGTATGTTGCCAGCGCTCTGTGCGAATCTATATTAAATTCAAACCCTATCCTATCAAGCACTTTTCGGATCACGTCATCATTTTTCAACATATGTGCAAGGAGCATTCGCTCTGCGTTTTCATATGCCGGCCTTAGACGTTTTCGTCTTACCTGTGTTGACAGATGTGCACGCCGCTTTTCAAGTCCATTTTCTTCTTGCGAGCTCTTGGCCTCTTGTCTCTGCTGCTTTTCAAAAAGCTCCAATTGCTCCTTTAATGAGTCAAGTGAAATGGAGAACTCCCCAGCCAGCTGCTTCATGTAAATCTCTTGTTCCAAGGAACCGTTTAATCGGCTAATTTCTCGGAGAACCTGCTTCATGTAAGTCAGGCGGTCTCCTTCGTCAGACAAATTCTTTCCTCTTCGGAAAAAGTTCATCTTAAATGTCATTAATGTCACACTTGCATCTATGATGTCATTCCTAAATTTCTCGCCGCCATATTTACGAATGTAATCATCTGGATCAAGTCCATCTGGTATCATGGCAACGCGAACTTTACATCCTCTTTTTCCAAGCAAATCTGATGCTTTCATGGTCGCTTCATACCCGGCCGTGTCAGAGTCATAACATAAAATGATCTCTTCTACGTTCCGCCTAAGAAGCTTTACGTGCTCTTCTGTTAAAGACGTACCCATTGTTGCAACACTTTCGCCAACACCACTTGTGACAGCCGAGATGACGTCAGCAAATCCTTCGAAAAGGACTGCACGTTCGCGTTTTCTAATATGCATACGCGCGTCATGAAAGTGATAAAGCAGCTTACTTTTATGAAAAAGTGGCGTTTCAGGACTATTCATATACTTTGGCTGCTGATCACCAAGTGATCTTCCAGAAAAAGCGACGACCGTCCCGTGATGATCATGAATTGGAAACATGACACGATCTCTAAAGCGGTCAAAAAAACCTGTGCCGTTTTCTCGTTGAATCAAAAGACCAGCCTTCTCCATCATCGCAGGATCAAACCCTCGTTTTTCTAAAAACTTGGTCACGAAATCCCACGAGTCGAGAGCATACCCGATCTCAAACTTGGCAATTGTTTCATCCGTAAAGCCCCTGGACCTTAAATAATCGAGTGCGTTTTGACCTTCCTTTGTATTTACCAGCAAATGGTGGTAAAATTTCTTAAGAAGCTCATGCGCCTCAATCATTTTATGATCTGCTGTATCCTCTTGCTGTGAGGAACTGATCTGCGCATTCGCTACATGATCCGGCAAATCAATATGGTACTTATCAGCAACATGTGAAACGGCTTCAATAAATGAGTAGCCTTCCATTTGTCTGAGGAACGAAAATACATTGCCTCCTGCACCACAGCCAAAACAATGGAAGATTTGCTTATCTGCTGAAACAGAGAATGAAGGAGTATTTTCACCATGGAATGGACAAAGACCGAAGTAATTCCGACCTTGTTTTCTAAGCTGTACGTATTCTCCAATCACTTCGACAATGTCTGCGTTTTTTTGGATTTGCTCCAAAAGTTCATCTGGTATACGTTTGCTCATCCTAATAACACTCCGTCGTACATTATTCGCCTTTTAATTCAAAAATCCTTCATGATTCGACAGGATTTTTTGTAGTTGGGCAATAAATCGCTTTTTATCCTCTTCTAAAAGCTTTTTGGGACCTTTTCCGTATACACCTTTTCTTCGCTGTTTACTGGAAACATGCCTGCGTTCCAAATCAAAATCAATTGTTTCGTTTGTGTACATTCGTCCTCTTTCAGACAGAACAATGACTTGTCTTGGAAGCAGTAAGGAGGCCAGACCAATATCCTGGGTGACAACAATATCGTGCTTGACAGCTAAGTTCGCAATGACTAAATCTGCTGCTTCCTTATGTGTATCAACAAACCGCCAATCTTCAAGTGGTGATCGTTTGGTTTGAAAATGCTCATATGAAGCAATGAAAGTCACAGGTACTTGAAATTGAGATGCGACAGAAAGGATTTCGTCTTTTACAGGACAAGCATCTGCATCGACATAAATCGTCCTTTCTTTTTTACGTTCATTCAGGTGACTAATTCTCCATCCCTCCACCTTATTCCTGCTTTAGAGAAGCAAAAAGACCATACTTTTCCCCCATAAAGCAATCAACAGTAAAACTCATTTTGTCGAAAAGTTATGTTCAGAATCACTTGACTTCTGCCAATATTAGTTTATTCGTTCTTGACTTAACTTAAACCTAAAATCAATCATTTTATCACAATTTTTTATTATAATACAAATGCAGCAAATATGCTATTGTTTTTGTTTACCCGTTTTCCACCATAGGAAAAACCCAGGAGGAGCATCCTGAGTTTATTCGGAACCTCTTTTGGTCAGCATTTGATGAATGACATTTGCTGTCTCCTCAACTGCTTTATTCGATACATCAACAACTTGACAGTTAATGCGGTCAACCACTTTTTCAAAATATTCTAGTTCCTCTTTAATCCGCTCAATATTCGCATAAATGGCACGGTCATTTAAACCGAGTGATTTTAAACGTTCTTTACGGATATGATTTAGTTTATCTGGACTAATTTTCAGGCCGATGCATTTTTTTGGATCAACTGAGAATAACTCCTCTGGCGGATCAACTTCAGGAACAATCGGAACGTTTGCTACCTTCAAGCGTTTATGTGCTAAGTATTGAGAAAGTGGTGTCTTAGACGTACGCGATACACCAATCAGCACAATATCAGCCTTTAGAATACCTCTTGGGTCCCGGCCATCATCATATTTCACAGCGAACTCAATGGCTTCTACCTTTTTAAAATAGTCCTCATCTAATTGACGTACACGACCTGGCTCATGTTTCGCTTCATTTCCATATGCCGTCTCCATTTTATCAATAAGTGGACCGATAATGTCATAGTACACGACGCCATTCGCTTCTGCTTCTTCTATTAAGAATTGGCGCATTTCTGGCACAACAAGAGTAAAGCAAACGATCCCATTATCTGCTTTCGCCAATGAAATCACTTCTTTAATCGTACCGACATCCTCTACATATGGGATTCTTCTAATATTTGAATGGTCGGATGAGCCGCCATCAAATTGGCTAAGTGCCGCTTTGACCACGAGCTCTGCCGTTTCTCCTACTGAATCTGATACAACAAAAATTACGCGATTACTCATAACATCCCCTCGCAGTCTTCTGTAATTAGATAATTTCGTTCTCTGATAAGCTAACAAGTATTTTCGTCATGTTTGTTTTCGTAATTCTGCCGACCACTTCAAAGCCTTTATCCGTATCTTTTATAACAGGAAGTGCATCTATTTGCTTTTCAATCAAGTGCTTGGCCACATCCATAATAAAATCTTCTTTGCGGCAAACGGTAATGTTCGGCATTCTTGTCATAATAATATGGACAGGTATAGATGGAAGCTCTTGTTTCCCAATACTTGCTCGAAGGAGGTCTTTTCTTGATAACACGCCTGTTAAAATAGAGTGATCGTCCACAACGAATAATGTGCCCACATCCTCTAAAAACATCGTACAAATCGCATCATAAACCGAAACATTCTCGTGTATCACGACCGGAATGGACTGAAAATCTTTCACTTGAAGTTTTTTCAGCTTATCTGCCAGAAGCTGCGTGCCTGTTTTGCCTGTAAAAAAGTAGCCGACCCTTGGTCTTGCTTCTAAAAAGCCAGACATCGTTAAAATGGCTAAATCCGGTCTGAGGGTAGCCCTTGTTAAGTTCAGCCGATCGGCGATATGCTCTCCAGTGATCGGACCATTCTCTTTGACAATCTGTAAAATCTGCTCTTGCCGTTTATTTAACTCGATTGTACTCACCACCTTTAAATAGAGAGAGCGAATCCTTACTTTATGTATATCAATTTCATAACTCATCATATTATAGCGCATCTTTGTCCGAATGAAACAAAAATCCACTCAAAAACCGTGAATTAAATGAGTAAAAAACGATTGCCCTTCGAAAAAGGCAACCGTTCTTAGGTATTTATTTTACAATTAAATTGTTCATATTCGCAAATGATTGAATGACTTTTGCAAGTTTGACCATTTGTGCCAAACGATTTTGTTTCAGTTTTTCATCATCGGCATGAACCATGGTATGGTCGAAATAATGAACAATTGGTGCCTTTAACGTATCTAACGCTTCAAGTGCTGAATGGTACTGTCCACTTGCCATATGCTCGTTGACGGCTTTTTCCGCTTGCTGATACGCTTCAAATAGCTTTTGTTCGTGTTCATTTTCAAACAGTTCAGGCTGAATCTGTGCGTCTTCCCCTTTTTTACTGATTGAAATGACGCGGCCTAGTGCCTCAGCCGTTTCTTTGAAACTCTCCTGTTTCACGCTCTCTTCAAGAACAGCCGCTTTTTTCACAACCGCATATGGTTCAATATTTTCAACATCAAGGACTGCTTCCACTACGTCATGACGGATATGTTCTGCTTGGAGAACATATTTCAAACGGTGTGTTAAAAATTCAATGAGAGCCGCTTCATGTTTTGCATCTACTTGAGCTAGTGCTAAAAGCTCTTTAAATGAAAGATTCCATTGGCGGTCGAGCAGGATTTGAACGATACCGCTCGCTTGTCTTCTTAATCCATAAGGATCTTGAGAGCCCGTTGGAATGACATCAATTGAGAAGAATGAACAAATAGAATCTAACTTATCCGCCACTGCAACAATCGCCCCAATAAGTGTTGACGGCGCATCGTCACCAGCAAAACGCGGCATATAGTGCTCGTTGATACTTTTTGCCACTTCTTCATGCTCGCCAAGTGCTCTAGCATATTTTTCACCCATGATTCCTTGCAGTTCTGGGAATTCATAGACCATCTGAGTCACAAGGTCAAATTTAGAAATACTGGCTGCTCTTGCAGCGCGTTTAGACGTTTCTTCATCTGCACCCACATGACTAGCAAGGCGAACGGCAATGTCTGTTACTCTTTTCAGCTTGTCGCCAATCGTGCCAAGTTTCTCATGGAATACGACTTTATCAAGCTTTTGAATGTTGTCTTCAATGACGAGTTTTTCGTCTTCTTTATAGAAAAATGCCGCATCTGATAAACGTGCACGAAGGACCTTTTCGTTCCCTCTTGCCACATTTTCAAGTGCCTCACTGTTTCCATTTCTGACCGTAATAAAGTGCGGCAGTAATTCCCCTTGTTCATTTTTCACAGGGAAATAACGCTGATGCTCTTTCATTGTCGTAACAAGCACTTCTTCCGGTAGCGCAAGAAATTCTTCTTCAAAAGAACCAAATAGAACGGTTGGATATTCAACGAGATCGTTCACTTCTTCTAGAAGCTCGGGATCAACTGGAATGACCCAGCCTTTTTCGGAAGAAAGGGCATGTAATTGCTCAGTAATTAATTGTTTTCTTTTATCTGAATCTACAATGACAAATTGATCTCTTAATGTTTGCTCATAAGAAGCTGGTGTGTCAATGCTGGCTGTTGTCCCTAGGAAACGATGTCCTCTAGTCTCCCGTCCGCTTTTCACTCCTGCAATTTCGACAGGAATGATCTCTTGACCAAATAAACAAACAATCCATTTAATTGGACGGATATAGCGTAAATCCTCGCTTCCCCATCTCATGTTCTTTGGAAAACTCAATGAAGCGGCAATGTCCCCCAATGCTGGAAGAAGGTCTTTGACTTGCTTACCTTCTTGAAACTTTTGGACATGGACATAATCCACACCTTTGATGTCTTTGAAATACAGATCATCAGTTGAAGCGCCTTGTCCGCGGGCAAAACCTTCGGCAGCTTTTGTCCAATTGCCTTCAGCATCTTGAGCAATCTTTTTAGCCGGTCCTTTTGCTTCTTCTTTGATGTCCTCTTGTTTTTCTGCAACACCTTTGACGAGTACAGCTAGACGTCTTGGTGAATTAAATAAAGCAACGTCTTCGAATGAAATATTTTGCGCTACGAACCAAGCTTTTACTTTGTCACCTAGCTGCTTTGTGCTTTCTGGCATGAAACGAGCCGGCATCTCTTCTAAGCCGATTTCAAGTAATACATCTTGTTTATTCATGAGAAGCCGCCTCCTCTTTTAGCATAGGGAATCCTAGTTTTTCTCGTTCTTCGTAATATGTTTTGGCTACTTTTCTCGCTAACTGACGTACTCTTCCGATATAACCTGTTCGCTCAGTCACAGAAATCGCGCCTTTGGCATCAAGCAGGTTAAAGGTGTGAGAACATTTGAGTACATAATCATATGCCGGGTGAACAAGCCCTTTGTCCATTTGACTATGTGCTTCTTTTTCATACGTTGTAAATAAATCGAACAGCATATCCGTATTAGATGTTTCAAACGTATACACAGAATGCTCGTATTCAGCCATTAAGAATAAATCTCTTACAGTAAAGCCATCTGTCCATTCAAGGTCAAACACATTTTCTTTGTCCTGAATGTACGAAGCAAGACGCTCAATTCCGTATGTGATTTCAACAGAAACTGGCTTACATTCTAAACCGCCGACTTGCTGGAAATACGTAAATTGCGTAATTTCCATTCCATCTAGCCAAACTTCCCAACCAAGTCCTGCGCAGCCAAGAGATGGGTTTTCCCAGTTGTCTTCAACAAAACGAATATCATGTTTCAGCGGGTCAATTCCAAGCGCCTTCAATGATTCTAGATACAGTTCTTGAATATTGTCAGGTGATGGCTTAATGATCACTTGAAATTGATGATGTTGATACAATCTGTTTGGGTTTTCTCCATATCTGCCGTCAGCCGGGCGTCTTGAAGGTTCTACATAGGCTACCTTCCATGGCTCTGGCCCAATGCTTCTGAGGAACGTGTATGGACTCATCGTTCCGGCACCTTTTTCTGTGTCATATGCCTGCATTAATACGCAGCCTTCATTTGACCAATGCTTTTGCAGTGTCAAAATCATGTCTTGAATATTCAATGATCGCACCTCCATCTTTTTTACACCATCCGCTATGTATGGCGGTGGGGCCTAGAACCTTTTTGCAAAACACAAAAACTCCCGTCTCTATGCTCACAAGGTTCCTTGCAAACATAGGGACGAGAGTTTTTCCCGCGGTTCCACCCTATTTGCTGGTGTCGTAGCACCCAGCCGCTTTGTTTTACGTTGCTCAAGAATGCCTTTCGTTACGTGTCCATCCTTAGCTCACACCGTCCTAAGGTCGCTTTTATGGCTGATACGTAAGTACTTCTTTCTGTCAATGCAACATATTTGATCTTAGATGATCTTACAAAAAGTCACGAGAGATGTCAACTTTTGTTTTCACCGTCCATTAGCTTTTTCATGGATTCCATTTGATTCATGAATTTTTTTGATTTTAAATAAAGACCTGAATACTCTTCATAATAATGATCGAGCACTTGACGAATTTCTTGTTTCGTTTGTGGTTTCACGTCAACCTGACCAAGCCTTGATAAATCAAAATAATGAAACAAACGGAGCAGTCTTGCTGCTGCTGGGGATAAGGGCAGTTTATATGGATCTTTAGAAAAGCATTGCCTACAGATGAATCCGTTATCTCTAATTGAGAAATGGAACTGCCCTTCTTTTTGACCGCAGTGTACACATTGGTCCAGTTCTGGCTTCAACCCCATCACTGACAGCATTTTAACCTCTACGATAAATAAAATAATATCAGCATCTGTGCCTTCATTGAGATGGCGTAAAGATTGAAGAAGAAGTTCAAACAAGTAAGGGTTTGGCTTCTTTTCTTCTGTTCCTTTATCAAGTAATTCTGTCATATATGCGGCATATGCGGTCAGAAATAAATCTTCCCGAATGGTCCGCATGCTTTCCATCATTTCACCTTGCTGGAGCGTTCCAAGTCCTGTTGACGATTGGATCAGGAAGGTTCCGTATAAAAACGGCTGGCTTATGGCTGACAGGCGGCTGTTCGATTTCTTAGCGCCTCTTGCCATCACACCAATTTTCCCATGTTCTCTAGTGAGCAGCGTGACAATTTTGTTTGTTTCGCCATAATCTGTTGTTCTAAGGACGATTCCTTCACTTTTAATGAGCATTTGTCTACACTCCGAGCATTGGAGGGGGTCAAGAATTATAAGATTGGAAAATCAAGTCGTGCTATTTCTTCTTCAAGTACATCGGGTCTTTCCAGGTTCTCCTTTTCTAACTCTTTGAAAAGCAGATACGTGTCAACGCTTCCTGTTTGTGAAAATACGTTCCATGTAAAATTCAACATAAAAACCCCACCTTTCTTTATTAGAAGCAGCAACGCTACATCCAACATATTAATTTTATCTTGACCAGGCTACCTCCATTTCATGATAAACAATTTTTACTAATCGAACCGCACCATTGTCAGATCTACTAACAACTGTATCGGTTTTTAATATTCGTCTTCTCTAAATCCGAAATCACGAAGATGTGTGGATTTATTACGCCAGTCCTTCTGCACTTTTACCCAAAGCTCTAAATACACTTTTGAGCCTAAAAGTGCTTCAATGTCTCTGCGCGCTTTTTGTCCCACTTCTTTTAATAAGCTGCCGCGCTTACCAATCACAATCCCTTTTTGTGAATCACGTTCTACGACGATGGTCGCTGCAACATGAATCTTGCCGTTTTCATCTGGCTTAATCGATTCAATCGCAACCGCAATACTGTGAGGGATCTCTTCTCTCGTTAAATGCAGCACTTTTTCACGAATTAATTCAGAAATAATAAATCGCTCTGGGTGATCTGTTACTTGATCTGCCGGATAAAATTGAGGGCCTTCTGGAAGATAACCTTCAATTTGCTGAAGAAGCGTATCAATGTTGTTGCCTTCAAGTGCTGAAATTGGCACAATTTCCTTAAATGGGTAACGTGTGCGGTATTCATCAATTAAAAGGAACAGTTCATCCGGATGAATTTGATCAATTTTATTGACGACAAGGAACACCGGTGTCGATGTTTGCTTTAGTCGTTCAATGATGAATTCATCACCTTTTCCATAGCCTTCCTGTGCGTTGATCATAAACAAGATCAGGTCGACTTCCTTGAGTGTATTTTGAGCCACCCTCATCATAAAATCGCCAAGTTTGTGCTTCGGTTTATGAATTCCTGGTGTATCGATAAAAATCGTTTGTGACGTGTTCGTTGTCAGAACACCTTGCACTTTGTTTCGAGTCGTTTGGGGCTTATCACTCATAATCGCAATCTTTTGCCCAATCACACGATTAAGAAAGGTCGATTTCCCTACATTTGGTCTTCCAATAATTGATACAAATCCTGATTTGAAGCTTTCGTTAGTCATTTAAATCCTCCGGTGAAAATGCGCCTGGCAATAGTTCGTTTACTGTCGTTTCGTATATATGTCCTTTTAAGTTCGTTAGAATCACTGGCATATCAGGTGCACATAGCTCTGAAATGACCTGTCTGCATGCGCCGCATGGTGAAACAGGTCGATCTGTATCAGCCACTACTGCAAGCATTTGAAAAGATGTGATGCCCTCTGAGTAAGCTTTAAAAAGTGCTGTTCTTTCCGCACAATTACACATACCATATGCTGCATTTTCAATATTGCAGCCGCCATACACTTTTCCGTCATGCGATAATAATGCTGCACCGACTTTGAATTTAGAATAGGGTACATATGCAAAATCTCTTGCTTTGACTGCTTCTGAAATCAACTCTTGTTTGTTCATTCTAGTTCCCACTTTCAGAAGAAATGGTACCACTGTCACATTTATATTTTACATAATTCACGTGACATTTTCACGCCCATTTCTAAAAATGTTAATAAATAGTAATATTGTTCTATTGCATGATCTTCGGTAAGAAGATCATCAACCCAATCATAACCGAAATGGCGGCGTAAACGCAAACAGCGCCTGCTGCCGCGTCCTTCGCTCTCTCAGCAAGAGGATGCTTCTCTTCTGTGAAAAGATCTACTGTATGTTCAATCGCTGTATTCACAAGTTCTAACGCAAACATCCCGCCGCATAAAAGCAGAATGATCATCCATTCAACCGGATGAATGTGAAACCAAAAGCCGCAAATCACCACGATGATGGCTGCGACTGTGTGAAACCGAAAATTCCGTTCATTCAAGAAAGTTCGCCATATTCCTCTAAATGCATAATAAAAACTCCGAAAAAAACGGACAAGCGGCGTTCGTTTCTTACGATGATCTAGAAAGGCCATAATCATCCAAGATTTTTGTCTGTTTGGCGAACATTTCTTTTTCATCTTCTTCTGTCATATGATCATAACCAAGCAAATGAAGAAAACCATGAATCGTTAAAAATCCTAGCTCTCTCATGAAGGAATGTCCATATTCCTCTGCTTGCTCTTTCGTACGATCAACACTAATGATAATGTCACCAAGTACAGGCGGAATGTCATCAGCTCCAATGATTTCAATTTCCCCTTCGCCTTCTTCCTCAAGTGCAAATGAAATTACATCTGTTGGTGCATCTTTTCCTCGGTATTCTTTATTAATTTGATGAATTTCTTCATTTGAAACGATCGATACTGATACTTCTGCTTGATCTTTTACTTCAAGAGCATCCGCAGCAAATTGAAGAAGCTTTTCCACTTCTTCAAGCTGCTCTTTCGATACTTGTCCTGTTTCATCTATTAAATCGATTAACAATGTCATTTACTTCACCTTCTGCTTCGGGGCATCTGGATATTCAATCCGAGAATGGAAAATCCCCTTTAATGTTGTACAAATTGTTTGACTAATAATATTTAATTCTTTAAATGTCAGATCACATTCACTAAATTGCCCATCCTGCATCTTATCTGAAATAATGCCTTTGACAAGCTTTTCAATCCGCTCAGGGTTTGGATTATGCATCGAACGAACCGCCGCTTCCACGCTGTCAGCTACAGAAATAATGGCCGCTTCTTTCGATTGCGGTTTTGGACCAGGATAACGAAATTCTTCTTCTGTCACCTGATCATCCCGTTCTTTTGCCTTATAGTAAAAGAACTTCAGCAGGGACTTTCCGTGATGCTGTTCTGCAATGTCCACAAGTTCCTCTGGAAACTTCTTTTCTCTCAGCATTTCAGCACCATCTGTCGTATGGGCAATAATAATATTTTTGCTCAGCTGAGGAGAAAGCTTGTCGTGCGGATTATCAATGTTCATTTGATTTTCAATAAAGTATTGGGGTCTTTTCGTTTTTCCAATGTCATGATAATAAGCTCCAACCCTTGCTAACAATCCATTTGCACCGACTGCTTCACATGCAGCATCCGCTAAATTCGCCACCATGACACTATGATGATATGTACCTGGCGTCTCTGTTAAGATCTTTTTCAGCAGCGGATGATTCGGGTTCGATAATTCAATAAGCTTCATGGTCGAAAGAATGCCAAACATGCTCTCAAAGACTGGCATTAACCCAATAACCAAAATAGCCGATGCAAACCCTGACACAATCGCCATGATGAGGTTCACACCTATTTCAAGCCCTGATGGAGAAGAATTTTGAATCAGCGTAATGGACAGCACAACAAGTACATTCACCAAAGCTACCCAAAGCCCCGCCTGCAAAATTTTTGATCTCGCATTATGTTTTCTCAAAAATAAAATCCCCGCCATCCCGCTTATTAGATAATAAGCACAGATGACATAGTTAAAGACGCCTGTTACTCCTTGATTAAACATCATACTGCCGCAAAGGGCAAATACAAGGCCGGAGAAGATCGCCAGCCGCTCATTGATCAGCAGCTTAATCAGCATCGTGCCAAGTGCCACAGGCACGACGTAGCCGATGGTTGTATATTTGGTTTCCTGGAAGAGACTGAATACTTCCATGATGATTAAAATAATGGTGAAAATAAGCGAGTACAGCAGTAACGATTTATTCTTATGGACGAGCGACTTTTTCCTCGATTCCAGTGAGTGGACAATCGCCGCTAAGAAAAGACCGATTAAGATGATAAGACCGCTTACAGGCTTAAACAAATTGGAGCTGTTTAAAAGACCGGTCAGTTCTAATTTACGATACACTTCACGGTCAATGAGCTCGCCTTCTTCCACTAAAATTTGCCCTTGCTTGATTTGAACCGGCTGGATATTATCAGCTGCTTCTTGTCTTTTCTTCTCTGTTGCCACCGGGTCAAATACATAGTTTGGAATAATCGCAAATTCACCAATTTCTTTCGCTGCATTTAAATATTTTGACGGAATCGAATTGTTTTCAAGCTCTGCTTTCACTTGTTTCTTTTCATCTTGCAGCTTAGAAGCTGTGATTTCTTTACCCATGAGCGAATTGACCACTGTGATGATGGAGTCCTTTGTAAAAGAAAGGTTTTCGTCGCTTGCTTGGAGCAGTGCTTTAATCGATTGATCCGAAACAGCTTCCTGCATATCCGTCGTGAGTTTCTCTTTTACATGCTTCACCATCTCTTGATCTGTTGGCGGGTTCTCTTTGTCATCAGCTGCTGCTTTCTTCTCTTCTTTAATGGCTTCAAAGAGGGATGAAATGAGGTCAACACGATTATCAGAATACGCTTTTTTGAGTGTATATTGGTCTTCCACTTGATCCGTTGCTTCTTGTTTCTTTTCTTCTGTTGCTTCTTGGTCATCAACGGTAGACGGAGAATAGATGGTCTGTTCGCTCACTGAAAACAAATCTAGGTCGAGCGATTCAGGCTTTACATGGAAGAAGAGCACCACAAACATGATGGCCGCTAAACCAGCGTATAGCAGTACGTTTAAATAGCGTGAGCGCTCCATTTTCTGAGGTTCTTTTTTAGACAGCAGCCTTTTGCGCTTACTGCCTTTCTGATTCTTTCTCAAGGAAAGTACCTCCTTTTTTACTTTAAACCACGATCGAAACAAAATGACCCGATTAAGGCGATCGGGTCACTCAGTTCATTTTTGCTTTTCGTATGCTCCAATGATCTTCGCCACAAGCGGGTGTCTGACCACATCTGTCTGATCTAATTCAATGAATGAGATACCCTTGATCTCAGCAAGCATGTCCTTTGCAGCCGCAAGACCTGACTGCATACCTTTAGGCAGATCAATTTGTGTAATATCTCCTGTAATGACCATTTTAGAACCAAAGCCTAGTCTCGTCAAAAACATTTTCATTTGAGCTGGCGTTGTATTCTGCGCTTCATCTAAAATCACAAATGCATCATCAAGCGTCCGCCCTCTCATATAGGCAAGAGGGGCAATTTCAATCACTCCGCGCTCAATTAAACGTTCCGTATGATCACTACCAAGCACATCGTGCAAAGCATCATATAGCGGTCTTAAATAAGGATCAACTTTTTCTTTTAAATCTCCTGGCAAAAAGCCAAGACTTTCTCCTGCTTCAACAGCTGGCCTTGTCAGGATAATCCGTTTGACATGTCCATTTTTCAGGGCATGTACGGCGTTGACCACTGCCAAATACGTTTTACCTGTACCAGCAGGTCCAATCCCAAAGACCAGATCATCTTTTTTCATTGCCGCAGCATATTCACGCTGGCCGATCGTTTTGACTCTGATTGACTTTCCTTTGGCATTTTTCGTAATTTCATCTTCATACATATTTTCAAAATAATTGAGCTTGTCTTTTTGCGCCATTTTAATGGCATAGACAACATCCCGTTCAGAAATCTCAATTCCTTTACGAATGAGATGTAAGAGAGATGTAATCAAACGGCTCACAGTATCTCTTGATGCTTCCTGACCAGAAACATACACTTTCTCTCCACGTGTGATAATGGAGACATTCAGCTCGTTTTCCATCAGTTTCAGATAAGCATCTTGATTGCCAAATAAAGCAATGGCTTCGTTTGGACTATCCAATTTTTGTTGAATCTCAAGTAAATGTTCTGTCATTCTCTAGTCTCCCTGAACAATAGGTGTTGGTTGAACAATATCTTCTATTACTTGGTAAAGGATGATTAACTTAACTTTACCATTCCCTGTTGTCTCGTGCAAAACTTTTTCACTTTTCACCTCACCTGTTGAACCTAGCTTTTCTTCTAATTCTTTTTTACCCATTTTAATCCCTGCTTGAACCGCTTCTTTATTTGTGTATTCTCGATTTATTTTTTCACTTTCTCGTGTGATTTCCTTTTCATAGGAGAACGGCAATTGCATATTCAAAAAATGAAGCGGGTGAACTTCTGTTTCTGTTTTCGGCTGCTGAAAATCATCTTTTTTAAAGGAAAATCCCCAAAATGGGATGGAGCCTCCAAATAAGGAGAGCTTGTGCTTTGTCTTCATTTTACCCGTAAAGACATCAAAAGATGTTCGGAGAGGGACAGAAACTTCAGATCGGTACCATGTTTCACCATAGATTTTCGCTTTAGCTCCGACCGTTTTTTTCTGATCTTCACTCCCAATTAAACCTGAGACGAGCATCTGCCCTTTTTTCACATGCTCATCGACCTGGGCAAGCGGTTCCCCCTTTTCTACATACATTCTCGTGATGACCGCCTTTTTCTTGGCAACGATGTGCTGAGGACTCGTATATTTCTCCTTTTCAGGTTCATTTTTTTCGACCACTTTCATTTGAAACGTCGTTCCGTTCAGTTCAACTCCGACCCATGTAATGCTCTGAATATTGGTCGTCAATGACTTTTGTATTTTTTCAGGTGTCCCCATGAGAAACTGAAAACGCCCTTTTTGCACCCCTATTTCGTCCAGATGCTTTCTCATTTGGTGTTCTGTTTCTGGATTCGCACCTTTAATCTCAATTTTCCACACCATATTTGAAAGAGCCAATATCGTCACTAGGAAAAAAGCCATTCCGAGGGTGAATCCAATATTTCTTCTCGACCATAGAAGAAGAAACGGGAACCCTTTCTTTTGATGAAACGAACATTTCACCTCATGATGTCTGCGCACTTTTCTAAAGGCATGTACATCTGAGAGGCGAATAAATAAGCGCACGCTGTCTTGACGGCGGCTCACTTGAAAAATTGTGATCCCCTGTCTCGTGCACTCATTGATTAGCCGCTCAATACCGCTTCCTCTTATCTCCACTTCCACTCTGCCAATAAAATAGGAAAACCATTTGTTTTTCACGTTTCTCCCCTCCGTCAGTTAAGAATCAATATAACGGACCTCATCAATTTTCCCCTCTAATAAGATCTCTTCTGGCAAAATCGTTTTAATCACAAAGTCTTTTCCTGAAATAATGCACTGTCCTTGCTTGAGCATCAGCCTTACCTCTTGATCACTGAAAAGTAAAAGCCCTTTATGGTTCTCTATGTAAATATGGAGTCTGCCAACCATCGTAATACGGGGAAGATCCATCATCACGTCCGGAGGGATTTCAAGTGTTCTTGTCAGCCATGCTTTAAGTCGATTTTTTCTTTTTCCCATTCAATAAGAACCCCTTCCCACCTCATGTGTATGAGATCAAACTGAAAGATGGTGAGACTGATGAGAAAGCCTCTATATCATCCTATTCCTTAGCGGTTCATATCATGCTAATGAATCCCGTAAAACAGCCGTTTCATCATTTTGACTAAAAAAAGTCTCCATACACAACAAAAAAGCCCCCTTAAGGATGAGGGGGCTTACTTCTTTATCTTTTATATGGCCGTTTCATCGTTCGATGTGGCTTTTTCGCACGAGGCTCTCCAAATACTTCACCAAGGATCATCCCTTGAACGACCGTATCTTGGTTGAGTTTCTCAATCATTTTCGGCTTCATTCCAGCAGATGCTGCCTTTGGCCTTGTAAGTTCTCTTTCAAGCGATTGAAACTCTTTATTCAGCTCGCTTTTTCTTTCTTCCATTTCGGCAAGTGTAGCTGTATAACGATCCTGTAAGGATTGTGAACCTTGTTTCTTCATCCCGCCATGATCATGTACATCGCCAAAATCGTCAAGCTGGTCCGTTACGACCGGATCTGGACTTGTTTGTTTTGTTTGCTTTTGCGGCACTGGTTTACGCTGAGGAGCCGGTTTGTTTTGCTGGTTCTTTTGTTCGTTCTCCTCTTGTTTACCGATTTTCCCAAAGACCGCAGAAATGATACCGATGATAATCGCGATTAATAGCGGATTTTCAAATAGAATGTCCAATGGGCTCCCTCCTTAAAGCGTGAGAGGATGCTTATTTGTTTTCATTATCAGATGGACCTTTTGTCATTTTGCCAAATGAATCTCTCATATCCGTATCAGCATCGATATTCTTAATGTTCATGTAGTCCATGACACCGATATTACCTTCACGTAGTGCTTCGGCCATTGCAAGTGGTACTTCAGCCTCTGCTTCTACTACTTTCGCGCGCATTTCTTCAACTCTCGCACGCATTTCTTGTTCTTGTGCAACAGCCATTGCGCGGCGTTCTTCTGCTTTCGCCTGTGCAATGTTTTTGTCGGCTTCTGCTTGGTCTGTCTGCAGGATCGCCCCGATGTTCTTACCGATATCAACATCTGCGATATCAATCGAGAGAATTTCAAATGCTGTACCTGAATCTAATCCTTTACCAAGAACCGTTTGAGAAATCATATCAGGATTTTCAAGAACCTTTTTATGATTATCTGATGAACCGATTGTCGAAACAATCCCTTCACCTACACGAGCAATGATTGTTTCTTCCCCTGCACCACCGACAAGCCTGTCAATGTTTGCACGAACTGTAATACGTGCTTTTGCTTTTACTTCAATCCCGTCCATCGCAACACCTGAGATAAATGGTGTTTCAATGACTTTAGGGTTTACACTCATTTGGACAGCTTCAAGTACGTCACGGCCTGCTAGGTCGATTGCCGCACAGCGAGCAAAGTTCAATTCGATATTCGCACGCTGAGCTGCGATCAGTGCGTTGACAACTCGGTCTACGTTACCACCTGCAAGATAGTGGCTTTCTAATTGGTTAATCGTCGCATCAAGACCTGCTTTATGCGCTTTGATGAGCGGGTTGACCACTCGGTTTGGAATCACTCGGCGAAGTCTCATTCCTACTAGTGTAAAAATGCTCACTCTTACGCCAGCCGCTAGGGCAGAAATCCACAGCATCACCGGTACAAAGGTGAAGAAGATCGATAGAACGATCAAACCTGCTGCGATAATCACGAATAATAGTAAAGTAGATGGATCCATTTTATTCCTCCTATAAAATCAGTATATCTATACTTTCCTCACGACAATGCGTGAGCCTTCCGCTTTCACAATTTTTACTTGTACATCCTTATCGATAAAAGCACCTTCTGACACAACATCAATGCGCTCGTCTCCGAATACAATCGTACCAGATGGACGAAGTGCTGTTGCTGTCACTGCGATTTGTCCTACAAGATCATCTCTTGTTTCATTTGAGACATAACCACTTTCTTTATTGGTTGAATCGGTTAAAATGAACTTTTTAAAAAATTTCATACGTTTCCCCAACACCTTTGTCAATAAAATAACTGCTATGATTGAAACAGCAGTGGCAATCAAGATGGAAATCGCCATTTCTGTGAAGCTTCCAGCTGCTAAAAATAAGCTGACAACGACACAGATTAGTCCAATGACACCCACGATTCCCCCTGGCAAAAATAATTCCAGAATGATCAACACAATCCCTGCCAAAAACAGGAACAATGTCTCATATCCTGCAAAACCTGCCACGAGATGACCATAAAAGAATAGAAGAAGCGCTGTGACTCCCATGGTGCCTGGGACCCCAAAGCCGGGAGAATATAATTCAACAATTAATCCTAAGCTCGCAATGGATAAAAGGATAGGAATGACGATCGGATGCGTGAGAAAACGCGCAACCTTTTCAGCAAAGCTCACTTCATCGTATTGAACAGAGGCATCTGCTAAGTTCAGCTTCTGAAGCAAGTCATCCATATTTTTCGCTTCTCCTTCTGCATAACCGAACTGAAGCGCCCGATCTGTGTTAAAGGTCAGCAATTCTCCTTTTGGTGCACCAGCTTCTTTTGCGTCTATATCTACATCTGCCATCGCAAGAGCATATTTTGGATCACGCCCCTGCTTTTCAGCAGCGTCACTCATTTCAGCAAGCCATAGAGATTCAGATTTTTGATCGGCAGCGTTGCCTTCACCGTCAATGATCGCAGCAGCCCCCATCTTTCCGTTTGGGGTCATATAAATTTGATCGGCATTTAAGGCAATGAATGCCCCGGCTGAAAGCGCTCTATGATTCACAAACGCTGTCACTGGGATGTCGGATGCACGAATGGTATCGGCTATTTCAAGTGCCGCATCGACTGCACCACCTGGTGTATTGATGTCGAGAATGATGTGCTTCGCCCGTTCCGACTTTGCCTGCTCAAATGATCGTTCAATGAATTTAGAAAGTCCTTTTTCTACTGTATCTTCAATTGGGATAACATGAACTTTCTGATCTGCTGATTTCGCGGTCAATTGAACCCCTAATAACAAGCATATTATAAAACAACTGAAGAGAGCAATAGAAATTTTCATTTTTTTCATCTATTTAGTGATCCCCCCTCTCTTTATTTCATTTTACCGTTCCTTTACATACGTTACAAATGTATCATAGGTTTCATTTTTATATGACAGGTTTATGGAGGCATAAAAAAAGTACCCTTCTAACATGAGAAGGATACTTTTTTATTGAGACAGTTGCTCGCTGACAAGTCTGTTAATCACAGCCCCATCAGCTTTACCTTTTACTTTTGGCATAATAGCGCTCATCACTTTACCCATATCAGCTTTCGATGAAGCACCGGTTTCGGCGATTGTTTCTTTCACAACCGCCTGCAGTTCTTCTTCAGAAAGCTGTTCAGGTAAATAAACGTCTAAAATGTCAATCTCTTTTTGAACTTTATCTACTAAATCTAAGCGATTAGCTTTCGAAAATTCATGGAGGGAGTCTTTACGTTGCTTAATCTCGCGGGAAAGGACGGTTAGTTCCTCATCTCCGGTCAAACTGTCTTTCTTAAGCTTTATTGCTTCATTTTGCAGTGAAGCCTTTACCATACGAATGACAATAAGCTTGTCTTTCTCTCGGTTTTTCATAAAAAGCTTCATATCAGAATTTAATTGCTCAAGAAGACTCATAAAATCCACCCTCTTTAGAATTTACGTTTTCTAGCAGCTTCAGACTTTTTCTTACGCTTTACGCTAGGCTTTTCATAAAATTCACGCTTTCTTGCTTCTTGCAATGTTCCAGTTTTGGATACACTGCGTTTAAAGCGACGAAGAGCATCTTCAAGCGATTCGTTTTTTCTAACGACCGTTTTTGACATTCTCTTTCCCTCCCTCCGAATACACCAATCGACTGCATTAAAAAAAGATATACATGCAAAACATGTACCTAGACATTATAATATAAGCCTAGGTTGAGGTCAACTAAGTGATTTGGAAATATATTTTCGTCATGAGCAGGTAGACAAGTCCATATATTCATTGGTAAGAGGAGGACTTTTCTATGATGGCGATCATTTATTTTTGTGCACTTATTTTCATTTTTTTATGGGCAATGGGTTTGCTTAGGAAAGGATTAATGGCACTCACGTCGTCTCGTATTGAGAAATCACTTCTTCTCTTTACAGATCATCCAGTCAAAGCATTCTTGGTCAGTATTGTGTTTACAGGGGTTCTTCAAAGCAGTTCGGCGTTTATGGTCATCGTTATCGGCTTTGTGAGTACAGGCATTCTCACGTTTAAAAAATCCATACCCATGATTCTTGGAACGAATATCGGCTCAACATTTACGACAGAATTTATTGCCATTAAGATGGACGTGTTTATGTGGGTTCTGATTGCAGCTGGTCTTTTATGTATCATTTTGGGCAGGAAGTCTTTTCGATATGCAGGAAAAAGTTTATTTGGGCTTGGCATGATCTTTTTTTGTATTCAAGGTTTTTCAAAAATTGCAGGTATGATGACCAGTCAGCCAGAGACACTGCGTTTCCTTGAAATGATGCAGCACTCAGATTGGACAGCTCTTCTCTCTGGTACAGTGTTCACGGCCATTGTTCATTCAAGCTCTGTATGTATCGGTATTTTGATGGGATTTATGAATGAAGGGACTGTCGCTCTAAAAGAAGGCATCAGCTTTGTTTTAGGGTCCAATATCGGAACATGTATTACTGCCGTGATGGCTGCTATCTCTGGCGGTTATGCAGCCCGCCAAACCGCGTATGCACACGTCGTGTTTAATGTTCTAGGTGTACTTTTATGTCTTCCTTTTCTCGCCTTTATTACAGAGTTTGTTGCACTTTTAGCAAGCTCTCCTGCCCAGCAAATTGCGCACTTTAGTCTGCTGTTTAATGTTGCAAGTTCTCTCCTCTTTTTCCCGTTCATCCGCCCTTTTCACGCCTTGATTTTGTTCCTTCTTCCGAATCGGTCAACATAAAAGAAACCGGCTTGCCTAATGGCTGCCGGTTTTTCATTCATTATGAGGTCATTCTCACTTGATCCGTCTGCACGTCATCACTTATACGGACGAATTGCCCTTCGTTATAAGGATAACCTGCTTTCGTAATCTTCACTTTTACCAAACGGCCGATCATGTCCTCTGTTCCTTCAAATACGACCTTCATGTAGTTATCAGTATATCCTACATACAGATTGTGCGTTCCGTCCTGTTCTTTGAAGGATTCTTCTGGAATAATCTCTAAGACGTCGCCTTCATATGCCGATGCATATTCTTTCGCAAGCTGATCAGAAAGAGCAATGAGGCGGTGAACGCGTTCGTTTTTCACATTCTCATCTACTTGATCTTCCATTCTTGCAGCAGGCGTACCTGTCCGTTTGCTGTAAGGGAACACATGGAGCTCAGAGAATTGATGGTCTTTGACAAAATTGTATGTCTCCATAAATTCTTCTTCTGTTTCTCCTGGGAATCCAACGATCACATCTGAAGTGACAGCAAGACCTGGCAATGCTTTTTTAAGCTTCGTTAAACGCTCTGCAAAGAATTCCATTGTGTATTTACGGCGCATTCTTTTCAGTACAGTATTAGAGCCAGATTGAAGCGGAATGTGCAAGTGTCTCACAATTTTATCTGACTGATCGAGCACTTCAATCACTTCGTCTGTAATTTGACTTGCTTCAATGGATGAAATGCGGATTCGTTTTAATCCCGCCACACGTTCATCTAATTCTTTCAGAAGCTTAGCAAAGTTATAATCCTTTAAATCTTCACCGTATCCACCTGTATGAATACCTGTTAATACAATTTCTTTGTAGCCAGCATCGACAAGCTGCTGCGCTTGATTGATGACTTCTTCTGGATCGCGAGAACGCAGTAATCCGCGAGCCCAAGGGATAATGCAGAATGTACAGAAATTGTTGCAGCCTTCTTGGATTTTTAATGAAGCACGTGTTCTGTCTGTAAACGCAGGAACATCTAGTTCTTCAAAGACCCGTGCTTTCATGATATTGCCAACTCCGTTGATCGGCTGTCTTTCTCTTCTGTATTCTTCAATATAACCAAGCAGTTTATGTCTGTCTTGTGTGCCAACCACAATATCAACACCAGGAATCGCCATGATTTCTGCCGGAGACGTTTGTGCGTAACAGCCTGTTACACAAATGACACCATCCGGATTATGACGAATGGCTCTTCTAATGACTTGGCGGCTTTTTTTATCGCCTGTATTGGTGACGGTACATGTATTAATGACATATACGTCTGCTTTTGATTCATAATCTTTTCTTTCATAGCCAGCTTCTTTAAACAGCTGCCAGATGGCTTCTGTTTCGTAGTGATTGACCTTACAGCCAAGTGTATGGAACGCTACTGTTCCCATCATGCTTCACCTCTTAATAACTCTGTTTGATAAGATATAGCAGAAAGCGCGTAAAGAGGAGCTGTTTCTGTTCTTAAAATGCGTGGTCCAAGCCCGCAAATGACTGCACCATGCGCTTCAAGTTCTTCAATTTCCTTTTCTGCTAAACCGCCTTCTGGACCAAAAACCACTAATAAGGTTTGTCCGCCCTTCATCTGTTGGAGCACCGTTTGAAACCGGCTTTGCTCGCCTTCTTTCGATGATTCTTCGTATGCAACGACACATTTATCGAATTCACCGGCCAGTTGAATCAGCTCTTTAAATGTTGATACTGGATGAACGCGCGGAATGATATTCCGGTAAGACTGCTCGGCAGCTTCTTTCGCAATTTTTTCCCAGCGATCTCGTTTTTTTAATGACTTTTTTTGGTCAAGTTTTGTAATCGAACGAGTCGCTTGAAACGGAATAAAAGCACTTGCGCCAAGCTCGGTGCCTTTTTGGATAATCCATTCAAGCTTATCCCCTTTTGGCAGACCGCTTGCAATCGTCACCTTGATCGGAAGTTCTCGATTCTGATTCGTCCAGCCTTCCAAGTGACAAATCACTTCTTCCTTTGTTATTGTATCAATTTTACTGAGCGCTTCAAAGCCGTCTGTCGTTAAGCAAAGGATGTCCTCCCCTGCTTTCATCCGCATGACGTTTGCAAGGTGATGAACATCTTCACCCTTTATGACGATGTTTCCCTTTTCCGTCACTTCTTCTTTTGTGAGGTCGATAAAATATCGTTGCATACGTGTCCTGACACCTACTCGCTTTATTTTTTCGCTATGATGCTGACCCAATCTTCCATTGACAGCACTTCAACAATCTCAAAACCGGCTTCTTCTAAAGCAGTTTTGACTTGTAATTTCTTTTGTCCGATAATGCCTGATGTAATAAAGTAACCGTCTTTCTTCAATAGATCATACGCTTGATCTGTAAAGCGCATGATGACCTCTGCAAGGATGTTGGCCACAATCACATCGCGTTCACCTGAAATCCCATCAAGTAAATTATTTTGTTTTACCGTTACTTGCTCGCTCACACCATTTAATTCGATATTCTGCTTTGCACTTTCCACTGCAACGGTGTCGAGATCAAATGCATGAATGTCTTTTGCACCGAGCATTGCAGCAGCAACACTTAAAATGCCAGATCCTGTTCCAACGTCAATCACCGTGTCGTTTTCCTTCACATAGCGCTCAAGCGCCTGAATGCAAAGAACCGTTGTTGGATGTGTACCGGTTCCAAATGCCATTCCAGGGTCCATTTCGATGATCAATTCATCAGAATGAACGGGTGTGTACTCTTCCCATGTTGGGACGATGGTAAACTTCTCAGAGATTTTCACAGGATGATAGTATTTCTTCCATGCAGTCGCCCATTCTTCTTCGTTTACTTCACAAATTGACAATGTATTTCGTCCAAGGTCAATATCGTATAGAAGAAGATTGTTAATGGCTTCTTTGATCTCATCTACCGTTTCCATCAAAAAGCTATTCATCGGAAGGTAGGCTTTGACGATAACCCCTTCCTCAGGATAATCATTCGGATCGAGCTGGTAGATCTCACCGTATACATTTTCACGTTCCTTGACTAAATCAAGCGGGTCCTCAATCACGACACCGCTTGCACCTGCTTCATGCAAAATATTGGTGATCGGTTCCACCGCTTCATTTGTTGTATGGACGCTAATTTCTGACCACTTCAATACTACCAACTCCTTATCCGTCTTACTCGCCTTTAAATGCGCGTTTCACCTTATCGAAAAAGCTCATTTCTTGTTCGTCCGGTTTATTTCCGCTCACTTCAGCAAATTTTCTAATGATATCTTTTTGATTTTCAGTTAAATTCGTCGGTGTTACGACGCGTACAACGATATGCTGATCGCCTTGACCATAACCACGTACATTTTTTACACCTTTTCCTTTGAGTCTAAACTTCGTACCCGTTTGTGTGCCCGCAGGAACTTTTAATTTGACTTTCCCATGTAATGTCGGCACTTCAATTTCATCACCTAGTGCAGCCTGCGCAAAGGTAAGCGGCATTTCGCAGTAGATGTCATCTCCATCTCGTTCGAAGAATTCATGTGCCCTCACATGGAAAACAACAAATAGATCACCTGGAGGTCCTCCATTTACACCTGGTTCACCTTGACCAGATACTCTAAGCTGCTGACCATCGTCCACACCTGCTGGGATCGTCACATTGATTTTCTTACGCTTACGCACTTTACCAGATCCACCACATGTTGAACACTTATGTTCAATTTGTTTACCAGTTCCGCTACAGTAGTTACATACTCTGCGGTTGACTACTTTACCAAATGGCGTGGATTGCTCGACATTTAGTTGACCTGATCCGCCGCAATGTGAGCATGTCTTCGCCTGTGTTCCAGGTTTTGCACCTGATCCATGACACGTTTCACATGATTCTTCGCGGGGAATCTCGATCGTTGCTTCTTTCCCAAATGCCGCTTCTTCAAATGAAAGGGTCATTGTATATTGAAGGTCCGCTCCTTGACGCGGTGCATTTGGATCTCTTCTTCTGGCTCCGCCGCCAAAAATACTAGAGAAGATGTCATCAAAGCCGCCGAAGCCGCCAAAGTCTCCTCCACCGCCAAATCCGCCGCCACCAAATCCTTGGTTTGGATCGGTGTGACCGAACTGGTCATAATGTGAACGTTTTTGATCGTCAGAAAGGGTTTCATAGGCTTCTTTTACTTCTTTGAATTTCTCATCTGAGCCAGCTTCTTTATTAATATCAGGGTGATACTTTTTTGAAAGCTTGCGGTATGCCTTTTTGATTTCGTCCTTTGAGGCGCTCTTACTCACGCCAAGCACTTCATAGTAATCACGCTTACTCATCTCTTCACACTCCCGATTTTCTCACATAAATACGATTGTATCATTTTAAATTGATCTTTTTCAATTCCTTTTCATCGTTGAAAAGAAAAAAGTCAAAGCCAAGAGATCCTGACTTTGACTTTCTGACGAGTACGTTTCAGCAGTCTTTTTCAAAAGTAAAGGTGATTATTTTTTCTCTTGATCGTCGTTTACTTCTTCGTATTCTGCATCCACTACATTGTCATCTGCTTTTTGAGCACCTTCAGCGCCTTCTTGCTGAGCTTGTGCTTGTTTTGCAGCTTCTTCATAGAGCTTTGTCGTTAGTTCTTGAACGATTGTTTGCAGCTCATCTTTTTTCGCTTTGATGTCTTCAAGCTCGCCTTTTTCGATCGCAGCTTTTAGTGCATCTTTCGCGTCGTTTGCTTTTTTCACTTGCTCTTCATCGATTTTGCCTTCAAGATCTTTTAATGTTTTTTCTGTTGTAAACACTAATTGATCTGCTTCATTGCGCACTTCGATTTCTTCTTTTTTCTTCGCATCTGCTTCAGCATTTTCTTCTGCTTCTTTGACCATTTTTTCGATCTCATCATCAGAAAGACCTGAAGAAGATTTGATTGTGATGTTTTGTTCTTTTCCAGTACCCATATCTTTCGCACGTACGTTGACAATACCGTTTTTATCGATATCAAAAGATACTTCGATTTGTGGTACGCCGCGTGGTGCTGGTGGAATATCAGTCAATTGGAAACGACCTAATGTTTTGTTGTCTGCTGCCATTGGACGCTCACCTTGTAAGACGTGAATGTCTACAGCAGTTTGGTTGTCAGCAGCCGTTGAGAATACTTGAGATTTGCTTGTTGGAATTGTTGTATTACGTTCAATCAGCTTTGTGAATACGCCGCCCATTGTTTCAATTCCTAAAGAAAGTGGTGTGACGTCAAGAAGAACAACGTCTTTGACATCTCCTGTGATAACTCCACCTTGAATTGCCGCACCAAGTGCAACCACTTCATCAGGGTTTACGCCTTTATGAGGCTCTTTACCTGTTTCTTTTTTGATTGCTTCTTGTACTGC
Organism: Bacillus sp. 22446; assembly: GCF_052044955.1. NCBI lineage: Bacteria > Bacillati > Bacillota > Bacilli > Caryophanales > Bacillaceae > Bacillus > Bacillus sp. 22446. Next base: position 439,008 of record NZ_JBQEOD010000001.1, read on the forward strand.
AGGAATACGAGTTGATCCACCAACAAGGATGACTTTATCAATCTCGCTAGCAGATAGACCAGCATCTTTCAATGATTGACGTACAGGTGTCATTGTACGCTCTACAAGGTCTGCAGAAAGCTCTTCGAATTTAGCACGCGTTAGCGTTAATTCTAGGTGAAGAGGACCTGCATCTCCAGCTGTGATAAATGGCAGTGAGATTTGTGTAGAAGATACACCAGAAAGATCTTTTTTCGCTTTTTCAGCAGCATCTTTTAAACGCTGAAGCGCCATTTTATCTTTAGAAAGATCAATGCCGTTTTCTTTTTTGAACTCAGCCACTAGATGATCGATGATGACTTGGTCAAAATCGTCTCCACCTAGACGGTTGTCCCCAGCAGTTGAGCGTACTTCAAAGACGCCGTCTCCAAGCTCAAGGACTGATACGTCAAATGTACCGCCACCAAGGTCATATACAAGGATCGTTTGATCTTCATCTGTTTTATCTAAACCATAAGCAAGTGCAGCTGCTGTTGGTTCGTTGATGATACGTTCTACTTCAAGACCAGCAATTTTACCAGCATCTTTTGTTGCTTGGCGCTCTGCATCGTTGAAGTAAGCAGGAACTGTAATAACCGCTTTTGTTACTTCTTCGCCAAGATAAGCTTCAGCGTAAGATTTAAGGTGTTGAAGGATGATTGCAGAGATTTCCTGCGGCGTGTAGTTCTTGCCTTCAACTTCTACTTTATAATCTGTACCCATATGTCTTTTAACAGACATGATGGTGTTCGGGTTTGTAATTGATTGACGTTTCGCTACTTCACCTACTTGGCGCTCTCCATTTTTAAAAGCGACAACAGATGGTGTTGTACGTGCTCCTTCAGCGTTTGCAATAACTTTTGGCTCGCCGCCTTCGAGTACTGCAACACATGAGTTTGTTGTTCCTAAGTCAATACCAATGATTTTACTCATATTCGATGACCTCCCATTATGTAGTTATTGATTTACTTTTACCATTGATGGACGAATAACTCGGTCTTTGAGTTTATAGCCCTTTTGCAATTCTTCTACAACGATGTTTGAATCGTAGTTTTCATCTTCAACTTGCATGACGGCTTGATGAAGGTTTGGATCGAACTCTTTGCCGACAGCTTCAATTGGTTCAACGCCTTCATTTTTCAACGCTTCTACCAGCTGGCGGTAAACCATTTGCATACCTTCTAACAAACTTTTCGTCTGCTCATTGTCTGGATCGATTCCAAGCGCTCTTTCAAAGTTGTCGAGAGCTGGGAGAAGGTCGCTGACAACATGTTGAGAACGATATTTTTGCACGGTCTCCACTTCAGTTCGAGCACGGCGTTTATAGTTTTCAAAATCTGCTTGAACACGCAGAATTTTGTTTTCTTTTTCATCTAGAAGCTGCTGCAATTCATCAATCTTCTCTTGGAAGGCAGACTGTTCATCGTGCTTTACTTCCTCAGTTTCTGCTTGAACTGCTTCTTCTTGTGCTTCAACCTCTGCTGCTTGCTCAGGTGTCTGTTTTTCTTCTGACATTGTGTTCACCTCCCTCAAAAGATTCAATTATACGAAGGGGCTGTGCCCCCACCTTTTATCACCCTACTCATCATACAAATTGGAAAGTGCGTTTGACAAGTCTTTTGATACATGATGCAAAAGACTAACGACTCGCCCGTAATCCATACGGGTTGGACCAATGACAGCGATGGAGCCGAGTGATTTTTGATCAATCGCATAAGTTGCTGTGATTAAACTGCAGTTCTCCATTGCTTCCAAATTGTTTTCTGAACCGATTTTAATGGTGATTCCTTGCTGATTTGGATGAAACAGCTGCATGACATCATTCTTTTGTTCAATCAGCATCATGAGTGAACGAATGCGGTCAATGTCATGAAACTCTGGCTGGTTCAACATATTAATCTTCCCGCCAAAGAAAAGTTTTGATTCATTTTGTGTTGAAGTGAATGTGTTACCAAGCGCATCTAAAATATGATCATAGTCTTTTAAATGCGTGCGAAGGAGCATCACTACTTCTTTATACATCCTGTCCTTCAGCTGATCCATCGGGACTCCGGCTAAGCGGCTGTTTAAAATATTCATCAGCTTCTCAATATCGGAGACATCAAGATGCTCAGAGAAGGTAATGGTTTTGTTTTCAACATGCCCGCTGTCTGTAATCATAATCGCTACTGCTTTATTAGGTTGGACGGGGACAAGCTGAATTTGCTTCAATCGATTTTCACTTAGCTTTGGACCAAGGACAATCGATGTGTAGTTTGTGAGATCTGATAAAATTTCCGCCGATTTTTGAACTGTTTTTTCCAGCTCAAAAATTTTCTCCTGAAATACTGACTGGATGAGCACAAGCTCTTTAGATGACAGTTTTCGCGGAGAGAGCAAATGATCTACATAATAACGATATCCTTTTTCGGAAGGAATTCTTCCTGATGAAGAATGGGTCTTTTCAATAAAACCGAGTTCCTCCAAATCAGCCATTTCGTTTCTAATCGTCGCAGAGCTGAATGTAATGTCTTCTTTTTTGGAAAGAGTCCTTGATCCAACTGGCTGCGCCGAACGAATAAAGTCATTAATAATGACTTGTAGAATCAAAAGCTGACGATTTGTTAACATCATCATCACCCCTGTTAGCACTCTCTTTCAACGAGTGCTAATTGTATAAACAAAATTACCAAACTCAAATTAAAATGTCAATTATAACTCACCGAGAAACGCTTGAAATACTTCATTTCCTAACAATTTTCCTTTTCTTGTTAAACGAATGCCAATCTCATCCTGTTCAATGAGACCTTTTTCTGCTAATTCTTCAAGAACGGCGGGAAAGAGTGCTTCTGGTGATGCTCCAAATTTCGCTTGAAAGTGAGCACTTTTCACGCCTTCAATTTTCCGCAAACCTAAGAACATTTCTTCTTCAATCTGTTCTGCTTTTGTCACCTGATGCGTTTCCTTATATGGAAACCCTGTTTGTTCAATGAGCTCTAAGTAATGCTTCACTGGTCCAGCGTTCACATTACGGACGCCATCTACATACCCGTGCGCTCCTGCGCCAAAACCAAAGTAATCTTCGTTGCTCCAATAGGTGAGGTTATGTTGGCTTTCAAAACCTGGTTTGGCGTAATTGCTAATCTCATATTGTCTGAGTCCGTTCCGCTCCATTTCATCCATGACGAGCTCATACATTTCAGCCTCACGTTCTTGCGGTGGTAAATGCAGTTTCCCTTTTTGCATTAAATTGTAAAAAACCGTCTTCGGCTCGACAATCAGCGAATAAACCGAATAATGTTCTGCACCTAATGAAAAAGCGGTCTCTAGTGAATGCATGACATGATGCTTCTCTTGATGAGGCAAACCAAACATCAGATCAAGACTAATGTTGTCAAACCCAACTGCTCTTGCTCGCTCGAAAGACGTGAGAACATCTTTCTTTTGATGAACCCGTCCGATTTTTTTGAGCAGGTCATCTTCAAATGTTTGAACACCAAAGCTCAGCCGATTAACGCCTGCTGATTTTAAGACATTCAATTTCTCAAGCGATAGTTCGTCTGGGTTTGCTTCTACTGCAAACTCGATTAAGTTTTTGGTTGGTTTTAATACGCGGTAAATGCTGTCCATAAGCTGATCTAACTGGGTGGTTGTCAGTGATGTCGGGGTTCCCCCGCCAATAAAGATCGTCTTTAGTTCTTGCTCCCCTTTTTGATCGATCGTGTGCTGCATTTCTTTTTCAAGAGCGGCTAAGTATTCATCGACCGGCTGGGTTTTAATGAAAAATTTATTAAAATCACAATAGTGACAAATGTGCTCACAAAATGGAATGTGAATGTATGCTGCTTTCATTTGTTGACACCTTCTTTACAGGTAAAGAGCCGCAGTTTATCGCTGCGGCCTCTTCGTTTGTTTTCGACTATAAACGTCAAGGCGAGCATTGTAAAGCAGGTTGCCTTGAGGATGTTATTTTTTCGGTGTGCTGTCGTCCATTTTCAGCACGGCCATAAATGCTTCTTGTGGGACTTCTACAGAACCCACTTGCTTCATGCGCTTTTTCCCTTCTTTTTGCTTCTCAAGAAGCTTTCTTTTCCGGGAAATATCTCCACCATAACACTTCGCTAGTACGTTCTTGCGCATTGCTTTAATGGTAGACCGAGCAACAATTTTTTGACCGATCGCTGCCTGAACTGGTACTTCAAAGTGCTGGCGCGGAATCAGTTCTTTCAGCTTTTCTACAATGATCTTTCCGCGTTCATATGCATAATCGCGGTGAACAATAAAGGAAAGTGCATCGATTTTTTCGCCATTGAGCATGATATCCATTTTCACTAGAGTGGATGGGCGATAGCCGATTAGCTCGTAATCAAAGGATGCATACCCTTTTGTATTGGACTTTAATTGATCAAAGAATTCGTATACGATCTCTGCCAGAGGAATTTCGTACACAATGCTCACGCGGTTTGCATCAAGATATTGCATATCAATGAAATTGCCGCGCTTTCCTTGGCAAAGCTCCATCACAGAACCAACATAATCATTTGGCACCATCATTGTTGCCTTCACGTATGGCTCTTCAATTCGCTCAATCTTTTGCGGATCAGGCAAATTGGATGGATTATCTACAACGATTTTTTCTCCGTCTGTCATATACACATCGTAAATAACACTTGGCGCTGTCGTAATGAGGTCGATTTTAAATTCACGTTCAATCCGTTCTTGGATGATTTCCATATGAAGCATGCCAAGGAAGCCGCAGCGGAAGCCGAAGCCAAGTGCTTGGGATGTCTCTGCCTCATATTGAAGTGAAGAATCATTTAATTCAAGCTTTTCTAACGCTTCACGCAAGTCGTTATATTTCGCTGTGTCAATTGGATAAAGGCCGCAGTACACCATTGGGTTCAGCTTTCTATATCCAGGCAGAGCTTCTTTCGCAGGGTTTACCGCACTTGTGATCGTATCCCCTACTCGTGTATCACCAACGTTTTTAATGGCAGCTGTTAAATAGCCAACATCTCCAACAGTGAGTTCGTCTGTTGGCATTGCTTTCGGTGTAAATACGCCAACTTCAAGCACTTCAAATTCTTTGCCTGTCGCCATCATCTTAATTTTTTGACCCGGTTTTACGGTTCCTTCGACAATTCGTATGTAAGCAATGACGCCACGATACGCATCGTAGAGAGAATCAAAAATGAGGGCTTGAAGTGGTGCTTCTGGATCTCCAGCTGGTGCCGGCACCTTTTCGACGATTTGTTCTAAAATATCCTCGATCCCGATGCCCGCCTTAGCAGAGGTGAGAACAGCTTCAGATGCATCCAACCCGATGACATCTTCAATTTCTTGTCTTACACGTTCAGGCTCTGCACTCGGCAGATCAATTTTGTTAATGATCGGCAGGATTTCTAAGTTGTTATCAAGAGCTAAATAAACGTTCGCAAGTGTCTGTGCTTCAATGCCTTGTGCTGCATCCACCACAAGAATTGCACCTTCACAGGCAGCTAGGCTTCGAGATACCTCATAGGTGAAGTCGACATGCCCTGGTGTATCAATCAGGTGCATAATATATTCTTCTCCATCCTTCGCCTGATATTTCAGCTGGACAGAGTTTAATTTGATCGTAATGCCGCGTTCACGCTCTAAGTCCATGGAATCAAGTAATTGTTCTTTCATTTCTCGTTGCGTAATCGCCGCTGTTTTTTCCAAAATACGGTCAGCCAATGTGGATTTCCCATGGTCAATATGGGCGATAATGGAGAAATTTCGAATTCTTGATTGCCGTTCTAATCGTTTTTCTTTATCTGTCACAATCTATCACTCCTACTATAAAACGCGGGTTGCGCTAGGTTAGATTATATCAATAGGGCTGTAAAGATTCAATCGAAATCAAGAAAAGCCGCTCATCGGTTAGCGGCTTTTGCGAAAAGGTGTGATATCTTATGAAATAACATCCAACATGATGCTTACAACAGTTTATTTACCATTCACCCAATCATAAAGTGTACGGGCTGCATGCGTCATACCATCTGATAATGCTTTTCCGGCCTTAGAGAAGGCATTAAAGCTCTCCATTTCTTCTAGCTGCTTTTGTTTTTCTGCTAAGTCTTTTTGTGTGACAGCTGTTCCGAGGATAGAAGCTTCTTTTTCTTGATCATCATTCGTTTGCACAGTGAAGGCCCCTTTTAATTGCGGATCATGATACCCTTTCATTTGCAGCATGCCATTATTGGCTTGCTGCATTCCTAAAAAGACACCGAATAGCAATACGAGCGATAAAATAATGGTTTTTCCGATAAATGATCCCATGTCCTCCACCACCTTAAGACCGTTTTTTCTCATCCTTTGCTTTGCCGTCTACCTTTTCTGCGTCCCAGAAAATTTCACTGAACACATCAGCTGCTGCATTGGATGCGTTTTTCAGTTCTTCCATATTATTATCCACACCGCCAAATTCTAATAGGAGGGCTTTGTCAGATAAATCTTGATTATAGATTCCATTATCACCAATTTCTCCTTTGGCAAACACACCGACACTAAGTCCTTTATATTTTTTCTCCATCAAATGGTGGAACTCTGTCGCCAGCTTTAAGTTTTTCTCATAGCTTTGATTTTTCTTCCCTACAACAAAAGCGATTCTCGCATATTTCTTGCCTTTGATTTCTACTGTCGTATCTTTCTTTCTTCTTGAATCCCGGTGAATATCGATTAAGTAATCTAGATCATCATTTTTAGCGAGAGCTTCTTTTACAACCAATCTGGATTCATTATATGATTGAGGATACTTCAACCCTTTTTTCAGCAGTCTTTTTTCAATTTCTGTTTTATCCACTGTGTTGCCGATTCCTTGCTGATCGAGCGCTTTACCAAACATCTCCCCGACAAGGGTGACGTTCACTTTTGAGTGGCGCGCATTGTTTGGGTTTGTTTCTCCTTTTAAAAATGGTAAATATGATTCCGTATTATGTGTGTGATAAATGTATACAGCTTTTCGTTTTCCTGTCGACTGGTCCGGCTCTTTTGCAGGCGTTTTCGGTTCATCTTCATCAAGCTTGTCCAGCTCAGCTAGATTTGCTTCTTTTTCATCTTTGATGACTTCACTTGGAGGCGGCGATTCCATTGGCATATTCGTATAGTCTGTACCTTCACCTGCTAGGATGATTTTTGTATCAAAGTGTTCAAAGCCTGGCAGCTCTCTTCCTAGAAAACTGCGGGGGTCTTCTAAATTGATACTTGTGGCAAGTTTGAGTGACAGCCCGGAGAAATGAAATCCTTTTTGATCTTCAGGGACTGCTGAGGCAAAATATTGATTTTCCATCCCCATTAGAGTTGCAAAGAATGCCCCTGACAGCTCATCTGCCACACCATATAATGATGCTTGAGGCCTAAGCTCAGGTTTTAAAGACGTCAAAGCCCCTGACATGACAAACACAACCACCAGAGAGACAATAAACAAAAAAATACTCTTCACTACTTTTGTTCCATTAATCGCAACGACCAATTGTCGAGGACGGCGAGGTCTTTTTTTCATGATTTACTCCCTCCAGCACGCTTTCTAGTAATTACACTATGAGCGAGCTAGAGAAAGTAGAACTGATTAATGATTATAGGAACCCATGTTGTCTTGAGAGATTTTTTGATGAAGTGCTGTATTTAACCCATTGGCGAGTACGTTCGCCATGTCATCAATGAATGTATCCACTTCCTTCGGTGTGACCATTAGATTTTGTCCAAGCGGCGCAAGCACTTCATGGATCAACTGTCTTTTTTCTTCTTCAGGAAGCGTTCCGACGATTCCTAAAAAGGATTGACGCGTTTCATCATCTGGCAAATCTTCTTCATTCAGCACTTTTTTCTTCCCAAATGTCAGACCCGCTGGTACTAAAGATCGGGAAGGTCTATCATCTTTCAGTTCTCTACCAAAATGCTTTAACACGTAATCAATCGTGTCACTTGCGATCGTCACTGCATCGACCACTGTCGGTACACCAATGGCAATGACTGGAATCCCCAAGGTCTCTTTGCTTAATTCTTTTCGTTTATTTCCGACACCCGATCCTGGATGTATACCTGTATCAGAAATTTGAATCGTTGTATTCACCCGTTCTACTGCACGTGCAGCTAGTGCATCGATGGCGATCACAAAATCTGGTTTAGATCGTTCAATGACACCTTGTATAATGTCACTTGTTTCTATACCAGTCAGTCCCATGACTCCAGGCGATAGTGAAGACACTGGGCGATAGCCTTCCTGCACATTCTCAGGCTGTAATTCAAATAAATGGCGTGTCACCAGCAAATTCTCAACTGTGAGCGGCCCTAATGCATCCGGCGTGACATTCCAGTTTCCTAGTCCTACGACAAGACAGCTCGCATCTGCCTGAATGCCGTGATCTTTTAAAAACTGAGCAAAATGATGGGCAAAAACTTCGACCACTTTTTCTTGCATCTCAGAGTCTTTCTCCCGAATTCCTTGCGCCTCAAGCGTCAAGTATGTCCCTGCCTTTTTTCCGGTCAACTCTTCTCCTTCTGTCGTAATCTCCACAGTGCGGATGCGGATGCCGTGCTCTTCCTTCTCCTTCTCAACAATTCCTTGAATACCGTCCTTTTTGACCACATTCGGATCGTTCTCTTGTTCTAGTATCTCTTTTGTTTCAACGGCCAAATCGGTCCGGATTTGATAAGCGCTTAAATCGAGTTTCTGTTTCTTCATGAAAAGGCTCCTTCCATCAAGTAATTAACAGTAGTCTTTCCATCTCTTTCAAGAAACATTCGAGCGCTTCATCAATGAAAAATACTTTACATTTATATTGCATTCTAAAGGTGTGTTTGATAGAATACAATTTGTTCTATTGTGAAGATTTAACCTTAAGACAATTGTGTTTAGGTTGTATCTTAGGAGGTGAAACACATGCCAAATATTAAATCAGCGATCAAACGTACAAAAACGAATAACGAACGCCGTGCACACAACGCAACAATCAAGTCTGCGATGCGTACTGCGATTAAACAAGTTGAAGTTTCTGTAGCTAACAACGATGCTGAGCAAGCAAAAGCTGCTCTTTCTTCTGCTGCAAAACGCATTGACAAAGCCGTTAAAACTGGTCTTGTACACAAAAACGCAGCTGCGCGTTACAAATCAAGACTTGCGAAACAAGTAAACGGACTTTCTGCATAATGTTTGCAACGCCTCAGTGATGAGGCACCTGTTTAACTGTACGTCCGTCCTGAACGGCTCAGCCATAAGGACAGACTGGCAATTATACATCTAAACAAAAACGACCCTCTTTTGAGAAGGTCGTTTTTTTATGTTCAAGCCCCTAATAACCGAAGCAGGAACAATTCTAATAATAGCTGCTTGTCCTTTTTACCCGTTTTCATTTCATAATCAATCGTGGAGAGCTCTTTGACGATGTACTTGAGCTCTTCTTCTGAAAACAGTCTTGCTTGATCCATTGCAAGTTTGACCCGAAATGGGTGGACTTTCAGGTTTGACGCAATTTGTTTTTGCCCGTATCCCTGCTGAGCAAAGTACTTTGTCTGCAATATCAACCGAAATTGATTTGAAATGAGTGCCAATATTTTAATGGGTTCCTCATTTTGCTTTAGGAGGTCATAAAACATTTGCATCGCTTCAGACCGGCGCCTGTTCACGATTTGGTTAATCAGTTCGAAAATATTCTGTTCCAAACTTCGTGCAACGAGCTGATTGACATCCGCCAGCTCAATTTCCTCTCGCTGCCCAATATATGTACTTAGCTTTCGAACCTCTTGAAAAAGTGAGGACAGGCTCCCGCCACATAACATGACAAGCTGTTCTGCCGCTTCAGCCGAGATTGTTTTTCCTTCTGTTTTTACTAATGTGATGGTGAAATCCGTTGTTTCTTTCGGATTTAACTCTTTCGCCTCAACCACAGCCGCTTTCTTTTTTAACAATTTGGTGATTTTCTTACGTTCGTCCAGTTTTTCATATGGGGCTAATAACACGAGAATCGTGTAGGGTGCTGGCTTTTCTAAATAAGCTTCTAATACAGAAAGCTGATGCTCGATCTTTTCTTTTTTCTTTTCTGCAGTGAGGAAATAAGGGTTCTTGATCACAACGAGACGCCGCTCTCCCATAAACGGAAATGTTTCTGCGTCCGTCACAGCCTGCTCAAGCGGCACCTCTTCCATATCGAAGACAGAGTAATTAAAATCCTTTGTTTCTTCGTCGACGACAGCTTGTCTCAATTTTGCAGCTGTCTCTTGAAGTAAATACGTTTCTTTTCCATATAAGCAATAAACGGGATTGATATCCCCTTTTTTTAAATTGTTCCATACTTCAAAGACCATTCGCTTAAATCCCTCTCTTTCACTTCCTCCTCTATCCTAAAGTGTGTAGAGACATTAGTAAAGAGGAAGCTGAAAGTGCCGCCTCCTCATTTATAGTAAACGTCTCACGTAAGCTCCCGGGTCAGCTTACAGTCAGACGATATTCACAAAATGATCATGAAAATGGAAAACGGTTACTTTACCTTCTAGCAATTCCAAATGAGTTCAAGTATACTAAAAATAGCCAGGAGGGATGAAAATGAATGAATTTGAAAAGAATGTTCAAAGCAAGCGGAATGATGTGACCGACTCAGCTGTTGGTTTTATCGTCACATTCGGATTTTTCGCCTCAATGTTTATTTTGGCAACAGTGATACACCTCGTTGGATCTTAACTACATGAATGCAAGATGACTGCCGTTTTGGCAGTTTTTTTATTGATTTTGTAAGATATCATATGGAGGATGAGCGTAAAATGTTCCATCCTCTTCAAGAAATTCATAGGTCACACTTCCATCAATATCTGTACGATACACCTTTGTTTGATGATCATTTAATTTTTTCAAAACTTCTTGATGAGGATGGTGATACCGATTTCGTTCACCTACTGAAATCAGTGCATATGACGGGTTCAAATGCTGAAGCCATTCTTCACTTGTTGATCCTTTACTCCCGTGATGCCCAACCTTCAAGACATCCGCTCGTAGCTCAGGGTAAGCTTGAATGATGTCTCGTTCCCCTTCTTGTTCAAGATCCCCAGTCAGCATAAAACGCTTTCCGCCAAGCGTAAAGGTGAGGACCAGTGAATCATTATTTTTACTCGTCACCTGGTCACGTGCGGGATGCAGAACGTCAAATTTTTGTCCTCCAATTCTCAGCTGATCCCCTCTTTCTAACTCATCTATAGGAATCCTTTGATCAGCCGCTTCCTTTAAAAGCTGCGCATCCTCTGGATTTCGAGCAAAGCCTTTTGGGATTGCAAGGCGTTTGACTTTATTTCGCTTTATTAACCGCATCGCTTCTCCCATATGATCTTGATCTGCATGGGTAAGGATGAGGACATCAAGTTTTGCTATGCCTTTAGAATGCAGAAATGGAATAAGCGTTTGATCCCCAATTGTAGATACTTTACGTCTTTTTTTCCATGGCTCTTCTTCAAAAGAAAGTCTGCCTCCTGTATCGACTAATATATGCCCGGTTCGATAAGGTAGCTGAATAAACAAACTATCCCCTTGTCCTACATCTAACATCGTGACCTCTCCTTTTTGGAGAAAATTCGGCGTGAAATAGTGTACAGCCAGCACACAAACGAGAATCAAAATCGGCACAAGATAAGATTTGATAGAAGTTTTACATTCCATCACAATGAATAGAAAAACAATGGAGGAAACCTCTAGGAGCACATGCCACCATGTCGATTTCATAAAAATCAGAGTAAGACCATCGTAAGCAGCCATGTGTGCAGACAATTGATGACTAAACTGGATCACCCAATCAAGCAGCTGAAACAGTGTTTGTCCAAGCGGAAGATAAATGATAGATAAAAGAAAAAAGAATAAGGACAGAGGCATGACAACCATTGTGTAAAAAGGAACAAACATCATATTTAAAGGAACACTCAGCAAGGAAAATTGTTGAAAATAATATAAAAGAACAGGAAGCGAAGCAAGCTGTGCAATCAAGGAAATGAGGAATAACTGCATCACCGAACTTTTTGCTTTTGATAAAATACTAGTGGATAGCAAAATAAATAAGGTCACCACAAATGACAGTTGAAAACCGACATCAAATATATAAAGTGGTTGAATGGCTAATAAAAGCAAGAACGCTGCACTTAACACGACCGCAGAAGGCTGTTTCATTTCTTTTGGCAGGCTTGTGATGACTAAATAAATTCCAGCCATGAGACAGGCTCTTAACACAGACGGTGCAGTACCTGTTAAACAAGCATAAACCGGCAAAAAGGATAATAAAAGAATACGCGCTGTCTCTCTTGTCACGCCAGCACGGAGTAGACACCAAAATAGACAAGCGAGCAATGTTTGAACATGAAGTCCTGAAATGGCTAATAAATGAATGATGCCAAGCATTTGATAATCTCTTAATGTATCAGGGTCTATTAAATCACGATCGCCAAAAATAAGTGCCTGCACAATCCCAACAGAATTCTTCGGAACGTGATCTTCTAGAAATTTCAACCCCTTCTGCCTAATAGATGAAAGGTCATGTGAAGGGCTGTCATGTTTCGTGCAGCTTTTCATAGACTGCGTTAAGAAAATAGCATCAATGCCTTTTGTTTTTAGAAATTGATCATATTGAAAGCCATTCGGTATGGTTGCATGTTTAGGCAACCGCATCTCACCTGTCATATGACAGCTCATACCTGGCCCAACATCTTTTAGCGCTTCTTTTTCACGCTCTGTTTGAATCGTATAAAATGCCGCTAGTCGACGATTCTCTGATGAAACAGTCGCTGAAAAGCGATTGCCATCTATTTTCGGAATCGTTTCAATCACAACCGAATCAGAAAATGCTTTTTCTTGTATGGGATGATTCGTTTCAAAAGACTGATGCACCATAAAAATGAGCATATAAATCATTCCACACAAACTGACCATTAAAAAGAACTGGGGTGTTTTTTTCAGCAGACTGAAAAGAAGACATACAAGAAGAAAAAGGAGAAAATACAAATGAAGATGATATGCGGCCAGAGCAATTCCAGCAGCTGCTGAAATCGCCCCGAACGGCAAATACTTAAACATAGGAAGTAAATAATTGATTCGCCTTTTCATGCATTTGACGAATTTCTGTTTCGCTACGTCCTGATTCACTTAGTTTGCCTATTAAATCCGCAACAAAGGCTAATTTTTCTTGGTTTTTTAAGTCAATAATCATCTCATCTAGTTCAACCTGTTCTGTATGAACTCCGGCTTGTTCGAATAAATCAACAGCATATGGATGATTTTTATAATCCTTCGCATAATACACTGTTCGAATACCTGCTTGAATAATCGCTTTACAGCACTGCAAACAAGGAAAATGCGTCACATATATTTCAGCATCAGCCGTTGGTGCACCAAATTTGGCACATTGTAAAATAGCGTTCATCTCCGCATGGATTGTACGAACGCAGTGATGATCTATCACATAGCATCCTACATCTGCACAATGCACGTCACCGGCAATGGATCCATTATATCCACCTGCGATGATGCGCTTGTCTCTTACGATCGTTGCCCCAACAGCTAGCCGCTCACAGGTGCTTCGCAAGGCAAGCAAATGGCTTTGAGCCATAAAATATTGATTCCATGAAATTCTCTCCACGAGCTGATCCCTCCAGAATGATGGTTGGTATTAAGTGTACATGCCTTTCTTCTATACCGTCAATTCTACTTGACCGTCAGTTGATTTTTCAGCCGTTCAATGGTCTTCTCTCCAAAACCCGAAATATTCCGTAAATCTTCAATTTGCTGAAATTCTCCATGTTCTTCTCTATACGCAATGATGGCTTCCGCTTTGGCTGGGCCTATTCCGTTAATGGTCTGCAATTCCGCTGCATCAGCTTGATTGACATTCACCCCTTGACTCTTTTCATTTCCCGGCGGCGTATCAGCCGCTGCTGTTTGTCCCTGCTTGTCAGCCTCCCCCTTCTTTCGTACATAAATCATCATACTGTCCTCTAATTTTGCTGCTTGATTGATGTCAACTGTATCTGCCTTGCCCGTAAAACCACCTGCTCTTTCAATGGCTTCTTCAACTCTGTCCTCAGCCATAAATACATAAACGCCCGGCTTCCGTACAGCTCCTTTGACCTCTACTACGATGGATGTTGGCTCTTTTTCTGCACTCTCTTGTTTTTCTTCTAATGTGACTTGCGTTTCATGTTGTTCTTTCAATACACTTGGCTCGGCGCTGCCTTTCTCTTTTCCTACTAAAAAGCAGAAACAGATGATGAGGAGAATGATGATTCCCGCTATCAGATAAAGACTGTATTTTTTCAACGAAATGAGCTGCTTCACTTGTTCACGCTTCTTTCAATCATATTTTCACGCTGCTTCACATACTGTTTAGAAGATAACAGATCCTATGCGTCTAAGGAGGGAGAACGTTTGAATATAGGGTTAATCGGTACAGGAAACATGGGTACCATACTTACTGAGGCATTTATTGAATCAAAAGCAGTCAATCCCTCATCTATCACCATTACAAATCGGACCATCGAAAAAGCGTTCAATATAAAAAAGAATCACCCAGAGGTCGAAGTGACGAAACAGCTTTCAGGAGCTGTAACAGATAAAGATTTCATCTTTGTTTGTGTCAAACCACTTGATATTTATCCGCTTTTAAAAGAGCTGAGCCCACTTTTAAAAGAACAGCAAACCATTGTCATCATTACAAGTCCGGTTCATCCTGAACAGCTTCAAGATATTGTTCCTTGTCAAACAGCCAGACTGATCCCAAGCATCACCAACCGCGCATTATCAGGCGCATCACTTTTAACATTTGGTTCATCATGCAATGTCACGACAAAAGCAGCGCTCAGACAACTCGCTTCCCGCATTTCAACACCAATCGAAATTCATCATTCAATCACACGGGCAGCCTCAGATATTGTCAGCTGCGGTCCTGCCTTTATTAGCTTTCTTGTTCAGAAAATGATTGAAGCCGCTGTTGAAGAAACAGATATTTCAAAAGAAGAAGCCACCACCCTATCAGAAGATATGCTTGTAGGACTTGGCCGTTTGATTGAAAAAAGGGTGTATACCCTGCCTACACTGCAAGAGAAGGTGTGTGTAAAAGGCGGCGTCACCGGCGAGGGTATTAAAGCACTTGAAGCAGGTGTTCAAGATATGTTCCATCAGCTTTTTCAGAACACTCATGACAAGTTCGATGAGGATGTAGAAGCGGTTGCGCATCAATACCCACCGAGTGTGTTTACTGATGATCTCAGAAATTAAACATCTTCGCAACAAGCGAAAAAAGGGTTTTAAAAAACCATCGTTCCATTAAACGATGGTTTTTGGTTTCTTCGCTGAAATAAAATATCTTTCTGCACATTCTTGAGGTGCTTCATTTGTAAAATCAGCGGTCACTTCAATCTGTTCAAAGCCAGCGGACTCAAGGAACGCTGCATATGTCTCAAAAGGAAATGTACGCTGTTCGTGCGTTTCATCATAACGCTCATACACGTCTCCGTCTTTTACAAAAAAGCTTAAATCATGAATGACTGAAAATGGATGATCTCCTTTATCACTCTGCCAAATGTAGCTGATTTCTTCATCTTGATCGGCATAAGTAGAGCCAGGAAATACCTCTTCCATTTTAAAAGGGGTATGAACATCAAACAATAAAACCCCACCTGTCTCTAAAAGCTGAAACATGTTTTTAAAGGTTTTTTTGACGTCATTTTCGTTTTTTAGATAATTCAAAGAATCACAGCAAATAACCGCTGCTTGAAAAGTTTGTTCAAACCCCTCAAGCTCTCTCATATCTTGATGTAAAAATTGAATAGACTGCTTATGAGCCTGTGCTTTTTGCTGCGCAAATGCCAGCATCTCTTCACTTAGATCAATTCCTGTGACCATGTGGCCTTTTGCAGCTAACCGAAGAGAGATCTCTCCAGTTCCACAACCTACATCGATAATCGCACTATTTGGCTTGATATGCCGCTGTATCCACTGAACCCATTCATCATAAGGGGCATGTGTCATGAGCTCATCATACACACCTGCAAACCCTTGATAAATCATGAGTTAATGCCAAGCGAAAGCGTTTCTCTCGGCGCATCTCCCCAAAGCTTCTCTAAGTTATAGTATCCTCTTTCCTCTTTGTGGAACACATGAGCAATGACATCTCCTAAATCAATCAAAACCCATCTTGCTTCGTCAAAGCCTTCCATCTTTTTAACTTCGATGCCGCCTTCTTCTGCAAGGTGTTTCACTTCTCTTGCAATGGCCTGTACTTGTTTGTCAGAATTACCGTGACAAATGAGAAAATAATCTGCAACAAGTGAGATCCCTTGCATATTCAGGGCAATAATGTCCTCTGCCCGTTTATCATCGCACGCTCCTGCTGCGATGTTTAAAATTGATGATGCATCCATCAAAATTCCTCCTTAGTTGTTCTTTTGCACAAGTGAGTTATAAGTAGCAAGTGTATCTGGGAAAACTGGCTGATTCTTTTTCATTAAAAAGCTGACGGTGTTTTTTAAAGATTGAATCAAGGCAAGGTCCAAATCCTGCTCTGCTAACTCTCTTACTTCCTCTACACCAGGAAAATGGCGTCCTGGCTCTATATAGTCGGCGACATAAATAACTTTTTCAAGCAATGTCATGTTCGGTCTGCCGGACGTATGGAATTCAATGGCTGTTAAAATATCTCGGTCGTCAATTCCAACTTCTTTTTTGACCAAATAGGCACCAACTGGGGCATGCCAAAGCTCAGGTGAATATTTAAGCAATAGAGGGTTCATCTGTTCTTGCTCGATGATGCCCTTCATTTCTTCTTTCGGTCTAAATTTAGCATAATCGTGGAAAATAGCCGCGACCTCTGCTTTTTTCACATCTGCACCAAAACGTTCAGCTAATGAAATGGCCGTCTCCATGACCCCAATTGTATGTGTATATCTATGCTCTGTTAACTGCTGTTTGACACAGTTTAACGCTTCTTCACGATTCATATAAATGATGCTCCTTTATATAACACTCAACAGCTTTCGGAATCAAATAATCAACAGGTTTCCCCTGCTCTATTCGCTGCCTAATCAATGTCGATGATACATCAAAAGCCGGAACATCTGCAAACAAAAGAGGATACGCCGTACTTCCTTCATAACCTGGTCTTTTCATCCCAATAAAGGTGATCATCTGAAGCAAATCATCGATTCTGTGCCATTTCGGTAAATACTCGACCATGTCCGCTCCAATCATAAAAAAGAACTCATCTTCAGGATGGCGCTTCTTTAACAGCTCAACCGTATCTACTGTATAAGATGGGCCTTCCCGCTCCATTTCAATAAGCTCAACTCGAAAATGAGGATTTGACTGAATCGCTTTTTCCACCATTTTTACACGGTGATGACTCTCTGCTCGTTTTCGACCTGTTTTATGGGGGGGCTTGTGATTTGGGATAAACCAAATTTCATCAAGCCCTACTTGGAAACGCACCTCACTTGCCATCAGCAAATGCCCATTATGCAGGGGATCAAACGTACCGCCGAACAACCCTATTTTTTTCATATCATATCCACCTTTACGGCAGCTTAATTTGTTTATTTTCCTTTGATTCCTTATAAAGGACAATCACATTTCCGATCGTTTGAACGAGTTCAGCTTTTGCACCTTTTACAAGTGCTTTTGCAACCTCTGTTTTGTCCTCGTCGCAGTTTTGCAATACGCTGACTTTCAAAAGTTCTCTTGCTTCAAGCGCCTCGGAAATTTGCTTGACCATATTGTCATTTACCCCGCCTTTTCCAACTTGAAAAATAGGTGATAAATGATGTGCTTGCGCACGTAAAAAACGTTTTTGCTTACCTTTTAACATGGTGTTCCTCCTAATTTCTCTATGACAATTGACTTCATTTTTCGGGCGTCAGGTGTAATGCCCGTCCACAGTTCAAAGGCTCTTACCGCCTGACCAACAAACATGCCGACGCCATCGACTGTTTTCAAACCTAACCCGGCTGCTTCGCTTAGCAGCTTTGTTTCTATTGGATTATACACAATATCACAAACGACCGCTGTTTTTTTTGCGTTCGCTAAAGAAATTGGGGTTTCTTCAACATTCGGATACATACCAATTGAGGTCGTATGGATGACGACATCATATTCCCCAAGCCGCTCTTCTGCTGTATTTAATGCAATCGCACGAGATGTGATTTTCCCATCGGCACTTTCAATTAAAGCCTCAGCTTTTTCAATGGTGCGGTTGGCGATATCAAATTGTTTCGGTGCATACTCAGCAATTGTCGTGTAAATCGCTCTTGCTGCTCCACCAGCACCAAGCAGGAGAAATGACAGCTCTGATAACGGCTGATCCAACGCTTCAAGCAATGAATGAAGAAAGCCTTCTCCATCTGTATTGTACCCAACGAGCTGATCTCCTTCGAGACGCACCGTATTGACGGCACCAAGGCGTTCAGCTGTCACATCAATTTTGTCGAGGTACTTCATGATTTCTACCTTGTGCGGAACAGTGACGTTAATGCCGCTGATTCCTAACGCTTTCATGCCGCTAATCGCATCTTTCAGGTCATCATTTTCTACTTGAAAGCCATGATAATGTCCATCAATTCCAGCATCCTTTAATGCTGCATTATGAATATCTGGAGACATTGAATGGCCAACAGGGTTACCGATTACTCCGTATAAAGGTTTCAAGGTCTCTCCCCCTCTGAACATTTAAATTAACGAACGTCTCATAAACACGTGCACGCCTTTTGGCGCATACACTTTGATTTGTTTCCCAGCATCATTCGCCGTCACCCAGCCTAATCCTGAAAAGACAATGTCCATTTTTGGCTGATCGATGGTGAAAGTGTGCGGAACGAGCGGCGGGAAATCTTCCATTCCCTCTTTTGATGGCGGTGAAAGCAGTTCACCTGCATGCTTTTCATATAAGTCATCTGCATTCTCCATCTTCGTCCTATGAATGTTGAGTTCATTTGGCATATAGCAGACAAAGGATGTTCTGCCGCCTTTTACATAATCAAATCGAGCCAGTCCGCCAAAGTAAAGCGTTTGAGCTTCATTTAACTGGAACGTTCTCGGTTTCAATTCTTTTTTGGGCGTTAAAATCTTTAAGTCATTTTTGCCGACATAGTGCGCCATTTGATGGCGGTTGATGATCCCCGGTGTATCGAATAAAGCAGACCCGTCATCAAGCGGGATTTCAATCGCATCAAGTGTTGTCCCTGGGTATTGGGATGTGGTGATCACATTCTCTTCTCCAGACACCTCTTTGATAATGCGGTTAATAAATGTTGATTTCCCAACATTTGTACAGCCGACAACATAGACATTTCTACCCTCACGGTAATGATCAATGGCCTCCATGACCTCAGGCACACCTTGTCCTCTGCTCGCACTGATTAAAAACACATCGATCGGATTGAGCCCATTTTCTTTTGCTTCCCGCTTCATCCATTGAACAAGACGGTCTTTTTTCACGGATTTCGGTAAAATATCTACCTTGTTGCCGACAAGTAAAATGGGATTACCACCAACAATACGGCTCAGTCCATTAATCCAGCTTCCGTTAAAGTCAAAAATATCAACGACCTTGACGATCAGAGAATCAGTCTCGCCAATGCTGTGTAAAATATTTAAAAAGTCGTCTTCTGTTAAAGATACATCCTGAATTTCATTGTAGTTCTTTAACCTAAAACAGCGCTGACAGATCACATCTTCTTTCAATAGAGATGCTGCCGGCGCATATCCTAATTGATCTTTATCTTCCGTCTGAATGGCTACACCGCAGCCAATACAAACAACCTTTTCCATTATTACTCTTCCTCCCACTGAATGTGGCCCTTACGCTTTAAGGCTCCTAAAATTCTGCGTTCAATCTGCCTGTTAAACTTCGTGAAAAATCCGTCCGATGCCGCAACAGGTACAACCAAAATGGTATGGAAGCCATGCCTGTTTCCGCCAAGCACATCTGTCATAAGCTGATCGCCAATGACAACCACATCTTCTTTCTTCAATTGCATATCAGCGACGGCCTTATTAAAGGCTCTTCCCATCGGTTTTCTCGCTTTATAAATAAACGGGATATGAACCGGCTCAGAAAAAAGCTTGACCCTTTTTTCATTATTGTTCGATACAATCGTCACCTGTATCCCGTGATCTTTCATCTCTTGAAACCATTCAATTAAACGCGGGGTCGCACTTGGACGATCCCATTCTACTAGTGTGTTATCTAAATCCGTAATAATTCCTTTTACATTTCGTTCTTTTAGTTTTTGCGGCGAAATGTGGAAAATACTTTTCACAAATTCATCCGGTAAGAAATACTTCTTTAGCACAATTTGCACCCTTTCTTCCATTGGTTTTTCAGCGATTGTGTCGAATCAAATCACAATTTGTCTGTCTATCGAATACAATGAAAAAGTTTTCGACATATGATGAGGACCTTCAACAGGTGTGGATAATTTTACACACATTATCCACCTATATTTCATCACGCTTTCATTCAATTATAAACACTCTACCCACAAGTTATCCACTTAACCATGTGGATAACAGAACGATTGTTCTTGTTTCCCATTCATGGTAGATTAAAGGTACTTCAAAGACATTCGATCAACCTATGATGATATGTCTTTTCCTCAAGTTTTATGCCAACTTTTTCAGGGGAGGTGTTTTTCCCATCATATGGGTTTCTAGTATGAAAAAGCTGTCAGATGATTTACTTATAGAATCGTATTATAAAGCAAATGAAATGAACTTAAATCGCGACTTCATTGAATTAATTGAGACAGAAATGAAAAGACGTTCGCTCGGGCATATGCTCTCTGTTTCCTCTTAATTCCATATATCCAGGAACCATGCCTCCCGAGCACTCTCCTTTTTTAAACTCAGGTGACTGATATTATATCACTTGCGCTATAGGCTTACTACTATTTTCCGTAAAAAACACCCCTTCTGATCAAAGAAGAGGTGTCTTATTTGCAAGGCTGTTCATTCCAAAACCATAACCCTCCACCTACGACCAAAATAACGACAAGGAACACAACAAGAAAAGCGTAACCGATTCCTGCTCCTTGAGCTGGATAAGGTGAACACGCAGGGTAAGGATAAGGACATCCCCACATATCAGTTACCTCCTTCTAAGAAGATATACTGTTAGACTATGCTGGATGGATCGTCTTGTTTAGGCTGATGGCCTGCATTTAAAAATGTTTAATGACATCACGCTCTTTGATTTCGTTATAAATGATTCTTGCCCCTTTTGGTGTCATATGATTGCCAGAAGGGTCAATGAGGCCAGATTGAATCAAGGCGTTGTCACTATCTTCACCCGCTTCTCGGATGAACGCTTTCCAATTGTCGACAAGCGGCACTTGCTGTTTTTCAGCTACTTGTCTTGTGATGTCATTGTATGAGTTTTGCCAAGCTCTCGCCCCGCCTCTCTCAGCAAAATAAGATGACTTATATCTAGAATAATAATACAAGCCCTTTTTGCCTCCTTCCACCACAGGCACGCACGTCATGAGGATCGGGGTAATTCCCTCTTTCCTACTTTCAGAAATGAAGTAGGATAAGTTTTCTTTAAATCGTTTTTTGGTCACACGGGGATGTTTCCCGTCTAGAATCGCCGCATCATTTGTACCGAACATGATGAGGACGTAAGTTGGTTTTTGTTTTAAAATATCCTGCTCAAAGCGCAGCTTCGCATCCTCTGTTGTCTGCCCGCCAATCCCGGCATTCTGTACCTTGATTTGGCCGCGCTCGACGTTTTTCATGAGATTCACCCATTTTTCAGATGTGGGATAATCTCGAAAATCCCAGTTCGATCCTCTTGTGTTACTGTCACCAAATGCAATCACACTTTCCTGCACTGGTTTTGAGCACCCAGCAGCAACACATAACAGGATGAAAAGGAAAACAAATTTCTTCACAACATTCACCTCCAAAAGCCCTCTTCATATAGTAAACGACAAGACTTTTGGTTTCAATGAATGACTGTTTCTTATTGTAATTGAACCGGCAGATAATCTCTGTTATGGTGCACCAGTTCGCTTACTTTCACAAACTCATAGCCCCTTTTCTTTAGTTCAGGTACGACTTGTTTCAGCGCTTCTACTGTCTGCTTACGATTTCCTCCGCCATCATGTAAAAGGATGATATCACCGCCCTGAATATTCTCAATAATACGGCTGGCAATTTTGTGTGCACCTGGCCTAGACCAGTCCTTCGGATCTTGCGTAAAGGACCACATCACGACATCGTATCCTTGCTTAGAAAGAATGCGGAATGACTTCATCGTCAAGCGCCCGCCCGGGGGACGAAATAATAAGGGTCCGCCAGGCTGGAGTGAAGCGATATGAGCCGCTGATTCTTTTAATTCTTGCTTGATTTCTTTCGATGACAAAAGGTCAAAATACGTATGGTTCATCGTGTGATTGCCAAGCTCATTTCCTTCGCTCACAATCCGCTCTGCGAGCAGGGGATATGCATGAATACGGCTTCCGATGACAAAAAAGCTGGCATTCACTTCATGCTCTCTCAGTACATCTAGTATTTGATTTGTGTATACCGGATGAGGCCCATCATCAAAGGTTAACGCAATCTTTTTCCGTTCCTCTCTCATGTCCCAAAAGGCTCGTCCCGTTTTTTCTAGGTCGATTCTTTTTAATGTACGCGCCTCTATGTTACCAGGAACAAAAGCGCATAATACCAATATACATAACAAGATATGCAACCCTTTCATCAGATCGCCTCCACAGAACATCATTTCACATTAAATTGCCCGCTTTCTGATGAATTCATTCAAGTTTCGTGATCGTCTACGCTTCTTTTTCACATAAAAAAAGCCGGCCCATTAGGCCCGCTTTTTGTCTCACGTTTGGTTTCTCTCTTCAACTGTCGAACGTTGCTTAGAATTCATACAGACACTCTCCTTCTTGGATTTGATTTTGAGCCCATAGCAATTTTTGATAATACTGGTTGGACTTCTGGTATTGTTGAGAGGTTTCTAAGGCTGTCGCAATTTCTAGTGAGATATCCTCTATATAAGAGTATAGGCTAAGTTTTTCCAAATAATCAATGGTTTTTTGCAGTTGTTCTTCATTGATTTCCTGAACATATAAAGCATCCAGATACTCAAACATATGACAGAACAGCTGGTCTTCATGCTTCTTTGCGGCCAATTTCCCATCCTCTAATATGCGCCTTGCTTCAGTCTGCTCATTTTGTCTAAAAAGCAGCTTGGCCAGTGTATAAAGTGTATGAGGCAGCGTGGGAAGCAGTTCTTTTTTGGCGAGGTCAGCCGATTCGGTTAAATATCGTTCTGCTTCTTCTCGATAACCTAACTCCCCGTAACATTTCCCTAAATTATAGAGTGCTGAGCTATAAATGCGCGGGTGATCAATTTCGGATGCGAGTTGTTTCGCCTTTTTCAAGTGAGGCAGTGCTCGATCTTTACGTTTTAAATCTTGATAATTTCCCGAGATGACAAAGAGGCACTGAATAATGCGAATGGAATATGCATCATGCTGATCGTATATTTCAAGCGCTTTTAAAATATGGTGCATGGAGACATGCGTTTGTTTCATTATATAGTAGGCTTCTGCTACTTTAAAATGAAACTCAGCCTGCTCAATATCATCAAATACCATAGACAGCTGTTTTTCTGCCATGCGATAATATTTGACGGCCTCCAAATATTCTTTTTGACTAAACTCATGCATGCCACGAAAAAATGCATGGTAATAATGCAGCATATCAGATAACTCATGATTGGAATTTTCGATTTTATCGACAAGGTTAGATACTGAGAAAGGTTGATATTTTGAAGGGTGTATATAGTCGAGCATAATTTGGTGCCGAAAACACATGAGCTGATAATAAATCAGTAAATGCTGGTCCTCTTCCATACGTTCAATTTCCGCTTCTACTTCCGCTTTCAAGATTTCCGCATCTGGAACACTGAACTGCCGTATCATTCGATACCATTCATTAATTTTCATACCGACATGTGAAGAAAGAACCTTCCCCATGTTCCGAAAAAACCCCTTCCTTTTCGGTCTAATATTACATATTTTAGCACGCTTCTAGACCGCCAAGCACCGCAAAGAAACCGCAAACATATGAGAGGTGCAGCAAAAACATACGCACAGAAGCACGTTTCTTTCAAATAAGATGATTTTTTCATCGTACAGACACAGACAATCCTTCCTTCACATACATTTGAGGATATAGGCAGCGGCCTAAACATGGTGGAGGTGAAAATCGTGGCAGGAGTATTTACAGCGATGGGATTGATGGTCAAAGAATTGGTGTTTTTAGTGTCCTATGTCAAAAACAATGCCTTTCCACAACCCCTTTCGGGAGATGATGAGAAAAAATACTTAGCCCTCATGGCAGAGGGCGATGAACACGCAAGAAACATGCTGATTGAACATAACCTTCGGCTCGTCGCCCATATTGTCAAGAAATTTGAAAATACCGGGGAAGACGCTGAAGACCTCATCTCCATCGGGACGATCGGACTCATTAAAGCCATCGAAAGCTATTCCTCTGGAAAAGGAACAAAGCTGGCAACTTATGCGGCGCGGTGTATTGAAAATGAAATTCTCATGCACTTACGCGCACTCAAAAAAACAAAAAAGGACGTCTCTCTGCATGACCCCATCGGTCAAGATAAAGAAGGCAACGAAATTTCATTAATTGACGTCTTAAAATCAGAAAATGAAGACGTGATTGATACCATTCAGCTCAACATGGAGCTTGAAAAAGTAAAAGAATATATCGACATTCTCGACGGCCGGGAAAAAGAAGTCATCGTCGGCCGGTTCGGTTTGGACTTAAAAAAAGAGAAAACGCAGCGGGAAATAGCCAAGGAGCTCGGGATATCAAGGAGTTATGTGTCTCGGATTGAGAAGCGAGCGCTGATGAAGATGTTTCATGAGTTTTACCGGGCAGAGAAGGAGAAACGGAAGCGGGAGAAGGGGAAATGATTTGAAAGATGTAAAAAAATCCATTCATTTTGGGTTGATAAAAAAACAGACCACATTAGGTCTGTTTTTTTATTTTGACCATTCTTTGTTTCTTATATAAGACTGACCCTTATTAGATTTAAAAATACTCTAAAGGCTAAGAGATATCTGTTCACTCCATTGACTTCAATATCCCGTTTTCTTTTAAAAAACGCTCAAACAGCTGATTTCCTTCACCTTCAATTTTGTCATCTTCAATAGAATACTCGCCAATCAACAGCCCTAAATCTTCATATTTTTCATAATGCTTTAAAAGCGTGATCCCATACCATGTATGGTCAAAGAATAATTGCCACTTTCCTGTTTCTAAACTCTTAAAAAACACCCCTTCAACATCAAGACCATGTTCGTAATAGCCAACATGTACATGCATGGTATCATCTAAACGACACATTTTATTCTCCTTCTTGTTCCCCGTAAAACTTTATAGATCTTGCTGAAAATCAATCGTCCTCAACTCCACCCATTCAACACTATCAGGTACCGATTTTGTTTTTAGAAAATGTTGAACGATTTCATAAGCTTGATGTCGATCGACGTAGCTGCATGAAGGTACATACAATGGTGCGCCTGCAACGACATGCTTGATCGTTTCTATCTTCTCTACTTTTTTAAAAGGAACCAAAAAATCTGGATATCTCATAAGAAAAAAGCCATAAGGTTCATGATAAAAGAAAACAAGACTTTCCGTTTCCCAATCTTCATCCACTTCAATAGAAGATTCTCCATTCCCTTGTTTCCAATAGTCTTCACCCTTATGGAAGAAGATTTCTTTCATCCATTCTTCTCCCGGATTTTCCACTGGAGCACCGGTTGGTCCATAATACAAAAACATTCCATTCTCTCCTTCGACAACTATTGATTTCTCGTTCTCTTTCCTTCAAATGTGTAAAATGGATAAGTAAATGATGATTTATTCTGAAAGAATGCTTCTTAAATTCAATATTTTTTAATAGACCATTCATATTCAATTACTAAACTCCATTAATCTAAATTCTCCTTATTATGTTTCAACTCTTTATAAATAAATTAAATAAGTTTAAAGTTTTCATTTAACCAACTATAAAAATCTTAAACTCCTATGAAAAAACTTTAATTCTTTACTTTCAGACCGATTATAAAATTAAAGATACACCAATATTAAACAATATTTTTATTCTGAACAAAGGGGAATGACATGTACGATTTTTTCTTATTTATATTTTTTGTTAGCCTTATTTCCATAATAATTATTATTATATTGACCCTCATTGAAAGGACCAAAGAAAAAAATGAATTTGAAAAATTAAGCAAATCAGGAATCGATCAAATAGATGCTATGACAGGAAGAGAATTTGAAATCTATTTAAGCGTTCTATTTAGGAACCTAGGTTATAAAGTAAAATTAACTAAAGCTTCTGGTGACTACGGTGCTGATCTAATCTTGAAAAAATCTGGTTTGAGTATTGTAGTTCAAGCTAAAAGGTATAAAAAAAAAGTGGGGGTGAAATCTGTACAAGAAATCACTTCAGCAAGGTTTTATTATTCATCTGAATCATCATGGGTAGTTACTAATAATTATTTTACATCTCCAGCAATCGAATTAGCTGAAAAAACAGATGTTAAATTATTTGATAGAGATGATCTTGTTAACTTAATTTTAAAGTCAAAAGAATCAAACGAAAAAATAATTATTACCTATTGAATATTAACTAGATTAACTCTAAGAGGCATATATAATGGATCTAATTACTTCTTAAACAGAAAACAATTTCTATGTTCCGAAATTGTTTTCTCAATTAATTATCAATAAATTATTTTTTCTGTTCTTCCTTCCACTGCTCAAGCTCAGACACCGTCAATAATTGATATCCCTGTTTGGTGAGTTCTTTGATAATCGTGACGGCTGCGTTTGCTGAGGTGTCATAGATGTCGTGCATTAAGACCGTTTCACCGCTAGATACATGGGCTAGAATGTAGTTCGCGACGTATTGGCTGTTTCGATATTTCCAGTCTTCAGGATCCACATCCCAAAGGGTCACTTTCATGTGAAGAGCTTCGTTGATTTGCCCGTTTGTCCCGCCATATGGCGGTCTAAAATGAGTCGGTGTGAACCCGCTCGCTTTTTCAATGATTTGTTGCGTGTCTTCTACTTGTTTGACCGCTTGTTTTAAAGGAAGTCTTGTGAGCAAAGGGTGGTTATAGGAGTGGTTTCCAATTTCATTTCCACCCTTTCTGATTTCACTTAACATATCGGGATAATACTGAACCCTGCTGCCTAATACAAAAAATGTAGCATGTCCTTTGTTCTCTTTTAATGCTGTTAAAATTTTTGAGGTCGTTGATGGATTGGGCCCATCATCAAATGTGAGTGCAATGGCTTTTTGATTTGGATGAAATGTGGATGGTTTTGGCAATTTCACAATCTTTCTTGTTGGAATCGGTTCTTTTTTCTCGTTTTTGTTCATTTCTTTCTTAATATATTCGGGTTTTAATATTCCTTTCAGCAGTGTTTTCTTAATCGCTAACACTTGAGGGCCTTGATGATTTGGAGCGATTTGTCCTCTTGGAAAGTAGAATTCGATATAGCGATCCTTGATGGCAAAATACTGATAATTCTTCGCCACAGGAGACGTTCCCTGTTTGAGCAGCGACTGATTTTCAGCTAGCGTTCGATCTTTTTTTAATTCCTCAAAAGTCATATGAGATAATTTTTGAAGATTGTCCTTCTTTGATAGAAAGATATCGTTGATTGATAAAAATGTCTGTTTCTTGAAATCAAAGTTCATCACCTTCGTTTGATTGACGCCTTGCTTTCCGCCCTTCACTTCATATGTATTGAATTTGATTGCGACGGTTTGCTTGGCATAATGAATGATCTCATAATCGATGTTTAACTCGTATCGTTTTTCTTCATTGGCATCACTCGCTTGACTAAACGATGTTTTAAACTTTTCTAACGCTGTCTCTGCAAATCTTTTGATCTCCTGATCTAGTTTTTCTTGATGAAACAGCGGATAGTTGACAGCATATCTCATGAATTTCCCGTCATTCACAAGTGTGACAATTTCAACTTGTTTGTAGCTCGCATCTTGTTCTACTTTTTTTCTCTCTGTCCCGCTTGCCTGCTGGTTATGATAAAACGCAGCGATACCGATGACGATCGCAAGTACACACAGGACGAGACTGATCTTCCCTTTCATTGACACAATGATTCTCCTCTCGTGATGCCGTCATGTCTAAATGGCGTGTGTTTGTTGGATAGACTTTTCGCAGCCCCTTTTTAGTTTGCAAAAAACACATTTGTCACATTTTCGACATATTTTACGAGAGACATATAAAAAGGGCTTGATCGCTCAGCCCTTATTTTTGCATATACAGTTGGAATAACTTTGTTTCTTCATCAATAGAGCGTGCCTGGTCAAAAGCTGCTCTGACTGTCTTTGAGTTGTTCACCAGCTCATACAGCATGGTGAGAACAAAAATAAATGACGCATTTCCATCAATGTAGTCATCGGGCGCTGTATAGGATATCGCCCCTGTTTCTAAAAAAGCTTCTGCCACCTTTTTTTCGCCTAGTGTACAGCCTGTACATATAATGTGGACTCCATTTAACGAAGCATACCGCTTTATGTCATCCGCACCAAAAGCAGCACCTCTCGGCTCACCCTCTTCGTATACATCTTCTCCTAACTCCGGCATGAGAAACGCTCCTTCTTCTCCGTGAAAGGATAAAAGAATGAAATCCGTCTCGCCTCTATTCCTCCCGGATAAAACATTAATCAGGTCATTCGGTCTGCCTATCCAATGCATATCGACTTTTGCGCCAAAGTTTTCAAGTGCTGCACGAAGCGCAAAGGATTCCAGCTCACTATTTGGTCCGGCTGCCAATGTGATGCGCATGACTGGCTGGCTCATTTATATCCCCTCCAAACGATGATAAACATAGCACCATTTTTTCCTCATCTACATAAGCACCATTTATTTTTAGTGCTTTTTCTTCTACCGCATACGACTTAAATCCAACAGACCTGTAAAGATGTTTGGCTGGGTCATTTGTTGTGACCACTGTTAAATATATTTGTTCGATGTCTTTTTTTTCGCGTGCAAAAGAAAGAACTTTTGTCAGGAGTGCCTTCCCCATTCCTTTTCCGCGTCCATTAGCCGTTACATACATCGCTGCCACATTGGCACGGTGCTTTAATTTCTGCAAGGTTTCTTGTATGAGTGTAACCGAGCCGAGCAGCTGACCTTGATGAAAGGCACCGAATGTCCACATAGATTGTGTAGAGGCAAAACGAGCCTTATATTTATTCTTCGTATCTAGCTTCTCTTCCTCGTAACTCATAGCAAAACTCTCTGGATTTAATCGGAGTGCTTCTAATCTCAAGTTCGCATATTCTTGAGCATCTTCTGGTGTTAACAATCGAATATTCAGAAAATCGCCTCCATCAGAATGAATTGATACTTCCAATTTTATCTTGAAAGGCGCTTTTGATCAAAGAATATTGGTTCATTTACATATAACATATTTCTTATAGACTTTTAGGCTCTCTTTCGTTTTTGTGAAAACAAGGTCATTTTGATCATGTTCACTCGATATTTCCTATCCAAAACGATTCTTTTCTCACTTATCTTTTCACTTTTTTTATATTAACCTATAACTAATTCATAAAAAAAAGAAAAAAAAGGATTGATATGAACAAAAACATATCATAAGATAGAATAGTAATAAAAAGACAAAAAAGGGAGGAATTTGATATGACAGAAACAAGAAATGAAATCAAACTACATGTTCTTTTTGGTGCTTTAGCAGTAGGATTCCTTATGCTAGCTCTTTTTTCCTTCTCGCTACAAGTACTGCCAGTTGCTGATCTAGCAAAAGAATTTGGTATTCCAGGCAGTGTTGCCGCTGTAGTTCTTAATGTGGTTGAAGCGGGTGGAGCTGTCACTACAATTGTCTCCATTTTAACTGCTGTAGGTTCAGGCGGTCTTTCTCTTATTGCTGCAGCTGGTAAAGAGACAATTCGTCAATACCTTAAAAACGAAATTAAGAAAAAAGGCCGTAAAGCCGTTATCGCTTGGTAATTTATTTAACGACTCAATAGAAGGAGACTCTGTTCTCCTTCTATTTAAATTTTAGTGCAGGTGAGAAGATGTTATATCCATTATTATCACTACTTCTATCCATTAGACTGGAGCAACAGTATTCTAATATCGCTCAGTTCGTTATACGAAAAATTCCATTTCTCAAGTCGTTTTCTTCAAAACAGTACATATTTTTTTCTTGTATTCTTGATATCATATTCGGATGCATGATTGTATTCGTGATTTCTTCATTTCTTTACTCCCCCGTTTATCAAATAGAATGGGAAAGTGCTTTTGTGATGTTTTTATTTTTATTTTCTATCGTCAAAGGAATTGAATCTTATAGAAGAACTCATCTTCTTCCTTTTAAAGAATTGATACAGCTAGCACCTGTTTCCTCCAGACAACTTTTTCAAACGCTTCTGTTTTCAGAATTGATTTGGCTTGTGTTTACGAGTTTGAGCACTTATTTGATCTATTTTTTATTCCAATATGATATTGTTCAAACACACGATCTGGCATTCTGGTTAAAACATGTCAATGTGATGCTGACAAGTATCTTCCTATTTATCATCAGCAATAAGATATTCGGTGCTTATATCTATAACATCGTCGTGAAAAAAATCGGGGCTATTCGTGTCCTCTTTTTTGCAAGCATCGCTTTGCTTTTTTTCTTATTCGGAAGGGTTCTCATATTAAACATCATTTTCCCTTTTTATCACACCTTCCAAAAACTTTTTCAATCAATCTCATCGCTTGCAGAGGATTCGTTTTGGATCACTCTTTCAAACAAGCTGATCTCTTTATATCAACATGATCTTCAGCAAATGCATCATGCTTTATTTTCAGATGGCTCTGTTTTTCTACAATTTCAAGCCCTTTTTAATTCACCTATTACATTGATTGTTGTGATACTAGGTAGTGCGCTTGTCATGAGAAGTCCTGTTCGATGGATTCCAACGGAAAAAGATCAAGACCAAAGCTCAAAGCATTTTCGGGATTTATTTTATTGTTACTTTCAAGTACTGCATAAAATTCAGGGTTCGCTGTTTAGACAAAATGTGTTGATCCAAAAAGACATCAAGCTGCTGAAAGAAAAAAGGTGGCTCTTATCTAAAGAATTTTTTAATTATATGTTCATGTCATATGAAGCCTTCTTTTATATTGGTGTTTTTACCGGATTGATCTCGATCATCGATCAACAGGCCTTGCAAATTCAGCTGCTATTCACACTCAATATTATGATACTAGCGAATCAATCTTATGAGATGAGAATGCTGACACCTTCTATTTTTGCTTTAAGTGCTGAAAAAAAGAACATTTGGCTTTACGAGCTTTCTCAAATATCTCTTTTGCAATTTTTCTTATCAAAAATCCAGTTATTTTATTGTTTATTTTCCATACCAGCGCTCTTTTTACTATTCATTAATCTATCTATTATGACTGTGTATCAACTGTTTCATATTCAGATGCTCATTCAACTGGTGGTATTAGGGGTTGGCTTTTTCATTTTTCCTTTGATTCAGCTTTACTTGTTTCCATTCACAACGAAATTCAATTTTATTCATGAGCATGAAATAGGGACAACAAATGAGGAACTAGAGATCATCGATAAAGGTCAGGCATTTGCAAGAAACTTTCTTGTTCTGCCTTTTATGTACTATTTGATTTTGACCTCTTTTCTCCCTATATTGCAGCAATCCTCAGGGCTCGTAAACGTGCTGTTCGCTATATATTTTGTGATCGTTTCAGTGATTTGCTGGATATTATGCCGCAAGACCATTTATAAAGGAATTGAGTATGTTGAAAAAAATAAGATATTTTCTATCGGAGAATAGATTGATTCTACGCCTCGGCTATCTTTACGCCGGTGTATTTATTGCAGCTTTGCTCATTGGATGCCTCCTTCCTTATGATCAGATTCCTTATTTAAAAAAGGATGAAGACATGTTTTTTCTCTCTATTTTTTCAAACAATTTACAGGTTGGGCTTGCCATTCTAGGTATCGGGGCTTTTACTGGCGGCATTATGTCTGCTGGCATTCTTTTTTATAATGGCTATGTCATCGGAAAACTCATTCAGTTTTTGATAGCTCAGCATGAAGTGAAGCAGTTATTCACTGGCCTCATGCCGCATGCTTTTGTTGAGGTTCTTGGTTTGATCTTATTTTCAATCGTCAGTGCTTTTCCATTTATTTATCTTTACCGGTTTATGAAAGGTAAGGCCATTGATGTAAGAAAGCTGACTCGAACTGTGATTCAGTTAATCTTTGCCGCTATAGTGCTCTTGTTGATTGCCTCTCTTTTAGAGGAATATGTCAGCCATGTACATCTATCTTAGAAGAAAGGAGAATGTGGTTCTATGGAGCTACTTCTACGCCCTAAACAATTTTTCAACCAACATCAATCGACCAAAACTGTTATAGGCTTAGTCTTACTATCTTTATTTGTTTCAACTGTTTTTTTAACATTTTTCATTATTGATTTGTTAGTAGAGGAACCATTATCTGCGGGAAAACAATTAGCCAGCATTGTGTTTATCTTTTTACTGACAATCCCACTTTATTTCATATTGAATTTTCTCGGTACTGTCGTGACTTCAATTTATATGTACTTTTTTCATAAAACGTTTATTTTGCGCAAAATGTATTTTGTCATCTTGCTTTATAATGCGTTTCTTCTATTAGTGAATAGCGCAGCAATCTATTGTGTGATGGTACTCGATTTAGATCATTATTTTATCTTCATCCAAGCGGTTTCGTTTTTGATCAATTTGTACCTTTTACGCATCCTATATGATGGGATCATTTATTATGCTAAAGGATCAAAAAAAGCCGCCCTTGCGACCGTCATCTTGTATATGCTGGTGACCACTGTTTTTGTTATTGGAGGATTTATCAATGGCTAGTTTGCAAGTGTCTCAGCTATCTTTTCGTTATGAAACAACTGAAGAAAGCTCTCCCCTCCTTGATCAAGTATCCTTTCATCTGAAAGAAGGTGATCGTGCTTGTATTATCGGAAAAAACGGCAGCGGTAAATCGACACTTTTAAAGATCATCGCAGGTCTGCTTCCTTCAGTATCCGAAACGGTTTTACTCAATGAACAGCATCATCCTGGGTCAGCTCTTTATAAAGGGTTGGTCGCGTACATCCCAGATAAGCCTTTGGTTTATGATGCGCTGACTGGTATCGAGCATATGACTCTTATACAGTCGCTATGGAAAATGAATCAGTCAGAAAAAGAGGTATACAAAAAGACCTTTCTCTCGCTTTGTGATGCATTTGATTTAACTCATGCACTCAAGATGCCTGTCAAACAATATTCACTAGGCATGAGATATAAGCTTTTCTTTAATTGTATGGCGGCCAGATCACCAGAGCTAATCATTCTTGATGAACCTTTTACATCTCTTGATGAGGCATCTCAAATGCAGTCTATTTCTTTATTAAAAGAAGAATTCTCTGATCAATGTGTTTTATTTACAAGCCATCAGAGCTACCTTTATTCAGAATTAGGAAATCGTTTTTTCGAGCTTGATCACGGACAACTAAATGAAATAGAGCGTTAAACATACAAAAGGCATCCCATCACAGGATGCCTCACTTCTTTTCACCATTAAACTACCACTTACAGCGTTTGACCGGGCGGCAGCAAGGATTCTTGATATCACTACCACAGTCATATTCTTCCACAATATACTCATTTCGTGTAGATTGCGTCACAGGGTAGTAGTTTTCAATTCTTTTGATGTTTTTATTGACGTTTGTGATATGAGTTGGATGAATCTTTCTGATCGTTTGTTCATTTGTTCTCGTGTTGACAATTTGACGTGTAGGGGATACAACCGTTTCAACTTCTCCATGATTCCCTCTGCGAGGCCCAAAGAAAAAATTGTCTAATCGATTCCGGCTCATTCTCAACACCCCTTCAAGTTGTCTTTCACTTACACTCTATCGTATGTCAGAGGCACGATCAGTGATTAGATGCTTGTCTATTTTTGAAAAAATTCGCTTGTGATCTAGTAGTCTCTTTCTTTACAATAGGACAATTTTAACATATTATACAAATGATCTCTTGTGAAGGAAAGGACATTCATTGATGAAGACAAGACATAAACTTTTTTCATTTTTCATCCTTCTCGTCGTAGTTATCACCCTTCCCTTGCTGTCGCCTATGGTTTTTACAAATGCGACTGAAAGAGGAGCGATACGGCATGCCATTTATCAAGAAGGCTACCCTTACCAAAGCTATTTTGCTATTTTGCAAAAAAAGGACGATGTAGATCCTCAATATGGTCAGCTGTATGATGTGTATTGGCAGGCTTGGAAAAGCGAGACAGGAATGACACCTTCCGTCTGTTATTCAAAAAAGATAGAAGACCATGAATATAAGGTCAGCTGCGGAACTGCACCATAATATTTTTCAATAACTTTAAAATTAGAGGTGAACGATTTGATCAACACAACACAAACCATCGAACGAAACAAACTGGACATTGCACTTGAACTGACACAATTGCATTTGAATCGATATGAAGCAAATCATCCTGATCAGCTGAGTGAAATTTATGCGAAATATTATGCGCTTCTTGAAGTACTGGACGTATCCTCATCTGATCAATTAATGGATTTACTGCCAGATGAACTGAAACAAATACTTGATTAAAAAAGCCATCTATCCTGTGTGGATAGATGGTTTCCTTTAGACACGTGCAGCCATATCGGTTTCGATTTGTTCTAAGCTTCTTCCTTTTGTTTCGACTAATACAAAGCGCGTGAACAACAGGCCAATTAAGCAGATGACCCCAAATGAAGAGAAAATGACGCCAAAGCTGAATTGGTCAGCCAAGATAGGAAACACAAGGCCAACTGCTAATGATCCCGTCCAGTTAAAGGCAGATGAAATGCCCGCTCCAATACCCCTGACAGAAAGTGGGAAAATTTCACCGATGATAATCCATGTGATCGGTGCCCATGAGAAGGCATAGCACAAAATAAAGCAGCAAAGTGAAATCAATGTGACCCAGTTTAATATGCCTTCACTCACTCCGAGCGCACCTAATGCCGCTGGTGCAAAGAAAGACAGGGCCATCCCCGTTCCCCCAACTGTGAGAATCGTTCGGCGGTCGAACCGGTCGACGAATTGTAAAAAAATCACGGTCGTCACAACAAATATGACACCAACAATGACGGTAAAACCTGCGGCAACTTGCGGAGCAAGACCTACATTTCTTGCGATACTCGTTGCATAATACACAATGGAGTTCGCCCCCTGTATTTGCTGGAGTGTTGCCATTCCGACCCCAATAAAGAGAGCCATTCGGAATTTCTTTTGAAATAATTCACGAACGCCTGAGCGTTCTTCTTTTGCTACTTCTAAAATTTCTTGCATTTCTGCTTCAATCTCTTCACGTGATGAACGAAGTGATCCTAATACTTCACGTGCCTTATGAGCCATTCCGTGTTTAATTAAATATCTTGGAGATTCAGGAAGTTTCAGCATGCCAATATAAAGCACGATCGCAAATAAAGCAGCACTTCCCAGCATCCAGCGCCAGCTGTCTGGAATTGGTTCAAACACAAATGCGACGATATAGCTAAGCAATAATCCACTCACAATCATCAGCTGATTCAGGCCGGACAATTTCCCGCGAATTTTGGCCGGAGCGATTTCAGACATGTAAGCAGGCACGAGCGATGAGGCTGTCCCTACAGCTGTTCCTAAGAAAATCCGGGCAATGGTTAATGAGATTTCTTCTGGTGCAATGGCTGAGCCAAGCGCACCGACAAAAAAGATAATCGATGACACCAAAATGAGCTTTCTGCGGCCAAACTTATCCCCCATCAGACCGCTTAAAATGGAACCAATGATCGCCCCGCCCATTAATGAAGAAACGACGATGCCAAGCCATAACGGGCTGAGCTGAAATTCTTCCTGAATGTGCCCTTCTGCCCCTGCGATAATACCAATATCATATCCAAATAAGATACCTGCAAAGGACCCGAAAAAGAAGATAAATTTACTTGATACTTTTTTCTCCAAGTGGATGACCCCCCTCACTTAATAAACCGCTTTCATTTCTCCCTGCCATTCTACCGTTCACAGTAGAATGCATTTCACCCTTCTTTATAAAACCACATATTCTGCATTCACAAGCTTTGCAAAATGAACAATTTGATCAACCGTTAAATTGAGAGATACGACTGTATGATGACCTCCGCCGTGCTTAATCCATGCTTTGACGCCATCTTGAAAGTTCGGTTTGATTTTCCAGAGGACTCGTGCTACCGGTAAATGTGGTGCTGCTTCCTGCGGCTCAAAGGCTTCCACTTCTTGAATCAGCCATTTGAAATGTGTTCCAAAATCAGCAATGGAGACAACAACGCCCTCGCCTGCTTTTCCATCAAACACAAGACGTGCTGGGTCTTCCCGGTTTCCAATGCCTAGCGGAGACACGACAATGACAGGTTTTGTATGTGCAAGCGCAGGATCTACTTCTAGCATATGAGATTGCAGCACTGCTTCCTGACCAGCAGTCATTTCATATGTGTAATCTTCCATAAAACCAGTCGATTGATGATGGCTCATCACCTTTAATAAACGATCCAGTGCGGCGGTTTTCCAATCCCCTTCACCCGCAAAGCCATATCCCTTTGCCATCAGTCGCTGAACGGCTAAACCCGGAAGCTGCTTCATGCCATGTAAATCTTCAAAGTTTGTCGTAAAGGCATTGTAGCCGCCTTCATCTAAAAAACGTTTGATGGCAATTTCATATCGTGCTTGCACTTTTACACTTTGTTGCCATTCTTCTGCCGAATAGCTCCCATAATCCACGTCATATAACGTTAAGTACTCAGCAAACAGAGCATCAACTTCTGCTTCTTCCACAGCATTTACATAGTTCACAAGATCGCCAATTCCAAAGTAATCAACGGTCCATCCCAGCTGGATCTGCGCTTCAATTTTATCTCCTTCTGTCACCGCAACGTGGCGCATATTGTCACCAAACCGAGCCACTTTAATGTGGAAGCTCTCATGATAGGCAGCCGCAACGTCCATCCAATCAGCGATTTGCTGCTTCACCTCCTG
Organism: Bacillus sp. 22446; assembly: GCF_052044955.1. Lineage (NCBI taxonomy): Bacteria > Bacillati > Bacillota > Bacilli > Caryophanales > Bacillaceae > Bacillus > Bacillus sp. 22446. The sequence continues at coordinate 476,184 of NZ_JBQEOD010000001.1, forward strand.
CTTCGACCAATGACCTGCAACGATTTGGTTTTGCTTATTTAAACGTGCATTGATATAGCCGTACTCTCTGTCTCCATGTGCCGATTGATGGAGATTCATATAGTCCATATCAATCGTGTCCCACGGAATGTTTTCATAGTATTGCGTGACGAGATGCAAAAGAGGCTTTTGCAAAAGAGACGTACCACGTATCCACATTTTTGCTGGAGAAAACGTATGCATCCAAGTCATCACACCGATGACCTCATCACGATAGTTGACCTCTTTCATCAGCTCTGTGATTTGATCCGCACTAACCGCCAGTTCCTGCAGAATAATTGGATAAGGCAGCAAACCGCTCTCATTTAAGGCATCTGTTATCTTTTGCGCATCTGCCTTCACTTGCTTCAGTGCCTCGTCCCCATATAAGTGCTGTGACCCGACGACAAACCAACATTCTTTCTTCTGACTTGTTAACATAGAAATCCCTCTTTTCTTTATCTTGAAGGTTTTTGTCCGTAATACGCATGTGTTCCATGTTTTCTTAAATAATGTTTATCTAAAATCACCTGCGGAAGAGGCTCCGCATATTCGTTCAATTGCTTTGCAAACAGGTTCATTTTCGCTACTTCATCTAAAATGACACTGTTCGTTACCGCACTTTTTGCATCTTTTCCCCACGTAAAGGGACCATGACCTTGTAGCAAAATACCAGGAACCGCCATGACATCTATTTGTCTTTTCTCAAACGTTTCAATGATCAGGTGTCCTGTTTCCACCTCATACCCGCGATTCACCTCTTCTTCTGTGAGAAATCGAGCGCACGGAACAGGTCCGTAAAATGTATCTGCATGTGTTGTGCCCATTGCTGGTAAATCAAGTCCAGCTTGCGCCCATACCGTTGCCCACATCGAATGGCTATGTGAAATGCCGCCAATTTCCTCAAAGTGTTTGTAAAGAACAGCATGTGTGGCAGTATCGGAAGAAGGATTGAATTCTCCCTCGACCACTTGACCGTCAAAATCGACCACGACCATGTCTTTTGCTGATAATTTGTCATACGCTATGCCGCTTGGCTTAATGACAAACAGTCCACTGTCACGATCGCACGCACTGACATTGCCCCATGTAAATTTCACAAGTCCGTACTTTGGCAGATCTAGATTCGCTTGAAACACTTCTTCTTTTAACCGCTCTAACATACAGGTGCCGCTCCTTTCTGTGGCGTCAAATGTTCTACTGCCGCTTTTTCTATCGGGAGTCCTTCTTGATAGCGCTTTATAAATTCCTCAAAACCTTTAACATCCAGTGGATCAGGATCAATAAGCTCTTCTAATGTATGGGCAAACACTTGTTGCTTGAGAAAATGGCTCAGGGTTTGCTGCTGGTGATTGAGCATATATGAAGCAAGGACCGCCATCCCAAACGCACCGCCTTCTCCCGCAGTTGATACGACGGATACAGGTGTCCCGAGTGCAGCAGCGACCATTTTTTGCCCAACTATCGGTGTTTTAAATAAACCGCCATGTCCTAGTAAGCGATCAATCTTGACTTGTTCATGTGCTTTTAAACGATCCATCCCAATTTTCATTGCGCCAAATGCAGAGAAGAGATGCGTCCGAATGAAATTAGCAAGGGTAAACCGGCTTTGAGGAGATCTAACAAAAAGAGGTCTTCCTTCTTTTAGTCTCGTAATATTTTCACCAGAATAATAGCCATAGCTTAAAAGCCCGCCCCCATCATGATCTGCTTCTAAAGCTTGATTTAATAGAGTTTCGTACAATCTTTCTGTTTCAACTGGCTGACCCATTGCTTCAAACGCTTCTCTGAATAGATTCATCCAAGCGTTGAGGTCACTTGTACAATTGTTGGCATGAACCATCGCGACTGGCAGGCCATCTGGTGTCGTGACAAGATCCACCTCTGGGTACACACCTTTTAAATGATGCTCTAACACAATCATGGCAAATACAGATGTCCCAACTGAAATATTCCCTGTCCTCTTTTCCACACTGTTTGTTGCGACCATCCCTGTTCCTGCATCACCCTCTGGCGGGCAAAAAGGGATACCTGGCTGCAACTGTTTGCCTTGGTCTAAAATCGCTGCTCCAGCTGCTGTTAACACACCAGCTTCTTCGCCTGCTAAATAGACGCGCGGCAAAAGATGACGAAGCTTCCACGGATAGCCTTTTTCTGCAATCAATGCTTCAAATTGATGAAGCATCACTTCGTTGTAATCCTTCGTTTTTTCATCAATGGGGAACATTCCCGACGCATCGCCAATTCCGATGGCCTGCTTCCCTGTTAGCAGCCAGTGAATGTAGCCGGACAAAGTGGTCACATACTCTAACCGGGACAGATGTTTTTCCTCTCCTAGTATCGCTTGGTATAAGTGAGCGATACTCCATCTTTCTGGAATATGAAATCGGAATACATCTGTTAGCTTTTGACTCGCCTCGGTCGTTGTTCCATTCCGCCACGTTCGAAACGGGACGAGGACTTCTCCTGTATGATGACAGGCGACATAGCCATGCATCATCGCAGATATCCCGATGGAGCCAATGGTTTGAATCGTCACCCCATACAATTGTGCAGCCTGTTCTTTCATCTGACGGTATGCCACTTGAAGACCTGTAATGATCTCAATTAAGTTGTACGTCCATATTCCTTCTTGAAGAGAACTTTCCCATTCAAATGCACCTTGCGCAATTGGCTGAAACTCTTCATCTATTAAAATCGCTTTAATTCGTGTGGAACCAAATTCAATGCCCAAAGATGTCCTGCCTTCTCTAATGGCTTTGGCCGCCTTTTCACGATTCATTTTGTTCACCTCCAAGATGATAACGGTTTCAAATATCTTTTTCGTTTGATTCACCTTTACCTGTGCACAAAAATAATATAATATTTGTCCGTACATATGTCAATAATAAATATAGTTGTGCATACATAATCAGACAAAAACTTTTATATTCTCTAAGGATCAGACAGTAGACACTGTAAGCGTCTGTTTTTGATTAAGCAACCATGTTAAAATATGTCCATACAAGTTCTTCTCAATCCGAGTAGAGGATCAACTGTGAAAGAAGTGAAACGATGAAAAAGAAGTACCAGATCATTATGGATGATATAAAAAGCAAAATACTGACAGGGGATTACCGGATCGGGGAGCGTATTCCAACCGAATCAAGCTTACAAGAGATGTATCAAGTAAGCCGGCATACGGTGCGAAAAGCCATCTTGGAATTATCAAGTGAAGGTTTTTTAAGAAGTGAAAAAGGCTCAGGCACATTTGTCACCAATCAATATCAAACAAAACCTGCTGGACATGCTCATATGAAAACGATTGGCGTCATCACCACATACATATCCGATTACATTTTCCCGTCGATCATTCGGGGCATCGAAAGCCGATTAAATGAAGAGAACTATTCTTTGTTACTGGCGAGTACAAATAACGATGTGGAGCAAGAGAAAAAAGCGCTTGAAATGATGCTGTCCTTTGGTGTGGACGGATTAATTGTCGAACCGACAAAAAGCAACTTATATAATCCAAACATTTCGTACTACCTATCCTTTAAAGAACAGGATGTACCGCTTATTATGATCAATGCCTACTATGAGCAGTTAGAGGTCCCCTTCCTTTGTTTGGATGATGTAAAGTCCAGCTATTTAGCGACAAAGGAGCTGATCACCTCTGGGCATCAGCACATTGGACTGATTTCAAAAACAGATGATTTACAAGGAAAATATCGAATGAAAGGCTATATTCAGGCACTCGGTGAAGCGAAGCTCAATTTCCTACCAGAGCATGTTCTTTTTTTCGATACAGAATCGAAGCAGTATTTAGGGGATCATATAAAAACCTTTTTACAAGCGCACCAGCATGAGCTGACAGCCCTTGTTTGCTATAACGATGAGGTAGGATTAGAAGTAGCAAATGTATGTAGTGAAATGGGTTTATCTATTCCAGATGATCTTTCCATTATTGGACAGGATAACTCGTATATTGCCCAAAAAAATGCCCATGTGAAACTGACAACGCTGACACACCCTCAAGAGCAAATGGGACGAGATGCGGCAGACTGGATGATTAAAAAAGTACAAGGGAAAAAGAATCTCCCTGATCAAACATTTTATGAGCCTGCACTCGTTCCTGGTGAAACGATTAAAGAGCTGAACGCAAGAAAAAATGAGCCCTCTTCATAGGAGGCTCATTTGACTTTAGGCTCTTGTTCAAGCATATTCATCACGTCATAAGCAATTCGGTCGGGAGAGTCTTGCGTGATACGATTGCGATAGTTAGACAAGACGACCACTCCTGTTTTTGAATGTGGGCGGAAGCCCATGAAGCTGGAGAAACCAGAAGTGGCACCATTATGGCAAATCAATCCCGTATCATCTATGACCCACCCGAGTCCCATTGACATGTTTTTACCTATCTTCACCTTTGGCTCGTGGATCATTTTCCATGGAGAAGCGGCGTCTGCACTCATATGTGCAGAGAGAAATGAAAGCAAATCAGTGACCGTCGACCGAATCGCACCAGCCCCTTGATAGTCATGCATCTGAAGCGGAGGAACCTCTTTTCCATTCTCTTGATGACCTAGGATCATCTTCTCTTGGACCTCCTCCTTGATCGTAATAAAGGTGTTCGATAGTTTCAGCTCATCCACGATATATTCAGTCAGCAGCTCTTCATATGTTTTGTGAAGAGACCATCCCATGATCAACCCGAGGAGTCCCATCCCTACATTGGAGTAACGAGATGGGTATTCTTTTCGCTCATTCCATTTTTTCGAGTGTAACAATTTCATTAATTCATCGAGGGAGTATTGACAGTACATATCTCTTCTCACTTTTGGAAGGAACCTTAGTTGTAAATCTCTGAGAAAACGATATGAAGGAAGTCCAGACGTATGGATTGCCAGCTGTTCTATTTGAATGGGGTGATTCTTTCTTATTTCAGGACAATACAGTGAAATGGAATCGTCTAGCTTCATCTGCCCTTTTTGAATCATGCTTGCCAATATACTTGTCGTAAAGACTTTTGAAATAGAGCCGATTTCAAAAATGACCTCCTCAGGCTGGACGCGCTGCCGTATGGGGTGATCTCCGAAATGAAAAACATGTCTTTCTCCTTGATGAATCAGTCCGATCACAAGCAGTGCCTGTTTCTTTTTCTCCGTATAAGAAGAGGCAATTCGCTGTACTTCTTGTTTGAGCATCATCAATGGATCATCATCCTTCCCCTTCATTTTGATCTACAATCAATTGATCAAGCTTTGTATAAATGGATGTCAATGTGTTGATCTCTTCGAGGCTTAATTTTGAATAGTATTTTTCAATGATCGCAAGTTCTATCTTTCTCATATTCTCCAAGTACGTCTTTGCCTTTTCAGAAAGTTCAACGTGCAATTCCCGACGATTTTGCGGGTTGATGCTGCGGCGAACCCATTCTTTTTTTTCAAGCGTGTTTAACAACTGGCTCACAGCACTTTGGGTGATGCCTAGTTGCTGAGCAATTTGAATAGGTGAGCTTCCCCCTTTTCGCTCTACGAAATCAAGGACAATGTGCTGCTTATCAGTTAACTCATCTACAAATAACTCTTCAAACTCTAATCGGAGCTTTTGATGGATGCGCGCTTCGATTTGGTTTAATTCTTGGATCATCGTTGTTTTGGATGTCACTGTCATCACCTTCATAATTAAGATAACTTAAGTATAAAGGTATGTTAATTATTAATCAACAAAAATCCCTATCTTTTATTAAAGATAGGGAAAATGCCGATTATACTTCTTCTTTAGGTGAAGGTACTGCACATACGCCATCTGCACATGCTTCTTCAAATGAAGCATCAGCCGCTTTCTCCGTTTGCACTGCCTCTTCTGTCCAAGCCGTTTCAAGGGCACGAAGGAACGTATCTGCTGGCTGTGCACCAGCAACCGAATATTTGTCATTGATCAAGAAAAAAGGCACAGCAGAAATCCCGAGCTGTCTTGCTTCTTTTTCATCTTCTCGTACATCGTCTGCAAATTCTTGCCCGTCTAGAACCTTTTGTACTTCGTTCTGATCAAGGCCTGCTTTTTCTGCGATATCTAAAAGGGTTTGACGATCACCAACATGCTTTCCATCTGTAAAATACGCTTGAAACAGCTCTCCCATGACGAGATCGCCTTTTCCCATTTTTCCAGCATATTGAGCGAGCTGGTGGGCATCAAAGGTGTTTGTCAAAACGAGTGGATCGAATTGAAAATCGATTCCTTTCTCCTTGCCCGCCTGTTTCACCTGTTCATTCATCGCGATGGCCCGGCTGCGGCTCATGCCATATTTTTTGACAAGCATATCATGCACATCATAATCCACTGCAACAGGTGCATTCGGATCAAGCTCAAAGCTTTTAAACTCTACTTCTACCTGTTCTTTATGAGGAAATTGCTCAAGCGCTGTTTCCAACTGTTTTTTTCCTATATAACAAAAAGGACAGGCGATATCTGACCAAATTTGCACTTTCATCTTCATCTTCCTTCCGTTGCTTACGTTTTTTCTTCCAAGATGTAACTATTATAGTTACATCTTATCCTTTATGTCAAGTGATCCTTCTTTTTAAGTACCATGTAATAAAAAAACCTTTCCTTCAAAAAAGGAAAGGTTTTCATCATGGCTATTCTAAGTTCGCATGGTGACCGTACATTTTATGGGTGTCGAGCTCTTTCAATTCCATCAATCTCAAGATGACCGCATCGTACATAAGAAGCAAAGTTTGCTCAAATAATGAGCCCATCGGCTGAATCGTATGATGGTTTCCTTCATGTTGATCCTTTGGCGCACCTGACAGTAAGATGACTTCATCCGATAGATCAGCTATAGGTGACTCAGCTGAAAGCGTGAACGACGCCACGCTTCCGCCAATCCCCCTTGCCTTTTTCGCGAGCACAAGTAGCGTCTCTGTTCGGCCAGAACCGCTCCCTACAATCAATAAATCCTCAGATGTAAAAGCAGGCATATTCGTTTCACCGATCACATAAGCTTCAACACCAATATGCGTGAGTCTCATCGCAAACGATTTCCCCATCAAACCAGACCTGCCAGCCCCTGCGACGAAGACCTTTCGAGCCGCTAAAATGCTTTTGACAAGCTGCTCTGCTTGTTCGTCTTGAATCGCGGGCGAGTGTTCAGAAAGCTCGCTTAGAATTACTCTCACATAGTCACTTATTTTCATGATTGTGCAATCAACTGCTTCATTTGCGCAGCCACTTCTGCTTTATTGTCTTGAGCCGCAATGCCGCCGCCGACAATAATCAAATCTGGATTTAATTTGACGACTTCAGGCAATGTATCAAGCTTAATACCGCCTGCAATCGCTGTTTTTGCCTGTTTGACCACTTGTTTAATGGTCATGAGGTCAGCAAATGAGTTTTGACCAACCGCTTGCAGGTCATAGCCTGTGTGCACGCAAATATAATCTACCCCAAGCTCATCCAGCTCTTTCGCACGGCCGGCGATATCTTTGATCCCAATCATATCAACTAAAATTTGTTTCCCTCTTGCTTTTGCTTCCTTCACCGCTCCTTGGATAGACATATCTTCCGCTGCCGCAAGAATCGTGACGATATCCGCTCCAGCTTCAGATGCCTGCTGCACTTCATAACCGGCAGCATCCATAATTTTAAGATCCGCCAGCACACGTAAATTCGGAAACGCCTGTTTGACTTCTTTTACAGCACGAAGCCCTTCGTTGATCACAACAGGTGTCCCAATTTCCACCACATCAATAGACGCTTCTACTTCTTTGATCAGCTCGATCGCTTCTGGTATATTCACTAAATCTAACGCTAATTGTAATTTCATGAACGTTCACTCCCGTTTTTTCATCTCATCTTCAAGAGCTCCGTGAATAGGGCTTCTTGAACGATGAAATGAGTATAACAACAGGATGGAAGCAATCCAAGTACGCACTTTTTTTTTACATACTATACTTTTTCGCATATGGTTACAAAAAAGACACTGTCTTTTCGACCAGTATCTAAACGTACTGACAAATCCTCGCATTCGGTGTCAAGTCTGTGTTGTGATGCCGCTCCAGTACTCGTCCTTCCTAAACTGCAAAGGTTTTCAAGTCACGCTGAAAAGAAAACAAAGAGCTAAAATAAAATGATTTTAGCTCTTTGTCTACATCTATCGTCTTTCTATTTATCATCCTTTAAAAAATTGCTGTCGAGATATTGTTTGCCCCAATCATACATCGCCTCTAAAATCGGCATTAAGCTTTCTCCGAGTTCTGTGAGAGAGTACTCAACCTTTGGCGGAACGACAGGATAAACCTCCCGATGCACAATATGATCTTCCTCTAATTCTCTTAGCTGATTGACAAGCATTCTTTGCGTAATCCCAGGCATTAACGACTTTAACTCACCAAACCGTTTTGTCCCTTCTCTGCCAAGGTGCCATAAGATCAGCATTTTCCACTTCCCGCCGATAATATTCAGCGTCAGCTCTTTTTCGCAATTGAACACTTTATTTTCCATACGTGATGACAACGACATACACTCCTTTGATCTAAAACCACTTTATCATATACTGCGGCAAAATGGATTGCCCTAGCATACAGTCTTTGTTATTGATTTTGTTTTTTGACGAAAGCCATCACAGCCTTTGTCATCTCTTGCGCTTCTTTTGGCGCTCTGTCAGATCCAAACCATTTATTTAAATCACTGTGGCTCAGCGAATGAACCCGAAAGACAAACTTAGAACCTTTATCATGATTCAGTTTTTCTGCAAATCGGTACACCTCAGGATTTTCCCATCCTGTGACCAAATAAACAGGCGGTACATTCGTTTGATTCATATAAGTGACCGGTGATGCCTTTGTCCAATTCTCCTCTTGTTTGCCAAAGACTTTTTTGTACGATGGGATAGCTTGTATAAATTGATTGAGGTTTAACGGTCCGTCTAGAACAACAATGGAATTGATTGTTTTTGGCGACAGCCCCACACGTTTCAAGTAGGTCGAATCTGTGGCAACCAGCGCCGTCAAATGACCGCCCGCTGAGTGACCCATGACATTGATTTTTGACGAATCGATTTGATATTCATCTGCATGATCCTTCACCCACTTAATAGCATTCGCCGTATCATCTGCCATCTGCTCGTAGTTGGCATCAGGGTGAAGCCTGTAATTCATTGAAACAAACACATACCCTTGACCGGTAAAATAATCAGCCTTTGAAGCGACTCTATTCTTATCGCCGCCTGTCCAGCCTCCGCCATGGAGATAGATCATGACTGGATGCTTCTTCTTTTTGTCTTCATCTTTGTCCTTTGGCATGTACATATCGAGTGTTTGCTGTTTGTTTTGTGTGTCTGCATAATGGATGTTTGTCGTCGGCTTAGGCTGGTTGAAACGGAACACAAAGAATGCGCATACCAATAAGCCAGCGATGACTGCCGCAAATAAAAGCCACTTCATCATTCGATTCAATGTCATTGCACCTTTCTGTGTTAGGATGGGGAAGCATGATTTGCACATATGTAGAGCGACTAGCCCGATTCATTTGATACGACTTGTATGACTTGAATCGTTTCACAATAAAAAGAAAAATACTGTTCTTCATAATCTTCGACAAAGTAATTCAAATATTCCCAGCCTCTATCCAAAAGTTGAATGTTCAAAAAAAGAGAGGAATCGTTTGTTAACTCCAAATCTTTGATTTGAACAGAAGAGACGTTGGTAAATTTCAGATGAATGTCTGCTTTATGGGTTGCAGATTCGTATGGGATGTGTAGATGAATACAGTTGATCAAGTCGTAATGTTCATTATACTCTTTAAAGTAGTGAAATTCATTGATTTGCTTTAGATGGTTGATATTGAAATCAGGGATTTGTTTCTGGACTTTTTCATCTAAAAACCATGTCATCGTTTGTCCTCCAAGAGGTTATTGTATCAGTGCAATGATTCGTTTTCTTGTTTCTTCATGGTATTGAACATAGGAGTGCAGTAAAGGATATGATTCAAGGATCTCTTGATACGATTTGATTTGGGGATATTGCTCTTCAAATGACTGACGCAGCACGTTTAACTGTTTTTTCGGTATTCGTTTATGATCGACCACATAACTTAAGCTGCCTGCAACAAGTGAAAAAAATAAATAAAAGTCATCTGAAAATATACCAGTTTCTGCTTCAAAAGAGACGATTTCATCTGGATAAGATGAATCTAATAAGTATTGATAACGTTGTTTTAAATCATCGAATAAACCTTGTTTACCTCGGCTGATTTTCATGGATTTTCCCCAATCTCTCATTGTTTTTAATTCTTATTTAGACGCTAATGAGATCTTCCTATACACTGCAAATAAATTCTTGTGAATCGAAACATACGTTTTTCGATTCTATTGCGAGTAACATCCCATTGATGTTAAATAGAAAATTTGCATTTGAATCAAATTCTTCAAGAAGTACATTTTTAAGGTTCCCTATCCCATTAGGATGGTAACTACATTCAAAAATTTGCCAATTCATCTCTTCTTGTATCAATTCTTCAAATCTATCATTACCTTCACCTCCATTATAATAAAGACTCGCCACATTCATAAATCGCAATTCATGATACCGAGCATCATTTATTTCACTTATACTAATGTTTATGACTAGTTCTTTACGAAAAAAATCAAATGAGAATGCCAGTACCTCACAGACACCATCTAAATAATCGATCCATTTCTCAATACTGCTAAACATCTCATTCACTCCCCAAAAAATTAGTATAATTTCGAATCAGTTCTTTTCTAAAATCATCAGGAAGTTTTTGATTCGGAAATACAACTGAAATCCAGCCTAATACAATCTCATCTAAAATTCTCCACGTTTTTAACAATTGTTTATTCATTTGTTCTAATTGAAGAATCGCTAGTACTCCTATCTCATAACCTCTATCGCCATAAATGATCCATTTTGCAGAAGGGGAAACCCATATCACACGTGAAGCAATATCCATTATGCTATCATTTACACTCTCTATCGGATAATCCGTTAAGAGATCGAGGTAATCACTTGGTGTGAGGTTTAACGGTACTTTCACCCAAGGATAATAACCAAAATCATGATAATAATCATCCATGCTCTTCTGCTCATCTAATACAGCCATGAGTATATAGTCATCATGATGATTCAAAGCTAAACCTTTTAACATTTCCCAACCATCATCTGATAACAACCAATGGAATTCTTCGAATAAATAATGAGGGGTTTTCGTTTTCAACACTTGATCAGGGAATGTCTTCGTACTGTGAATGAGCGAATGAACAAACGATAGAACATGTTCAAATTCTTTTGGATCGGATATAAACAAATGTTTCACTTTATGCTCCTTTCATATCTTCGGGTAAGTCTATCATCAGTCATTAATAATCCATTTCACCGCTTGTAACATGACGCATAATGAGAGAGCATTTGAGTGTAATAATCATTGAATGTTTTTTGATCCTTCAATAATCCTTCAAACCAATTTGCTAAAACAGGGTGATCCATTGGTTTCCACCCTTCTTTTAATAACCTATTTTTCACAGAATCTTTTGTTGATACCATTCCTATGATACAAATTTCCATATCTCTATCTGCCCAAATCGCCCACTGCAAAGAATGAGCTAACCAGACAACTATATTCGAATTCGTGATTATATTATCCGCTATGGAACCTTTTGGGTGCATCCATAGTGCATTTACATAATCCTCACCTGAAATGTTCACACTCGCTTTCAGCCAATGATAATAACCAAATTCCTTCAAATAATATGCGGTTGGATCTGGTTGAAGGACTGCAGTCAAAAATTCTCTATCTTGTGTAACAGTTGATAACTCTTTTATGGTTGGTAAAATATCATCACTCAATGCCCAATCAAACTCTTGAAACAAAAAACAATCAAATGTCTTACGGAAGACTTGTTGTGGCAGCTCTTTATTTGTGTCAAACACATGATCTACTAAATTCTGATAGAATTTGAATTCTTTTTCTGAACGAATAAATAAGTCTTCAAGCCGTTTCAAACAACTACCTCCACTCTTGTCGAACTAGTAGTTTTTTAATTCTTCCTCTATATCTTCTTTTAATGTTTGAATTTCAATTGACACCGAATTATTTCGATTATAGAAAATGGACGGATTGATTCCATCTGCTAACATTCCCGGCAGCCACTCTTCTATAAAATCGTCTAAATCAGTCATTTCTGGCACTGTTTTTTCCCATTGGTCGATCGCACAATAAGCGGCATGTTCCTCTGTCGGCCAAAAATGAAGCTGCGGTACACGATGTTCATCCTCTGACATCACCCACCCCTTCTCGTTTCTTAATGACCAAACCTCTTCAAAATCAACAATCTTTTTGATGAAATAGTCATAACGCTTTTTCGCAGGTAATTGGACGGTGGTTTCTAATTCTTTCGGATGCATGGACATTGCGTCACTCCTTTTATTTATAAATGGGCTTAATCATAAGAATTTAGCAAGCTCATATATAGGAACTATTTGTATTCTTCTAACCAGTCATTCAAATCCTCTACAGGATGTAAGTAAGAATTAGGTGAATCTTTCAAATCAATTCCACTTAAAAGAATCAGCATATCCCAAACTTGATCATCGTCTATTTCTGGATCGTCTGCAGAAACGTAAATTTCAGCCCAATCAGACACTTGTTCTCTTGTGATCGTCCCCTTTAAGACATTTCGGATTTTATTTAAACAGTCTAGCATTTTTGGTTCAGCCATTTATTACACCATTCCTTTCTCAAAACTCATTTTACGCTGTAAACTGCCTATATTTCATATTTAATAATATCCTCCATTGACATACCTTTAAAATATAATGAAAGAATGCTTATAATAGTGTATTCGCCAAGCATACCAATCGGGTTAAATATCATTTTAGCCATTTTGGGGTCAGCAACCTCTAAGTCCATAACAGGTGCATTGTGACCTTCTTTCCCCTTGCTTACGTAATAATTTCCATCTCGGTATTCCACGAATTTCAGATTTTGAAGATCCTCTTCTTTTATAAAATCTTGATTTATTTTTGTGATGACTTTCCATGAACCATTTAAAAAGCCTGTCAGACCTGTATTTGCAACAAATAGTCCATTCTCTTTTTTCATCAATTGTTTTAACTCATTTTTTTCTATTCTTTCATCAACAAACAAATCATAGTATTGGATTAAAATATCATCATATTGATTTTTCCCCTCACCCGAAATGATCAAAGCATAGCTCAATTTCCCAACTTCTTTTAATGGGAGTTCAAATATAGCTCCTGGTTCCACTTTACTTAAAGTTTTTACTTTTTTAGTTGTTATTTTAATATCCGTTACTTCTTTGTCGTTTAAATCATCAAAATAGTGACTACCTCCATTGTTTAAAGCCATCATAATTGTCATAAGCATCTCATCAATCGTTGGCTTTCTCTTCAAATGTTCCTCAGTCATTTCATAGAATTGTTCAATCGCTTCTTCAAAAATATCTAATCCATCATCACCAATTATGATGTTCTTTTTCTTATGTTCTTCTTCCCAAAAGCCCATTTAGAATACCCCTTTATATATTGTGTTCTTTATGCTATTCTCATTTTGCTTTATCACGATAAACGTATACTTGTATAAACTGTTTTATTTGCACGTTTGAAAAGTGCCACTTCATGATCCGTTAACCACTTAAGCTCTCTCATATGATAGGAAATTTCTTCTAAGTAAGTATCGGTTTTAGCAATTAATTTTTGATCTAAGATATTTCTTTTATTGTCTTCAACTACAAGATAAAGAGTAAACTCTTTTAAATCTAATTCGATAAGTGGGTAAGCTTTTCTTTTTTTATCGGGACTTAGTTTTGTTCTCCCTTTAATCTCCGCTTTATATTCCTTCTCTTTCATTTTGTTAAATGTCGCTTTGACTAGCTGACTGTCCCAATTTTTCAGTTCACACAGATAGAGTATCGCTTTTTCCAAAGTATCTGCTAAGATCTTTTTCTTATTTGTTGCATTTTCAAATTCACTGTAACAAAAGGGTACTTCTAGCTCATATGTATTTTTTAAAAATAACATGTTAGGTTCTTCTTTTGAGGTACTAATTAATTTATAGTCTTTAAAAGACCCACATATAAAAACAATAGCCTCACAATCTTTCGTTTGAAATTTCTTTTCTAATTCGTATAAAAACATTTCAGTCATACAAAGGGATTGGCTGGCTAAGTTCCCACGATCGTTATCTGACATTAATTGTATATTTTTCAAATGCACTTCTTATAGGCCTCCTAATAAGATTTTATTCATCATGGCTTTGAATGGTTTGCTCATTCTTTTTCCTTTACTTGCTTTCTTACTGCAAATGCTCTACTTTATCTTGTTCCTATCTAAGCACCATTTCTCTCCCTTTTAGACCGGTTGAAAAAATCCTAGCTGCTTAGGATTTGAAGAATTTCTGTTGCTTCTTTATACAATTCATCAATTAATGGTATAATCATTCCCCACAAATCTGATTCATTTTCAAATACTCTTAAATATCCTTTTTTGCTAACGAGATTATTCGATACACAAATCCAAATATCGAGATGGTCTATACAATAACCTGGATCACCTTCTTCACCATCATGAAGCTCTTCGCCATTTTATGGATGAATGATATCCTGCTGTAAAACAATCTGAAACTTGAATTTCTCTTCCTCTCTATTTTCCGAATACAAACCTTCCAAATTCAGCATTGATTGTTAACCCTAAATCTTTAAATTTTGCTTGTTTTTCTTTCACTAGATTCAGTGCGGAATTTATTATTTCTTTTTCGATATCTGCGATAGATTCTTTGGTCATCGTGCTTAATTTAACTTTCTTCAATTTTTTCACCTCAATTACTGTACAAACTCAAATGATCTTTATAGCAAACAAACCTCCTACTGATAAGTGGAGGTTTGTTTGCAAACTTAAAAGTATTCATTTGAATCTTCATGTTCTCATTGATCAATCAATATCATAATCTTTCCATTCCATCCAATGATTATTTGGGATACCAACATTAACGGAGTCTACCTCATTTGCCAAAAATTGAGCGAACGATTTAAATGATACTGTCTCGCTTGGTTCTGTTAAGTAGTCTGGATACTCCCATTCCTCTGTCTCAAATACTTTTTCATAACCTTCTTTTAAACCCACAAAATTCAAAAGAGAGCTTGGTGTTTTCCAAAGAAAATTTCTAAAAGAGGGTATTTCATAAAGATTTCTAAAAAAAGATTTATCACTCTTATCCATTTCATCATTTAGATTTAGATTTAGATTTTTCAAACAAAAAGAGTCTTCATTAAACTTTATTTCTTTTATTAATTGTAAATGATGGGGTTCAATATCTGAAAAAGGGATGTAACTATTATTATCTAACTTAAAAGTCAAGTCGTCCATTAGTATATTTTGATATCTGTTTTGTGTGTCATTACGGTAAAAATCTATTGTCACATAAGGACCTTTCTTATCTAATAAGAAAGATTGTATTGCTATCAACCACTGTTGATGATTCAAGCGAATAATTGTACATTTACTTCCAATATAATTCATTTCACGCCACTCAAAAATAGGACGATTTAAATTATCAAACTCTTCGTCTAATATATTAAGAATTTGTGTTGAATTCATTAGTATTTTCTCCTTTTAACAATGAGATTAATAATATTCTACCGAGTCAGTATGTGCCCATAAATTCCATTCTGTGTTCTTTTTTTCATTTTTGATAATACTAGAATCATGAAAAACTATACTCTCAGCAACTGTTTGAAAAAAAACATTTTGGCTAGGCAGATGTTTATCCGATTCTGGGTGAAACCATGAATTAGTTGTATACAGTTGAGTATAACTTGATTTTAAATTGAATAATTCTAGTTGTTCTTTACTTGTCAACCAGAGCCTCTCTAGAAACATTTGGTCTTTAGCCATTTCTCTTAAGCAAACAATCCATTCATTTTCTTCTTTTATATGGGTTTGAGAGGACTCAGAAATATGAAATTCAAAAAATTGATCTCTTAATTTAATATGAATTGGATTTTTTGTAAAACCTGGTTCTATCTCTTCATCCACAATAATTGTATTATGTTGATCTATGAAATCAAAAGGAAAGTCTAACAAAGTATTCGAAGGTTTGTTGTTTAATTGATTTCCAATTGCAAAACAATCTATGGCCGGTCCCAATTTGGATAAACCAAATATTTGAATTGTAATTAGCCAATCTTCTCTTCCAACAAATACAGAAAATCTACCTGTGACAAAATCAAAATTTCCATTATCCAAAAGAGGCATCTCTTTTTTAAGAAAAGACTGATCCAGTATTAATAAGATCTCTTCTTTTTTCACCTTTAATTACCTCCTAGATTTTTTTCTAATAATTGCACTTACATGCCCACCCTGTTTTCGAGAGCAAGTCTGACAATGAGGAAATAACTTTTGAGCTTGGCCTTTTTTTCTCAACTGTGATACAGGTTGATGGTCAGCTATCCAATTTCCACTTTTTGTACCTGAGGCTCTCGCACCACACGTATGACAACCGTGTGTATTTCCAATTCTATTAAGGATTCTACGTTCTTTCTTTCTAAGCCTACTACTTGTACTCCTCGCTGGAATAGATCTCTTAGCAAAAGGTCCTGGCTTTAAGTATTTTTTACCTTTCGCAAAACTATAAACCCTTTTCGCACCTTTAAATATCTTCCCAGGTCCAAAGTTCGAAGCTGCTGCTAAAGCCGCACCTTTCCAGCCCTTGCCCGATTTATAAGCTTTGTATCCATCATATACCGCAAATCCTGCATTGACAACAAACCATACCCAATGACCATCCGGGTCAACATTCATGACTGGGTTGTTGTTTCCATAGGTATATCCGTTTTGATCTAGTGCATCTCCATCGCTTCCTGGGTCTGGGTCAAGTGATAGGAATACGCCATTTTTTGGTTCATAGTAGCGGGCGATTAGATAGTAAAGTCCTGTTTCTTCGTCGAAGCGGTAACCAGCATAGCGATATGGGTTTCCTTTTACTTCTTCATTTTCTTTTACTTTTGTTGGAACGCCCCATGTATCGTATTCGTACTCAGCAACGATTTTTCCTGCACTATTTGTGATGGCTATGACATCACCGTGTGCATTGTAGTGATAGAAATATTTGTTTCCATTTTGCGTGAATGCAAGGAGTTGTCCACTCTCACCGTATGTGTATGTTTTTGTGACTTCGTTGTCTCCATCTGTTTCGTATAAAACATTCAGACTATCACCATCATAAAAATAATTGGTGACTTTTCCATTCACTGTTTTTTGAATTCTATATCCACGCTCATCATATTTGTAAGTGACAAATGGCTTGTCTTCCCCTTTTTTCGTGATGGCCGTTATGTTATCTTCTGCATCCCATTTATAAAGGAATTGCCCGTCAGACGTTCGGTTGCCATTTTTGTCATAAGTTAAAGTCTCATCATTTACCTTTGTCAGTTGGTTCATGATGTTGAATGATGCGTTGATTGTTTTTTTAGTGCCATTTTTTTCAGTCGTGACGGTTTTTCTGTTTCCAAACCCATCATATGTGTAACCAATGACCGTGCCATCTGGATAAGTTTCTTTGATCAATTGATCTAATTTTCCATATTCATAACGAATCTTCCCGTTGCTTCCTTGATCAACCTTTATTCTGTTTCCATTTTGATCATATTCGTAAGCTTCGTTTAAGATCGTTACCCCTTGGCTTGTTCCAATGTGCAAATCATTAATTAAATTGCGCTCATCATAAGCAAAGCTAGCACCACTGCCGTTACCTGTAATAAAGGACTGAACATTTCC
Organism: Bacillus sp. 22446; assembly: GCF_052044955.1. Classification (NCBI taxonomy): domain Bacteria; kingdom Bacillati; phylum Bacillota; class Bacilli; order Caryophanales; family Bacillaceae; genus Bacillus; species Bacillus sp. 22446. The sequence goes on from NZ_JBQEOD010000001.1 coordinate 493,997, forward strand.
ATTTTCATCATAATCAAACGAATACGTAGAACCCGAATCCTTCATCTGCGTCATTTGATCAAGCTTATTGTAACTGAATTGGTTCGTTCCTTTTTGATTTCCGTGTGTCCATTCAAAGGATTTCAGTTTATCTGAATTGGCTGGATACGTCCAAGTTTGGCTGCTGCCACGCTCTGTTAACTTTGTGATGCGGTTTTGTTGGTCGAACGTTCTGTTTTTGGTTGTGTTTTGTTCTTTGTTAACAACCGTTGTTTCGTTTCCGTTTTTATCATAGCTAAAGTTATATTTTTCTGTCCCATTGTATGACTTGGATTTCACTCGGTCTGTTCCATCATACGTGAGAGACACTTCATGTCCATTTGCAGAAATTGTTTTGATTAAGTTGCTATTCGCATCATATTCACTTTTCAACACATTCCCTAATGGATCAATGGTTTTTGTCAATTTGCCCATTAGGTCGTATTCGAATTGATACGTCTGATCTGACTCTGCACGAATGGTTTTCGACTGTTCATTGCCCTCTTTATCATACGTTCTCACAATGGATGTCTCGTTAGATAAAGTGATTTTCTTCAGCTGATCAGCCTGGTCATATTCAAATGTTGTTTTTTCGCCTTTCGCATCTGTTTCAGAAAGTTTTTTGCCTGTTTCATCGTAGGCAGATTGAGATGAGTAACCAAGCTCGTCCTCTTCTTTAACTGCATAGTTCCCTTTTTCGTCGTAAGTGGTTTTCGTTAAAAGACTTCCTTCTACTAGACGGATATCATCAAACCAAGCCGTTCCCGTCGCACTTTTTTGGAAAACGATCTGTACATCGACTTTTTTCAATGGTTTTGTTTTTGGTATGACAACCGCTGCTCGGTTCCATTCCTGTGTACCGGTTGGGAATTTCGCATTAAATGTTCCTGTTGTGCCATCTGTATACGTAACGAACGCTTGAAGTGAGTAATCATTTTCATTTGAGGCTTTGACATTTTCAGCCTTAGACATCCCAGTCAATGTGACATATACAGATTGATCATTCGCACTTTGTTCAATCGGTACAGATTGTTTATAGATGGCATTTGCTTGAGTTGAAGAGGTTCTTGTCATTTTTAACGAAACGTCATCGTTAAAGCCTTCTTCATTATCTAATGAACCACCTGACCCACTCCAGCTTGTTGTTTTATCTGTAAAGGAATTATTTTTGACTGGATTATAACTTGATGAAACTTCGCCTTTTTCTAACTGAATTTCATCGAACCAGGCTTTTCCTTTTCCAGCCTTATCTCGATGATCCACTTCCATATAGATCACAGCTTTACCTGCATGAGATGGCGTCGTAAACGTGACTTGGCGTTTTGTCCAATCGTTTTTGCCTGATAATGTGCTGTAACCGTTGCTGATCCATTGAATTCGTTTGTTGTTTGTATCTCTTAAATCGATGTTAAAAAATGCCCTTGCTTTCGTTAGTTCTGTCTTTATTTTCCCACTCAGTGTATACGTCGTATTTGGCTCTAGTATTACTTCTTGTGTAGCCGAAGAATAGCCAAGTTCTGTTCCTTCAGTTGTCGATTGTGAACTGATCTCTAACACTCGACTACCAGATAACACACCACTTTTCCCAGCTGTTTGTGCTAATTTCCCTTCATCCTTAGATGCTGTAAGCTTCCAGCCAGTTAGCGTATCTTCAAAACTGCCATTTTTTAATATACTCGCACCTGCAGCAAGTTCTTTACTCGTTTGTACCAAATTCCCGTACGAATCATAAATACTTGCTGAAGACATATTTCCACTTTGATCCGTTTCAGATACAGCATCTAATCCATCATAGGCGATATCTGTGATATCTCCTTCTGTATCTTTTACTTTAATGACATCATTGTTTTTGTTATACTCGTAGGTTTCTGTCCCGTAAGCATCTTTCGCCAGAATGACGTTGCCATTTTTGTCATACGAATAGCTTTCTGTAGCTTTTCCTTTTTCTACATCATTGGGATCAGTTTCTTCTACGATTTGGTTGCCTTCATATTTCGTTTTAGTAGTAATTTTAAGCCCTTCCGCATCATCTACAACTTGAATCGGGTTGGCTGCTTCATTATACGTATACTGTATTTTCCGACCGTTTGGCTGCGTCAGCATGAGTGTCTTTTTAGACATATCATATGCATACTCAAAGGTTTCTTTTTTTGCATTGATCGCTTTGACTAAACGGTGATTTTCATATTGGTATTCTGTAAAAACAGGCTGATCTTCTGTGCTGTTTTGAGAGAATTGTTTAATCAATTTTCCTTCTTTGTCGTATTCATATGAGATACTCGTTCCATCTAAATCAATGACTTTTACTAGTAAGCCTGCATCATACTCAAATGAAAGTTTTTTCCCTTTTGGTCCTTGAACCGAGGTGATATGACCATCTTCATCATATTCCATTGTTATTTTTCGGCCAGATGCATCTTCCATTGAAGTGAGCTGATTGTTTTCGTTATATTTGTATGTCGTTGTATTTTTATGTCCATCTACAATCTTGGTGATTTTCCCACCATTTTTACTAAAGTGTGCAAAGGTTTGATCCTTTGTTTTTAACATGTATTCATCTTTTGATTCCGTTAATTCAAGGAAAATACCTGTTGGTGGTTGATACGTACCATCTGCTTTTTTTGTAAAAATATGAGTTGTGGCATCCTCATCAAGATAGATGGCACCTTCTTTTGTTGGCGTGATACTAGTTTCTACATCTGCGTACCACCCTTGACCAAACAGATGGTCAGCTGCATCTAAACTGTTATACGTGCGACCAATTCCAAGTCCCGGTCCTCTTCCATCAATCGACATTTCTTCTTCACTGACAATCACATTACCAGTTGCACCATTCAGCTGGCCGTCTGGTATATCAATAATCGACCAGTAATCCTCTATTCCAAGGAATTCGGCACCTTCATGGAATGTCGGGTTAAAGGCTGGTGTCGGAATGGTTTCTCCATTTGCATCGTAAGCGGAAAGGGTAAAGGAGTAGTTCTTGCGTCCTTTATAATTTCCATTCGCATTTTCATAAACTGGTGATGGGTCTAGCGCTAATTCCCCGCCTTTATCATCTGTATGAAGCACATATTTCCCATTTTTAACCTCAGTAGGAGTCGGCCAAATATTCTTATTTTGTGTTGTCCAATGATCGACATCACCAACATCAAATGATTGATATGCCTTACCATTATAGATGTTAATTTTATATCCTTTTGCATTTTTTACTTTGTCCCAATGTAAATTGATATAACCTGTTTGGCTCTCTTTCGTATTCGTATAAGCATATCCAGACAAAGCTTTCGGTCTAGATAGATCAGGTAAAGTTGGTCCAGATGGCGGTGAAGCAATAGCTTCTCCATCTTTATTGTAGGCAATCACTCTGAAGGAATAATGTTTTTGAGCCGCATCTCCTCCAGCATTTTTATAAGTCGCACCAGGATGAATTGGCAGCTCAGCCCCTTTTCCATCTTGGAGGTGCAATGCAAATTTACCTGCTTTAATTTCAGCAGCTGTTGGCCATACTTTTTTTCCTTTTGTTGACCATGATGTTTGATTACCGAGATCCAATGTCTCATAGCTTTTCCCATTAAACATTTGTATTTTATAACCGGTCGCACCGGAAACTGAAGTCCAAGAAAGATCAAAGTAACCTGTTGCGTTATTATTATTGAATCCTTTTGTACTAGGTGCTTTCGCTCTAGCCACATTCGGCACGACAGGTTTTACTTTTGCTGACATTGCGCCTTCACCTTGGTCGAAAATCGCACTTACAGCTACCCAATAATTTTTGCTTGTCGCATAATTACCACCTGAGTTTTTGTAAACCGGGGAAGGATCAACTGCTAATTCTGTCCCCCCTTTTCCATCTAAATGAAGTTTATATTTCTTAGCTGCAATCTCGCTTGCTGTCGGCCAAATATTCTTTCCTTTTGTACTCCATGATGCTACATTCCCAACTGAAATGGCTTCATATTCTTTTCCGTTGTATAGCCACACTTTGTAACCTTTTGCGCCAGACACCTTTTTCCAACTTAAGTTTAAGTAACCTGTCCCATTTCCATTACTAAAACCTTTTACAGTTGGTGCATTTGCTTGTGGAATGGTATATGTGACTTCAATGACTGGTTTTTTGGTTGAGTTTGTTGATGAGATTATTTTTTTCCAATGGTCTTGTCCATTTCCATTAGCATGTAATTTAAAGCCGTAGTTAGCTGTTCCACTATTCCAAGCTTTGATGGTCGATGTCACATCATAACTCGCCCATTGTCCTTTATATACGTTGGCCTTACCGATGTTTTTAGAACTTGGTTTATTGTTCCATGTTAGCTTTGTATGATCATAGTTGGCATTCACTGTATCAAGCCAAAGACCAGTTGCTTTCGTCCCGTAATATGAATGAGCAACATACGTTTTGAGCGTCGCTTTTGTTACATTCATATTTTGAATCGGTTTGAATGAATTAAACTTCATGAACGCGTAGTTTGTACCAGTTGTTTTATCATAATAACCGGTTTTCAGGACATAACTTTTCAGATTAGCATCCCATTTTTGCGTAGATGTTGAATAGTTTGTTGTTGGGTATGCACTCATAATGAATGTGTCTGATGAAACAGATAAAGAAGTCGATGGATCGATAGACACAGGATAAACTCGTTCAGGATCCTTAAGCCATTTCTCATCAGCAGTTACACGAAGTAAATAGCCATCATCTTCTTTTTGCAATTCAAAGCTCACATCTTCTGATCGAGCCACTTCGCCTGACTTTTCATCTAGATTTGAATCGGTCATAAACGGTTTTGGAACTTGAAAAATGGTCTGTTTTTTCTGATCAAAAAATCTAATAGAACCATCTTCCTCAATTTCTCCAGTTAGATCTGTCTTTATTTTAAATGTAAAAGAATTGTAGCCATCATATCGTTTGAGTACAATATCTTCTTTGATATTTTCATTAAAAGTAAATGATCGTAAATCAATATGTGGAAATACCTCTTCGTATGTAAGTTCGTTGGTGTTTTCTTTAAATTGTGCAGAGGTATCTTTGGAACGAATTTCTGATTTGTTTGTTCCTGAAGCTTTTAAAATTGAAAATTCAATTTGATGCTTCTTGTGTTCGAATGTAGCATAAAGCCCTTGCTTCATTTGTTTTTGAAAGGTTGAATCTAACCTTGCATTTTCCGTTTCTATTTCTTTTTTCGAAGTTGCTTTTAACTCTGGAGAGATGTCCTCCCACTCAGCATCTGGTGACTCTTTTATATGAATGGGGTCAGGATATACTTCTTGCGTAAATACTCCCTCTCCTTCATAGAAAAGTTTGCTATTGGCTGTTCTTTCCGAAAGAACTTCTCCGTCTTTACCAATTTCAGCTTCATCAATCCCTGCTATTTCAAGGGTTTTTGAATCGTCTGTTTCTGGCATGCTGTTATGACTTGATTTTGTATTTTCTACATGTTCTTCTGCAAAAATGTCAGAAGGTAACATTGATATAAGCATCACAAAGGCTAGAAGCGCTGCAATATTTCTTTTCCAATTTACTTTTCTTTTTAGGTTCATATTAATCTCCTTATCATATATTTGTAACATTTGTAACAATACGTCATATATCATAATATATTTAAGATAACGTTTCAATATTTTTCTAAAAATATATCATTCTTTCAAACTAACCCAAGTATCATCTTTTTATCAATATATCCCCAAATTCACTCATAAAAAAAGCACCCTAAACGGATGCTTCTACCAAATGATATTTTTTCAAAATACGATAGGTGATTTCTTTTGCTTCTAGTCCGGTGCCTTCTATATTTGTGGCGAAGATGTAGGTTTTGTTTTCATGTTTGATGAAGCCTGCGTACCAGCCGATTCCTGATCCGGAGCCTGTTTTTCCGTATAGCGTGGTGTGTTTCTCTTCTTCTTGTATCATCATTCGTTTGACGGTTCTCATAACCGATAGGTCAAATGGGAGACTTTCTTCATATAGCTGTTTAAGGAAATGAACTTGTTCTACTGGAGAAATGCTCAACGTACTGCTTAGCCAAAACTGATCAATTCCGCCAGATATGTCTTGATTCCCATAATGAATGGCTTTTATCCAATGGCCCATGCGTTCTTCCCCGATGTCACGTGCCATGGCTTGATAATACCAGACGACTGAATCTCTCATGCCAGAGCCCAGTGTATGGTCCTTATTCCAGTTATCAATCTCTCTTTTTACTCCGTCCCAATATTTGATGTCGTATTCATCTTTAACTGCACCTGTTTGAAGTCCGATTAAGGCATTTACTATTTTAAACGTTGATTGTGGTGCAAAGCGCTTGTTCGCTCTTTTTTTGTTATACACCCATGGTGATTTTTCTTTTACTTCTTGAATCACAAATGTGCCTTCCCGGTCTTTCAAAAATTCATCTACTGACCACGATGGTGATGTTCCTTCGCTTGATGAAGGTTGGCCGATAAAAAGTGCCATCAGCATAATAGTGGAAAATAGCCATTTTATATGCTTCTTCAAAAAAACCGCTCCTTTTCCCATGATTTGTATCGATTTTAGCATGTTGAGCGATAAGACATAAGGTACGCTTGTCCTCTTTTCTGCCATATAAAAAAAGCCGGTTTTATCCGGCTTTCTGTTTATTGTACGTTCCATTTTTTCTCTTCAATCGCTTGCTTTGCAATTTTCGAAATCGTCATATCGTCCATTGGTGGGTTATGAAGGCCAGCACGAATGTCTCGATAGTAACGTTGAAGCGGGCAGCTAAGGCTTAAGCTTTTTGCACCGACTAAACGCATGGCTTTATCGACCACTTGCAGACTATAATTGACGACTGTATGCTTCACAGCACCGAATTCATTGATTAACAGCTCTCTTTTCTCTGGCTGCTCATACAATGTTGTCGTTGAATAGATGACATGGCGTGCTTGCTTTAGTAGTAAATCAATTTCGCCAATCAGTGTTTGGACATTTGGCAGTTCGCTAATCGTTCCGCTAATACTGTTCGGTGAATGGGTGATGGCATACTGAACAGCATAGTCTCTTGCCGCTTGTGCAATCCCTAAATAGCAGGAAGGAATGTGTGCGATCCAAGGGTTTAACGTACCGCCCCGAGGTCCTTTTTGCACTTCAACCAACATGTCATCTGGAACTTCCACATGATCTAGAATTAAATCATGGCTCTCTGTTCCTCTCATGCCAACAACATCCCACGTTTCTTCTATAGAAACACCTTTTGTATCACGGTGAATTAAGAAGAAGCCCATCGCTTCTTTTTCTTCGATCCATACACCGACGAGAAAGTATGTGAGTGCTGGTGACATCGTTGTGAATGTTTTCCGGCCATTGATCACCCAATGATCTCCTGATTTCGTTGCAGTTGTTCCAGGTTTGCCTCCTCTTGTTGGACTCCCTGTCTGCGCCTCACTGACGGCCCGGTTCACAAGAGCCCCATTTTTGATTTCTTCAGCAAAAAATTGCAGCTGCTTCTCATTCCATAGTTTCTTTTCATAAATTTCACCAACAACTCCTTGGTGCCAGCCGATCGATAAGGCAGTTGCTCCATCCATACTTCCTAGTGTTTCTTGAAAAAGAACCATATCCTTTACAGATTGACCCCCGCCCCCGTACTCAACGGGCAGAGACAACGTTGTATAGCCCAGTTTTACTAATGATTCGATATTTTGTTTAGGAAAATAGGCACCCTCATCATGTTCTTTTGCAGATTGTTCGATCGTTTCACGAAGGGATTCTAGTTGATTTAGCCAATTTTTTTGAAAATCTGTATCGACAAATAATGCTTTAGACAAAACGCATCCAACTCCTCTGTTTCTCGCAATCTATCATATCCGATTTATCCAATAGGTATTATTAAAACACACTTTACTTATAGGATTTAATGTGTTAAATTTTATCAATATTAAGTACATATGTCAAAGGAACGTGATGCTTTTATGATTTCTGCTACTAATCTACATAAATCCTATGGGTCAACTCATGTGTTAAAAGGAATTGATTTCACCGTACAAGAAGGTGAAGTGGTCGCCATTATTGGACCGAGCGGATCAGGAAAAACAACACTTCTCCGCAGTCTAAACAGCCTTGATATCCCAGACAAAGGAACGCTGACAGTTGGAGAAGCTACGATTCAATTTGAACAATATCGAAAAAAAGATCTTCTAAAACTCAGACAGCAATCGTCTATGGTGTTTCAGCATTATCACTTGTTTCAAAATAAACGAGCACTTGAAAACATCACAGAAGGATTGATTGTGTCTCAAAACATGTCTAAAAAAGAGGCGGAAAAAATCGGAGAGCAATTGTTAACACGAATTGGGCTGCTTCATAAAAAAGATGCGTTTCCAAGTGAATTATCCGGCGGTCAACAGCAGCGTATCGGAATTGCCCGTGCGCTTGCCATGAATCCTGCGGTGCTTTTGTTTGATGAACCAACGTCCGCACTGGACCCAGAGATGGTCGGAGAAATCCTTGAAATGATGAAAGATATTGCGAGCCAAGGCATGACGATGGTCATTGTGACGCATGAAATCTCTTTTGCAAAGGATGTAGCGGATACAGTGATCTTTATGGCAGATGGGGAAATCGTTGAAAAAGGCTCACCAGAAGACGTCCTGATGAAACCTCAGCATGAACGGACGAAACAATTTTTATCAAGAATTCATCGCGGGATGTGGCAAGGATTGGAGGAAGACAGATGAAGCGCAAGACTTTATTCACTGCCGCTAGTATCCTTCTGTTTCTCCTCTCTCTCATTGGCTGTAGCAGTGTGAAAACAACAACAGATGATGGCAGACAAATTGTCAAAGTCGCACTAAGCGCAGAAGTCAATCCTCCTTTTTTAGCCACAAATGACCGCAACGAGCCGATTGGCTATAACATCGATTATTTAAATGAAGTCGAGAAACGTTTGCCACACATTCATTTTGATTATATCTTTGGCGAGGAAGAATCCAATTTAATTGGGATCGGCGCTGGGAAATTTGAAATGGCGGCTAATTGGTTTTTTAGTAATCCTGAACGTGAAAAACGCTTTCTTTATCCTAAGGTTCCATACGGCTATTCGATGACAGGTTTAATTGTGAATGAATCAGAGCAAGATATTCAATCTCTAGACGATATGACATCAAAAAAGCTCGCTCCCGTCAGTCCTAGCGGCGGCCTTCGTTCCATATTAAATCAATATAATGAAGAAAATGATCGGAAAATTCCGCTCACGACCATTGAAAGCCCTTCAAACGAACTCAATTTAAAACGAGTCGAAAGTGGACGGTCCGATGCGGCTTTTATGAATATTTCGACCTTTGATACGATTCAAAAACATCTTCACCTGAAAGTCAAAGTGGGCGGCATTGTCTCAAAGGAACCTATTTATCTTGTCTTACAGCCTAGTCAAAAGAAACTAGCATCAGAATTGGACCGAGTGACACAAGAGATGATAGAAGACGGAACATTACCTGACCTTGCGAAGAAATGGTTTGGCGTTGATTTCTTTCAAGATATTGACTATATATCAGAGCAAGGCTATCAATATGAAGAAAGGAAGGAAGCGCCATGACGTTTACAGCTGGAGATTGGCTGAGAATCTTTTTACAAGTGGTTGATCGTCTGCCACTCACATTTCTTATGATTGTGGTGTCATTGTTTTTTGCCATCATCATCGGATTGCTGTTTGCTTGCATTCGAATCAAACAAATTCCAGTGCTGAAACAATTGGCGGTCATTTATTTGTCATTTACACGAAGTACACCGCTCATTGTTCAGTTATTTCTGATTTATTTTGGCCTGCCTCAGCTTTTACTCATGGCCGGAATTCAAATCAATCATTGGGATCGTGTGTTATTTGTGATGATCACATTCTCGTTACATACGGGCGCTTATTTATCTGAAGTCTTTCGCAGTGCATATTCCTTTGTTGGGAAAGATCAGCTTGAAGCAGCTTACATTGTTGGGATGACAGATACGCAGGCATTAATGAGGATCATTATTCCGCAAGCCTTTCTCATTGCACTTCCGAACCTCGGAAATTACACCATTGATCTCGTGAAAGATACCGCCATTGCATTTACAATCGGACTCATTGATATGATGGGACAGGTCAAAATCATCCTAGGCAATAACTACGGGATAGGGATGTTTGAAGTGTACGTCATCATTGCAATTGTGTATTGGCTGATTTGCATCAGTATTGAACTGATCACGATGCTACTGGAAAGAAAATTTGTGAAAGGCCGCACCAGCCTGTCACGCTAAGGAGGCGATTTGATGCAAACCATTGATATATCATTTGCGATTGACCAAATACCACATATTCTAAAAGGCGTTCCCTTTACCTTATTGATTGCACTTGTTTCTATGGCTGTGAGCCTTTTGATTGGATCTGTTTTTGCTTTCATTCGCCTCTTTCGTATCCCTGTGCTCCGCCAGCTGGTCACACTCTATGTCTCATTTTTTAGAGGAACACCTCTCATTGTTCAGTTGTTTGCTTTCTTTTATGGCATTCCATTTGTTCTGACCAAAATGAATAGCACTTTTGGGTTGACCTTTCACCCGGATATGGTCTCCCCGCTTACCGTTGCCCTTATCACCTTCAGCCTGCATTCAGCCGCACATTTAACAGAAGTGGTCCGAAGCGCACTTCTTGCAGTAGACAGAGGGCAGCTTGAAGCGGCGAAAATCGTTGGCATGACCACTAGACAGGCGATGATTCGCATTATTTTACCGCAAGCGTTTGTGGTTGCCCTGCCAAACCTAGGGAATCAGCTCATTCAGCTGTTAAAAGCCACATCCCTTTCGTTTACAATTGGTGTACTAGAAATCATGGGAATCTCGCGCATCATTGCAAATGATGGCTACAAGTTTTTAGAAACGTATCTTGTCTCTGCTTTGATCTATTGGATGCTTAGTATTTTCTTTGAACTCGCTTTTGCTTTGTTAGAGAAACGAGTCAGCGTGTACGGAAAATCTCTTGGACGTTAAAAAAAGAGAATGGTAGATGCCATTCTCTTTTTCGTCCTACTTATTCAGCACTGACTAAAATTTTCACTTGATCTTTTTCATTGATTAATGCATGGAAGCCATCTTCGATCACATCGTCCAACTTGATTTTCTTCGTGACGAGTGTGTCTGCAGAGAAATAGCCTTTTCTCATTAAGTTTAATACAGATGGGAAAACATCTCTGTAGCCGATGATTCCTTTGACTGTACGTTCTTTAATGACAATGTCATTCGGCATAATTTCTGCGCCCTTTTCCCAAATGCTTACAATGACTGTTTCACCTGAAATTCTAGTTGATTGGATTGCTTGCTTCAATACAACAGGTACACCTGTCACTTCAAAAGAAACATCGACTCCACCATTTGTACGGCGTGCGATTTCTTGAACAACATCTTCATACTGAGAAGGATCTACAATGATCGCTCCAAGTTCTTTTGCTTTTTCTTGGCGCTCTTTTGATAATTCCACTGCATAAATGTCAGTAGCACCAGCTGCTTTTAATGCTTCAATGACAAGTAAACCAATTGGTCCACAGCCAAACACAGCTGCTGTATCCCCAGCTTGTACTTTACTAGAACGAACGGCATATAAAGCAACTGCAGAAGGTTCAACAAGTGCACCTTGCTCATATGAAATTTCGTCTGGTAACAAATGAAGTAATTCTTCATCGACAGATACATATTCAGAGAATCCTCCACCGCCACCAGCAAGTCCTAAGAAGCCCATGTTTTCATCTAAGTTGTAAGCACCTTGGTGCCCGTGAGTTGCAAAAATAGGTTCAACAACCACTCGATCGCCTACTTTGTAATTACTCACGCCTTCACCAACTTCTACAATTTCACCAGAGAACTCGTGTCCCAGTGTAATGGGTGCTTTTTCTTTTGTAAGTGGATGAGGTTCATTCACAGGAATGAAGATCGGCCCGCCTAAATATTCATGTAAATCACTACCACAAATGCCGCACCATTTTACTTTCAGTTTCACTTTTCCTGGAGCAACTGTTGGTTCGTCAATTTCCTCTAGTCGAATGTCCTTTTGATCGTGCCAGCGTAGTGCTTTCATTTGTAAGACTCCTTTTCTCATCAATTTAATTAACTTACTTAAATAATGATAACATAATTTTTTTAATTTTCTAAGTAAGATGCACTATTTTTTTGACAGTCAATGGACGAAAAATGACAAAACATAGCAACAGACAAATAAGAAGCATACATAGGCAGCCGATTATGACAGAAGTACGTATCGATAACACATGCGCCAATGCGCCGCATATTCCTGTCATCATCATCGTCAGAACAGCTTCACATAACGCATAAAAACTTGCCACTCTCCCCATAACCTCTACCGGGATATTCGTTTGATAAAAAGTCATAAAACCGGTGTTTGCAAATGCTAAAAAGAAAGCGAGAACAAAAAAGCCAGCTGCTGCGACAGTCAATGTGTTCGAAAAAGCATAGATCAAGTATCCAAAAGCCACAAGCAAACTCCCCGCACCAAGCATCACTGAAACAGGCAGCCTTTCGACAATGACCGTATTGAGACATGCCCCTGCGATAATCCCTGCTCCAGCTACACTGACAAGAAACCCATATTCGGTATTGGTCAACATCAGCACTTCCTTTGCAAAAGCTGCTTCAAGTGAGTCAATCGCAGTCGGCAGCACCGTGATGGCGGCACTAAATAATAAATACACGGCCATCACTTGCCTGGATGTGAGACTGAAACGAAAGACAAGTTTTGCATCTTCCTTTAATACCGAGAGAGAAAAGCCCTTTTGTGCCCCGTCTGCTTTTGACAAAATCGGTAAACACATCGTCAAAACAGCAGATATCAAAAGGCAGATTGCATTTACATAAATTGAAAGGACTGGTGTACCAATGAGAAAAAGCAGCCCTGCTACGGCGGGTCCGAGTAAAAATCCACCAGACTGCAGCAAGGATCGAATGGCATTAAACCGTTTTCGTTTATCCGCCGGGATTAGTGCTGTCATATACACCATCGAAGCTGGATGAAACATGGCTTGTGCCATATGAATGAGAAATAGCATCACATATACGATCAATAAGTGGCCTGAAAATAAGGCAAAGGGTAAACAAGCAATCAGAACGGCCCGGCATAGATCTAGACTGATCATGACATTCCGCTGATTCAATCTATCTATTAAACTACCAGACCAGCTATTTGTTAAAAGAGCCGAGACAGGTCTTAACATATAGACGGCTGTTACAGCAAGAACGGAGCCCGTTTCCTGAAAAATCAGCAGGTGGAGAGCAATCATATAAATCCATTCTCCTATGTTCGCAATACCAATCGCTCCAAGTAACATGCTCATATCCCGCCAATGTTTTTTCATCGTGGTGCCCTCCTTTTTGTCATAAAAAAATCCCGCCCCCAAGACATTTCTGTCTTGAGGACGGGATTGACTCCGCGTTGCCACCTCAGTTCATTCACCTGTTACCAGATGAACCTTAGCAGGTTATCGCTAACCCTTCTCTATAACGGGAGAATGCCGCTGCACCACCATCACAATGAATCCGGTGCAGAGCTAAGAGGCTTGGTTCTGTAACGCTTCCCAGCTCCTTCTCAGCTTCACGGAGTTCTCTGTGTGAGGCAGCCATTACATACTCTTCTCTATTTGCGCTTTATCTTTTTTTTCATCACGATCTTCAGCTGAATTGTTCTATATTGTACTGCGCCTCCGTCAAGACGTCAATGTTTTTCATGTTAATCCGCATAAATCATTTTTCTCGTCATACCGCCATCAACAACCAAATCTGTTCCTGTCACAAATTGATTGTCTTCATCTGTTAAATAAAAACAAGCTTTGACAATATCCTTTGGCGTTCCTACTCGATTGGAAAGGTGCTGCTGATGGTCAATTTCTCGCAAATTTTTCTCATCCTTCGTTTCAATCCACCCAGGGGAAATGCTGTTTACTGTTATATGATCCTGACTAAAAGAAGCAGCCAGCGCATGAGTAAGTGCTGATATCCCGCCTTTTGATGCAGCATACGCTTCTGTATGAGGCTCTGACATGGTCGCACGGGTAGATGAAATATTCACAATGGAACCGCCGTTTGGATTCTCTTTGATATAACGTGCCGCTTCCCTTGCACATAAAAAAGCACCTCGTAGGTTTGTATGCAGCACATGATCAAACTCATCAACCGTTAGCTCATAGGGCGATTTTGTACACATAACCCCTGCATTATTGATGAGAATATCGATCGTTTGATAACGAGCCACAGCAGCCGACATGATGTCTTGAATATCCTTCTCTTGTTTCACATCCGTTTTTTTAAAAAAAGCCTCAAAGGACTCCTTTTTCAGCTGATCTTCCAAGCGTTTACCCTTCTCTTCGTCAATATCCGCAAGCACGACACGCGCCCCTTCTTTCGCATAGCCATACGCGATCGATTCACCAATTCCATTGGCTGCGCCAGTGATAACGACTGTTTTATTGTGAAAATTCATCGTTTATCCTATCCTTTCTCTCATGAGATGTTGTCGTCTATCATACCACTCATATATACACGATACCTAGTCCAATGGGACATAGAAAAACCACCACCTAAATCATACATTAGGAGGGTGGTATATTTGTAATTCTCCATATTGACGACATAGTCGTTTGCTTCTTGTGTAAAGTTTAGGAAAGTTTGTGTTTATCATTCAGTCATTCTATTCGGCTCTTTTTCTGTATGACTATATGAAAAAGCAGCCTTTAGTATATCTAAGTAGTCCGCTTTCGTAACGGCACGAACATTGCTTTTTGTAGAGTTGTTTTGTTCTGCTAGTTCAGCCATTTTTTCAAAATCTTCTACTTTTATATAAGATAATTCTTTTAGTGATGGAATACCTAAATTCTTTGTGAATGTATACATACCATCCATTAATTTTTGAATCGCCACATCATCTGCATCCGTTTTATCTGCAAAGCCCATAATGTTTGCAAGCTCTATGTGCAATGATTTGTTTTCAGCTGCATTAAATTGTATGACATAAGGTAAAAACACAGCATTTGCGATACCATGAGGCGTATCATAAAGACTGCCGAGCGCTTCGGCTAAACAATGTACGGCTGCTACATCAGCGGAACCGAAGCATAAGCCAGCGAGTAAACTGCCTTCCTGCATTTTGTATCTTGCTTCTAAATCAGAACCGTCTTCATACGCCTTCGGTAAATAGGTCACAATGGTTTTCATTGCGCTTGCCCCCATCGCCTTAGAAATAGGGTTTGTTTCTTTACATGTATAGCCTTCAATCGCATGGACCAGTGCATCAACACCTGTTGCCGCTGTTATACTTTTTGGCACCGTAGAAGTAAGAGCAGGATCCAAAATCGCAATAGTTGGCCGAAGCAAGGCATGTTTTAAGGTGATTTTTTTATGTGAAGTAGCTAACGTAATCACAGATGAACGGGTCACCTCAGAGCCAGTTCCAGCAGTGGTTGGAATACAAATTAAGGGTGATACATTTGTATACGCCTTCTTCCCTGCAATATACTCTTCAGGATTACCGCCATTTGGACCTAATAAAGCAATGGCTTTTGCCGTATCCATTGGGCTTCCTCCACCAATCGCAATAACCGCTGATGCTTGTACTTTTCTAAAGAGCTCTGCACCCGTTAGACATTCATGATCTCTAGGGTTTGGTGATACTTGATCAAAGACGACAACGGAATAACCAGCTTCTTGCAAATACGCTTCAATAGGCGTCACCAATCCTGCGCTTTTTACACCAGGGTCAGTCACAATCATAATTGTAGCACTAGGCAATACAATGTCCTCTACAATAGAGGCAATATCTTTAGATTTTCCAGTCCCCATGATCATTTTCGTATGACAATCATATTCAAAATTTATCATTGATTTTCTACCCCTTCATTTGTTGATTTAATCGCTTGTTTTTCTGCTCCCCACCATTCTATTCCTTTTAAACCTGGAATGGTAGAAGCGTAAAAAACAGGGTTCTTTCCTACCTTTCTTTGTCCCATGTAATCATTTAGAGCCGCAAAAGCAAATTTGCCTAAAATCGCAATGGCAACCAAGTTAACAATAGCCATAATCGCCATCGACAAGTCCGCTAACGTCCAAACGATTTGTAAGTTGGCGAGAGCACCAAACATGATCATCATTAAAACAGTGATTCGATACACGAATAGCGCGGATGCACTGTTATGAATAAAACCGATATTGGCTTCACCGTAATAGTAGCCACCTACAATGGAGCTAAATGCAAAAGTAAAGATCGCAAATGCTAAGAAAATACTAGCCCAAGAACCGAAATGCTGCGCCATTGCAGCTTGAGTAATTTCAATACCTGACAAATCACCTGCTGTTTCTACTGTTGATAGCATAATAATAAATGCTGTACAACTACAAACAACTAATGTATCAAAAAATACACCTAATAATTGAACAAACCCTTGTTTTACTGGGTGCGAAACATGGGCAGCTGCTGCTGCATTTGGCGCACTTCCCATTCCTGCTTCATTGGAAAATAAACCGCGTTTGACACCGTTCATTATTGCAGCGCCGATTCCGCCTCCAACCATTTGCTCTAATCCAAACGCGCTTTTCATAATACTTGCTAATGCTGCGGGTACATCAGCGATATTTGTCACAATCACATAAAGTGCTAAGATAATATAAAACGAGGACATGATTGGCACAATGATTTGGGTAAAGCGGGCAATTCTCTTTACACCACCAAAAATGATGAGAGCCGTAAGAATGGTTACGAATACCCCCATACCAATTGGATTGATACCAAATGAATATCGAAAGGCATTTGTGATGGTGTTCGTTTGTACTGCATTAAAAATCAAGCCAAAACTAAGAATAACAGAAAAGGCAAAGATCCTACTTGGCCATTTCAGTCCAAATTGCTTTTGTATATAATAGCCTGGCCCCCCTTTAAAACCATCACTTGTTCTCACTTTATATATTTGAGCGAGTGTGCTTTCGACAAATGCAGAAGCTCCCCCTAAAACTGCTGCAAACCACATCCAGAAAATAGCTCCAGGACCACCAACTGTGATGGCAATAGCAACACCTGCCATATTTCCAGTTCCAATCCTCGTCGCTGCTCCGATAAAGAAAGCTTGCATTGAAGAAATGTCTTGACTCCCTTTTATTTTTGGGGCTTTTTCAAAAATAGAACGGAAGATCTCTTTTAGTAAGACAATTTGCATAAACTTCATTCTCACCGTAAAGTAGATTCCAATCCCTATTAACATAACGACTAAAATATATGTCCATAAAAAGTCATTTATTGAATTGACAATCGTTTCAAACAAAGCCATCCCCCCTATAAAATCTGAACATTCTAAATAATGAAAGCGCCTACTTTTATCATAGTAAAAATGTTATGATCTATCTATAGAAGTTTTCTGATTGCATCAATCGGCTCATCCGATTTAGGAGGGATTGACGTTGGAAATAAAGCAACTGATGATGTTCCAAACAGCATCAAAAGTATTAAACTTTACAAAAACAGCACAAATACTTGGCTATGCTCAATCTAGTATCACGGCGAATATCGCTGCATTAGAAGAAGAGCTAGGAACCCCTCTATTTGAAAGGCTTGGAAAAAGGGTCATTTTAACTGAAGCTGGCATGAAGTTTCAAGATTATACGGATAAGATTTTAGGTTTAACAGGAGAAGCATTAGAGGCTGTTGGTGGGATGAGTGAGCCAAGCGGCATTTTGAGAATATGTGCATCTGAAACACAATGTACCTATCGACTTCCTCATATTTTAACGGACTTTCAAACAACGTATCCTAAAGTAGAACTGATTTTTCGTCCCGGAATAGCTGAAAAGGATGTTTTAAATCTATTACTGGAAGGACAAATTGATGTCGCCCTATTATCGATGAATCCTGTCGTATCCTCACATTTAATTGTAAAAGAATTAAAAGATGAACCGATGGCGATTGTATGCTGTCCAACAAATCCATTGAGCAAAAAACAAAAAGTATATCCTATCGATTTAGACGAGCAAAGATTGTTGTTAACCGAAGACTGCGATTATCGTTATGCCTTCGAACACTCTTTGACACAGGCAGGAGCAAAACCGAGAAGTAAACTAGAACTAGCAGATGTAGAAGCCATAAAAAAATGTGTAATGGCTGGTTTAGGAATTGCTGTACTTCCCGAAATTTCTATAAAAAGAGAAATAACAGAAGGCCATATGATTAAAATCAATTGGATGGGACCCTGTCTCACAACGAAAATCCAACTATTCTGGCATAAAAATAAATGGATGTCTCCTGCTTTGAAGGCGTTTGTTGATTTAACAGAGGAATATATCCTTCTCAATGGGTAATGTGAAATATTTATTTGGGCAGCCTTCAATTTCTTTCACCATTGTACCTCAGAAAATATTAACGAGTTATCCAATCATTTTAAGTAAATCACATGTATACAAAAAGCCCTCTACATAGCTATAGAGGGCTTTTTAGAAGATACAATGTAAATACAAAGGATTAATAGGATCTGATACTCTTCAAACCAATGATCATAAAGACCACCGTAAAAGCAATTAAAACCGTCGCATCTAATAATAAGATAGAAAGATTAACATTGCCGCTCATGATCTCACCAAAACCAGACATCATCCATGTTTGCGGTATAGTCAAAGAAATCTTCTTCATAATGTCTGGAACGATATCTAAAGGCCAATAAATACCACCCAGCATGCACGATCCTACAATGACAATTGCACTAAAGATTTCAGCTTGTTTTTTTGTTTGAGATAAAGTAGCTATCATAAATCCTAAACTTACGACAAGGCCTATAACAAATGATCCGAACAATAAGATAAGAAACAGGTTGCCTAAGTAGACATTAAAGAAAATAGATAAGATGGTCAAAAGAACACCCAATTGTATCCATCCAAGAAGGAAATATGCCATTAAATAGCCCAGAAGTACATATATTTTATGGATTGGACTCGAAAGCAATCTTTGCCATGTATAATTTTTATACTCCGAATGTATAGATGACAAAGAGCTTGAAATCGCAAACATCATAAACATAATGGTAAAGCCAAGCGGTATCAAATTTGGTTGTTGGCTTGCTTGACCATTTTGATTTTTTTCGGCCAATGAAATCGTACCAGATTCATTTAACTTGTTCAATGCATTGGTGAGAGAAACACTTTTCTGCTCTTTCACACCCTGATTGATTTGATAAATGATGGCAGCTGTCTCTTTTAAATAGGGAGATAAGACTGCATATTCTTCAGTTTTTTTATAAACTGTCACATCAAAAATCTCTTTATTTTCTTTTAGATGGGACTTTAATTGGTTTACGACTTTCACAGACGCAACTACCTTTTCTTCAGATACTAAATCTTTTGCGTCGCTTTCAGTTGCCTTTACCCAGAGAAATTTGGTGTTTTTTTCGAGAATTTGAAAAATTTCTTGATCTAGTTTACCTTGACTGGGCTCTAGAATAAAAGCAACTGTCGGTTTCTTTGTATCAGATGCGGTACTACCAAAGATAAAACTAAAAACAATTGGCATCACAAATAAAAAAATGAGGGTCAATGGGGACTTTAATGTTTCTTTTAACTTTAACGTGATAATGGCTAATATTTTATGCATAACGATGCTTCCTTTCAAAAGACATTCTTAATAAAGCAATGATGAAGAAAGCCATTCCCATCCCACAGCTAAGTAATAATCCGTTTTGTATTTCACTAAAATCAGCACCTGCCATACTTTTCAAAAACATTTGAAGTGCAAGAGAATTAGGTAAAAAATAGCTGGTATCAATCACCCATTGTGGGAATAAGTATAAGGGCACCATACTCCCGCCTAAAGCAGCTAACACTTGAGTGCCTAAAATCCCCACACTATTAAACGTTTTTTCTCTTTTGATAAAAGAACCAATCAGCACCCCGAAACCCGCAGCATTTAATATAAAACTACATCCGATCATAACAACAGTAAAAGGCTCTCCCCAGTTCACCTTAAAGACAAAGCTAGTAAATAAAATAATGACCGCAAGTTGAATCATACTCATTAAAATAATGCCCAATAACTTTCCAATGATATAACTAGTATTGTTTAATTTTGATACTAGTAGTCTTTTATAAACTTCTTCTTCTTTTTCCTCTATCATACTGCCAACCAAGAAAACAACAGTCATTAATAAAAAAAGCACACCCATCCCGCCTGCGTAGTATTGGAAGGATGTAATCGGCTGGCTGTTGATATGAATATTCCTTTCGTTCACTAGTTCTTTTTTCAGTTGATCAGACACGACCTCCACTTCTTTACCTTGATTCAACGGCACCAGAATACGATTCATATGATAATTTTGAAAGAATTGCAAAACCACATTTTCTAGGACCATTTCCTGTAAGCTTGAATTAGGTCCTTTCAAAATATTCAATTGCACATGATCATGATTTAATAGGCTTTTTTCAAAATTCGGCTTGATGATTATACCCATTGTAATGTCTCTACTATTTAAATCTTTCTCTAGCTGATTTTTCGAGGTGACCTTCACTTCAAATATGTCACTGAGTTCACTCTTAGACAATGTTGAAAGAAACATTTTACTTCTAGCGGACTTATCTTGATCTGTTATTCCTACTCGAAATGAATTGATCCTAATTTCGCTATCTTTCTTCATGTTATCTCCAAATGCTGCACCTAAAATAGCAATTAATATGATAGGCATAAAAAAAAGTGTAAAAAAGCTTTTCTTATCCCTAAAAAACAATAATAGATCTTTCAGTACAACCCAAATACTCATATACTTACCTCTATTCGGTCTAGTCTCGTAATTTCTTACCTGTTAAATACAAGAATACATTTTCTAAATTTGGTTCTACAACTTCTGCTGAAATTAATTGAACATGTAATGCGGTTACACCTTGAATAAGTTGACTTAGTAAATGCTGAGGATTGTCATCAAATAATTTGATTTGATTTTCCTGCACCGTAAAGTCATTCAATGGGTGGTATTCATTTATATATTGGCACACTCGCTCCATATCCTTTTGTCCTTGTTCACATTTAATCGTAAAAATGATTTCTCTCTTTTCTCCAACAAGCTCAGCCAATTCACTTAAATCACCTACCTTAATGAAAGAACCTTGATCCATAATAGCTATTTTTTCACATAGATATTCGACTTCCTCCATGTAATGACTCGTATAAATAATCGTCATTCCTTCACTATTTAACGTTTTAACTGTTTCTAATATATGATTTCTGGATTGCGGGTCTATACCCACTGTAGGCTCATCCATTATTAATAGTTTTGGCCGATGCAAAATCGCACATCCGATATTCACTCTTCTTTTCATCCCTCCTGAGAATACTTTCACCTTATCATTCGCTCTATTGCCCAGACCAATTAATTCAAGGATTTCTTGTACTCTGCTTTTTAATTCTTCTCCTTTAAGTCCATACATTTTCCCCCAAAACGTTAAATTTTCTTTTGCTGACATATCTAAATATAAAGCGATCTCTTGCGGAACAATGCCAATCAATTGCTGTGCATGCTTTGTTTCTTTATGTAGATCAATGCCTCCAATCGTAATAGTCCCGCTCGTTGCATGTATAAGTCCTGTCATGATACCGATTAAGGTTGATTTCCCTGCACCATTAGGGCCCAACAGTCCAAATGATTCACCTTGTTTTAAGTGGAAGCTAACCCCTTTTAATACTTGTTTACCTTCATAATTTTTGATGATGTTTTGTACTTTTAGCAATCGCAATCTCTCCTCTATTCTTCCTATCTATCAAAATCCTGTCCAATCATTGCCAACTGTTTTATGGTATGTCTTTCAACTAAAGATCATTTTTTCCAATTTACTCATTTTACCACGTTATGAAATATAGAAGAACAGTATAGGTCTTTTTATATTTATAAACAAAAAAACTTACAGGAAAAATCCTGTAAGTTTTTTTCGATGGATCATTATTTAGAAATCATGCCATGCGGGTCAATCACAAATTTCTTCGCCACACCCGAATCAAAATCGCTATATCCTTTAGGGGCTTGATCAAGGGAAATGACGGTTGCATTAACGGCTTTGGCGATTTGTGCTCTTCCGCTTAAAATAGATTTCATCAAGCTGCGGTGATATTGCATGACAGGGGTTTGGCCTGTCACAAAGGTATGGGCTTTGGCCCAGCCAAGTCCAATTCGCACTTTCAGAGATCCAACTTTTGCATCTTCATCCACAGCACCTGGATCTTCTGTGACGTAAAGTCCTGGAATTCCAAGCTTACCGCCAACTTTGGTAATATCCATAATTGTATTTAAAACGGTGGCTGGTGCTTCTCCTTGATCTCCATGACCTGAAGCTTCAAAGCCGACACAATCGACCGCACAGTCGACTTCTGGCTCTCCAAGGATGTTTGTCATTTGTTCACCGATTCGATCATGTTTTCGTAAATTAATCGTTTCGCAGCCAAAGCTTCTCGCCTGCTCGAGCCTTTGTTCATTGAGATCGCCGACGATGACAGCAGAAGCGCCAAGGAGCTGAGCGGAATGCGCTGCTGCAAGACCTACTGGCCCTGCACCAGCAATATAGACAGTAGAGCCTGGTTTTACGCCAGCCGAATACGCACCATGAAAACCTGTCGGGAAAATATCGGAAAGCATTGTCAAATCAAGTATTTTCTCCATCGCCTGATCTTTGTCCGGAAATTTAAGCAGCTGGAAATCAGCATATGGCACCATGACGTACTCTGATTGGCCGCCAACCCATCCGCCCATATCTACATAACCATAAGCTGAGCCAGGTCGATCGGGGTTCACATTTAAACACACATGGGTTTTTTGTTCCTTACACATGACGCAACGGCCACAGGCAATATTAAACGGAACTGATACGAGATCACCCTTTTGGATAAACTCTACATCTCGTCCAACTTCAACGACTTCACCAGTAATTTCATGACCAAGGACAAGTCCTTCAGGCGCAGTTGTGCGCCCTCTTACCATATGCTGGTCGCTCCCGCAAATGTTTGTTGTCACTACTTTTAAAATGACGCCATGCTCACACTTACGTCCAACATTGGCTTTAGGTACACCAGGGCCATCCCTTAAAACCAAATCAGGGTATCCAATATCCTCAACTGCTACATTTCCTGCTCCTTTGTAAACGACACCTTTGTTTCCCGACATGTTTTCATTCCTCCCTTTTTGTTTAAAAATGAAGTCTCTCCAAAATTCTCTCTTTCTCGGGCTTTTTCCTTCTTTTAACCGCACATTGACTCAAAAAATAAGTGACAAATGTCTATCTAGGAGAGAAAAATGTATTTTCCAGTCAAATAAAAAAGAAAATATTGAAAAAAAAGCTAAACATTTGCAGAACATTGTCGATATAAGGAATAAGCCAGACAGGTATCCTTAATCGACAAACAAATTCCTTATATATACTATCATTCCTTACACACCTGGCTGGCCCCTACATATGAAATGAATGCAAAAGACTCTTCTTGTGAAGAGTCTTTTTTATTGATGAATGATCAATTCCTACATGCAAAAAAGGCCCTTCTGGCGAAGAGCCTTTTTTTGAGTGCTTGTTCATTACCTGGGAAATATTTTCATCATTTTAAGGCTTTGATACAGATGTATGTATCATAATGGTAAACAGAGACGTCTCTAAAGTGATACGCTGAAAAAAGACAGCTGATGTCTTCTTCACTGTACGTTGAAAGAGACTGTGAGCGTTTTTGTTCCTTCATTAGTTCCTGCTTTTGAAAAGATAAGAATACTTCTCCATCCACTTGAAGAACACGATATACCTCTTTCATGACTTGTTCGATATCTGGCAAGTAATAGATGGTCTGCACTGTGAACAATTTATTGAATGATCTGTCTTCAAAAGGTAATTGCTCAGCTTTTCCAAGTGTGATAACGGCTTTTTCCTGCTCGACAAGTCTCTTATGTTTTCTTTTCGCGTATTTTACCATATGACGCGAAGCATCGATTCCATATACTTTTCCTCGGTCAAGTTTTTCCGCTACTTTAGATAATGTCATACCTCTTCCAGTACCAATTTCTAAAATCCGGTCGTTTTCTTGTATATTTAAGAGTTGAATCGTCCATTGATTGATATTATGATGATTTTTTTCCATATAGCGGGCAACCCATTTTGATAACAAGCCCTTTGGTTCCCTCATTTGTTTTCCAATCCAGCTTTGAATCAATGTCAACACCTGCTTTGCACCAGTAAATAAAACTATTTACGAATTTTCTTACTTTTCATATCGGCTCTCGCCTAACAAAAGTTAAGACCTAGTCCTAATTTCTTTGTCTTTTATTAGACGGCACCTTTTCTGAAAATGTTTCGCACGTAATGAAAAATATTTAAACAAATAGGCATTTTCATTAATTGTGCTCAGATTGATTTCGTTTTCTGCATGAGCTGCATATTTTATGAATGTATCTTGATTAGATAAAGGTGGTGCTAGATTATGGGCTTTGGCGGTTATTCTGGAGGCTACTGCGGTGGCTACGGTGGCGGTTTTGCAGGCGGATTCGCATTGCTTGTTGTACTGTTCATTTTGTTAATCATCATCGGTGCAAGCTGGATTTGCTAATGTAAAAGGAGCAGGAAACGATGACGTTTCCTGCTCCTTTTCTTTAATACCAATAGGTTGGATAATTGTACATATAGCGTCTGAGCATTTCTTCTTGCTCTCTTTGCATTCTGTATGGATTGCCGTACCCGTGCTTTAAAGAATGCGGAATAGACGCATACCCGTGCCCCACTGACGGAAACCTCATATATGGTGACATCGACATTCATTGATCACCTCACAATCTCCTTTTACGGTTATCATATGTGCAGGTGATCAATGTGGAGCGTGTCTAAACCTGGTCCTTCTCCCTTGTATAACAATCAAGCATTGCAAGCATCATAAACATGTCAATCTCCTCCTTTTCATGTTTTTATTGTCCTTTTTAGTTCATGTACTTTAGTTGTTTCTGCTTCATTTCTTCATAAAATGTTTCGACTTGTTGTTCATAAAGAACGGTTTCAATGTCCTTGTATTTACGTTGGATCGTCAATGTGATAAAAAATAAATGGATTGTCATATACGCTCACCTCCCTTCAGTTCGCAGCACGCGAAATAGCCCGCAGATCTTCTTTATCAGTTGACCTGCGGGCACACAAAAATGCAGATCAAAAGACAGTGTCTTCTAACCTGCGATGGATGATACGTGAAATCCTCGTTTACTTAAACAGTTTTGTAGCGTGAACCGTAAAAGGTAAAGGAAGGACACGAGCTCTTCCACAGGCTGATGACATGATGAAATTGGTTGTTGAATTGATCACAAGTAGATACGAATAACATATTCTTCAGCCTCCTTTACGTTTTTAATTACTTTGTAAGTATATCCAGCAAGCACCATTTTGTAAACCTGTTTTTAGTAAATTAGATGATTTTTGTGTGTTTGACTAAATTTCTACAGTGATTCTTGTCCGATTATCCAGTGTAATTAAAAAAAGTTTCCTCACCACATGAGGAAACTTCAGAATGTTGACAAAGGGCTAAAATGAACTTGATTTTAGCCCTTTGTCTTCTTTTCAGCGTGATAGAAAACCTTTGAATTCTAGGAAGGACGAGTACCGGCGCGGAGCGAATTTGACATTCGTGAGCACCGGCACACAGGACTGACAAAGAATGCGAGGGTTTGTCTACACGCTGAAAGTCTCCTCATCATATGAGGAGACTTTTTGCTTAATCTTCATCTAGTTCTTGTAGCTTTTTTTGAAAAAAGATCGCACGTTTCACGCAAAGAAAAGCAGCCAATAGGAAAACACAATCAACTGCCAGCATCAGCATTTTTGGTGATGCTTCTAGGTGCTGATTCGGTAAAATCGTACCAATATATAAAAAGGTGCTAACAGCAAGCAAAATAAAAGCGTATTGCTTGTAATCTGTCACTAAACCATCCCACTTTTTCTTCACTTGTTTCACCTTCCCGTTATCAATGTCTATTGATAGCTTACCATAGTGAGAGAAAGCGAGGGGCATGTAAATCTATCCATTCGTTACTGCGTCGAGCCCTTGTTCAATATCATGTAATAAGTCATCAATATCCTCAATACCGACAGAAATACGGATTAAACCATCTGTGATACCAAGCTCTTCTCTGCGCTCTTTTGGAATGGATGCATGGGTCATGCGAGCAGGAACAGAGATTAAACTTTCAACCGCCCCTAGGCTTTCTGCGATTGTAAACAATTTCAATTGGCTTAAAAACACGTCGACATTTTCTTCTTTTCCAATATCAAAAGAAATCATACCGCCAAAGCCTGTTGCTTGAGTTTTTGCAAGCTCATGACCTGGGTGAGCGCTTAAACCTGGGTAATAGACACGTGTAATCGCAGGATGCTGTTCTAAAAACTCAGCGATTTTCTGCGCGTTTTGTTGATGTGCTTCCATTCTTAGTCCGAGCGTTTTCATCCCTCGCATTAGAAGCCACGCATCTTGCGGTCCAAGAATACCGCCTGTAGAGTTTTGAACAAAGTGCAGTTCTTCACCAAGCTCTTCAGTAGCTGTCACGACAAGTCCGCCCACCACATCACTATGGCCGCCTAAATATTTTGTGGCACTGTGCAAGACAATGTCAGCCCCATATGAAATCGGCTTTTGAAAATATGGGGTAAAAAACGTATTATCGACAATCATCAAGATGCCAGCTTCTTTTGTGATCCGGCTTATGGCTTGTAGATCGGTCATTTTCAGCAATGGATTGGTTGGTGATTCAATATAGACGGCTTTTGTTTCTGGTAAAATTGCTTTTTTCACCGCTTCAGGATCACTTGTGTCTACAAATGTGGCTTTAATGCCAATCCGGTTGAGCACCTTTGTCATCACACGATAGGTTCCGCCGTACACGTCGTCAGTCAGTACGATATGATCTCCGCTGTTAAACAGCATCATCACAGCTGTAATTGCAGCCATCCCTGAACCGAATGCATAGCCGTTTGCCCCGCCTTCAAGATCACGAATGACTGTTTCCAGTGCTGTTCTTGTTGGATTCGCAGTTCTGGAATATTCATATCCTGTGTGCTCGCCTGCTTTAGGCTGCTTATAGGTGCTGACTTGATAAATGGGAACAGACACGGCTCCTGTTTTTTCATCACCAGTGATTCCACTATGAATCATCATTGTTTTTGGCTTCATTTTATTTTCCTCCCTCATAAATACCTTTACTTAGATAACGCTCACTGCTATCAGGAAAAATAGTCACGATCACCGTCCCAGGTGATGCCTTTTTCGCTTCCTCTAAAGCGGCAAATAGAGCGGCTCCAGACGAGCTTCCGAGCAGAACACCTTCCTTTTCAGCTGCTTCTTTCACCATTCGGAAAGCATCATCGTCACTGACGGTATAAATCTCGTCAAATAAAGTCGATTCCATATAATCTGGAATAAATTCAAGGCCAATTCCTTCCGTTCTATGCGGTCCCGGCTTTCCGCCATTTAAAATAGATCCTTCTGGTTCCACGATCACTGTTTTTAGCGCTTCTTTCTGCTCTTTTAAATAGGCAGCACAGCCTTGAAACGTTCCGCCAGAGCCCGCTCCTGCTACAAACACGTCTATGTTTCCCTGGAGGTCAGACCATATTTCTGGCCCGAGCGTTTTATAGTAAGTCAATGGATTTACTTGGTTTTTAAATTGTAAGACACAATAAGCATTGTCAAGGCTTGCCTCTAGTTCAAGGGCTCGATCAATCGCACCCTTCATCCCATCTTTTCTTGGTGTATGAATAATCTCTGCACCAAGCGCCTTCATGAGCTGTTGTTTCTCTTGACTAAAATGTTCTGGTACACAGAAGATCGGATGCAATTGATGTTTTCTTGCACTTAGCGCAAGCCCGATGCCTGTGTTTCCTGCAGTTGCTTCAATAATGGTTCCGCCTGGGCGCAGTTTGCCCGATGCCAGCGCTTCTTTAATCAGCATATCACCTAAGCGATCCTTAATACTTCCGCCTGGGTTCATCATTTCAAGTTTTGCATAAACATCAACACCTGCCGGCACACCCATCCCTGACAGTTTTAAAAGCGGTGTGTGGCCAATTAATTCCGTAATATCATGTATGACAGCCATATAAATCCCTTCCTTTGTATGGAAAAGAAGGGGAAACCCCTTCTTTTATTGTGTTTGCTTTATCATACGCAGGACAAGGTCTGTTGAGTGAATCGCTGCTTGCTCTAGAAATTGATCAAAAGAGATATTGGATTCTTTCCCAGCAATATCTGACAACGCTCGAACGACCACAAATGGCGTTTCAAATAGATGACAAACTTGCGCAACTGCTGCTGCCTCCATTTCCACTGCATACAGCTCTGGAAATTTCTCTCTCACAAACGCGACACGACTAGGATCATCCATAAATGAATCTCCTGTTGCAATCGTTCCTTTTGCCACTTGAATATGATCGATTTCTGAAGCAGATTCCTCTGCCAGCTTCACAAGCTGATCATCTGCGATGAAAGCAGCTGGTAATCCTGGCACTTGTCCATATTCGTAATCAAAGATCGTCACGTCCACATCATGATGTCTAACATCTGTAGAGATGACAATATCACCTACATTTAATGAGTGATGGAAACCGCCAGCTGATCCTGTATTGATCACATAATCTGGCTGAAAGCGGTCAAGCAGAAGTGTTGTGCTGACCGCTGCATTTACTTTTCCAATCCCTGATTTTAATAAAATCACTTCTTTATCTTCATAAACACCTGTTGTAAATTCACACCCAGCGATGTTTTCTTGTGTGGCATTCTTTAGTTGGTCTCTTAAAATCGTCACTTCTTCTTCCATTGCACCTATCACTGCGATTTTCAAATCAAAAACATCCTTTCATTCCCTTTTCTTCGCTTCTACGATCCACACAAAATCATTCATTTGATGAAAAGATGTGCTAAAACCTTCTTCTTCAAAGATTTGCTTTAACACACCTATGGATGGATAATATTCCGTTTCTAAATCCTCTGCAAGCTGATCGAATCCAGCGGCTTTCGCTTTGTTCGTTTCAGCTTGATGTGCTGCTTGATTTTGAAACATTGTATCAGCAAAGACTATTTTACCACCTGAGGGAAGGATGTTGCCATAGGTGTGGATGGCTTGTTTTTTTTCGTCGTCCGTTAAATGATGGAAAGCATATGAACTGACGATCGTATCTGGCTCAAAAGGTGGAGATGGAAACGATAAAAAATCCCCGTCATGAAATACATCTGGTATTCCTTTTTGAAGAGCCGCTTTCTTCATGGCCTCTGAAGGTTCAATGCCAAACACTTTCTTATCTGCTTGAAGCAGTGCCGCCGTTAGGTTTCCTGTGCCGCTTCCAAACTCAATGACATGTTGACCTGCACGGCGAGTAATCTCTTTTAGAATGGCCGGATACCGGCGAAACACTTCTTTATACTGCTCGTCATGACCACTTACCGTGTCATCATAAGATTCAGCCCAATGATCAAATAAAGAAAGAAACTCACGTCCCATTTTTCTTTCCCTCCACTTTATCTATTTATTCCTATCCGTATAGTATGTTTTATTCCGTCGAACAGTTCCTATCCTACCACATCTTCTGATTCTTTCCTACTAAAAAATACTGGGCGGGGTAGAAAAATATTTGCCCTTTTGAATGGGAGAGATTATGATGAATCTAGAGCATGGAGGGATGAATGAAATGGATTTTCAACTGGATTTTTTAAAGGACAAAATTGAATTTTTTGAAGCAACGTCTTTAAAAGAACTTGAACAAAAGATCCAAAAACAAATTGAACATAATCAGGCGATCTTGCTGACTGTTCATTCTGTAAGTCATCAAACAACTGTCATTGATGATAAGATTTTGTATACAGCAGTTGTTCATTTTAAAGCGAATATCTCATAAAAAAAGATCAGCGTGTAGGCAGTCAGGTCTATGCGCCGGTGCTAGTCCTTTCTAGACTGCAAAGGTTTTCTATCACGCTGAAAAGAAGAAAAAGGCTAAAATGAAGTTCATTTTAGCCTTTTTGCATACATCTTTTTTATTTTATTTTAATTTTTCAACCTTCACAGGTTTCCAGCCTTTTTCATCCACCCACGTAATTTCTACACGGTAGCGTTCACCTGTTGATTTATCACGGATGGTTCCTTTTGCATCTTGAGGTCCTCCGTTATTTCCTAACCAAATAACAGTCATTTGGTCTTCTGAGATTCCTGTCGCATAGGACATGGCTTTGATCATTTCTTTCCAGTCTTTTGAGTTAGCATCATAGGTTGCTGTATGTGATCCCGATTGCTCTGTTCCTACAGGCTCCCAGTTATCGTTTTCATATGTTTTATCTACGTCACTTGTTTTACCGCCATCTGTTTCTGTGGCGTCTTTTAACGCATCTTTGTTTGGCTCTTCTTCTTCATCTGTTTTCTTTGTATCGTCTTTTTTGTCAGATGAATCGTCTTTTTTTGCATCCGCATCATCGGATGTGTCTTTCTTTTGATCTTTCACATCTTCTTCTGAGTTTTGTTTATTTTCACTCGATGCAGGTGCTGTTTTTGATGGTTCGTTGGCTACATCTTTCGGTGGTCTATTAAAAATTAACAAACTCGATGCGACAACCAAAATAAGCACCACAACGATACCAATTAATATGTTAAGCACCATATTCGCCTTTCTGCGCTTATCACGATGTTCAAATCGAGAATTTCTACTCAAAATCTCTGCACTCCTTTGCCTCTGTTCCCTAAGTCGTTACTATTCTAACATGACATGAAGGGATGTTCTATGTCTGTTTCTTTTCAATTTCATTGACCTTTTTTACAATATCATAAAACGCTTCATTTGTCTTAGCCCGGCCACTTTCCTCATCAAGGTGAACAACAACCAGAGCGTATTTTGGTTTTTCTGCCGGAAAGTATCCGGCAAACCACTTGTGATAAAGTGGATTCCCCTGTTTATCTTTGCTGCCGGTTTGGGCAGTGCCTGATTTCCCTGCTATATGGAACGGCAGGTCTTGAAATCTTCTTCCTGTTCCTTTGTCAGAGGTCACCACCTGCCTTAAGTACTTTTGCAAGGTTTGAGCTGTATAGCGGTCAATACTGTCACCATCAGGTCGTTTGTTTTGAAAGGATAGCATCGTTGTTCCGTTTTGATACATCACTTTATCTGCAATCCTCACTTCTTTTCGTTCTCCGCCCCTTGCAATCGTTGCCATCATATTGGCAATTTGTAAGGGGGTTGTTTTGACATTTTTTTGACCAATCGCCGTTTGCGCAATGGCTTTTTTGACATGCTTGTCTCTTTTATCTCCCCACACACTGCCTGTTTCTTCACGATCAAACTGTTTGAATTGTTGCTTATGGTATACATCCCCTTCCCAACCGGCTCGATCCACAAGCCCAAGCTTTGAAGCTGTCTTTTCAATGATTTGATCATCTGTTTGGATGAGCTGCTCAGCGAGTGTCGCAAATGTATAATTACAGCTTTGCGCAAAGCTTTCAGACAAATTCAGTACTTCCTGCTTTCCTTCTGGCTCTCCATATAAATTCTTTCGACAATCATACATCGTTTGTGGCTGGTTCAAGTTTTTTTCAATCGCTGCGGCAAGTACGACCGTTTTAAATACAGAACCGGGAGCCATTGCGGTCAGCATGTAATTTCTTGCCTCATGCCGGTTTTTGCTGGTCACATTTGGAACACTCGCCATCGCCAGCACACTGCTATTTTGAATGTCGAGCAGAACCGCTCCGCCTTTTTCAACACCTTGCGCTTTGAGAACATTCTCCATTTTCCTCTGCATGTCTTCGTCCATAGTTGTCTGCACTTGCAGCAGATAAAACGAATGAGCTTCTGCTGTATATTTGACGTCCATCCCAAACAAAGGGTTTCCCCTTCCGTCCACATGATATAACAATTTTGTGTCTTGCTCTGGTAATAGAAATTCGTCAAATGTACTTTCCAAACCGAATGTACCGATCTCAGTGCGAATCGAAAGCTCTTTTTTGTCCGGATAACGTTTTCTCAAGAGTTCTGGATTCTCGCTTGTGAAACCTAATGTGTGGAGGGCAAGTCTTTTTTTGTCCTTCTCTTTCATATATACGCCGTAAACACCTGAATATTTCATATCATTGATGTCTTTCAGCTTTTTTTTCGTGACATCATCTTTTAAAATGAGTGGTTTCTTCGTTTCTGTCAGCTGGCTCTTCAATTCATCTTCTTCCATCTCAAGTATAGAAGCGGTTTGTTTTAAGTGAGGCAGGTCATATTGCAGGAAAGGAAATATGATGACTGCAGGCTCTTCTTTTGTGAGAAGTGCCTCGCCGTTCCGATCTAAAAATTCGCCGCGTCCGTCTGAAATGACTACTTCTTCTGTCCGCTGCCTGACACTTTCTTGGATCAAATTAATATCAAGCTTTGAAAAAGATTCCGTGAAAAACAACTGAATTTCCGCTAGTCTAAATAGGAGACCGAGCAATAAGATAAAAATAATGACACCTGTCCATTGGATTCTTCTTGTTTTCAGCATAAAAACACCTCGTCCCTATTGTGGACGAGGTGTTTATCGTATAAACGTAATTATGAAATTTTTACAATTTGGACGAACATTTCTCCGCCAGGTGTTTGAACCGTGACTTTGTCGTCTACTTGTTTGCCTAAAAGGCTTTTTGCAATTGGTGAATCGTTTGAAATTTTGCCTTCAAACGGATCAGCTTCTGCACTTCCTACAATCGTATAAGACTCTTCTTCACCGTCTGGTAATTCAACGAATGTCACCGTTTTACCGAGTGAAACAATATTTGAGTTACCTTCATCTTCAATAATTTTGGCATTACGAATCATATTATCAAGCGTTGTAATACGACCTTCTACAAACGCTTGCTCTTCTTTAGCAGAATCATATTCCGAGTTTTCAGAGAGGTCTCCAAAACTTCTAGCGATTTTAATACGCTCTACAACCTCTTTACGTTTAACCGTTTTCAAATATTCAAGCTCTTCTTCTAATTTGCGCTTTCCTTCTTCTGTCATTGGAAATACTTTCTCTTGTGCCATGAATCATTCACTCCTTCTATTAATCCTCATCATACAAGCTTTCTGCATGTGAGTGACGACTGAAATATACAAGAATGAGGACATATTCCGGCCCTCATTCCTTCTGTCCCATATTCGTAAAAGTCCATCTTACATGGCGTCCCTTTTAGATGCAACTATTATGCCTTTTTATTAGGCAGGAACAGCAGCGGTCTCATGATGATGTATTATCTTCATCGCACAAACTGTGGAAAGGCACAGGAAGCTCCTGTACCTCGTTCGGCCATTTCGATCATATGTAGAAGAATAGCTTATCCATTCTCCATCTTCCAATACATAATATGGTCAGTGTACGATATGTCTATGCTATATTATTACAAAATTGCATTTTGATCAAGAATTGTTTGAAAATTTGTGATGATTTGTTTGTCGTTTTTTTAATATACTTTTACAAAGCAGGAATAACTGAAACTTTCAGCATCCCATCGTGATTTTCCTGTCTTCATTTCGCAGCATTGTTTTCCTATCATATCAAATCTTTTATTCAGAGGGCTGTTTCTTACAATGCTCACCGATGATTTCGGACTAGCCATTACTAAAGTATTGACTACAAGAGCATGATGTTGAAAAGACCTTTACGTCGTAAAGGTCTTTGTTCTTCTCCACCATTTACTCTCCGCGGTTTTGAAGAATCGTTTGAATTTTTGTCACCATGAGATCAATGGCCACATGATTTTGACCGCCTTCTGGGATGATGATATCCGCGTATCGTTTTGACGGTTCAATGAATTGATTGTGCATCGGTCTGACGACAGATACATATTGTTCAATCACGGAATCAATCGATCTGCCTCTTTCTTTCGTATCACGTAAAATACGGCGAATGATCCGAAGATCTGCATCAGTATCCACATACAGTTTAATATCCATTAAGTTTCTTAGACGTTCGTTTTCAAGAGCAAAGATTCCTTCAACGATGATGACATCTTTGGGTTCAACATGTACCGTCTCTTCTGAACGTGTGTTTAGT
Source organism: Bacillus sp. 22446 (assembly GCF_052044955.1). Lineage (NCBI taxonomy): Bacteria > Bacillati > Bacillota > Bacilli > Caryophanales > Bacillaceae > Bacillus > Bacillus sp. 22446. Next base: position 528,043 of record NZ_JBQEOD010000001.1, read on the forward strand.
TTAAAATCATAAATCGGTTTTTCAATGGACTCGTACTTTAGCAGCGCTTCTACATGCTCAATCATCAGGTCATTGTCAAATGCAAGCGGATGATCATAATTGGTCAGCAGGCGCTCTTCAAATGGCATATGACTTTGATTTTTATAATATAAATCTTGCTGAAGCATGAGGATTGAATGTCCTTTAAATTTTTCGTAAATGGAATTGGTGACGCTCGTTTTACCTGAACCCGAGCCGCCAGCGATTCCAATCACCACTGGTTTTTTCCCCATGTGCCGGTTATTTCCCCTTTCTCATCATGTTGCTAGGGTATACTTTTTGATCAAGCTTAAATTTCACAATTTGCAGTGGATGACGAGCGGCATCGATTTCGTTCCCTTTTTCGTCCCAAATCGTCTCAATCTTACATGTGAAATTTTCGATTTCTGGACCGAAAAATTCAACTGCGTCGCCAGCTTTAAAGAAATTACGCTGCTGTAATGTGACAATTTGTTCTTGTTCATCATAATGAAGTACAAGACCGACGAAATCAAAGGTCGTTTTCTTTCCATGAATGCCAAACATTTGTTCATCCGTTCCTGGTACACCTTCAAAAAAGGCAGGAGCCGTGTCACGGTTGGCACATTTGTCTAATTCATCGAGCCATTCTTGTTGAATGACGAAATTGTCTGGATCCGCACAGTAAGCATCAATGACTTTACGATAGACACTGACAACTGTTGCTACATAATGAATGGACTTCATTCGTCCTTCGATCTTTAAGCTGTCAATTCCCATTTCGATCATTTGCGGTATGGATTCGATGAGTTTTAAATCTTTTGGACTCATCGCAAATGGTGCATCTTCTTCACCGAATAAAGGCGCTTCCTCAGAGCCTTCTAGTTTATAAAGGTCATAATCCCAGCGACAAGATTGGCAGCAGCCCCCGCGGTTTGAATCTCTCGCTGTCATATGGTTACTGAGCACGCAGCGGCCAGAATAAGCAATACACATCGCCCCGTGAATGAACGTTTCGATTTCAATATCCACTTTTTCTTTCATTTCTTTAATCTCTAGAGCGCTTGTTTCACGTGCAAGGACCACACGCTCAAGCCCTTCTTCCTTCCAAAACTGCACAGCTTTCCAATTTGAAAGAGATTGCTGTGTGCTTAAGTGAACTTCAAGTTTTGGAGCTACTCGTTTGCATGTTTCGATGATGAGTGGATCAGCGACAATAATTCCCGCTACACCCGCTCCTTCAATCCCTTGAAGATATTCTTCCAGCCCGTCCATGTTTTCGTTGTGGGCGAAAATATTCGTTGTCACATAAATACGAGCACCGTATTTGTTCGCAAATGCGACCCCTTCTGCCATTTCTTCGATTGAAAAGTTATCTGCATTTGAACGAAGTCCAAATTCTTTCCCGCCAATAAAAACAGCGTCTGCTCCATAATGCACAGCAATTTTTAGTTTTTCTAAGTTTCCTGCTGGCGCTAGCAGTTCTGGTTTTTTTGTAATGACACGTTTTCCATCGATCACTTCAGAAATTCCATCTTTTAAAAGTGCCATTTCCTCTGCCTCCTTTTATCTTAATAAACCGTTTCTTTAAAGAAGAACCCTGTATCGATTGAGCGGTTGACAGGCTGGATCTCTTCAATACGCTCCACCCATTCATCTTTCTGATCTTCATAGGCTTCCTTATCAGTCACTAGTAAATCAATGGCTTTTCGATAGAGGGATGTCACCTCTGTCATATAAGAAAGTGACTTTAAAATTCCGTCAATTTTAAATGAGTCAATGCCTGCGTCGACAAATTCTTCTAATTCATCAATCATACATACATCATTTGGACTCATAATGTGTGTACCATTTTCATCCTCAAAAATAGGATATTTGTTTTGACGCTCCTGGTCGTGAAGGAATAGACCTTCTTCCATATTTCTGCCTTCCACGTCCATTTGTTTGCCTTGATATTCAAAATAGTTGCCAACAAGTGTCCGTTTGGATTGGAACATACAGGTCATGCCGTGGACTTGAATTTCAATCTCCACTTCGGCGTTTTCTTTGATATCAATCACGCTATCCATATTGAGTTCTTTGGCAAGAACAGCACGTGTTGCGCCTTTTCTGCCCCAGTAGTTACAAGTGTAATAGTTTGTCCCAGTTGTTTCTGTACTCCAGTGCAGATTCAAGTTGACACCTGTTTCTTTTGCGGCCATGATCACGGCCGGATCTCCAAAAACGACACCATCCACGTTTAACCCATCGAGAAAGGTTAAATAATCTCCAAGCAGTGCCACACGGTCATTATGAAAAATCGCATTCATGGCGACATATACTTTTTTGTGATGTGCATGTGCGAGTTGAACCGTTTGTTTCACATCTTCTCTTGAAAACTCACCTGCAAGACGGATTCCATATGTTTGTTCACCTATTAAAAATGCGTCAGCACCCGCTTCAATGAGCGGCAGTACATCCGACACCTTGCTTGGCGTCACAAGCAATTCTGGTTTTTTCATGATTGGTCACCTCTTTTTGTACTAATAGCGATCCCATCTCCAACCGGAATGATACACGTTTGGTAGTCAGGATTTGACATCAGCCATTGATTGTATCGATCAATTTTGCCTATTAATTGTTTTTTTCGTTTATCTTCAATTTCTTCTTCATAATTTGTCGCAACTAAGCCTTTAAATAATACGTTGTCTGTAATAATCATTCCGTCATCGGACAGCATCGGTTCAAACAGCTCAAAAAAGCGTTGATACTGACCTTTTGCCGCATCAATGAAGATCACATCATAGGGCGCCATCGTCTGAACCGTTTTAGCTGATTCGATCGCATCGCCAAAAAACACGTGAATTCTATCTTTGAAATGTAATTCTTCAATATTTCGTGTCGCTTCCTCATAACGTTTCGCATTTCGCTCAATCGTATAGATTTCAGCATCTGGCAGAGCTTCTGCCATTCGAATCGCTGAATAGCCAATCGCTGTCCCAACCTCAAGAATCTTCTTCGGTTTTTTCAAAGAAAGCAGCTGCAATAACAGTTCAATGCTCACCTTTTCCATGATTGGCACATGATGCTCTTTGGCATACTCCTCTAATTGAGCGATGGCATCAGGACTCGGCTCAATTAAATCTTCAATATAATCATTTATTTGATCATCTTCGATTGTCATTATATGTCTAGCTCCTTCATGACCTGAAAAAGAAGAGTCCTGCCTGCTGCAGCTCTCTTTCTCGTCAATCTTTCGTTCATCTAAGTAAAAACAACCCGATATATTTTACCACAAAGATGTGGTAATTGCGAACCTATAAAATGGATATAACAACGAAAAAAACTGCAGGCAATTTCACCATTGTCTACAGTCTTTTTCCTCTCACATGAGCGCTAGTTGCTGCCTGTGATGTATTTCGCTTTCGCTTTGTTGTGCTCATTTAACGTTTTCGTAAAGACGACTTCCCCATTTTTCTTTGCTAGGAAGTAAACAAAATCTGTTTTCTCTGGATGGAGTGCTGCTTTCCAAGAAGATTCTCCAGCATTGGCAATAGGTCCAGGCGGCAGCCCTTTGTTTGTATACGTATTATAAGGTGATTTCACTTTTAAATCTTTGTAATAAACACGGGACTTATGCTCGCCAAGCGCATAAAGAACGGTTGGATCTGTTTGAAGCGGCATGTCCTTTTTCAACCGGTTATAAAACACACTTGAGATTTTTGACCGGTCTGTTTTTTCGGTTGCTTCCATTTCTATCAGGGATGCCATCGTTAGGACATCATGGATGGACATCTTTCTCTTTTTCATGTCCTTTTCATACGTTTTCACATATTGATCTGTTTGTTTAATCATCGTGTCAATGATGGTTTCAAGTGATTCATCCTCACGATAAAACGGATACGTCGCCGGGAATAAATATCCCTCTAACGGATGCTTGACCTGTTTCCCGTTCACTTGTGATGTCACCGTTTTCGGGTATTTTTTCATTAATTTTTTAATAAAGGCTGGATCATCCAGCTTCGCTTCAACTTCCTTCGCTGAAAAATTCGTCTGGTTTGCGATAATAGCTGCAATATCAGACAACTGTTTCCCTTCAGGTATCACAAGCTGAAATGCGTAGTCTGTCCCGCCAGATGTCAGCTTTTGAATTAGCTGATCCGCATCCATTGTTTGTTTGAGATGAAAATAGCCCGCTTTAAAGCCTGACGCTTTTTTGTACTTTGCATAGTAAGTGAAAATCGTGTCATTTGAAATCAGCTCTTTTTCTTTTAAAATGCTCGCAATTCCACTGACAGATGTCCCATTTGGAATATGAATATTAATGGTTTGTTTGCTTTTTTGATCGACCGGCCCGAGTGCTGATTTTACATATAAAAAACCTGATAATGCTGCAATGATGATCACAGCAAGTACAGATAACAGGACGATCCCCATTTTCCTTTTAAAAAATGGTCGTTTCTTTTGTTCTGAAAACATGCATGGCCCTCCTCACTACTAGCTTTTATAGTACATGATTCGACGGAGTTCGGCAATTACTTGCTCATGCATGTCATGACAGAACTTGCCATAGTGCGGCTAAACCGACACCGCCTCCACTTCCAATTGCAGCCATGACATAGCTTCCATTCGGTAAGGCGCGGGCTTCGTAAAACAGTCTCACCATCATAGCTGCTCCCGAGGCGCTATATGGATGCCCAAGACAAAGCGCACCGCCTCTTTTATTGATACGGTCATAAGGAATACCTAGTGTCCGGGCAATGAGCACTACTTTGAGCGCAAACGCTTCATTGATTTCAAAAAGTGCAACATCTTCTATCTTCACCTGTTCTTTATGTAAAAGTTTCTTGATTGCATCAATTGGTGAAGCAGCAGGATAATGCGGGTCCATAGCGGTCACGGCACTCCCGATATACCGCAGCATAGGGCTGAAGCCTTTTGCCTCCGCTTCCGCTCTTTCCATCACAACGACGGCAGCTGCACCATCTGCTTCTTTACAGCTATTGGTCACAGTCACAGTACCTTTGCCTGGTAAAAAGACAGGTTTTGCCCGCTTTATCAAGCTTGCAATCGGTCTTATTTTAGCTGCCGCTTCATCTGTACTCATCCCGCTAATCGGAACAATTTCTTCTGAATACGTTCCTTGCTTGAATGCGGTTATACTTCGTTCCCAGCTTAAAAGTGCATAGTCATCTTGCTCTTGTCTCGCAACTGAAAATCTCGACGCCGTCAGCTCTGCCGCTTCCCCCATATGAGGGTCCCCTATCCACTCTGGAGAAAAGCGGGCCCTTTCTTTCATTGGTGACCGAGAAATGCTTTCCGTTCCACCAGCGATATACATTGATCCCTCCCCCGACTGAATCATGATGCACGCCGTTCTAATGGCTTCAAGACCGGAAGCACACTGCCTATCAATGGTCATACCCGGAATATGTAATGAAAGCCCTGCTTCTAACGAGGACAGACGGGCAATATTGCCACCACCCCCGACGACATTGCCTAAAATGATGTCATCTGGCTTGGTCACGTTTGAAAAATGCTGGATCAAGGGCGCAGCTAGATGCTCTGGCCGGTAATCCTTCAACATTCCATTTTTCTCACCGAAGGGCGTCCGCTTCGCTTGTACAATCACGGCTTGCATGATAATTGTTCCTCCGCCCATTTTTTCATACTGGCACGAGCGATTTTCCCTCCTGATGTTTCGATCATTTTGTCCGTGACGAGCCATTTTTTTGGTACTTTGTATGCCGCTAATGTTTCTTTTACCGCTTGCCGAATGGTTTTTGTTTGCTGTACATTCTCAATAATGGCAACAGGGATTTCGCCCCAATATGGATCAGGAAGTCCAATCACGATTGACCGATTCACCTCTGGCTGTTCATTCAGCACACGCTCAATTTCCTCTGGAAAAATATTCAGTCCCCCATAGACAATCATGCCATTCTCGCGGCCGCTCATATACAAGTAACCATCCTCGTCGAGCCACCCCATGTCATATACGGTCAGCCACTCTTCGGGCGGCTTTTCATCTTGTAAATAGCCTGAAAAAGACACTGGGCTTTTCACATAAATTCTCCCTATTTCATTTGGCTTGCAAACGGTTTGATCTGCCCTCCTGACTTCAACCTGAATAGAAGGAAAAGGCTTTCCGACAGAAGTAGGCTTTTGCAAAAAGTCATCTGAAGATAAATAGGAGACAAAACTCAATTCTGATGTTCCATAAAAATCAAAAAATGTGATGTGAGGATAGCGGTTGACGAGCTGTTTTTTTGAAGAGTTTCCCCAATCTGCACCAGAAGACAGGACAAGAAGCGGATTCTTTCCGAAAGCATCCATTTGCAGTAACGATTCTGTCATGGTCGGAACCGTATAAATAGCCGTGATGTCTCCTTTCTCTAAGGTTTTCTTTGCTTTCTCTGGCACAAATTTTTCTAACAATGTCACGGTGCCCCCGAAATAAAGTGTGCTGATCGCACCGTATAAAAAATGAGAGGATAAAAGTGTGCCTAAAATCAGTACATGGTCTTGATGTGTGATCCCAAAGACGGAAGCTGTCATTTGAAAGCTCTCGATCCATGACTGCTGGCGTCTTATAAAGGCTTTGGGCGATCCCGTTGATCCTGAAGTAAAACCCATATAAAAAGCAGGATCTTCCTCCGTATTACTTTTGTTCGATTGAACGTTTATGCTGAGACTGATTTTTTCTTTCCATTCAGATAAAGAGAGCACTGGCATATCCAGCTTGTACTTTTCAATTCTTTTGATATATCGATCTTCCACAATGACAAGGTCTGCCTCGCTTAATAAGAGCTTTTCCGCGCATTCCTTATCACTCCACCGCGGATCAAGAGGCACCGCTGTCCATCCTGCAGAAGCTGCGCCAGCAAATAGTTGGAGAAACGGAACACCATTTGATAATAAAAAAGCGACTCTTTTTTGCTGATGAGGCGTTTCTTTTAACCATTGTGCAGATGACTTCACATGCTCATGCCATTCTTCATAAGTGATCTGCTCTTTTTCATCTATGATCGCCATCTGATCTGGCTTCACTTTTGCATGAGCTGCATAGCTTTCCGTTATTCTCATCAAACTGCTCGCCTCCCTCTATGGAAGTCCCTTTTTCGATATGACATCGCTTGAATGATTTTCACCGTGAAGACGGCACATATCCCTGCTTTGATCAGATCACCCGGTAAATAAATGACGCTGAACAGAGCTGCTTGCGTGATCTTTATATGCATCATCATGGCTTGAAAGGGAATTCCACCTATATATAATATCCCGATACTGCATACCGCATAGATCAAAAATAGTCGTAAGGCCGTCACTTTCTTCAGCTGGTTCAGCCACAGGCTGATCATAAAGGCAGCCACTGGATAAGCAAGTAAAAAACCACCACTTGGCCCAAAAAAGACCCCTATTCCACCTCTCCCTCCAGATAAAAGAGGTGCGCCTGCTGCCACTATTAGAAGAAACAGAAGTAAACTAATCAGGGCTTGCTTTGGTTTTAACAGCCCTCCAGCAAGCAAAAGACCTGCGGTTTGTAAGGTGATTGGTACAGGTGTAAACGCAAGAAAAATAGGCGGAATCAATCCTAACATCCCAATAACTGCTGTCATGAATGCCATTTGCATCATATCGTGAATTTTCAATTTTCATACCCCTCACTCGATTCATTGTTAAAAATAGAGTAAAAGGTACAGTCCATTATGTCAACTTAAAATGATTTAAAGTTGACATAATGGATGTAAAAAAGAATTAACTTAATATAAAATTTTAATTCCTCTAGATCATGTCTTTAAATTAAACTTAAATTAACTGTAGATCTATTTATTTCCTGATTAACTAAATGCTAATATTCTCTTGATAAGGATATATTTCATTAATACCTATATCTTAGTGAAAGTACATACTGGAGGAAACACATTTTGCGTAAAATCTTTTATATTTTAATGATACTAATTGGTTCAGTAACTCTTTTATATCTAGGCGGATGTAGTCAAAAAAAGACCGTTTCAGAAGATCATAAAATAGAGTTTAAAATTGAGGACAAAGAATTTGGTCATACAACTATGCTCAACTATCTTGTGACAAACTCTGTTTCAGCCGTTGGAGATCATTTATTTTTAAGTGTAGATGACCATAGTCCTTCAAAGATGGCAAATAAAGTAGTTGAATTTAATAGAAAGACACTGAAAAGCAACATACTATTTACAACAACTTTCGAGCGTTCTTCCATTCAAGGTTTAAAAGCTAATAAAGACTGGGTCGTTTGGATTGACAGTGATGAATTAGGCGGACAGATGAATTATTACGTCATGAATTTGAGCACACAAGAGATAGAGTCGATTAAAAAGAATAACACTTCGGAGACATTAAGTGACACTCTTGAATTAACAGGTCATCGTGCAGTGTGGATATCTCATGATGAAGAAAAGGATGCTACCCATATTTATATGAAAGATCTCAAAAAAAAGCAGACAAAAAAGCTCTTTAAACTAGACTCAATGAATAACGCCCATCTCTCTGTTCACAATGATAAGCTTCTCTTTTTTAATAAAGACAATAGAAAGCAGCAAGCATACATTTACAATCTTACTACTGAGTCACTTAAAAAAATTCCATTGAATCAAAGTTTAATCAATAACGGTCAACTTATTAACGACCATCAATTTGTTTACGAGAAGGCTTTTACTGACTCGGAAGGAACAATCAATAAAAGCCAATTAATCTTTTATGACATAAACACAAAACAATCTAAACTAATTAAGAACACTGACTCGGGTATCGGATCAATCGTGATTGATGATCATAATCGGTTTTTCGTCGAAACAGATGAAGCTAAAAAGAGTGGTTACACGATACTAAAAGAGAAGAACGATTCCATCAAAAAAATTGGTTCCCTAAAGAAAGAAAATCATTTTCATTTAACATTTGATCATGGTCTTTATTTACTTAACTTTCAAAATGCACAACGAAATAATCAAAAGTTAACCATCACTTCAAAGCTTCCATAAATAATAAAAGGCCTGTGATCATGCAGATAACTCTCATCTGCTTCACAGGCCTTTTATTCGTTCTATTCTTCTTCGTCTTCTTGATCTAAGAACGTATTTAACGTTTCTTCAATCATGTCCCACTCTTCATCCGTTTCAATTGGCTCTAATTCGCCATCTTCACCGTCTTCATTTGGTGTGAAGCTTGATGCATGAATTTCAATTTCTTCGTTATCTTGTTCAGAAATTGGGTAGTAAAGAACATATGATTTGTTAAAATGGTCGCTTTCAAAAGTAAATAGTACTTCGCAAAGCTGCTCATTTCCATTATCATCAACGATTGTAATTTGCTTTTCTCCGTGTTCCATTTGATTCACCTCATTTTAATTTAAGCTGTCTAAATACCCTTGAAGGATCATAACAGCCGCCATTTTATCAATGACTTTTTTACGCTTTTGTCTGCTCACATCTGCAGAGATGAGCATTTTTTCTGCTGCCATCGTTGACAGACGCTCGTCCCAAAGCACAACAGGAACATTGTACGTGTTTTCTAACACTTTCGCAAATGATTGGCTGGCCTCGCCTCTTGGACCGACCGTACCGTTCATATTTTTTGGAAAACCAAGGACAATTTTATCCGTTCCATATTGCGAGACGATCTCAGACAGGCGGCTGAGACCAAAGTCTCCGCCTGCTTCATCAATTTTAATGGTTTCAATCCCTTGAGCTGTCCATCCCATTTCATCACTGATTGCCACACCAAGGGTTTTCGTGCCTAAATCTAAGCCTAAAATTCTCATGTTTTACGCCTCTTTATGTGTCTCTAAGTACGATTTAACCAATTCCTCAATTAATTCGTCTCGTTCTAGTTTACGAATTAGGTTGCGTGCATCCTGATGTCTTGGAATATAAGCAGGGTCGCCTGACAGCAAGTATCCGACAATTTGATTGATCGGGTTGTATCCTTTTTCTTGGAGTGCGTCATAAACTGTTATGAGCACTTCATTCACATTGGTTTCAGCTGAATCATCAGAGAAGTTAAACTTCATTGTCTTATCAAATGAACTCACTGCTTCTTGCACCTCTCTTCCAACATTCTACTAGCAAGCTTTTTTCTAACCGCTCATCTAATACCATTATTCTACACTACATTGACTGATTATAAAACGGATTTGACAGATTCTTCGACAGTTGCCAGTGCTTCTTCAAGCTTTTCTGGCTGTTTCCCGCCTGCTTGTGCCATATCTGGGCGTCCGCCTCCGCCTCCGCCGCAAATTTCAGCTGCCTGCTTCACAAGTTTTCCTGCATGAAGACCTTTTTCAATAACGTCTTTCGTCACACCGGCTGAAATGTTGACTTTTCCATTTTGAACGGCACCAAGTACGATGACAGCTGAACCTAATTTCGCTTTTAAGTCATCAACCATCGTTCTTAAATGGTTCATGTCTTTGGCGTTTACTTTTTCAGTTAACACGTTCACTCCGCCAACTTCGATGACTTTTTCTAAAATAGAGCCAGCTTCTGCTTGACTTAATTTCGCAAGAAGTGATTCGTTTTCTCTTTGAACTTCTTTTAAATCAGCCTGCAAGGAAGCGATGCGTTTTGGTACATCTTTTGTATTTGATTTCAGTTCATTAGCTGCCTTTTCTAAAATCGCAAGCTGATCATTTAATTCTTCATAAGCACCTTTACCTGTTACAGCCTCAATACGGCGTGTTCCAGCACCAATACCCGATTCAGATGCAATTTTAAACAATCCGATCTCCGCAGTGTTTTGAACATGACAGCCTCCGCATAACTCGATGCTGTAATCACCTACTTGCACCACACGGACAATATCGCCATACTTCTCGCCAAACAGCGCCATTGCGCCCATTTCTTTTGCTTCAGCAATTGGTTTCAGGTCAATGGCAACCGAAATGCCTTCCCAAATCTTTTGGTTGACGATTTTTTCAATTTGTGACAATTCTTCTTTTGTTACTTGTCCAAAGTGAGAAAAGTCAAAGCGAAGTCTGTTTTCATTCACAAGTGAACCCGCTTGGTTAACGTGGCTGCCCAATACATCTTTTAGCGCTTGGTGCAAAAGATGTGTCGCTGTGTGATTTTTCACAATGCCTTTTCGAAGCGCTGATTCGACTTCTGCAGTGACTTCAATGCCTTTTTGAACCGTACCACTTACGACGATTCCTTCGTGGACATGCTGGCCGTTTGGTGCCTTTTTCACATCTTTGATATCAATGATCGCTTCGGCACTTTTTAACGTTCCTTTATCCGCCACTTGTCCGCCGCTTTCCGCATAGAAAGGTGTTTCATCTAATAAAATTTGCACCGTTTCCCCTTCGTGAGCTTCTGTAACAATTTCACCGTTTTGAAGCAATTCGATAATACGAGCATCTGCAGTTAAATTTTCGTAGCCCACAAACGTACTTTCTGCTTTAATATCGCCTAAAGCCCCGCCTTGAACCTGCATACTACCTACATCTTGTCTGGCATTTCTTGCACGTTCACGCTGCTTCTCCATTTCTAGCTGGAAGCCTTCACGATCGACTGTCATGTTCTCATCTTCTGCATATTCTTCTGTAAGTTCGACCGGGAATCCATATGTGTCATAGAGCTTAAACACATCTTTACCGGAAATTTGTGAGCTGCCATTGTCTCGTTCTTTTTTGATCACTTCTGATAAAATGGCTAACCCTTCATTCAGTGTCTCATGGAAACGCTCTTCTTCATTTTTGATCACTTTTGCAATAAATTCTTCTTTTGCTTGAACATCTGGATAGAAATCCTTCATGATCTCCGCAACAACTGGAACTAGGTCATACATAAATGGACGGTGGATATGGATCGTTTTTGCATAACGCACAGCACGGCGCAGCAAACGTCTTAACACATAACCTCGGCCTTCATTAGAAGGAAGTGCTCCGTCACTGACGGCAAAGGCAACAGTACGAATGTGGTCAGCAATGACTTTAAATGCTGTGTCTTTTTCTTTTGACTCCCCATAGCTTTCTCCAGAAATCGTTTCTACTGCACGAATAATCGGCATGAACAGGTCTGTATCAAAGTTCGTCGGTACGTTTTGAATCACAGAGACCATACGCTCAAGACCCATTCCTGTATCAATGTTTTTCTTCGGAAGCGGTGTGTATGTACCATCTGGATTATGGTTAAATTCAGAAAAAACAAGATTCCATACTTCTAGATAACGTTCATTTTCTCCGCCTGGATATAATTCAGGGTCGTTCATGTCGTTGCCATATGCTTCGCCGCGATCATAGAAAATTTCGGTATTCGGACCACTTGGCCCCTCGCCAATATCCCAGAAGTTGCCCTCTAGACGAATAATTCGTTCCTCAGGGACACCAATTTTATCTCTCCAAAGAACATACGCTTCTTCATCCTCTGGATGTACTGTTACAGATAACAGATTCAAATCAAAGCCAATCCACTCGTCACTTGTGAGGAATTCCCAAGCCCATTCGATTGCCTCTTCTTTGAAATAGTCTCCAATAGAGAAGTTGCCCAGCATTTCAAAAAACGTATGATGGCGTGCTGTTTTCCCTACATTTTCAATGTCATTTGTACGAATTGATTTTTGTGCGTTGCAAATACGCGGATTCTCAGGCACGACGCGGCCATCGAAGTATTTTTTTAATGTTGCCACCCCGCTGTTAATCCATAAAAGTGTTGGATCGTCATGCGGTACGAGAGACGCACTCGGTTCGACAGCATGTCCTTTTTCTTTAAAAAAATCTAAAAACATTTGACGTACTTGAGCTGAAGTTAAAGTTTTCATCATAAATCCTCCTTTTTTTATTCCTCAATCTTCACACAAACGAAAAAACATCCCGCCCTATGCAAGCAAAAAACTACTTACACAGGGACGAGATGCTCTCGCGGTACCACCCTGATTATAGACATATGCGTCTATCACCTTCACATCCGATAACGCCGGAAGAGAGCGGCAGTGTTTATCTGCACTCGGGACTAGCTTCCGTTAAAGGTCTGATAAGGCTTTTCTCAGCAAACAAAGCCTCTCTCTGCAACAGCTTTTTAACGTACTCGGGTCCGTCATTGAATTCAATATGTATGAATCGAAATTATTATAGACAACTCGGCTCGTCTTGTCAATGAACGCTTCGTCTCATGTGAATATATTGCACAATGATGACCCTCATAATGGCTGCGGACGGCACGGCTAAAATCATTCCAATCAAGCCAAACAGCTCACCTCCAGCGAGTAACACCAGCATGATTACGACAGGATGCATATGCAGGCTTCTCCCGACAATGATCGGACTCAGTACATTGCTTTCTAAAAATTGAAGCACGGCTACTGTAATTAGCACAATGATCACTGACTTCACTGAGATGGTAAAAGCGATAAAAACAGCTGGAATCGCTCCAATTATCGGGCCAAAATACGGAATGACATTCGTTGCACCGATTAACATACCTAGTACAAGCGGATATGGAATATGAAACAGCCAGAGAACAATGGCAGCAGCTCCCCCAATTAAAGAACAGACAAGCAATTGCCCTCTAATATAATCCCCAAGTGAGTCATCCACTGCTTTCACAAAGGCATGTCCCCTTTTTCGAAAGCTCGGCGGCGTTAAATACCATGCTGCCCGCTTCATCGTGTTCATATCTTTCACCATATAAAAGACAAGAAAAGGAATAAGTGCAGCAACTAAGGCGTAATCAAGCAGTACTTTACAGCTAAGAATCATCCGCTCTGCGCCATTTGCGGCATACGTCTCAGATTGGACAATAAAACGATCCAGCCTTTCATGTAGTCCATCAGGCCAGTGGCTTGTATGACGATGAACATGTGATAAAGCACCATTATACGTTTCGGCAAGCATGGGAATTTGCTCCGACAATTCATTTAACTGAGCGATTAAAACCGGTGCCCCTTTATACACAGCCAAACCAATGCCGCCAAAAAACAGCACATATATCAATAAGAGACTGACCGTCCTTGGCAAACCTCGCTTATGTAGTCGTTCAACAATTGGATAAAGAAGATAAGAAATAAAAATAGCGATAAGAAGCGGGATCAAAACCGCTTTGAGCAATAAAAAAATAGGCATCCATAACTCGTCGAGCTGAACCAAAATGAGTAAAGACGCAAGGACAAGCAGTACACCTGCAGCATATATTAGAAACTCGATCGGACGTTTCTTCACCTTTTTCACCTCTCTTCTTATTGTTTAACCAACTTCTGCAATTATCCATGTAAATAAAATTTGTCCTAACTTTGTTAAAAATGAATACACATGAAACATACAGCTCCATCCAAAGTCACTGTTTGCTGTAAAACCCCGTCAGAAAATATTCCAATATTTACTTCTTTTTAAACCATTTATGCTAGAATCCGCTTTAGTTCAATGATGACAAGAGGAGGTTCTTCATGATCACATTCGAAGAAGTCAACAAGCATTACGGCCCGTTCCATGTACTTAAGGACATTAACCTACATATTCAAAAAGGTGAGGTTGTTGTGATCATCGGTCCTTCAGGATCTGGAAAAAGCACGATGCTCAGGTGTATCAATCGTCTTGAAAGCATTGATGAAGGAAAAGTCCTTGTCAATCAAGTGTCTGTTCAGCATCCGAAAACCAACATCAATCTCATCAGGCAAAATATCGGGATGGTGTTTCAGCACTTTCATCTTTATCCGCATAAGACGGTGCTTGAAAACATTATGCTTGCGCCTATGAAGGTTAAAAAAGTGAGCAAAGAAGAAGCAAAGGAAACAGCTGAATTTTATTTAAATAAAGTTGGCATTCCTGAAAAAGCAGACACCTACCCTTCTAGACTCTCAGGAGGACAACAGCAGCGTGTGGCAATCGCAAGGGGACTTGCAATGAAACCTGATGTCATGCTTTTCGATGAACCAACATCAGCTCTTGATCCAGAGATGATCGGTGAGGTGCTAGATGTGATGAAACAGCTGGCTAGGGAAGGGATGACAATGGTCGTTGTCACGCACGAGATGGGATTTGCCCGTGAAGTCGCAGACCGCATTGTGTTTATTGATGAAGGAAGAATCCTTGAAGAATCAACACCAGCTGCCTTTTATGAAAAACCGCGCGAGAAACGCGCTCAGCTCTTTTTAAGCCGTATTTTAAATCACTAGGAGGTATAAATTTGATGAAAAAAATGAAACGCTTTGGCCTATTACTGTTGATGACTTGCTGTATGATCGCTCTCGCTGCTTGCGGCTCTGCCGAGAAAGGCTCAACCGATGCAAAACAAGGCAGCTCATTAGAAGCCATTAAGAAAGACAAGAAAATCGTTTTTGGTGTGAAGAACGATACTCGTTTATTCGGTCTAAAAAATCCTAGCAGTGGGGATATCGAAGGGTTTGATATTGATATAGCAAAAGCGATCACTAAAGAAATGCTCGGTGATGAAGGAAAAGCAGAATTTAAAGAAGTGACATCTAAAACAAGGATTCCTTTACTGCAAAAAGGAGATATTCATGCCATTGTTGCCACAATGACGATCACAGAAGAGCGTAAAAAAGAGGTCAATTTCTCAGACGTATACTTTGAAGCAGGACAATCACTGCTTGTGAAAAAAGGCAGCGACATTCAATCGATTGATGATCTTAAAAAAGGTACGAAGGTGCTTGCAGTGAAAGGGTCGACTTCTTCTCAAAACATTCGCGAAAAAGCACCAGAAGCATCCGTTTTGGAGTTTGAAAATTATCAAGAAGCCTTTACAGCCTTAAAATCAAATCAAGGGCAAGTTTTGACAACTGATAATGCGATTTTATTTGGCATGGCAGACGAAGATTCAAATTATGAAGTCGTTGGCGGAACATTTACCGATGAACCATATGGCATTGCTGTGAAAAAAGGCGATGAAGAATTAACAGAAGCCATTAATAAAGCGTTAAAGGCATTAAAAGATAATGGAGAGTATGACAAAATTCATAAAAAATGGATCAAAGAATAATCAATTAACTCGATCAACCTCAATACCCTCAGGAGAGCCGCTTGCCGGCTCCTCTGTTGATTAGGAAGGAAGTGAACTGATTGCTGCGGTTTTCCATTTTAACTGAGAACTTCCATCTTTATTTAGAAGGGTTTAAATATACGATTGGTGCAAGTGTCATTGCGTTGATTGGAAGCTTTTTCATCGGTACACTCATTGCCATTATGAGAATTGCGCCACTAAGGCCGCTCAACTGGTTAGGGACGGCTTACGTGGAATTTATTCGGAATATTCCGTTATTATTGATCACCTTTGTGTTCTTCTTTGGTTTACCGGTACTTGGCATTGTGGCAGATGGCTTTACAGCAGGAACCATTGCCCTCTCCATTTATACGTCTGCTTTTATCGCTGAAGCCATTCGTGCAGGTATACAAGCTGTACCGCTTGGACAAATGGAAGCAGCTAGAGCTTCTGGCCTGTCATATGGTGGAACGATGCGATATATTATTCTGCCGCAGGCAATCAAAATTGTCATTCCCCCACTTGGGAATCAATTTATCAATCTTGTGAAAAACTCGTCTATTTTAGGTGTCATTGCAGGGTTTGATCTGATGTACCAAGGAGACCTTATCGCTTCGAGAACGTTTGTGACATTTGATGTATACATCTTTGTTGCCATGTTCTATCTTCTATTGACCATTCCGCTTAGTCTAGGCGTTGGTTATTTAGAAAAAAGATTAGCCCGAAGCCACTAGAAAGGAGGAAACACAATGGATTTTATAGGTGCCTACCAGCCCGATCATCTCGCCTTTTTACTTGAAGGATTTGCTGTCACCTTAAAAGTGGCTTTTATCTCCATCATTTTAAGCTTTATCATCGGATTAGTCGTTGGCACATTGAGGTTCGCACAAATCCCTATTTTATCAAAGGTGCTTGCGGTCATTGTTGAAACCGTCCGGAACCTGCCGCTTTTGCTGATCATCTTTTTTACGTATTTCGCCCTGCCTGAAATCGGTATTAAGCTGAGCATCACCGCCTCTGCCATTGCGGCTTTAACCGTGTTTGAATCCGCCATGCTGTCAGAAATCATTCGCAGTGGGTTAAAATCAATTGATAAGGGACAAATCGAAGCTGCCAGGTCCTCTGGCTTAACGTATATGCAAACGTTAAAAATGATTATCATGCCACAGGCGTTACGCCGAATGGTACCGCCGATTGTCAGCCAATTTATTTCTCTTTTAAAAGATACATCGCTTGCCGTTGTGATTGCCCTTCCAGAATTATTGCATCACGCACAGATTTTAAATGGTCAAAGCCAATCTTATTTACTTCCTATTTTCCTCTTGGCGGCCATGATGTATTTTGTTGTGAACTTCAGCTTGTCCTTACTTGCACGGAGATTAGAGTACAGGCAGGCATAAAAAAAGGACATCCGCTCATGGTGGATGTCCCTTTTTGTTTAAAACATTCGCATAACTCGTTTTCTCATCTTTTTCATATCTCGCTTAGATGGCATATCATATCGACTTGCAAAGTGATATGCGAGTGCACCTGCACCAAGCGTTAATAGTGAAGAAGTCATTTTGCCCATTCGAAATTCCCCCTTAACACTTATAGTTGAATTGAACGTTCATCGTCACTAAACAGGTCGTCTAAACTGCTTAGTGTACCATCTTCCTCCACTTGATGAGTAGATATTTTGCCTTTTGACAGTGTCAATTCAATAAAACAGCCCCAGCAATAATATTGATTGACCCCAATTTTTCCGATGTCTTTACATTTGCAATTTGGGCAAATGAGCATACTCAGCACCTCTTTACGTTCGGTTTAGAACAAGTGCTTCCTTTTGAACATCCATCAAGGTTCCGGCAGCATGCAGCTGCTTTCGAATCCCTGATAGCTCTGTAAAGAAGCCGTCCGAGAGTTCATATGCTACGATTGTGCCCGAATTCATGCAAAAGTATACATCTTCCAAAACACCTAATGTTTCACCATCTGGCGTATGGATCATTTTCTTTTTTAATTTCGAAAAGAAGAAGGATGGAGCGGAGGTATCTATCTCGATGCCCTTCTGGCAGCTCACATATAGACCTTTGTCTGTCAGTTTGTCGCCAGCTGAGAATGGAATGAAAGCACAGTCTTTCTTTTTCCCATCTAAAACATATCCCCCGCAGCTGCCGCCGGCTAAAAAGCAAATATCTTTGATCGCCCCAAGTGAATGAGACAGCTCGTCTGTATAAATCGTCTGTCCTTCAAGCTCTCGACATGTTCTCAAAATGTGATCAACCACCTTTTCGGAACAGTCTTATCGTGTGCGTTTCCTCTATGACTCATACGAAGAAATGGCTTCCATGAAGGAAGCCATTTACTCTTGCATAAAATCAAACGGGGTGATTCCCTCCATGCCAATATTGGCATCGTGTACGCTGAAAGGAAGTTCTTTTTGGAGTGCTGCTAGCTCAGCGTCCATGATTTTTTCCGTTTCAGTAAGACGCATGGTTAAAGACGTTTGTCTGAGGGAGTCTTCATTATTTTTCACGCCCCACTCTAATGCTGATTCCTCGCCGCACAAAATTAAAAACTTTTTACTTCGTGTAATGGCCGTGTAAAGCAAATTTCTTCGAAGCATTCGATAATAACTTCTCACGACTGGCAGCACCACGATTGGGAATTCACTGCCCTGAGATTTATGAATCGAGCAACAATAAGCGTGTGTAAATTGATGAAAATCTTTTTTCGTAAACGTGATTTCGTTTCCATCAAAGGAGATGACCGCCATATCTTCTTTTTCCGTGTTTTCTTTCGCATAAAAGATCGAGACAATTTCGCCAATATCTCCATTAAAAATGTTATTCTCGGGCTGATTGACAAGCTGAAGTACCTTATCGCCTGTCCGGTAGACGACATCACCAAATGGAATCTCTCTTCCTTTTGGCTTTTTAGGATTCAAAATTTGCTGGAGCATTTTATTCAGTTCATTAATGCCTGCTTTTCCTTTATACATCGGGGCAAGCACTTGAATGTCCTTTGCTGAATAACCCTTTTGAGCAGCATTGCTGACCACTTTCTCGATGACTTCTTTCATTTGGTCACTAGAGCATTGAATAAAGGATCGATCCTTCGAGCGCGCAGTAATATCCTTTGGCAATACACCATTTTTCATATCATGCGCAAGCTCAACAATTGTTGAACCGTCTGCCTGCCGGTAAATATCAGTTAGTGTCACTGCCGGTATAGCTTGTGAAGCAAGCAGGTCTCTTAACACTTGACCAGGTCCGACAGATGGAAGTTGATGTTCGTCTCCAACCATAATGACTTGAATATGATCTGGGATCGCCTTAAACAAATGGTTCGCCAGCCAAATATCCAGCATACTCGATTCATCAATGATGACAAGTTTTCCTTCAATCGGCTGGTCTTCATCATGTGAGAAGCCTTCTGATCCATTCCAGCCTAGCAGCCGGTGAATGGTCACAGCAGGAAGTCCAGTGGATTCTGTCATTCGTTTCGCAGCACGTCCAGTTGGTGCGGCAAGCACGAACGGAAATGCTTCATCCTTTTTATAATCACCCGGGTCAAGAGATACGCCGTGAAGATCGCTGTAAAGCTCGACAATCCCTTTAATGACCGTCGTTTTCCCTGTACCCGGTCCGCCTGTTAAAAGCAGCATTGGAGACATGAGTGCCTTTTGAATGGCTTCTTTTTGGGTTGGTGCATACTGGACACCAAGCCGTTCCTCCAGTTCACCGAGTGCAAGCAGAAATTCTGATTCAGGAAATTGATCTGCATATTCCGTTTGAGCGACAATTTTTTGAATGCGTTTTGCCACACTTTGCTCCGCATAAAAGAGCGACGGATGATAACAGCGCTCATCTTCAATAATCATTTCTTTCCCTTCACCAAGTGCAATGATCTGATTGGCAACGTCCATTTCAGTCACTTTGTAGTCATTGCCGGTTTGATTCAGCAGTTTACGGGTTTCGACGATCAGATCTTTCGTTTGTATGTACGTATGACCGTCCTGCAGGCTTGCTGTCTCAACGGTATACAAAAGAGCTGCACGAATGCGGTCTGGATCATTTCCAGATATCCCTGTTCTAGCGCCGAGTTCATCTGCTTTAATAAAGCCAATCCCCTCGACGTCTTTGACGAGCTGATAAGGGTTTTCTTCAATTTTCTGCAACGTTTCACTCTCGTATACTTGGTAAATCTTCATGCTAAGCTGAGGACCAAAACCATATTGATTCAGGCTGATCATGATTTGCTCAAGCCCTTGATGCTCTTGAAGTGCGGCAGCCAGCTTATCGGCCTTCTTTTTTGACAGGCGAGGGACATCATACAACACAGACGGATCACGCATAATTTGATGAAGCGTCTGATTGCCAAGCTTGCCGACGATTTCTTCCGCCGTCTTTTTTCCAATCCCTTCAAACAAGTCACTAGAGAGATAATGAATGATGCCTTGCTTTGTTGTAGGGACTTCCTTTTGAAAATGAGTGGCTTGAAACTGCTCGCCAAACTTCGGATGACTTGTGACCTTGCCATAGAAGGTGTAGGTTTCCTCCTCATGAAGCGCTGGGAAGTACCCTGTGACAGATGCTGTCTTTTCCTCTAAATTCTCTGATGTTTCAATGACTTTTACTTTTAACACAGAGTATAAATTACTTTCGTTATGGAAAATAACGGCTTGAACCGTCCCTTTTAAAAACGGTTCATCTTCAAGCTTCATTTGATCTGGATGTTCCTGCACAGGTCTTCCCTCCTTCCGGTTATTCTGCCTCTTGAATCAGCTTTTGCGCATGCAATGCAAGCATATGATCAGGCTGCACGTCAATGGCTTTTCCTAGCATTTCAAGCGCTTCGTCCTTTTTCTCTAAATACGCATACGCAACGCCTGCATTATAAAAGGCGTCTGCATGCTGCGGATCTCGCATAATCACTTCAGTAAAGACTGCGACCGCTTCCTCCAGCAGATGTTCATTCGCTAAGCACATGCCAAATTGAAATCTTGCTTCGTTGTCTTCTTCGTTTAACTCAACTGCACGCTGAAGATAAGGCATCGCAAGCTTCGGCTGCTCTAATTTCATCAGTGTCTGCCCTAACATATAAAACAAATCACTGTTTTCCATTCCAGCTTGTAGCGCTTGCTCAAAATAGTCTTTCGCTTTCATAAAGTCTTCTTTCATCGTGTAAACATTTCCTGCTCCGTAATAGGCTGCAGCTGCTGTATGATCAAGTTCAATGGCTTTTTGAAAGAAGTTCAAAGCACGTTCAAATTCATGAACACTTGAAAGTAAATTCGCAAAGTTGATATATGGAACCGGGTCCTTTGGGCTTTCTTCAATGGCTTTCGTAAAAGCTTCAGCTGCCTGTTCGATATTCCCTAGATTTAAAGCTTCAATACCGATTTCGTTATGATTCATTCGCTCTCTTCATCCTTTCATTAAAAAACCTCAACAGCGACGTTGAGGTTTTTAACACATGTTACACATACGACAGCTTTTGGCCATCTTTAAAGACATCGTCAATGGTCCCGCCGCCAAGACATTCTTCGCCATCATAAAAAACAACAGCTTGTCCTGGAGTGACAGCACGAACGGGTTCATCAAAGATCACCATTGCTTCCTGCTCACCTGTCATTTTGACTTTTACATGATGGTCTTCTTGACGGTATCGGAATTTCGCTGTGCATGTGAGTTCACCGTTTTCGCCGACAATATGAGGACGAGTCCAGCTGATGTTAACAGCTGAAATACTTTCAGAGTATAAAAGCGGATTGTGGAAGCCTTGTTCAACAAATAAGATATTTTTCTCTAAGTCCTTCCCAACAACGAACCACGGATCACCGCTTCCGCCAATGCCAAGTCCTTGGCGTTGACCGATCGTGTAATACATGAGTCCATCATGTTCACCTTTTACTTCTCCGTCCATTGTCTGCATCACACCGGGCTGTGCAGGCAAATATTGGCTAAGGAACGTTTTAAAGTTTCTTTCCCCAATAAAGCAGATGCCCGTAGAATCTTTTTTCGTTGCTGTTGCGAGCTCTGCTTCTTTCGCTAATTCACGCACTCTTTTTTTCTCTAAATCGCCGATTGGGAACAATACTTTATCAAGTTGTTCTTGAGTCAGCTGATTCAAGAAATAAGTTTGGTCTTTGTTTGTATCAAGACCTCTTAGCATTTTCACTTCATCGCCGGTTCTGTCGACACGGGCATAGTGGCCTGTTGCCAAATAATCCGCTCCAAGCGACAATGCATGCTCAAGAAATGCTTTGAACTTAATTTCTTTATTACACATGACATCTGGATTCGGCGTTCTGCCTGCTTTATATTCATCAAGAAAATATTGAAACACTTTGTCCCAATACTGTTTCTCGAAATTCACTGCATAATATGGGATTCCAATCTGGTTACAAACACGAATGACATCCTCATAGTCCTCCGTTGCTGTACATACACCATTTTCATCTGTGTCATCCCAGTTTTTCATAAATATGCCGATCACATCATAGCCTTGCTCCTTTAGCATGAGAGCAGCAACTGATGAATCGACGCCTCCGGACATACCGACCACAACTCTTGTGTCTTCAGGTCTTTTTGTCATCTTCATCAACTCCAATTTCAATGAAACAACGTGCGCGTTTCGTTCTTCAGGTGCCTAGCTGTTTCATTTTTCACACACGAACAAAAGGGGAGCATTTATTTGGCCAGGCGTTTGACGACAGCCGCTATCTTATACGCCGCCTGCTTTACATGTTCCTCTTCATTACCAAGACCGAAGCTTATTCTGACTGAGGATGTCAGCTCTTTTGCTTCTTCACCATACATGGCGCTTAATACGTGCGAAGGAAGGACAGATCCAGCCGTACATGCTGACCCGCTTGAAACAGCAATCCCTTCCATATCTAAGTTCACAAGTAACGATTCAATAGAAACGCCCGGGAAGTGAACATTTAAAATGTGCGGCAATGTCTCTTTCGGATGTCCATTGATAGAGAAATTGAGTGATTCCTCTTCGAATACTTGCAGCATCGCTTCTTTGAGCTTACCATAATGCACTGCTTTTTCTCTTCTATTTTGCTTTGTTAATTGAACTGCTTCTGCAAGTCCAATGATTCCCGCCACATTTTCAGTACCAGCACGGCGTTTTCTTTCTTGTTCTCCTCCGAATAGCTGCGGTGAAAGTTTCACACGCTCATTCACGTATAAAAAGCCTGTTCCCATCGGGCCATTTAGTTTATGACCGGACGCAGATAAGAGGTCGATATGAAGTTCTGTGACATCAATTGATATTGTCCCAAATGCCTGTACAGCGTCTGTATGAAAATAAGCAGTGTGTTCGTGTAAAAGTTGACCAATTTCTTTAATTGGCTGAATCACACCCGTTTCATTATTGCCATACATGATAGTCACAAGAATTGTATCGTCTCTTAGTGCTTGTTTTAATTGATCAAGATGAATCAATCCAGTGTGATCCACATCTAAATACGTCACATCAAAACCAAGCTTCTCTAGTCGCTCGCATGTATGCAGCACTGCATGATGCTCAGTTTTTGTTGTGATGATATGTTTTCCTTCATGCTGCCTTGCCATTGCCACACCTGTAATGGCCAAGTTGTCTGCCTCTGTTCCTCCGCTTGTGAGGATGATCTCCTGCTGCTTACAGTGTAATTCTCCTGCAATGACTTCCCTTGCTTCATCGAGCCACTTTCTTGCCTCGCGCCCATATGAATGAATACTAGAGGGATTGCCAAATATCTCTGTAAAGTAAGGCATCATCTTGTCCACAATCCGTTGATCCATCGGCGTTGTGGCTGCATGATCTAAATAGATACGTTCCATTTCCGGTACACCTCTGATCTAAATATAGAACATATACGCCTCTTGATCCTCGTCATCTTTATAGCTTGCCAAGTCTTCAAGAGTTGTATTGTCTAGTACGTCTTTTACTGCATCACGAATACGAATCCAAAGTGCACGCTTTGCTGGTTCTTCGTTTTCGATCACTTCAACAGGACTAATAGGTCCTTCTAATACACGAATAATATCACCGGCTGTAATCTCGTTTGGCTCATGGGCAAGCACATAGCCGCCATACGCTCCGCGGATACTTTTCACAAGACGTGCATTGCGAAGTGGTGATACAAGCTGCTCTAAATAATGCTCAGACAAATCATTGTTTTGAGCGATTGATTTTAATGATGTAGGGCCTTCGCCATGTTTTTTGGCTAATTCGATCATGATCGTCAGACCATATCTGCCTTTAGTAGAAATTTTCAAGTTAAACACCTCTGCGTTTTCTATTTCTATGTCATCAATTATTTTTCTGATTTCATATACGCTTATATAGACCAAAAGCAATTATATCATACTTTTAGCCAACTTTCATTTGCGGGTTCTGAGCTCAAAACGAGGACGCATCCCTTTTCTATTTGAAGAAATTTCGGTACTCTATACAAACAAGACATTGCTTTAGGAGAGATAATCATGAAACCTTTAGCGTATCGGATGCGCCCAAGTCATATTGGAGACATTATTGGGCAGGAGCATCTCGTTGGGGAAGGTCAAATTATTAGGCGAATGGTCGAGGCGAAACATTTGTCCTCGATGATTTTATACGGACCGCCGGGAATCGGCAAAACATCCATTGCAACTGCAATCGCTGGCAGTACAAGCATTGCCTTCCGTACATTGAATGCGGTGATTCATAACAAAAAAGATATGGAAGCTGTCGCCGCTGAAGCGAAAATGAGTGGTCAGGTCATCTTGATTTTAGACGAAGTCCACAGACTCGATAAAGGGAAGCAGGATTTTCTTCTTCCGTATTTAGAAAATGGCATGATCATTTTAATTGGCGCGACAACAGCTAATCCGTATCATGCGATCAACCCAGCCATCCGCAGCCGGACACAAATATTTGAGCTGAAGCCGCTGGAAACAGAGCAAATTAAAGCTGCATTATCTCGAGCTTTACAGGATGAACATCGCGGGCTTGGCGGTTATTCCGTCAAAGTTGATGAGGAGGCAATGAATCATTTTGCAAATGGATGCGGAGGAGATGTGCGTTCCGCTTTAAATGCGCTTGAACTAGCCGTCTTATCGACAAAAGCGGATGAATCTGGACAGATCACGATCACTCTAGCTGCAGCAGAAGAATGTTTACAAAAAAAGAGCTTCTCGCATGATAAAAACGGTGATGCCCATTATGATGTCCTCTCGGCTTTTCAAAAATCCATTAGAGGATCTGACGCAGATGCGGCACTGCATTACCTTGCAAGACTCATTGAAGCGGGAGACCTTGAAAGCATTTCGAGACGATTACTTGTGATGGCTTATGAAGATATTGGCCTAGCCAGTCCGCAGGCAGGGCCACGTGTGTTAAGCGCTGTTCAAACAGCTGAGAGAGTTGGTTTTCCAGAAGCACGAATTCCACTCGCTAATGCCGTGATTGAACTGTGTCTTTCTCCAAAGTCAAACTCCGCTTACCAAGCGATTGATGCGGCACTGCATGATATTCGCACGGGGAAAATTGGTGAAGTTCCCGTTCATTTAAAAGATGCCCACTATAAAGGAGCAGCAGCACTTGGAAGGGGCGCCGATTACTTATATCCGCACGATTATGAAAATGGCTGGGTGAAGCAGCAATATTTACCTGACCCGCTGAAAAACAAGCAATATTATGAACCAAAGCAAACTGGAAAATTTGAAGGTGCACTAAAGCAAGTGTATGAAAATTTAAGACGGCAAAAATAAAAAAAAGCCCCCTGCTCTAAGCAGGCGGGCTATTTATTTATCTTTCACACGTGTAATCGGAATGTCTTTTAACAGTTTCATAATGACATGACCACCCATGATCAGTCCAGCCACAGATGGAACAAACGCATTAGATGATGGCGGCATTTGTGCCTTACGAATTTTCGCTTCATCATTTCCAACTTCTTTTCTCACATCTTCACGAATGACAATCGGACTTTCATCAGAGAAAATAACTTCAATTCCCTTACGAATGCCTTCCTTCCGCAGGCGTGTTCTGACGACTTTCGCAATTGGGTCTGTATGTGTTTTCGAGATGTCATCAATTTTAAAGCGTGTCGGATCTGTTTTATTTGCAGCACCCATACTCGAAATAATGTTCACATCGCGTTTCAGGCACTCTTTCATTAAATGAATTTTATAATGAATTGTATCTGATGCATCAATGACATAATCAAGTGGATACTCAAAGAATTGTTCATATGTTTCTTCTGTATAAAACATTTTGAGCGCAACAACTTCACATTCTGGGTTAATGTCAGCAATTCTTGCCTGCATTAAGTCAACTTTAGGCTGACCAACCGTTGATAGCAGAGCTGGCAGCTGCCTATTTACATTTGTAATATCAATATCATCTTTATCAACAAGAACAATACGGCCAACACCTGAACGAGCAAGGGCTTCTACTGCAAAAGAACCTACGCCGCCTACTCCAAGCACTGCAACTGTACTGTTTTTTAATATATTTAAGCCTTCCTTGCCAATGGCAAGCTCGTTTCTTGAAAACTGATGTAACAAGTGCCTCACTCCACCTTTATTTAAAATGAATCGAAAGAATCATATCATATTCAGCGTTCTCCGTCATCCTTCTCAAATAGAAAAAAACACAAAAAAGTCCCGATCACGCCGCCAGCTTTTCCTTCGTTTTGAACCCCGCACCATGCAGGTGGGTGCTTTCTTCCTCACTTTATAAGTCCTCAGAAGAGGCATTTATGCAGAAAGGAAAGGCAAGCTCCCGTAGAAAAAAATGTTCGGTCAAAACTAGGTAACCACCGTACGTATCAGGACTTTATTTATTGGTTGATGAAAGCATATCATAGGCATGTCCCTTTTTCAAGCGTTTACATGCCTATAAACATGCGCCTATTTTACTGTTTTACTTTTGTTTTAATAGCCAAACTCAGTTCATCTAGCTGCGCTGCGCTTACAGTGCCAGGAGCATCTGTGAGAACACAGCTTGCACTTGCCGTTTTCGGGAACGCAATGGTATCTCTTAGGTTAGATCGGCCGGCAAGCAGCATTACTAGGCGGTCAAGTCCAAGCGCAATTCCGCCGTGCGGAGGCACACCATGCTCAAATGCATCAAGAAGGAAGCCGAACTGATCGTACGCTTCTTCTTTAGAAAAGCCAAGTAAACCAAACATTTTCTCTTGAATGTCCTTTTCAAAAATACGAATAGAACCTCCGCCAAGCTCATAGCCGTTCAGCACAAGATCATACGCTTGAGCTTTCATATCTTCTGGACTTGTTTCAATTAATTCAAGATCATCCCGAACTGGCATTGTGAAAGGATGGTGGGCAGCATAGAAGCGGCCTTCTTCTTCATCTTTTTCAAGCAGCGGCCAGTCGACTACCCATAAGAAATTGAAGACAGACTCATCGATGAGTTTAAGCTCTTTGCCAAGTTTTAAACGAAGTGCGCCAAGCGCATCATGGACAACAGACGTCTTATCTGCAACAAAAAGTAAAAGGTCGCCTTCTTCAACTTGAAGCTGTTCTTTTAATTCTGCTTGTTTTGACTCATCAAAGAATTTAGCGATTGGTCCTTTTAACTCTGTCCCTTCAGCTTTTAGCCAAGCAAGACCTTTTGCACCATAGTTCGCTGCAAATGCACCAAGTGCATCGATGTCTTTTCTTGAGTAGTTTGCTGCAGCCCCTTTGACATTAATCGCTTTGACAGCTCCGCCATTGTTTACAGCACCGCTGAAGACTTTGAAATCTGAGTCTTTTACCGTGTCTGAAATGTTGACAAGCTTCATGTCAAATCGGGTATCTGGCTTGTCAGAACCATAGGAATTCATCGCTTCATCGTACGTCATACGAGGTAATGGCAATGTCAGGTCAACACCTTTGACATCTTTCATCACCTTTGCCATCATCTCTTCAGCAATTGTCATGATGTCTTCTTGGCTCATAAAGGACATTTCAATATCGACTTGTGTAAATTCCGGCTGACGGTCAGCACGCAAGTCTTCATCTCTAAAGCAGCGAGCGATTTGATAGTAGCGGTCCATCCCAGACACCATGAGCAATTGCTTAAATAATTGCGGAGACTGCGGCAACGCATAGAATTCTCCTTCGTGTACACGGCTTGGCACAAGATAGTCACGCGCACCTTCTGGCGTACTTTTTGTTAAAATTGGCGTTTCAATGTCTAGAAAGCCGTGATCATCTAAGAAATGGCGGAATGCTTTTGTGACTTCATGTCGCATTTTCATCGTTTCAAACATCGCAGGACGGCGAAGATCTAGGTAGCGGTATTTTAAGCGCACATCTTCTGATACCTCATCTGCTTGATCAGAAATCACAAATGGAGGCGTCTTGGCTTCATTTAAAACAGTGACCGTGTCGACTTGAATTTCAATTTTGCCTGTTTTTAAATTTGGGTTGATCGTGGCTTCTTCTCTTGCGACCACTGTCCCTTTAATATCAAGGACATATTCATTCCGAATCGATTCTGCTGTCTCAAGAGCCTCTTTTGATTGGTCTGGATGAAAGACAACTTGCACAATGCCTGTACGATCACGCAGGTCAATAAAGATTAATCCACCAAGGTCACGACGTTTTTGTACCCATCCTTTTAATACAACGGTTTGACCGATTTGGTCTTCTGTTACTTCTCCACAATAAAAAGTTCTACCAAACACAAACATTCCACTCCTTCTTTACGCTTTCTGGTGGGCTTTCATCATTTGAATCAGCTCATCAAGCTTCACTTCAATTTGTTCACCCGTTGTCGTATCTTTTACATTTACAATTTGCTGCGCCAGCTCATCTTCACCAAGAACTGCAATAAACTTGGCTTTCGAGCGGTCTGCGGCTTTAAATTGTGCTTTTAGCTTTTTCCCTGTATAGTCCATTTCACTTGAAATGCCTTCTTTTCTTAAGCGATTCAATAAGCCAACAGCATAATCTTTTGCTTGATCTCCTAATGCCGCAATGTATAAATCAATGCCGTCTTGAACAGGAAGCTCAATCTTCTCTGCATCAATCGCTGATAGGAAACGTTCAATACTCATCGCAAAGCCGATACCTGGTGATTCAGGACCGCCAATTCCTTCAACAAGTCCATCATAACGGCCGCCGCCGGCTAATGTTGTGATCGCGCCAAAGCCTTCTGCATTACTCATGATCTCAAAGGCAGTGTGATTGTAATAATCAAGACCGCGCACTAAGTTCGGATCGACGACATATTCAATGCCTAGATCGGTTAAGTATTGTTTTACTTTTTCAAAATAAGTCCGTGATTCTTCATTTAAGTAATCTTGAATGGATGGTGCCGTTGCCATCAATTCGTGATCGCGGTCCTTTTTACAATCAAGAATACGCAATGGATTTTGATGTAAACGAATTTGGCAGTCGTGACAGAATTCATCAATTCTTGGTTCAAAATGCTCGACAAGTGCTTGACGGTAATCTGCACGGCTTTCTTTGTCACCAAGGCTGTTAATGACGAGTTTTAAGTTGGAAAGACCTGCTTTCTCGTACACACTCATCGCTAATGAAATGACCTCTGCATCAATGGCAGGATCTTTTGAACCGATCGCTTCAATTCCGAATTGATAAAATTGACGATATCTTCCCGTTTGCGGACGCTCATAGCGGAACATTGGTCCAATGTAGTACAGCTTTGTAGGCTGTGCAGGCTGTGCAAACAGTTTATTTTCAACATAAGAACGGACAGTTGAAGCTGTTCCTTCTGGGCGAAGTGTGATGCTACGTCCTTTTTTGTCTTCAAATGTGTACATCTCTTTTTGAACGATATCTGTTGACTCGCCTACTCCTCGTGCAAACAGTTCCGTATGCTCAAAAATCGGTGTGCGAATCTCTTTGTATTGAAAGGCTGCACATGTATCTCTCGCAATTTGTTCAACATACTGCCAGCGTTCTGATTCTCCCGGTAAAATATCCTGTGTGCCTCTTGGAATATTAAAACTCATTTTTCGTCCTCCTACGACCATCATTCATTTTTTATGTGGACATATAAAAAACCCCCGTCTCTACTATGTGTATAGTAGGGACGAGAGTTATACCCGTGGTGCCACCCTAGTTGGAACATGATCTAGTCATGTTCCCGCTCAAATCCTTAACGCAGATTCACGTTCTCCGCCTAATGACTCATTTTTTGAGTGTTCAGCAGGAAACCTACAGAGTGTTCTTTCGTGATAAATGCCATGCGGATTCGCTTTCAGCCTAAGGCGATTCCTCTCTGCTCACGCAATTTATCCTACTATTCTCTATCATCAGTTCCACATTTTAAATTTTCAAGTGTGTTGATTTATATTATAATAAGGTCGGTGCTGCCACTCTGTCAACCCTTGCCGTGTCTCTTTTTCTTTTCCAGCTCTTCTTTTGACGTGCATCCGTATTCAGATGCCGTTTCTTCAAGGAAGCCTGGTTGATCCATTTCGTCGTGCTGCCAGCGGTCGATATCACGATGTCCATTATATTGCACTCGTCCTAATTTTCTGCTTAATCTCATGTTTGTACATCCTTTTATCACATTTTTATTTAGTATAAACAGATTGATTCAATTTTATTAGGGAAACTGCAAGGAATTCATCCATTACATAACGAATTAACATTCATCGGTTTTACAAGGGAGGGGAAAACACCGTTTTGAATCTGAAAACACACCATCACATGATGTTGCTGCTCACCTGTTTTGTCCTCATTGCCAGCACTTGGCCAATGACACATGCGACGGCTCAAACAGATCAAGCCGTCGTTGCAACAGATGAAATCAATGTGCGAACCGGACCTGGTTTAAGCTACGGGATCGCAGCAGTTGTGAAACGAGGAGAAAGCTACCCGATTCTCACTGAACAAGGAGAATGGGTACAGATCGGTCTATCGAACGGACAAAAAGGCTGGGTCGTCTCATGGCTGATTACCAAGTCATCTGATGCACAAAAGCCTGCTAAGCAAAAGACACAAGGTCAAAGTACGCAAGGAAGCAGTTCGATTACGTCAACAGCCTCCGACCTTCGCATTCGGACAGGCCCAGGGACTTCCTATCAAGTCATTGGCACTTTCCCGCAGGGCGCTTCCGCTAAAAAGCTGGACACAAGCGGCGAATGGACAAAAATATCGTACAAACAAGCGGAAGGCTGGGTCCACTCTGATTATATTTCTGGCGGACAAAACGCTTCTTCATCCAGTTCAGCTGAGCCCGCTCGTTCTAAACAGTCCGGCACAGTTGGCGTATCAAGCTTGAATGTTCGAAAATCGGCGGCACCAAACGCACAAGTGGCCGCTTCACTTTCCCGCAACACTCAAGTCACCATTTTACGGGAGCAAAATGGCTGGTATGAAATCGAAGCAAAAGGCGTTAAAGGCTGGGTTGCAAGTTATTATATTGTCTCAAACCAAGGAACAAGTGCAGCACCTGAAAAGAATTCATCCTCTTCGTCATCTCATCAGAAAGCGTACATCGTTTATGATGGAACGAATATTAGAAAAAGCGCTTCTACCTCTGCTGGAATTGCAGAAAGAGCAACAAAAGGAGCTGCTTATCAAATTGTTCGTACGCAAGGTGACTGGTACGAGGTGACATTATCAAACGGCGGAACAGGCTATGTGGCGAGCTGGGTCGTTCAAACAAAGAAAAATAGCAGCGAAGCACCAAGACCTCAGCAGGATTCATCGTCTGGCACTGGATCTTTAAAAGGCAAAACAATTGTTCTTGATCCTGGGCATGGCGGAAAAGACAGCGGCACGATCGGCGCAGACGGTGCATTTGAAAAGAATATCACGATCAAAACCGCTCATTTGCTGGCGGGTAAGTTAAGAGCTTCTGGAGCAAATGTCTATTTAACAAGAAGTGATGATACATTCATCAGCCTTCAATCGAGGGTTGCCACTTCACATTACCGAAATGCAGATGCATTTATTAGTCTTCATTATGATAGTTTTATGGACCCAAGTATCAGAGGGAGCACCGCATATTATTATCAGGCATCCAAAGATCAACGTCTGGCGACAAGCGTTCATACGGAAGTCGCAAAACGATCACAGATCCCTGATAAAGGAGTCAAATTTGGAGATTATTTTGTTTTAAGAGAAAACAAGCGCCCTTCCCTTTTATATGAACTCGGCTATTTAAGCAATCCTCAAGAAGAAGCGATCATTTATAGCGCCTCTTACCAAGAACGAGTGACAGAAGGAATGACAGAAGGATTAAAACAATATTTCCGATAGAAAAAAGAGGCCGCTGCGCCTCTTTTTTGTTTGATCGCAAAAGAAAAAGACTCTAAACAAACTCTCAGCAAGAGTTTATCTACAGTCTAAAGTGAATCTATTCTTTGCTATCCATCCAGATGGTGACGGGTCCTGAGTTGGTCAATGACACATCCATCATCGCACCAAAGCGGCCAGTTTCTACATGAATGCCTTTGTCTCTAAGGGCTTTATTGAAACATTCGTAAAGGGCGTTCGCAGCATCTGGCTTGGCAGCTTTCATAAAGTTCGGCCGTCTGCCTTTTCTCGTATCACCATAAAGGGTAAATTGAGACACAGACAGTACACTTCCTTTTACATCTAACAAAGAATGATTCATTTTCCCGTTTTCATCTTCAAAAATACGCAAGTGTGCGAGCTTTTCAGCTAAGTAATGCACATCTTCTTCTGTGTCTTCATGTGTAACCCCAACGAGCACCATATAGCCTTCATTGATGGCACCTGTGATCTCTTCTTCTACTTTCACAGATGCACTCGTCACACGCTGAACAACAAGCCTCATAGACGATATACTTCCTTTCTAATTCATGAATCGGCGAACAGAGTAAATGTCTTTGATTTGTTTAATGCGTTCTACCACTTTGTGCAAATGGTTAATATTTTGGATAAAGATCGCCATATGGATCGTCGCCACTTTGTTACGATCCGACTTACCAGAAACCGACGAGATGTTCGTTTTGGTTTCGTTGACTGCTTGAAGCACCTCATTAAGTAAGCCGCGTCTGTCATATCCTAATATTTCAATTTCCACATTGTATTCTTTACGGTTTCGAGCAGGCTGTTCATGTTCCCACTCAACCGGGATTAACCGTTCCTGCGCTTCTCCTGTCTTCACGTTCGGACAGTCATCACGGTGAACAGATACGCCACGGCCTTTTGTAATAAAGCCAACAATGCTATCACCAGGAACAGGATTACAACACTTAGATAAACGGACAAGCAAGTTATCAATGCCTTTCACTCGCACGCCAGCTTCCCGTTTTTTCCCGTGATATGGTTTTGACTCTACAGACACTTCTTGAACGGTTTTCTCTTGTTCTTCCTGATCTCTTTGTTTTCTTTCTTTTTCCGTTAAACGATTCGCCACTTGGAGTGCCGTAATTCCGTTATAACCGACAGCTGCATACATGTCCTCTTCATTTGAGAAATTAAACTTATCGGCCACTTTTTGCAGATTTTCAGCGGTCAAGATGTCTTTAACATCGAACTCAAGGTTTTTGATTTCTTTCTCCACAAGTTCTCGGCCTTTTTCGACATTTTCTTCACGGCGCTGTTTCTTGAAAAACTGTCTGATCTTGTGCTTCGCTTGGGAGGTTTGGGCAAGTTTGACCCAATCCTGGCTTGGTCCATAGCTATGCTTAGATGTCAGAATTTCAATAATGTCACCTGTTTTTAGCTTATGATCAAGTGTAACCATTTTACCGTTGACTTTGGCTCCGATTGTTTTATTCCCAATTTCCGAATGAATCCGGTATGAGAAATCAATTGGTACGGAACCAGACGGCAGCTCGATGACGTCACCTTTTGGTGTAAATACAAACACCATATCAGAGAAGAGATCGATTTTTAACGATTCCATAAATTCTTCCGCATCTGTAGATTCATTTTGGAATTCAAGGATTTCTCTAAACCAAGACAGCTTCTTCTGGAAAACGGCTTCTTCCGTCGATTCTGCTGACTCTTTGCCTTCTTTATACGCCCAATGTGCGGCAATTCCGTATTCAGCAATTTCGTGCATTTCCACTGTACGAATCTGAACTTCAAGCGGGTCCCCTTTTGGACCAATCACCGTTGTATGAAGAGACTGATACATGTTCGGCTTTGGCATCGCAATATAATCCTTAAATCTGCCTGGCATCGGCTTCCAGCATGTATGAATAATACCAAGTACCGCATAGCAGTCTTTAATGCTGTCAACCAAAATACGTACAGCCAGCAAATCATATATTTCATTAAACTGCTTATTTTGCATGACCATTTTGCGATAAATACTATAAATATGTTTCGGTCTGCCGGAGAATTCAGCCTTAATGTTCACTTCAGACACGCGGTCTTTTACTTCATTGACAACCTCGTCCAAGTATTCCTCACGTTCCGCTCGTTTACGCTTCATGAGATTCACAATTCGGTAGTATTGCTGCGGATTTAAATAGCGGAGGGCTGTATCTTCAAGCTCCCACTTAATCTTTGAAATCCCTAATCTGTGCGCAAGCGGTGCAAAGATCTCAAGGGTTTCATTTGAAATTCTTCGCTGCTTTTCCTGCGGAAGATGTTTGAGTGTTCTCATATTGTGAAGACGGTCTGCCAGCTTAATTAAGATGACGCGAATATCCTGCGCCATTGCAACAAACATTTTACGATGGTTTTCAGCCTGTTGTTCTTCTTGTGATTTATATTTAATTTTTCCAAGCTTTGTCACACCATCAACAAGCATGGCTACTTCTTCGTTAAAATGCTCTTTTAAATCTTCTAATGTCACATCCGTGTCTTCGACAACATCATGCAAGAAGCCGCCAGCAATGGTCGAAGGGTCCATTTCAAGATCAACAAGAATTCCCGCCACTTGAATAGGATGGATAATATAGGGCTCACCGGATTTCCGGTATTGCTCCTTGTGAGCATTTTCAGCATATTCGTATGCACGCTCTATAAATTGAATATGTTCAGCGGACAGGTATTCTCTTGCCTTATCAATGACCTGCTGCGCCGTTAAAACTTGTTCGTTCGCCATGGAATCACCTTTTTAAATGAAAACTGTATTGTAGTTTATTATCAAGAAAAATTCGATAGATGTAAAGAGAAGAAGTCCGCTAAAAGATTTTTGATAGGAAAAAAGCACCCTTCTTACTGAGTGCTTTTTGCGTAAAACTCCATTAGTATTGCATTAACGTCAAGATGTCGTAACCGTCAAGCTTCTTTCTGCCATCAAGATACGTCAGCTCAATTAAAAATGCAATCCCTGCCACAACGCCGCCTAATTCTTCAACCAGCTTGATGGATGCTTCAATCGTTCCACCTGTCGCAAGCAAATCATCTGTGATCAGTACACGCTGACCAGGACGAATTGCATCTTTATGAATCGTTAATACATCTTTACCGTATTCCAAACCGTAATCGACTTTGATGACTTCACGAGGAAGCTTTCCTTCTTTACGAACTGGGGCAAAACCTACACCAAGTGCGTATGCTACAGGGCAGCCAATAATGAATCCACGCGCTTCAGGACCAACAATGAGATCAATGTCTCTTTCCTTCGCGTATTCAACGATTTGATCCGTTGCATAACGGTACACTTCGCCTTTATCCATTAACGTTGTAATATCTTTAAATTGTACACCTTCCTTTGGGTAGTCAGGTACAACTGTCACATATTGTTTTAAATCCATCTTTTCCTTTTCCTCCTCGTACGTCAAAGCACAGGTGAGACTTCGCTCATCATGCTATTCAGCCATTCCTTCAGCTCTTTGGCTGAGGAATATGTTAGTGTTTGATCGAGTTCCATCAATCGTTGTTTTGCTGTATAAGACGATGATGCGGTTAAATCTTTTTTAGGGGCATCACGCACTATTGACAGCACACCATTCTCTATTTTAACAAAACCGAGTTCAAAAAACACCTTTGTCATAAAAATGATTGTATCTTTTGTCCAACCTCTATGTTTGGCAAGCTCCATGCCTTGTTCTTTAATAGGAAAACTTCCCCGTTTGAACAAGAATCCATAAAACCATTTGAATTGATCACGGCTCGGGAATGAGGACATAAAGTGATCTTCTTTCCGCTGAAACACCGTATAAATTCTTGCTGGTTGTTGATTTTCTAAAAGCAGCTTGAGCAAGTGTTCGTCGGCAGGAACATCGGCAAAGATCACATACTTTTCCTGCACATCAAACGTGGATACATTTTCTGCATCAATAAGGTGAATCGGAATATCCACCAGCTCCGATTGCTTTTTTGTTTCTTCGTCAAAACAGAAGACCATCGTTTTTGCTGGATCAAGTGTTGATACTTTCTTTTCCCAATCTTTTTTCCCGCGTAAATCAAACAGCTGCCATTCATCGACTCTAGCGTCTTTTAGCATGAGCTGAGGTTTCTTTCGGTTATTCCATTCATTAATCGAGACCTCACCAACGACAGAAATTTGACTCCCTGGGACAAGTTCTTCTTTTAGCTTGCCTTGGTGAAAACCGACACAGTCGAGCAGCTTGTCTTCGTCTTTTAGTGACATTTTAATGTGATTTTGATTGGCCCCGATCGTTCGGATGTCTTCAAGCTGGGCGTCTTCAATCATAATGAACGGCTTAGGATTCTGCATGCCAAACGGGGACAGCAGTCCCACTTCTTCAATGGCTTGCACCGTCATTTCGTCCACTTTACATACTGCATCGACCCGTTGAATTGGAATAAAATCTTCTTCTGTCAACGTTTCATTTGCATATTGATTCAATCTTTCCCTAAGTAAAGGAACATCATCCGCTTGAAGTGTCATTCCTGCTGCCATCGGGTGTCCACCGAAATGCGGCAGGATGTCACGGCACTTGCTCAAATGGAAAAACAAATCAAAGCCAGGAATACTTCGTGCTGACCCTTTCGCCATCTGCGTTTCTTCATCTATTCCAAGCACAATCGCCGGACGAGAAAATGTATCCGTCAATTTTGAGGCAACAATGCCGACAACGCCTGGATTCCAGCCAGCTTTTGCTACGACGATAGCAGACTGGTCAGCGCCTGTCTCTTCGACCATTTGAATGGCTTCTTCCGTGATCGTACTCACAATTTTCTGCCGTTCTTTGTTCAATTCTTGTACAAAACGAGCGAGTTCTTCTGCTTCATCCATATCCTCAGTCATGAGAAGATGAACAGCCGGATCTGCCTGCTCAATTCGTCCAACAGCATTCAGCCTTGGCGCAATTTGAAAGCCGACCGTTTCCTCATTTGCTTCTTCAAGAGTGGCGCCTGCTTCTTTTAATAACGCTTTTAACCCAGGCCGTCTAGATTGACGAAGCTGCATTAGGCCTTTTTTTGCAAGCCATCTATTTTCATCATGCAGCGGGACAAGATCCGCAATTGTACCGATTGCAGCAAGATCTAATAATTCTACTGGGAGTTTACCGAGGAGTGCATGTGCCACTTTAAACGCCACACCGACACCCGCCAGCTCTTTAAACGGATACTCACACCCAGGCTGCTTAGGATGTACAATCGCAAGTGCCTCAGGCAGTTCCTCGCTTGGTTCATGGTGATCTGTGATGATCAGGTCTAATCCTATTTCTTTTGCAATACGTGCTTCATTTACAGCAGCGATCCCTGTATCCACAGTGATGATAAGCGATGCTCCTTGCTCTTTGATATATCGGAAAGCCTGTTCGTTTGGCCCATATCCTTCTTTAAATCGATCTGGAATATAAAAGTCTACCTTCGCAGATCGTTCTTTAAGTGTATGTAAAAGTACAGAAGTACTTGTCACACCATCTGCATCATAATCTCCGAAGATCACAATCGATTCCTGCTCTTCGATCGCTTTGTTGATGCGCTCTACTGCTTCTTTCATTCCTTTTAATAAGAATGGATCATGAAATTCGGCTTTTTGATCAAATAAAAAAGACCTCGCTTCTTCTACTTCTTCGAGTCCTCTTTGTACAAGAAGTGATGCAGTCAGCGCTGAAATATTCAGATTTTCAGAGAGTGATTTCACTTTTTCTTCGCTAGGATGTTCATATTCCCAACGCATTTTGGATAATAACATAAATTCACCCCTCAACCACACTATTATACTAGAGTGGACTGAGGGGTTTCAATTTTTATTTTATGAAATTGTACTGGAAGATTATTTTTCCTTCCGGTCAAAAGACGCTGGCTGTTCTTTTAAAGGTGTGACATTCGTTTTCTTTTGAACGTCTTTGTCTACCTTTTTTGGAGAAGCAGTAGGGGCAGTCACAGCGGCTGCACGTTCAGCTTTTAATGCTTTTAATTCACGTTTCATTTTCACAATTTGGAAAATCCCCGCAAAAGCCACAATGAGTCCGCCCATCAGAACAGAACCGATAATGACAAGGATTAGCGGCCATTCAGCCGTTCCAAATAAGTAGTCTACCTGTACAGGCCGCACGTTAATAACAGCAAATACTGAGACAATTAATACGAAAATAAATGCGAGTATGATGGTCCATTGTTGTTTATTCATCTACAAATCCCCCAAGCTTTTTCTTTTATTCTTCCCTCTTTCTTGTCCTTTTTAAACACCGAAAGAACATGGTGGAAGGTTTTCTATCAGCATGGGCGCTTAGCTGCTGAGTTTTTCTTTAATGAGGCTCTTTAATTCTTTTCTTTCTCCAGAGATGACAAGGGTGTCTCCTTCTTCAATCACCGTATCTGGTCCTGGATTTAAAATTTTCTCATGTGATTTTCTCACAATGGCGATGACTGTTACTTGATAGTTTTGGCGAACACTCAGGTCTCCGATCGTCTGGTTAACAGCCGGTGCGTTCTTTTCAATCTTAAACCATTCAATGATGAGTTCATCAATGGCCACCTCCACTGTCTCAAGCGCTTTAGGTTTATAGACCATGCCGCCTAAAATAGCCGAGATTTGTCTTGCTTCTTCATCGCTAAGCAAGATACCAGAAATACATTCTTCGTGATCATCTTCTTGAAAATGATACATCTCTCTTCTGCCGTCATCATGTGTGATAATGGCAAGTTTCTCATTATTTCTTGTGATCATTTCGGCTTTGTGACCGATACCTGGCAGTTCAGTTTCCCGAACCTTCATAACAGCCCCTCCAATGAATAAAAGCCAAATGCCCCAAACAGACACTTGCTTTCTATACTGATCTAAACGTATGTCATTATAGCAAAAGACCATTTCAAGATCAATGAAACCCGAAATGTTTTTACATATCATCTTATTGTTGTGACGATGACAAGTATGATGCATGAAAAAAAGACTGCCAAGCTGGCAGTCTTTCTTGTTTAAATATCTTGTTCTGTGTCGATTTTAGCCGGCTTTTTCAGCTCACGACCTTTCCAAATCAGCCAAATTTGTGCCGCAATGTAAAGAGATGAATACACCCCTGTTAATAGGCCGACAAGTAAGGCAATGGAGAAGTTTGTAATAGATGCTGAACCGAAAATGAGAAGTGCAATCACCACTACAAGTACAGTGAGTACAGTGTTCACAGAACGCGTAAAGGTTTGCTGTAAACTTAAATTCACAATGTACGATAAATCTTCGATCGTTTTCGGTTTGCGTTTCTTCATTTGCTCACGCACCCTGTCGAAGGTGACAATCGTGTCATTGATTGAGTACCCAATGACCGTGAGTATCGCTGCAATGAAGGTGACATCCACCTCTAAGCGCGTAATACTAAAGAAGGCAACGATAAAGAATGCATCGTAAAGCAGAGAGATTATCGCTGCAATCGCCATTTTATACTCAAATCGGACGGATACATATAAGATAATCCCGATCGAAGCAATGATGACAGCGTATAATGCGTTACGCGCCAGCTCTTTTCCAACTGTCGGAGACACTGTACTTACGTTAGGCTCCGTTCCGTATTTATCTTTGAAGTAATCTTTCACTTCAGCAATTTTTTCTTTATTCGGAACACCGACAAATCGAGCTGCTGCTTGATTTTCTTTTTGCCCCGATAACACAACACTGTCTGTCTCAAGGTCTAGCTTTTTAAAATCTTGCTCCACCTGTTCTGTTGACAGTTTATGGTCACTTTGAATGTCAACTCTAGTACCACTTGCAAAGTCAATACCTGCATTGAGCTTGAAGATCGACAGCACAATGATTCCAGCAATGGTAATGGCTGCTGAGAAAATCATAAAGCCCTTACGTTTGCTGACGAAATCCCATTTATCAAATGGTGTTTTCGGTTCAGTATTTTCAGTTGTTTCATGAATATCAATGATGTCTTTCTGACGAACACCAAACCAGCCTTTTCTGCGATCGAGATAGCGGCTTTCTACAAGTAAGCCAAGAAGGAATCTTGATAGGAAGACAGCCGTGATAAAGCTTGTCAAAATTGATAGGATAAGCATGGTTGCAAACCCTTTGACAGAGCTTGTTCCAAAGAAGAATAGAACCCCGCCGGCAATAATACTTGTTAAGTTTGCATCAAAGATCGTGGCGAACGATCTGCGGTTACCCGATCTGAAAGCAGAACGGACAGATTTACCGAGCTTGAGCTCTTCTTTAATCCGCTCATACGTAATAATGTTGGCATCAACAGCCATCCCTACCCCAAGAATCAATGCAGCGATTCCAGGCAGTGTCATGACCGCACCCATCCAGTCAAAGACTTGCAGTGTGATATAGATATAAGCTGACAGTGTAATGACAGCAACAAGACCTGGTAATCGGTAATAAAGCAGCATGAATAAGAAGATAAATGCTATTCCTACAATTCCTGCGAAGACTGTTTCGTTTAGTGCTTGCTCACCAAACTGTGCACTCACAGATGTTGAATATTTTTCGGTTAATTTTACTGGCAATGCGCCGGCATTTAAAATGCTCGCAAGGTCTTTTGCCTCTTGAACCGTAAAGTTTCCTTCGATTTGTACGTCACTGCTGTTAATTTCTTGGTTTACATTCGGCGCAGATACATACTTATGATTTGATTTAGAGACTTCTTTTTTGAAGGAATCTCCCTTATGATAATCTAGCCAAATGACAAGCTGATTGTTTGGTGCCATCGCCGCTACTTTTTTTGTCACGTCACCAAACTTTTTCGCATCCTTTAGTTTGACCGTCACGATCGGCTCATTCGTTTGATTGAATGTTTGTTTTGCACCATTTTCAACAAGATCAGATCCGTTTAGAAGCTCTTTGTCATTCGTATCTCTGAAGGAAAGCTGTGCTTCAGTCGATAGAATCTCCCGTGCTCTGTTTTGATCTTTTACACCCGCAAGCTGTACGCGGATACGGTTGTTTCCTTCAATCGAAATGTTCGGCTCACTGACCCCAAGCACGTTGGCTCTTCGGTTTAAAGCCTCTACTGTACTGACGAGAACACCATTTGTGATCTTGTCTTCTTTTTTCACTGGGTGTACATCATACAGAACCTCAAATCCACCCTGTAAGTCCAGCCCTAGCGTCATATCTTTCGCAACGGGCTTCGTTAATAAGCCCACACCAGTTCCGATTAACAGAACCACTAAGAAAAACGCAAGTATGCGCCCTTTTTTCATTATGTATTTCCTCCTTAAACACCTGAATCCATTTAGATGGCTTATTTCAACAGTTCGTCCAGCATATTCTTGCCATCTTCACTGTCCAAAAAAGCAGACGTTTTAAACGACTGAACGGTTGCATAGTTCATAAATTCGCCAATTTTCACAGATAAAATATCTGCAACCATTTCATGAATCGGATACTCTTGTTTTTTCTTCCACTTCTTATTCTCTAAGTATGACCATAATTCCTCTAAATCTACATCTTTATAGCCCAAAACGATGAATTCTTCAAGCTTACTGAACAGAAAAGGCTTTAGATGGTCTTTGTATATAGCAGCCGGATGTTGTGTCATTGTGAGGCTCCCCCTTTTCAGTTTTTTATCGAGAGACTTGTCATGCTTGGACGATATACACGCATATCTTATTGTATATGATTCTATGTCGTTTGAGAAGGCAGGTGATCTGTGATTTGACGAAGCAAACGTTTTTAAAAGGGACGATTATTTTAATTTTAGCAGGTTTTATTACAAGAATATTGGGTTTTGTCAATCGAATTGTGATTGCAAGGTTCATTGGTGAAGAAGGCGTAGGGCTTTATATGATGGCAGCGCCTACCTTTTTTCTCGCCGTGACGCTGACACAATTCGGACTTCCTGTTGCTATTAGTAAGCTAGTCGCAGAAGCAGAAGCCCGTGGTGACAAACAGAAAACAAAACGCATTCTAGTGATGTCCCTTGCGATAACAGGAACACTCAGCCTGATTTTCACGCCGCTCTTTTTATGGTTTGCCCCTATTATGGCGGAAAATATGCTGACAGATCCTAGAACGGTCTATCCTCTGCTTGCCATTACACCAGTCGTACCCGTTATTGCGATCTCTAGTGTGTTAAGGGGCTATTTCCAAGGAAGACAGCAAATGAGCCCGCTTGCGATGTCGCAAGTACTAGAACAGGTCGCAAGAATTTCACTCGTGGCAGTATGTACAACAGCGTTCCTGCCTTATGGAATTGAATACGCAGCAGCAGGCGCTATGATTTCATCTGTCATCGGGGAAATGATTTCACTTGCTTACTTACTGATTGCCTTTCGTTATAAAAAGACCATCCGTATCCGAAAACGTTTTTTCAAGGCAATTCATGATGGAAAGGACACGTTTAAGCAGCTCATGAGTATTGCCCTGCCAACGACAGGCAGCCGTTTCATCGGCAATATCTCTTGGTTTTTAGAACCGATTGTAGTCGCGCAAAGCCTTGCGATTGCCGGTTATGCAGCTGTGGAAGCAACAACGCAGTACGGAGAATTGACGGGACTTGCGCTCACCCTTTTGACACTTCCTAGTTTTATCACGTATTCTCTCTCCACCGCACTAGTTCCAGCGATTAGTGAGGGGATGGAACAGAACAAACGCAAAACGGTCGAATACCGGCTCAAGCAGGCGATGCGCCTTTGTTTATTAAGCGGGGGCATTTCATGTATCATCCTTTTCGTGTATGCAGAAAATTTAACCCTCTTCAT
Organism: Bacillus sp. 22446; assembly: GCF_052044955.1. Taxonomy (NCBI): domain Bacteria; kingdom Bacillati; phylum Bacillota; class Bacilli; order Caryophanales; family Bacillaceae; genus Bacillus; species Bacillus sp. 22446. The sequence continues at coordinate 570,932 of NZ_JBQEOD010000001.1, forward strand.
GTATGGTTCATCTCATGCCGCTGTCTATGTAAAATTCATGGCGCCCTTCTTTTTGCTCTATTACTTTCAAGGGCCGCTGCAGGCTGTCCTTCAAGCATTAAATTTAGCGGGGGCAGCGATGACCAACAGTTTGATAGGAGCTGTTGTGAAAACAGGCATGATCTTTGTTCTTGCTTCACAGCCAAGCTTTGGCATTATGGGCGCAGCGCTTGCGATCCTCATTGGCATCGTTCTTGTCACGTTGCTCCATGCGGCAACTGTCGGTAAAGTGCTGCCTATTCATTTACCATTAAAAGAATATGGACTTTGCGTCCTTGTGATCATCGGCACTGGGGCAGTCAGCTTATGGATGAAACATCAAGCGAGCGGACTCTTTTCCGCACCTTTAGAGCTTGTCATGATGATCTTTTTGACGTGCGTGCTGTATGTCATTCTATTAATCTGTCTTGGGCTAGTGAAACGAGAAGAGCTGCGCCGCATCCCGTTTATTGGGAAGCTGCTGTAGCTCATCTTTTCTTTATAATTTCATCTTTCAAATCAATATAAAAATTCTTCTGATTAAAGCTGCAGTAAGAGATTTGCTCGATATCATGATAGCCTCTTTTGGCAAGCTCCTTTATCAGCCACTGTTCATCATGGTTGATCTGCTTGAGATGATCATGCTGAACCACACCGTCTGCAATAAGCGGGAGCTCAAGCGCTGCATGTTTGCGCTTGTTTTCTTTTTCAACAACGGCGAGCTTTCCTGAAGGCTCTAAGATGGCATATGAGACATCCTGGATACTATCGATGTTATTTTCTCTTAATTGAATCAGCAAATCATCAAAATTGTATCGCTGTTTTCTCATCGCACCCTCGTCTATTTTTCCGTTGATGATGAGCAGGGCCGGCTTACCGTCGAGAAAACGACGGACACCTTGGAATTTTAGTGACAAATAGGCAAGGGTGATTTGAATGAAGGTTAACAGCAGGATCGGCCATACTGTATGTAACATGTGATCCTCTACTTCTTCTATGGCGAGCACCGCAATTTCAGCGATCATCATAAAAATAACAAGATCTAAAATACTCAGTTCCCCAATCTCCCTTTTGCCCATTAAACGAAAAATAAACCAAATGAGAAAATATAAAATGATCGTTCTCATGGAGATAATTAAGATGTCCTGCATATGATGTAAACCCTCCTTCTCCACCATAGCTTGTGTCAAAACACTTTATTTATGTAGAAAAGAAAGCCTCGGTTTTTATCACGAGAAACATGTCTATTTTTTCTTCTCCGTGAATACATTTTAGTAAAAGACAAGCTTCGGTCAATTGGAGAGGAGACGAATCACATGCAGGAAACGAAACAAATAGGAAAAGGCATTTTATCTGGCTTAATTGCTATTTTTGTCGTGATGATTGTCACAAGCTTACTTGTATCACTGATGCTTACCTTCACAAGTATGCAGGAATCATCGTTTAAATGGATGATCATGATCTTGTCCTTTGCGGCACTTTTTCTAGGAGGAATGATTTCTGGAGGGAAAGCAAAGGAACGGGGCTGGCTCATTGGCGCCATGACCTCTTTTATCTTTTCACTCACTGTTTTTTTATTTCAATATTTAGGGTTTGGAGAAACCTTTTCACCAGAACAATTCATCTATCATGCAGCCTTTTTGGGAATTTGTATGCTAGGGGGAATGATTGGCGTTAATCTTCGGGGCAAATAAAAAAAGAGCGAATGATATCGCTCTTTTTTTATCGCTATGTATTGGAGGATTAACCTTTGTCAGCTAATTCTCTAATAGCACGTCGGTCGAAAGTTAAACGGTTGTTTTCGCTTGTTTTGATGACCACTTTTGATTCATCAATGTAGTCGATTTCACCGTGTAAACCACCGATTGTGACGATTTTATCGCCTTTTGATAAAGATTGCTGCATCTGACGCACAGCTTTTTGTTGCTTTTGCTGTGGACGGATTAACAAGAAGTAAAGCACAGCAAACATGACAACAATCATAATGATTGAACCCATACCACCATCCATTCTATCTCACCCCTTTCTAAAGCATTGTAAAGCTTTTCGTTTATGCGTTAAAAGTTTTTCGCATTCGGCTTGTTAAAGCCATAACGCTCAAAAAACTCTTCTCTAAAATCACCTAAACGATCCTCACGGATAGCTTCTCTCACTTGCTCCATTAATTTTAACAGAAAATGAAGATTATGATAAGTTGTTAATCGAATTCCGAACGTCTCATTTGTACGGATCAAATGTCTAATATAAGCGCGTGTGTAATTTTTACATGTGTAGCAGTCACAGTTTTCATCGATTGGTCTGAAATCACGCTCATATTTAGCATTTTTCACAACAAGGCGTCCTTCACTTGTCATGAGCGTACCATTTCTTGCAATTCGCGTTGGCAGTACACAGTCAAACATATCGACACCGCGGATCGCACCGTCAATTAATGAATCTGGTGAGCCAACACCCATTAAGTATCTTGGCTTGTCATCCGGTAAAAATGGCGTTGTGAACTCCAGCACACGGTTCATCACGTCTTTAGGTTCACCAACAGATAAACCTCCAATGGCATAGCCTGGGAAATCAAGTGAAACAAGATCTTTTGCACTTTGTTTACGAAGCTCTTCGTATTCTCCGCCCTGTACAATGCCAAACAGTCCTTGATCCTCTGGACGCTGGTGCGCTGTTAAGCAGCGCTCTGCCCATCTGCTTGTCCGCTCTACAGAACGTTTCATATAATCGTACTCTGCTGGGTACGGAGGACATTCGTCAAATGCCATCATAATATCTGAGCCGAGCGCATTTTGAATCTCCATCGCTTTTTCAGGAGAAAGGAACAACTTATCTCCATTTAAGTGATTACGGAAGTGAACGCCTTCCTCTTCAATTTTTCTAAATTCACTTAAAGAAAACACTTGGAATCCGCCTGAATCAGTGAGAATCGCTCGATCCCAGTTCATAAATTTGTGCAGGCCGCCTGCTTCTTTGACAATGTCATGCCCAGGGCGCAGCCATAGATGATACGTATTGCTTAAAATAATGCCTGCTTCCATTGCTTTTAACTCTTCAGGCGCCATTGTTTTCACTGTAGCCAGTGTACCAACTGGCATAAATACAGGTGTTTCAAAGGAGCCGTGCGGTGTATGAACGCGTCCAAGACGTGCACCTGTTTGTTTGCATGATTTAATGAACTCATAACGTATCGGTAATTGCGACAAAAATGAGCCCTCCTGTCTTTGTTGTATGATGTTATTGAATCAGCATGGCATCGCCAAAACTGAAGAATCGGTATTCCTCTTTTACAGCCTCATTGTACGCTTTTAGGACGTGTTCTCGTCCAGCTAATGCACTGACAAGCATAATTAAAGACGATTTTGGCAAGTGGAAATTCGTGATCATGCCATCAATTGCCTTAAATGTATAACCTGGATAAATAAAAATCGACGTCCAGCCGCTTGACGCTTTGAATTCCCCATCATAAGCACTTGCAATGGTTTCAAGCGTTCTTGTCGAAGTTGTTCCGACTGAAATAATCCGCCCGCCTTCTTTGCGCACGCGATTAAGCTCTTCTGCCGTTTCTTCATTCATTTCGTAAAACTCTGCGTGCATTTCATGTTCTTCAATGCGTTCAGCACTGACCGGTCGAAATGTGCCAAGTCCTACATGGAGCGTAATAAACGCAATATGCACTCCTTTTGCTTTCAGTTCATCCAGCAGTTCATTTGTAAAGTGAAGACCGGCAGTAGGCGCAGCAGCCGAACCAACCTCTTTGGAATAAACGGTTTGATAACGCTCACGATCGTCAAGCTGCTCTTTAATGTACGGAGGCAGCGGCATTTCACCTAAAGATTCAAGTACTTCATAAAAAATGCCTGTATACTGAAACTCAACTTTTCTTCCGCCATGTTCCAGTTCCTCTGTACATACCGCTTTTAATCGTCCATCACCAAATGTAATGACTGTTCCGTTTTTCACACGTTTTGCTGGTTTCACGAGCGTTTCCCATTTGTCTCCTTCTTCTTGTTTCAAAAGAAGCAGCTCCACTTTAGCACCCGTATCCTCTTTCGTTCCAAACAGACGTGCAGGCAATACACGTGTATTGTTTAAAACGAGACAATCACCCTTTTGAAAGTAATCTGTGATTTGCGAGAATGTATCATGTGTGATGTCACCTGTTTGTTTATGTAAGACCATCAGTCTTGATGCATCTCGTTTTTCAAGCGGCACTTGTGCAATCAATCTTTCTGGTAAATCAAAATCAAATAGTTCTAACTTCATTTCCTTCACCTATTCTGTAGTTAACTAGTTAACGTTATTTCATCCGTCCGAAGACATTGAGTAAAATGGTTAGGACGATGCTAATGACAATGCATGTAATCACAGGAAAAAAGAACGTTACGTTCCCTTTTTTCACGAAAATATCGCCTGGAAGTTTCCCAACCAATTGAAACACTAAACCTGCGGCAAAAAGGACACCACCTAAAATCATCAACATTTTAGGGAATTCAGTCACGAATCGGAACCTCCATATGAAAATGTTCATACGCTTCTCTTGTGACGACCCGCCCTCTTGGTGTTCTTTGCAGAAAACCAATTTGCAGTAAATACGGTTCGTACACATCTTCAATCGTATGTGATTCTTCTCCAATTGTCGCTGAGATCGTATCAAGTCCAACAGGACCGCCTCTAAATTTTTCAATCATACTTAAAAGCAGCTTATGATCGATATGATCAAGTCCGAGTCTGTCAACTTGCAGACGCTCAAGAGCATCTTCTGCAATGTCTTGTGTGATCGCATGATTTCCGAGCACCTGCGCAAAATCTCTTACTCTTCTGAGCAAACGATTGGCGACCCTCGGTGTGCCTCTAGATCTTCTTGCAATCTCTTCAGCTGAACGAATGTCGATCCCAATCTCAAACAGCTCGGCTGTTCTTGCTACAATGTGAGCCAAATCTCTTTGCTCATAGTATTCCAATCTTGCATGAACCCCAAACCTATCACGAAGCGGCGCTGTTAAAAGCCCAACACGGGTTGTAGCACCTACAAGCGTAAATGGCGGTAAATCAAGCCGCACAGAGCGTGCTGTATCTCCTTTTCCAATCACGATATCTAGACAAAAGTCCTCCATCGCTGGATATAGCACTTCCTCTATTGAACGCTGCAAGCGATGAATTTCATCAATAAACAGAACATCGCCAGGTTCAAGAGATGTTAAGATCGCCGCCAAATCGCCAGGACGTTCAATCGCCGGTCCAGACGTTGTACGCAGCTGAACATTCATTTCATTGGCAATGATCGACGCAAGCGTTGTTTTCCCAAGTCCCGGCGGTCCATATAAAAGGACGTGATCCAGTGTTTCCTGCCTCATTCGGGCAGCTTCAATAAATACGCTGAGATTATCCTTTACTTTCTGCTGGCCAATATATTGACTAAGCGTCTGTGGACGCAGACTTTGCTCAATGGCTGATTCATGGTTGTCTGCTTCAGTTGAGACGAGCCGTTCATCCATGAGACATCACCCTATTTCAACATTTTTTGTAAAGCTTTTTTCACATATTGATCGGTTGTAAGATTCTTCTCTTCTTTTAATAAAGGAAGAACCTTTTTGATTTCACGATCACCATACCCAAGGACACTTAAAGCTTCAACCGCTTCATCTAAAGCGCTTTGCTGTGTTTCAACCTGAATATGATCCTCGTGGTTAAATAAGTTTCCTATCATTTCAGGCACCACATCTGCGAGCTTCCCTTTCAGATCTAGAATGATCTGACGTGCTGTTTTTTTGCCAACACCCGGGAATTTAATGAGGAAAGCTTCATCCTCTCGTTCGATCGCTGAAATGACAGCGCCAGGGTCACCGGAAGCAAGAATCGCAAGCGCCCCCTTCGGTCCAATCCCTGTGACATTTAACAGTTTTGTGAACAACGCTTTTTCTTCTCGTGTTTGGAATCCATATAACGAAAAAGCGTCTTCCTTTATGTAATGATACGTATAAATCGTTTCTTGTTTTGATACTCGATAGATAAACGGATTTGGGGTATAGACTTGATATCCCACTCCGCCGTTTTCAATGACAACATATTGCGGGCACACATAATCAATGGTCCCTTTTACAAACTCTATCACCGTTTTCACCTCTTTGACTGTTCTCCATTGTAACATAAATCGAAGAGAAAACCGTAATAAAAGTTAACATACGTTCGCTCAGCCTTTTTTCATAGTCAACCCATGAAAAAGAGCTTGCGGTCTTCACACCAGCAAGCTGTCATACGATTAAAACGATTGTTCATTTCGGTAAGGTTTCATGACTTCAAGCACATGCTCAAATTCATCTTTTGTTCGAAATGGAATGCCTTGTGCAAGCTGCTGCTCTACATGACTTTCCAAGCGGGACGTATCAATTTGAAAAAAGAGATGAATAGGCTCCGCCCACCCGTCAGGCCTTCCATGAAACGTAGAAATCACGCCGTCTTCTGATAATCCGATATATCCATTTGCTTTACTCAAAGGCGATATATCGTCAATTTGCTTTCTAAAAAGGGCAAAATCCTCTCGCTGTTCTACCAATGTCCAGCCCTTATACTGGGCCCAAAATGTGTCTTTGTCTTCTAATGATGCCCGCTGTCTTTCAATACTTACATCGCCGTCTAGATAGACCTTTTCAAGCTGAACGTTGATGGTTTTTGACTCTTTTTGCAAGTGTTCTGCTGCTTCCATATCAACAGCGAAAAAGAGTACACTTGTCATGATAAGTCCTGTAACGAAATACTTTATTTTCACTTTCACTATTTACACCTCTTTAGAACATAAGATCGATGCATGACATATGTAGTTTGACCCATTTTGCTACACATTAACCAAATCGATGTCTTGACACATATTGAGAGTCTTTCGTTGTATCCTTCGTGCGTAAATGTTATGTTTTATACAATCCATTGCTCTACCGAATTACATGGTTTTTTCATCATTCGTTTTTCAGCCGCATAAACTGAAACCAAAGAAGGTGAAGTCAATGTCAGATGTCAAAAGATTAGCCGAATCGATTCAGTATCAAGAAGAAAAGCGTTTTAATAAGCTCGTCTTTAAACCGGCTGAGCTTGAGCTGTGCGGCAAAGGAAGAAGTGCCTATGTATTTTCATACAAAAAAGACGGCAAAAAAATGGCGTTAAAAGTCTTTTTTCCTTCTTATCGAAACATCGCCCGCAAAGAGGCTGCAATTTATGAAAAACTTTCCGGCTCCTCCTATTATCCTGAGATTTACGAGTCTGGGGATCAGTATATTTTAATGGAATATATTAAAGGTTATACTTTCTATGAATGCCTGACAAAAGGAATTCCGATCAAAAAACAAATGATTGAACAAGTAGATGATGCATTGGAAGAAGCACGCGCGAAAGGTTTAAATCCTTCTGATATTCATCTGCGAAATTTAATTTTAACAAAGGATGGCCGCGTCAGGGTCATTGACGTCGCCCGCTTCACGCAAACGAAAACATGTCATCAATGGGATGATTTAAAAGCTGCATACGCCTATTATCAAAAACCTTTTTTCCCTAAAAAAGCGCCGCGTCTGTGGCTTGAAGTGATTGCCTATTTGTATAAGAAAAACTGGCTGTCTCGAAGTCAGCTGAACAATCGAAATGATTTTACTGCATAATGAAAGCCGCTCGAAAAGAGCGGCTTTCAGATTGTTGACAAAGGGCTAAAATGAACTTTATTTTAGCCCTTTGTCTTCTTTTCAGCGTGATAGAAAACCTTTGCAGTCTAGGAAGGACGAGTACCGGCGCGGAGCGAATTTGACATTCGTGAGCACCGGCACGCAGGACTGACACCGAATGCGAGGGTTTGTCTACACGCTGAAAGCCGCTCTCTTTGAGCGGCTTTTCGTTTTATTCTGTTTCTACATGGATACTATTCACATTTAATAGGTTAATGATTTCATTATTCAGCTTAAACCAATGATTGGCTTCCTCAATTTTTTTATACACATCATAGGTAGCTGGACGTTTCAGCTCGAAATCGAGCACTTCCCCATTGTTCATATGAAATGTTACCTTAAATACTTTCATCATAAGATCACCTTCCACTCTGTCTTGTTCACTAACCGGATCGGTCAGCTCTTTTCATTCATTCTCTATTCAATCCGTTTCCCCTGCTTCTTTCCTTCTAAACACAAGAAGTTTAAATTTTGTTTAAATTCGCACAACATATCTATCTATATACTCTTCAAAAGAAGTATATTGAATGAAAAGGAGGCTGCCTTTATGAAACAAAAGAAAAAACGAACATCTCCAGAGAGACAAACAGTCCTGTTTCATTTAACAGATGCCTCATCCCAAGTATTGAAACGATGGCGATTGCAGTTAGAGCATTTTTGCACCTCGTGAGAAAAGCCATTTCAGCCGTTTTATAAAAACCCCGCACTAGAGGAGTGCGAGGTTTTTTTAGGATTGGTAGATTTGACTTCCTTGACTGATAAACTCTTTTGCCTTCTTCTCCATCTCTCTTTTCACTTCTTCTGATTGGTTGCGGATGTCATGAGATATTTTCATACTGCAAAACTTTGGTCCACACATGGAACAGAAGTGAGCAGTTTTAGCACCTTCAGCAGGCAATGTTTCATCATGGAATGCCAGCGCTCGTTCTGGATCAAGTGACAGGTGAAATTGATCCCGCCATCTGAATTCAAATCTCGCTTTCGATAAGGCATCATCACGCTTTTGAGCAGCAGGATGTCCTTTTGCTACATCAGCTGCATGTGCAGCAATTTTATAAGCGATGACGCCTTCTCTTACATCTTCTTTGTTCGGCAGACCTAAATGCTCTTTTGGTGTCACATAGCACAGCATGGCTGTTCCGTACCAGCCGATCATCGCCGCACCGATTGCGGATGTAATATGATCATATCCCGGTGCAATATCTGTTGTTAGAGGGCCTAACGTATAAAAAGGTGCCTCTTTGCATATCTCCATCTGCTTATCGACATTCTCTTTGATTTTATCCATTGGAACATGACCAGGTCCTTCAATCATGACCTGTACATCATGTTTCCAAGCGATCTCTGTCAATTCCCCTAACGTTTCGAGTTCTGCAAACTGCGCTTCGTCATTTGCGTCCGCAATGGATCCAGGTCTGAGCCCGTCCCCAAGCGAAAAGGCAATGTCATATGTTTTCATGATTTCACAAATTTCTTCAAAATGGGTATACAGAAAGTTCTCTTGATGATGAGCGAGACACCATCTTGCCATAATGGCTCCGCCTCTGGAAACAATTCCTGTGACCCGGTCGACTGTGAGCGGAATATACCTTAACAGGACGCCCGCATGAATGGTGAAGTAGTCAACCCCTTGCTCTGCCTGTTCAATTAATGTGTCTCGGTATACTTCCCACGTCAAATTTTCTGCGATTCCATTCACTTTTTCAAGTGCTTGATAAATCGGGACAGTTCCTACTGGGACTGGGCAATTGCGGATAATCCATTCTCTCGTTGTATGAATGTCCTTTCCTGTAGACAGGTCCATCATCGTATCTGCCCCCCATCTAATTGCCCATGTCATCTTCTCCACCTCTTCTTCAATGGACGATGTCACAGCTGAATTGCCAATATTCGCATTAATTTTCACGTGAAAATTCTTTCCGATGATCATCGGCTCACTTTCAGGATGGTTGATATTCGCTGGAATGACCGCTCTCCCACTAGCCACTTCCTCTCTAACAAACTCAGGACTTAGCTGTTCTCTCAAAGCGATAAACTCCATTTCAGGCGTAATGATGCCCTTTTTTGCATAATGCATTTGCGTCACACAAGCACCTTTTTTCCCGCGGAGCGGTATATGATGAAAATCTGTCTGGACAGCTTGAAAGGATTCTTTCACATTCAAGCGATATCCATTATCTTCTGGCTTTACTTGACGCCCTTCATAGCTTTCAGTATCTTCTCTTTCTTTAATCCATGCTGATCTCAGGCGCTTTAATCCCTTTGTGACATCAATATGAGCCTCCTCATCTGTATACGGTCCACTTGTATCGTACACACGAATCGGTTCATTTTGGATATCACCTGCTTGTGTCACTGTATTTGTGAGCACAATTTCTCTTTTTGGCACCAAAATGTCAGGTCTTGAGCCTTGTTCATATACCTTTCGACTGCCTTCAAAGTTTGATAATAAAAATTGCGTTGATGGAACATTTGTCTTTTCATTCATTTGCTGTTCTCTCCTTCTTTTCGTGTCACCGGACAGGATGGAATCAGCACCAGCAAAAAACCAGATTCTATGTAAAGAACCTGGTTTCGTCGTCAGAAAAAACATGTATGCCATTCATATGGCACATGTATCATCTTCAACTTCCCCACGCTGGTACGAGCCAGATCAGGTCCAAAGGGTTAAGAAGCTTGTCTTCTCTCTCAGCCCGCATTTCCGGGCACCCCTAGTCACTTATATTGATTTCCACAACAGTGTAGCATAGCTGAGAAATGAAAAAAAGAAGTTTCAGGAAAATAGTTCCTTTCCCCTACAATGAATACATGATCTTCACGATATACATCTTTCTATACACGATCTATCTCTCTCATTTCGATTAAATCAGAAATAATCATTGATCCTTTTCTCCTATTATGTATAATTAATCTAAACGGAGAATTTTTATACAAACATGATTCAAAGGAAGTTCTAGTCGATTGCAAACATTTCTTACATTTATCGTCGTTGGATTCTCAATTGCTCTACCTGTTGGAGCGATCACGGTTGAAATGACAAAGCAGGGATTAAAAAACGGATTCTTTCATGGATTAACTGTAGGCGCTGGTGGTATGACCATCGATATATTGCTCATCTTGGCTTTATATGCTGGATTTGCTCAATTTTTATCTTTGCCCTTTATCCAAATTCCGCTCTGGCTGATCGGTGCCATCTTTTTAATGATTCTTGCCTACGATTCGATTAAAAATGCGGATCAAGACATCCATTTAGCAGGAGAAAAAGTGAATAAATCATTCGCTAAAACATACCGAAATGGGCTGCTCGTCGCGGTATCCCCTGGAAACCTTGTGTTCTGGGTATCTGTGTTTGGTGCTGTACTGGCAGATGCTTATAAAAATACAAATTCATCTGAATTTATATTGGCTGCTGCGGGTATTTTGGCAGGAATTCTTCTTCATGACATCGGTCTTCTCTCGATTGTTTCCCTAACAAGAAAAGTGATGAACCGAACCATGATTAAGTGGACATCCATTATTGCCGGTATTTTATTACTTGGATTTGGCTGTTATTTCTTTTATGAATTTTATATCGGGATCAAAGTTTATTTTTAAAGAAAGGCTAAAGTTCGTCATGAACTTTAGCCTTTTTTATTCCAGCTTATCGGGTCATGCCTGTCTGACCTGTTTCAAATTGCGTTTTTCTCATATCTCTGAAGCGTGTAAATGCGCCTTCGTCTTTAATGACTTGGACAGCTCTACCATCTGCATAACGAGTCGCTGCTTCTTCTACTTGTGATACACCCTCTGATGTCAAGCGCCCATCTGTTTTAAGAGCAATATACACATTTTCATCCGTCACCATAACTTGTGAGTCTGTCACATGGTTCATTTTGTTCACTCGGTTGGCGATTTTTCTTGAACGCTGGATGTTCTCTTGTTTATCGTAGCCAGAGAACGACATTTGGTTATGATAGTTCATATCTCCATGACTGTAGCGTCCATCTCCACCAGTAAGCGGCATTCTCACTTGATCCTGTGTAGGGCGTGAACGATAATCAACATTCGTTGTATTTCTTCCGTTCATTCCCTCCATAAGCTCAGAAACCGGTCCTTGATGATCTTGATTGTTGTCTGTTGCCTGTTGATTGGAGTGGTATCCAACTGGCTGACCTGATTGATTATGTCGTGTATCTACACCCGCATTGTTATTTGTACCACATGCCGTTAATCCAATAGGTAAAAGCACTAAGGCGATTGTTTTTTGCCATTTTTGTCTCAAACGAAAAACCCCCTGTACAAATTGAATCTCATGAGCGCAAAACAGGCTCTGTATTAGCATGTACAGTTGAGGACAAAAACAAGCTGTCAGTTATAAACAAAAAAAGGAACGATTGAGATCGTCCCTTGTGTCATTAATCTTCTTCGTCTTCTTCTGGTCTTGCAAAGACAGATGGGTTTTGATAAGGCTGCTGCATATAAGGCTGTGCTGGATAAGCACCCATTTGACCATATGGAACAGGGTTTGGATAATGTCCAGGCCATGGTTGATGATGCTTCATCCCATCATCGCATCCGCAGTCTTCCTTGCCATATGCTTCATTTGGAGCGTTTGGAGCGTTTGGATAAAAGCCTTGATTGGCATTGGCATTGGCATTGGCATTTGCATTGGCATTTGCGCCTGCATTTGGATGCATATGGTGGTGCCAGTGATGCCCATCGTTTGCATGATGCTCATGATGTTCACCGTAATAAGCCGGTGCTTGATACGCAGGATAATAAGGCTGAGCCGCCGGGTAAGGGTACGGCATCATGTGATGGTGATAATACGGCTGTACCGGATAACAAAGGCCTGATCCCGGTAAAATAGGAGAAGCGGGTACCATTTGCTGCGGATATGGATACATTGCTGGCATGTAATGACCATAACCATAATAAGGATCATATGACTCTTGATGATGGTGGTGATGCTCTTTATTTTCAGCCATGCCCCCTACTGCTGCCCCTCCAACATTCGGCATTTGCGGGAAATTAGGAAGGTTTGGGTAATTACTATGTTCCATTTCTTTTCCCTCCTCTTTTTGATGTGGGATATGAATGAATGGATCATATCCCTTTGCCACTTCATCTTTGAAATGATCCTTATTTTCATGATGAAAATGGTCCTTGTGATCTTTATGATCCTTTTTCTCATGAACATGATCTTTCTTTTCATGAACGTGATCTTTTTTCTCATGATGTTCTTTTTTGGGAGGAGGCGTGAATGGCTGGTAGAGATTCGTCTGATAATAGTTTACATCAACTTGTGGAAAAACTGGCTGTTCAATCTTTGGTACTGGTGGCACATAAGGTACCGGTTCATTCGGCTTTTCCTTCGGCTTCGTATCTTGAACTTGCACGACATCCTTTGGCTTTTCTTTTACATACGGGTGTTCTTTTGCTTTTGGCATTTCTTTTGCTTTGTGATGATCGGTTTTCACAGGAACACCACTAGATGGAATTTTGATTTTCATTCCTGGCATGATCAAATCTGGATTACTGAGCTGCGAATTTAATTTTTTCAATTCTTGAAAGTCGACTCCGTACTTCTTTGAAATTTTCCAAAGGGAGTCTCCTTTTTGCACAATATGAATTTTCAACGTTTTCCCCTCCTATGCAAAACGTGAACGTAGCGGTTATGTCAGAAGTACAATATGTTTCAACATAAATTTATGCCTATTTACAAGCCGATATGATAAAAACTTGTTTTCTGATAGGAGGGGACACTTCATTATTTAATGGTGAGCATCTTATTTAAAGCGAGCAATGCCTCTTTTGTCGTCTCTTCATTCACTTGAATCAAACCGACCGGCTCCCCTTTTTCAATGCTTTCAAGTGACCATAGTAGATGAGGCAGATCAATACGGTTCATTGTCAAACATGGACACATATCTGGATTAAGGGATTCGATTTGTTTGTCAGGGTGCTGGTCAATGATGCGTTTCACTAAATTCATTTCTGTTCCAATGGCCCACTTGCTTCCTGCTGGTGCCTGCTTGATCGTATCGATAATAAATTTCGTTGAACCAGCTAGATCAGATGCCTTTACGACTTCATGCGTACACTCTGGATGAACAAGAATCTGTATGTCACGGTCTCGTTTTCTCGTTTGTTCAATATTCTCAATGGTAAATTTCTCATGAACAGAGCAATGACCTTTCCATAAAATCATTTTGATTCGATGAAGCGGTTGGTCGGTGATGAGCTTTTCTTCTATTTGATCCCAGACAGCCATTTCCTCTAGCGGAATCCCTAAATCATAGGCCGTATTACGCCCTAAATGCTGATCAGGAAGAAAAAGAATCCGCTCTTTTTGGGTCAGCGCCCACTCCAATACTTTTTTAGCGTTTGAAGATGTGACAGTCGATCCGCCATGTTTGCCGACAAATGCTTTAATATCAGCCGTTGAGTTTACATAAGTCAGCGGAAGGATCGTATCTCCAAACAGCTCAGTGAGCTTATCCCACGCCCTGTCTGTTTGTTTCATATTCGCCATATCTGCCATTGAACAACCTGCTCTCATATCTGGCAAAAAGACGTGCTGATTCTTTTTTGATAGCATATCGGCCGTTTCTGCCATAAAATGAACCCCGCAAAATACAATGTATTCTGCTTCGTGATTGTCAGCAGCAATTTGTGCAAGCTGCAATGAATCACCTGTCACATCAGCAAATTGGATGACTTCATCTTTTTGATAATGATGACCTGGTATAAAAAGCTTTGATCCAAAGGCGCGTTTAATCTCTAATACTCTCTCTTTCATTTCATCATAAGAGCGCTGTTTATATTCATCTGGCATCACGACTGTATGCTGCGCTGCTAACACATCAAGCATGGACATGAGTCGTTCCCCCTTTATGGCTGAATTCCATATTCATACTAAAATCGAATGATGGAGCAGAATGTGTGAGGAATCCAAGTGAAATAAGGTCTACACCTGTCCCCCGGTAGTTAGCCACATTCTCCAACGTGATACCGCCTGATGCCTCTGTCAATATGGTTTCAGGGGTCATTTGTATAAAGCGCTTCACTTCGTCAGGAGAGCAGTTGTCAAACATGATGACATCTGCTTTGGCATCAATGGCTTCCATCAGCTGTGCTTCTGATTCAATTTCCACTTCAATTTTCACCATATGACCGGCGTATGCTCTTGCTTTCTCCACAGCTTCCCTGATAGAACCACAAGCCGCAATATGATTATCTTTAATCATCACCCCATCGGATAAGCCGAAACGATGATTCTTTCCGCCTCCGACTTTTACTGCGTACTTCTCCAGCATTCGCAAACCGGGTGTCGTCTTTCTCGTATCACAAATCGTAATAGATGGATCAGCTAATCGCTCTACTGCTTCATGCGTTAGTGTAGCAATCCCTGTCATTCTTTGCAGGATATTCAACACCACCCGCTCCCCTTTCAGCAAGTCGTTGACGGGGCCTGTTATTTGTGCCAGTACAGCCCCTTCATGAATCCAATCACCTTCTTGGAAGAACAGCTCAGTTTGAACTTGTTCATTCAGCAGTTTGTATCCCATATCAATAACTTGCGTCCCGGCCAATACGCCTGATTGTTTCGCCATGATGTAAGCTGTTCCTTTCTTGTCTCCAAAGATGGCATCAGCGGATACATCTCCAAACCCAATATCTTCTTTTAAAAAATGAGTGAGCATTTGCTTTAACTGTAAACGTTCCATTTGGCACCAATCCTTTCATTTTTTACGATATAAATATGACCCTGTTCATGTACAATCTGTTTTGCTCGCCACGAAGCATCGTGCCGATTTGGATAATCGGTGCGATAATGACCGCCCCTACTTTCTGTTCTGAGTAATGCGGATTTGACAAGGCATATGGCTAAAGCCCATTGATTAGTTATTTCGATCTGTTCATTTGTGATATTCTTCACATTAATTTGCTGAAAAGAGACTTGTTCTAAATGATCGAGCAAAGTCTGTAAGCCTTTCTCATCTCTCACAATTGCGGCATATGCTGTCATCCATTTTCTGAGCTGAGCCTGTGAAACCGTTGGGACAGACCATACTTCTTGAATGGAAAGAGCAGGGTTTTTATCTTGCTGGGCTTGCAACCGCTCAACATACCGTGCCGCCTTGTTTCCTAAAACGAGACCTTCTAAGAGCGAATTACTTGCCAGTCGATTGGCGCCGTGTAAACCTGTACAAGCTGCTTCACCAATGGCGAAAAGTGATGGAACTGTTGTTTCTCCATGTTCATTCACCTTAATTCCACCCATTAAAAAGTGCATACCGGGTGAAACTGGCAGCCTTCCGCTTGCCATATCAACTCCCGCACGCTGACACATCGAAGCAATCGCAGGAAAACGTGCAGAAAAACGCGGAATATCACGGATGTTCAGATAAATGGAATGACCGAGTTGCTGCTCATGGAAAATGGTCCTTGCCACCACATCTCTAGGCGCTAAATCGCTCTGCGGGTGGATTCCTTTCATGATCCGCCTGCCTAATTCATCTTCTAAATAGGCGCCCTCTCCTCTGACTGCCTCTGATACGAGACCGATCGCTTTACCTGAAGTGGTCAAAAGGGTCGGATGGAATTGCACAAATTCGAGATCTACTAGCTGTGCCCCTGCGCGATAGGCCATCATCAGACCATCTCCTGTCACAGACGGATCATTTGTGTTTGTTTCATATAAGGATCCACAGCCGCCAGTGGATAATACAACTGCATCTGCGGTCATTGTATGTACATGACCTTTTTCGTCTTTCCACACAACACCGGTACATATCCCTTCATGAACTAATAGATCCATGACATGATGGTTTTCGTATACATGAATGTGTGAGCCGAGCTTCTCTTTCAAAAACTGCACGAGGGTTTTTCCCGTTTGATCTCCTCCTGCATGCAGAATACGATGGGTCGTATGGGCTCCCTCTTTACCTAACTGCGGAATTCCCGTTTCATCTCGATCAAATGGGCAGCCCTCTTCTACGAGCTTCTTTACAAGATCTTTTCCATGACGGACGATCTCCTGTACAGTTTTGTCATCATTGTGACCACACCCCGCAGCTAAAGTGTCTTGCACATGCTGATCGACAGAATCATGTACGGAAAAGGCTGCAGCGATTCCCCCTTGTGCAAGCATGGAATTACTAGAGGAAAATTGTTTTTTTGTCATCATGATGACTTGGCAGTTCTCTGAGATCGTATTCACAAAGGAAAGAGCCGCAATGCCCGACCCCACCACAATGACTTTTTTGATAGATGACACAATCGCCCCTCCTGTCATTTACACCTGTCTTGACACATATCATTACATAACACTACAATAAATACAAGAAAAAATTTTCACACAGGAGATGGATGGATTTGATTTATTTAGATTATGCAGCTTCTACACCTGTTTCTGAGGAATCACTGCATGTATTTCAGCAGTTGAGCAAAGAATGTTACGGAAATGCGAGCAGCCTGCATGATGCAGGAGGAAGAGCAAATGAAATCTTGGCTTACAGCAGACAATCACTTGCAGCGATTCTTGGAGGCGAACCTGATGGTATTTACTTTACAAGTGGCGGAACTGAATCCAATATCCTTGCGATTCAATCGATCATAAATGGGCTACCTCCACATAAACAGCATGTCATTACCACATCAGTAGAGCACCCTTCCGTTCATCATGCGGTCAATGCCTTGCAGCGTCTCGGTGTGAAGGTGACGTTCATAGAACCGAATCAAGAAGGAATCATCACAAAGGAGATTCTCAAACAGGCTCTATTGCCTGAAACCGGACTAGTATCCATCCAGCATGCCAACTCAGAAACTGGGATTATTCAGCCATTAGCTGAATTAGCAACGCTCTTAAAAGAAAGAGATATTCTTTTTCATACAGATGCAGTGCAGACATTCGGAAAAATGCATGTGTCGATTAAAGAACTTGGGGTTGATGCCCTCTCCATTTCGAGTCATAAAGTGTATGCACCTAAGGGCGCCGGTGCTGTCTATATGGGGGCACATGTCCCTTGGAAGCCTATATATAAAGATACTGTACAGGAAAATGGTCTACGCCCAGGGACAGTGAACGTTCCATGCATCGGTGCTTTTGTTGCCGCGAGCGAGCAAATCATGTTGAAAATAGATCAACAGCAGCAGCTGGATATTCAGCTTCGTGATTATTTTCTTCAGCAGCTAAAAAAACGGAAGCTGCCTGTCCGCATGCTGCAAGAAAGTGACCAGCGCCGCACGCTGCCTCATATTATTGGTTGTTTTTTTGAAGGGTTTGAAGGACAATATGTAATGTTAGCTTGTAACCGGCATGGGATTTGTATATCCACAGGAAGTGCGTGCGCTTCTGGTTATCACCACCCTTCCCCTGCTGTGAAGGCATTACATGTATCAGATCGTGATGCCCTTCAATTCATTCGACTATCATTTGGACGAGGATCATCAAAGGATGACATCGATCAGCTTTTGCATACATTTGAAAGCTTGCAAAAGGAGAAGAAAGGAGCATAAAACGTGGAACAAGAGAGAAAACTCATTGGCGAAGAAAGAAGAAACGCCATTTTAAAGTGGCTACAAGAGACTGATACACCACTCACCGGAAGTTTTTTAGCTAAAAAAGCCGCTGTCTCACGACAAGTCATTGTACAAGATATTTCATTACTAAAAGCAAAAAACGAACCCATTATTGCTACAAGCCAAGGCTATGTGTATATGGCACAGCATACACCGGAAACTGAAATTGAACAGATTATCGCTTGCAAGCACGATCCTCATCGTACAGAAGAGGAGCTGACACTGATTGTAGACTACGGTGTAACGGTGAAAGACGTGATCATTGAGCACCCTGTCTACGGGGAGCTGACGGCCTCTATTCGAGTGAGTACGCGCAAACAAGTGGCTGACTTCGTTCATCATATTTCTAATACGGGCGCCTCCTACTTATCAGAGCTGACAGACGGCGTACACTTACATACCCTTACTTCATACAGCCAAAAGCAGCTTGACCAAGCCATTCAAGCGCTTGATGACGCTGGATTTCTCATTAAAGACTAAAAAAATAGTGTCCCCAAGAGGACACTATTTTTCATTCGTTAATTCATATGTTTGATAGCTGCCGAGTAATTTCACTTCACAGCCAATCGCTTCTAATTCTTGAATGGCGCCAGGGACAAGTACATCATCCATCTCTTTTTCGATATCAATGATAAATAAATAGTGTCCAAGGCCTGTTTTTGTCGGACGCGATTCAATTTTGGACAAATTGAGATTCCGCCATGAAAAAGCTGATAACACGCGGTGCAATGCACCTGACTGATCATCCTTTGGCAGGCTGACAACAATGGTCGTTTTTGGCTTTGAAGAAAAACCAGAGTTCATTGGGAACGATGCCTTCGCCTCTTTATGTAAAATAACAAAACGTGTATGATTGTGCGGATAATCATGAATGTCTTTTTTCGCAATCGTCAATCCGTACGTTTTTGCGGCGATTTCATTCGCAATCGCACCAACAGCTTCATCTGGATGCTCACTGATGTATTTTGCTGCATAGCCTGTTGATTCCACTGGCCGATGCGGAATATCAGGGAACTGCCTCTTCAAAAATTGATGACACTGCGCAATGGCGTGCGGATGTGACTGAATCACATCTAATGTCTCCCAGCTCTCCGCTCTCGATGGATGGACAAGCAGGTGCTGGCGAATCGGTGCTGTCATTTCGCCCACAATGGACAAAGCGTCCTCATGAATTAAATAATCAATCGTTAAGTTCACAGATCCTTCGAGTGCATTTTCAAGTGGAACGACCGCCAAATCTACTTCTCCCTTTGACACGGCATCCATACATTGCGGAATGGTTGCATAAGCCCGTTGCTCTGCTTCTTTTGGAAAACAAGAACAGACAGCCAAATGAGTAAATGTGGCCTCTGGTCCAAAGTAACCTACCGTTAATTGCTTCATTTGCTATGATCTCTCCTTTTACGCCCCAGAACCTAGAATTTCAACTTTTTCGACAAATTCAAGTTTTCTTAATTGATTCATGACTGTATTGATATCATCTGCCATGCCGGCAGTACTGATCGACAGGGTAACATTCGCTCTTCCTTGCAGCGGAATCGTTTGGTGAATGGATAACACATTACAGCCAGAGTCAGCCACAATTTGCAGCAGCCTAGACAGAGCCCCAGACCGATCCTCCAGGTGGAAAAACAATGTGATGATCTGCTCTTTGACCATCGTATAAAATGGAAAAACAGCATCTCGATATTTATAAAAAGCACTGCGGCTTAAATCCGCTTTTTGAACAGCATCGGCAACTGAATCCGCTTTTTTGCGATCGAGAAGCTTTTTGACTTCAAGCGTTTTTCGCATCGCATCCGGAAGTACATCCTCTCTTACTAAATAGAACGTTTCTTCTTTCACCTGTTTTCTCCCCTTTTAAAAACGGGAGAGCCCATGAACTGGACCCTCCTTTTGATCAATCGATAAATTCAAATTCAAATTCCAGCAGACGAATAATGTCTCCATCTTTTGCACCACGTTCACGCAGGGCATCATCAACGCCCATTCCGCGCAGCTGTCTAGAGAATCGTTTCACTGACTCGTCTCTTGAAAAATCTGTCATTTTAAACAGTCGCTCAAGTGCTTTACCAGTTAAGACAAACGTACCATCAGGATCTCTTGAGATCTCAAATGCTGCTTCTCCTTCATCAAACTTGTACATCACACGGTTATCAGAGAGCTCTTCTTCATTGTAGAGCGGGAATTCCGGTGTTGTTTCAAGCTGATTGGCGATTTCAAATAAGAGCTCACGAAGCCCTTCTCTTGTGATCGCACTAATTGGGAACACTTTATAGTCATCTGTTAATTTTTCTTTAAATGCCGCTAGATTGTCAGCTGCATCCGGCATGTCCATTTTGTTCGCTACAATGATTTGCGGACGCTCTGTCAATCTCATATTGTATTGCTCAAGCTCTTCGTTAATCGTCACGTAATCTTCGTATGGGTCACGTCCTTCAAGTCCAGACATATCAATGACATGGACAATGACACGTGTACGTTCAATGTGGCGTAAAAATTGATGACCTAAGCCAACACCTTCGTGCGCTCCTTCGATCAGTCCTGGCAGATCCGCCATGACAAAGCTTCGGTTATCGTCTGTTTCAACAACTCCGAGGTTTGGCACAAGCGTTGTAAAATGATAATCCGCAATTTTTGGTTTCGCAGAAGAGACAATCGAAAGCAGTGTTGACTTCCCGACACTTGGGAAACCAACAAGTCCAACATCTGCAAGTACTTTTAATTCTAAGATGACGTCACGTTCTTTACCTGGCTCACCGTTTTCAGACAGCTGTGGTGCAGGGTTTGCTGGTGTTGCGAAGCGTGAATTTCCACGTCCGCCACGTCCACCTTTGGCAATCACAGCCCGCTGTCCATGCTCTGTCAAGTCAGCTAGTACTTGTTCCGTCTCAGCATCTGTCACAACTGTACCCGGCGGAACTTTAACAATCATTTCTTCCGCATTTCGGCCATGCTGGTTTTTACTCATTCCATGCTCACCGCGGTCCGCCTTGAAATGACGCTTATAACGAAAGTCCATTAACGTTCTGAGTCCTTCGTCTACTTCAAATACTACATCTGCACCATTTCCGCCGTCGCCGCCTGCTGGCCCGCCTTTTGGCACATATTTTTCACGACGGAACGCCACCATACCGTTTCCGCCGTCACCGCCTTTAACATACACTTTAACCTGATCTACAAACATAACTTCCTCCGTTTCTCTGCATCACATATCTCGTTCTTGCCTCAAACAAAGCTCAATCATGGACTCGTGATTCGTCACATGAAATTGCGTTATACTCATACATGGATAGTTTGCGTCATGAAACGCATTTAACGCATCCAAACTTGTTAATTTTCCTTTGAAATCAAAATATAAGATCACATCATTCTCT
Source organism: Bacillus sp. 22446 (assembly GCF_052044955.1). Lineage (NCBI taxonomy): Bacteria > Bacillati > Bacillota > Bacilli > Caryophanales > Bacillaceae > Bacillus > Bacillus sp. 22446. The sequence continues at coordinate 592,596 of NZ_JBQEOD010000001.1, forward strand.
TCATGATCCGTTTGGAAAGTGACCGTTAAATGATTTTCAGTTTTTTGGCAAACTGATTGATCGAATATCGAAAACAACTCCCGTGATACCGTTAGCAGCTGCGATTCATATGCTGATAAGTCTCGGGTTTCACCAAGCACTTCATATTCTAGGGTGATAAAATGCGACTCCCAATTAAAGGTTAGAAAGTAATAGGCCAATTGGGGAATTTTTAAATTTGAGAGTTTGGATTCATGCTGTGCTTCAATGACCATTTCTTCTATTATTTCGAACACTCGGTCATATTTTTCTAATGTCAAGTTGCCTTTGATTAACTGCAATTTATTCATCCAGTCGTGTCTTGAACGACTAAGCAAATGGATCAATTCATTCGTTAATGCAACGTGAGTTAATTTTTCGTTTTGTTTACTTGGTATCTCTTCCATTATCGCACTCCCAATCGTTTGGTCTCTCTTTTAGGAGTCTTATCATCAATATGTCTCCCTGAATTATAACAGAGAAGACAGCTTAGAAAAACACTAGTTATGTGAGGAAAGGTTGTTTTTTCTGATCGTATAGGAGAAAATGAGGCAAAGTCAGCAAACATTCTTTGATATTCTATGGAGTGCATCTTCTTTTATCATCTTCGGTACTACTTGTAAAAAGCGCAAAAGCTCCCTGAATAGTGAAAAAAACTCCAGTCAATGACCGGAGTTTTTAGCAATTATTGTGCCGCAGGATATACGCTCACTTTTTTACGGTCACGACCGAAACGTTCGAATTTAACTGTTCCGTCGATTTTAGCGAAAAGAGTGTCGTCGCCTCCGCGTCCAACGTTTTCACCTGGATAGATTTTCGTTCCACGTTGACGATAAAGGATAGAACCACCAGTTACGAATTGACCATCAGCACGTTTAGCGCCTAAACGTTTAGACTCAGAGTCACGTCCGTTCTTTGTAGAACCTACCCCTTTTTTAGATGCGAAAAATTGAAGATCTAATCTAAGCATGAAGTTCACCTCCTATTTTTTTGTAGATATTCTCACATAATCGTGATAATCTCGTTCAATTGTTTCTAAGGAAACGACCATGCCTTCTAAAAGCAACTGGGCTTTTTCAAAGGTGACTGGATCTGTATCAGCTGGCAGTTCAAAAGAGAAATACCCGCCTTCATCTCCAATATCAAGCAGTGGATCCATTCCTGTCAGTGCAATAATTGAATTGACTGACCCGAAAACAACAGCAGATACACCTGCACAAACGAGATCCTGACCTTTTTCAGCAAACTCGGCATGTCCAGTCATCTGAAAAGACGTAATGCTTTCATCTGCTGGCGACCGAGTAATGGTTGCTTTGATCATATCACTCACACGCCTTAAGCGTTGATTTTTTCGATAACAACTTTAGTGTAAGGTTGACGATGACCTTGTTTTTTGTGGTTGTTTTTCTTCGGTTTGTACTTGAACACAGTAATTTTCTTACCACGACCTTGTTTTTCAACTTTAGCCGTTACTGTTGCTCCAGCAACTGAAGGGTTACCCACTTTGACAGTGTCTCCGCCGACAAACAATACGTTTTCGAAAGTAACTGTTTCACCTGCTTCAGCAGCTAGTTTTTCAACATAAACAGTTTGACCTTCTTCAACTTTTACTTGTTTACCACCAGTTTCGATAATTGCGTACATCTCTGCACCTCCTAATAAACTCAGACTCGCCGAATACAGGGGGCCAATAGGCACTTTACACCTGCTCCGCGCGGTTGTAGCACGGGTGCTACATATCCATAACATTAAAAAATATATCAAATTAGACGCTGAATGTCAATGTATTTTCACCATTAGTACGGCAAAAGAAGATCTTCCATGGAAGAGGTGGTTCTTCGATCTGAAAAATAAGCATGGAGCAATTCATTTTCATCGAGCTGGCTCATTTTCACACCATTCCGTTCGATAATAATGGGATGCTTACAGCCCCTTTGGAATCGCGCCATCACTTCATATATTTTCTCCTCAGCACCGGCTCTCAGCGGAATGAGTTTCTCTACCTTTTGCTCTTTTTTACCGTAATAACGTTCTAGTAAAAAACGTACCCTGATATAATGCCGCTGCCGGTGCTCCATCACAAGCGAGTAGGCTAAAAAAGTGAGCAGGATCCAGCCGTTGAATTGCAGCGGAGCAAAACAGAGTAACCCTGCTGTCAAAAGACCGAAAAAAATGAGAGAGCCTTTTATTGCAAGGGCATGTGCCTGTTGGAAAGGGTAAAAAACAGATAAGAGCAAAAAGAATAATTTCCCGCCATCAAGTGGCCAAATGGGCAAAAGGTTCACTAAAAAAATCGCTACATTATAAAAAGTAAACATCGTAAAGACGTCATATGAGATAAGTGAGGCTTCCATGAGAAGCCAGGCGACGAGCTGGAGCGGGACATGCTGAAGCGGTCCGCATAAAATGACCGCCAACTCTTCTTTTAGCGGACGGTTCCCATGCTCTTCTACTTCTACCGCCCCGCCAAATGGCAGTAAAAAAATCCGCCGAATCCGCCAGTGATAATAACAAGCAGCCGCTGCATGTCCAAGCTCATGGACACAGACGATGATGAGCAGACAAAGCAACGGCTTAATTTGACCTGATAGCATGGCAAATGCCATGACTATCCAAAGGAGCGGGTGAACATGGACCTTTGTCAGCATGAGCAGCCATCTATTCAAAGGTCATCACCTGAATGGGATCAATAAACTGTTCATTTTGCTTAATGGCGAAGTAATATGTCCCCTTGCCTTGTTCATCAAGCGCAATTTGACCAATTTTTTCCCCTTTATCGACAAAATCGTATAAAGCCACATCAGCTTCTTTTAGTTGGCCGTACCAGCTGTAGCTGTTATCTGCATGCTGCACCACGACTGTGAGCCCCGTATCACTTTTCTTTTTCACTTCTACGACATAGCCTTCTTTCATACTATCGATGGCTTCAGCAGATGTTTCAACTTTCACTCCGGCACCGTTTTGCGTAAAGGATTCCTGCACTTTTCCAGACGCAGGGACAGCCAGCTCTTGATTGGCTTGTACGTCCTTTTGTCCTTCTTTTTTATCGGTTAAAAAGGCAAGTGGGTTTCCGACAGTCTTTTCAAACCACCGATTGGCGGCGGCAAATTGAAAATCTTGCTCAAAGGTTTGACTGATCATCGGCTTCAGCTGCTGAAAAGGCCCCGCCTGTCCTTTAAATGAAATAGCGGCAATCAGTACTAGAGAGGCAGAAAGTAAACATTTAAGCACAAATGTATTTGAATGAAATAACGGATGGCGAAATTTTTTCGGCTGATGAGACGTTGACTCGTAGGAAGCCGAGCCAGAATGCTTTTCTTCTTCTGTTAACATGACCCATGGTGGAATATCATCTTTCTTCTTGAAAGCTGCCTTCTTAGGGGCAGCAGCTGGCTGCTTCATTTTGCGGCGCTGCGCTATTTTCTTTCGATACTCGTCCACTCTTTTCATAAGATCACCCTTTACATACAAACAGTTTGTACATTTTATGTGGCGACCTCATATGATATGCAACAAAAAGACCGATTCTCATCGAATCGGTCTCATCTCACGTGAATCATTATGCTCTTACACCGAAAAATGCTTTCAGCTTTGCAAACATCCCTTTGTTTTCTTCTTCAAAGGATTGAAGAGGAACAGATTCACCTAGTACGCGGCGAGCAATATTGCGATACGCAATGGAAACTTTATTTTTAGCATCCATGACAATCGGTTCACCATTGTTTGAAGCCTTAATGACATCATCATCATCGGCTACAATGCCGAGAAGATCAATTGATAAATGATGAACAACTTCATCCACATCCATCGAATCGCCATTTTTCGCCATGTGTGTACGAATGCGGTTCACAATCAAACGAGGCGGTTCAATATCCTCTTGTTCCAGCAAGCCGATAATTCGGTCTGCATCTCTCACAGCTGAGATTTCAGGTGTCGTGACCACAATTGCTTTGTCAGCACCTGATACAGCATTTTTAAAGCCTTGCTCAATTCCAGCAGGGCAATCAATGACAACATAATCAAAGTCTTGTTTCAATGATTGAATTAATTCTTTGATCTGCTCCGGCTCTACCGCCGTTTTATCGCTTGTTTGAGCAGCAGGTAAAAGATACAACAGATCCTCGAACCGCTTATCCTTCACAAGCGCTTGGTGAATCTTGCATCTTCCTTCTACTACATCGACTAGATCATAAATAATGCGGTTTTCAAGCCCCATCACGACATCTAAATTCCGAAGGCCGATGTCGGTATCAACTAGACACACTTTTTTTCCTTGAATTGCTAGTGCTGTGCCTAAGTTTGCAGATGTTGTTGTTTTGCCAACGCCGCCTTTTCCTGAGGTAATCACAATAGCCTCGCCCAATTTCACATTCCTCCCTCAAGCCTTGTCAGATTAGGTCTTATATGAGCCAATTGCTGCAGGCGTTCAATGATCATATTGCCATCTATATCTAAATAAGCACATTCCATTTCATTTCCATCTTCTTTTTGATCCGGTGCACGGTTAAACACCTGTGCGATACGAAGCTGGGTTGGAATCATATGAGATGCCGCAATCACAGCTTGTTTGTTTCCATTACATCCAGCATGCGCTACACCTTTTAATGCACCGAGCACAAAAATATTCCCCCCTGCACGAATGGTGCCGCCAGGGTTGACATCTCCTATTAATAAAAGATCCCCTTCGACATAAAGCACCTGTCCAGAGCGTACAATTTTTGCTACAGAAGTAATCTCAGCCTCTGCTTTTAAACGTCTCGCCTCTTCAGTTGACATGACGTCACTTTCAATAGAGTGAATGACGAGATGTTCATTTTCAGACACCGCTTCAGTTAAACGCGCCTCTTGATCCTCTGTTAAATATCGAAAACCAAGTTTAATATGCACATTGACTTTATGTCCTTCTCTTCCATCTGTATATTGCTCAAGTAAAAGAACCTCTCGCAAGCCAGAAAGAAGGTCTTCAAACGAACAGTCATCATTTAACTGTAATGTTAATCCGTTTTTTGTACCTTTTATTGTCACATACTGCTGTTTTTGAGTTTTCAAGATGCTCACCTCAACAACATACTCATTTCGCCGTAATTGGACAAACTCCTGCTTTTATTCGTCGATCAGTCCTTGTTTCACATTGATGAAAAAGAGCCTAAGCGGCACAACAAGTATGAGAGACGCAGCAGTATTTAAAAGAATCGTTGGAATAAAGCGTTCGATGACATACGTATTAAAAGGCATAATACCTGGTTGAACCGTCGCTTGAACGCCGTACACATAAAACTCCATCACTGCAACAGCAATCATCGATAGAAAGACAACGACTAACATATTCGTTTGGAGGACTTTGAAGGCTTTTGCTAACAAATAGCAGAGCGCACCAAAGCCAAACATATGAACACCAAGAATACCTGTATACGAAATATCATATAAAAGTCCAAAGATAAATCCATAAACCACACCATATTTTTGATTCACAAAAGCTGTCATAAATACAAGTGCGAGTAAGATGAAATGAGGTGCTAAAATTTGATTATCTGAAACAAATGGGAGCTTCACTAAATCGACAAAAATACTGTCAAATACGAAAATAAACAACATGACGAAAGCAAGAAGGACACGTTTCACGAGCCTTCCTCCTTCGTTAATTGAGATGCATCTGCCGTACTTGTGCTGCGATTCACAACAATCACGCGATCTAAATTATTGAGTTCAGCAGCTGGTTCTACATAAATAATCTTTGTCAGTCCGTAATGGTCCGGCTCAATTTCGCTTACCTTTCCAATCGTCAAGCCCTGCGGGAATACGCCCCCTGCTCCAGATGTTTCAACAAGATCTCCTTTTTTGACATCCCCATCAGCATCGGATTTTAAAATGTTCATTGTCAGCATTTTTTTCTTGCTGTCATAACCGTTAATAATTCCATTGAGTTCTTCTTTGCCCTTTTTCGCAAAAATTTTCGTTGAAATTCTATTATTTTGATCTGTAGAGCTTAGCAACCTTACAGTCGACGTAAAATTGTTGAGCTTATCACTTTCAATTTTCCCAATTAACGCACCACTCTCATTGGTGACCGCCATATCTTTTTCAACGCCTTGTTTTTTCCCTTTATCAATCATGACAAAACTATCCCAAAGGGACGGGTTTCTCGCAATGACTGTTGAAAGAATGGGCGTGTAGTCACGAATAGAGTTCACATATCCGAGCTGCTTGCGAAGCTTTTTGTTCTCATCTTCTAGTTCTTGAAGTTTCGCCTCATATTGGGTTTGTCCATCAAGTTTTTTTCGAAGACGCTCGTTTTCATCATATGTGTTCTTTAAGTCTTGTACGTTTCCATAAATACCGGCAATAAATTGTGATGGTTTATGAAAGACACCTTGAAAAAAGCCTGTCGTATCCCCCACTAATTTTTCCGGCCATGAAGCACCTCTGCCGCTTTTCACTGAAAAACCAATCATGGCCACCAGTACGATGACACAGACAAGGAGCAACATTAATCTTTTATTCATAAAAAACTGCGGCATGTCTTACACCTCTTTATTTACGCCCAATTTATCGATTATCTTTAGATTTTCCTTTGAACAAGTGAATATGTTCTAGTGCTTTCCCTGTTCCGATCGCCACACAGTCAAGCGGATCTTCAGCAATAATGACCGGCATTTTTGTTTCATCACTAATGACTTTGTCAAGATTACGCAGCAATGCACCACCGCCTGTTAAAACGATTCCACGGTCCATAATATCTGCTGCCAGCTCAGGTGGCGTTTTTTCAAGTGTCATTTTGACCGCATCGACAATTGTTTCCACCGTATCGCGAAGCGCTTTTGCAATTTCTTCTGCCGTAATAGAGATCGTTTTTGGCAGACCTGTTAAAAGGTCACGGCCGCGAATGTCCATCTCATCATGTACGTCAGGCTGCGCAGAACCGATTTCCATTTTAATCGCTTCTGACGTGCGATCACCAATCATAAGATTATACGTTTTACGAATGTAGCTGCTGATCGCATCATCCATCTCGTCTCCTGCAACACGGATTGATTGAGATGTCACAATACCGCCAAGTGAAATAATGGCTACTTCTGTTGTACCGCCGCCAATATCTACAACCATGCTTCCAGTTGGCTCCCATACAGGAAGGTTAGCACCGATTGCCGCAGCAAATGGCTCTTCAATAGGGTATGCGTCACGAGCACCAGCTTGTCTTGTTGCATCAATGACAGCACGCTCTTCTACTGCTGTAATACCAGATGGTACACACACCATCACGTACGGTTTACGAGCAAAAAGCCCTTTACCTTTTAATGCTTGATTAATGTAATATTTCATCATTGTTGCTGTCGTCTCGTAGTCTGCAATGACTCCGTCTTTCATTGGGCGCAGTGCCACAACATTACCAGGTGTACGACCGATCATGTTTCTAGCGTCATTTCCAACCGCCACTATAGACTTCGTATCAGTTTCCAAAGCTACGACCGAAGGTTCTCTCACAACAATGCCTTTTCCTTTAATAAAAACAAGCGTATTCGCTGTTCCAAGATCTATTCCAAGGTCTTTTGTACCAATTCCAAACATATGTATGTATCTTCCTTTCTTAAACCAAAATTCCCTTTAGGGAAAAACTCATAAACTCTATTATATCGTAAAACATTGAAAAAAAAAGTGTTACAAATACCCTTTTTCCTTCAAACTCACAAATTTTTGATCACCGATCACTAGATGATCAAGCAGCTGTATTCCAATCAGCTTCCCACATTCAAAAAGTCGCTGTGTGACTTCAATATCTTCCCTGCTGGGCGTCGGATCTCCAGATGGATGGTTGTGCACACATATAAATGAAGCGGCCGAACGTTTAAAGGCCTCTTTAAAAATTTCGCGCGGGTGAACAATCGACGAATTTAGACTTCCGATAAACACAGTATGTTTATGAAGAACTTGATTTTTGGTATTGAGATAAAGACAAACGAAATTCTCCTGCGTCAAAAATCTCATATCTTCCATCACAAAATTCGCACCATCTTCCGGTGTGCGGATCACATAACGATTGTCCGTCGTTTGATGGTGTAATCTAGTGCCGAGTTCTAAAGCAGCTAAAAGAGAGATCGCCTTCGCTTTTCCAACTCCTCGAATCTTTGACAGTTCTTCAATCGAAGCTTCCTTCACAGAACGAAGACCACCAAATGTTTGCAAAAGTCTTGCGGACACTTGAAGAACTGATTCCTTTTTTGTGCCTGTTCTCAAAAGAATCGCGACAAGTTCATGGTTTGATAAGCTGCTTGGACCATATTTGACAAATCGTTCGCGCGGCTTTTCATCATGAGGAAAATGCTTCAGCAGCATAGGGAAATGATTCAAGATCTACACTCCTTTTTTGATTCCTTCCCGTCATCAAAAAGGGGTGATACCAAATGTTTCAAGCACTCTGACTGTTTTAGCAATAGGGAGTCCTACAACGGAAAAATAATCACCGTCTATTTTTTGTACAAACAGGGCACCTTTTCCTTGAATGCCGTAGCTTCCAGCTTTATCAAGAGGCTCACCGGTTTCAATATAGCGGTCTATTTCATCTTGTGTAAGCGGCCAAAATGTCACGTCTGTCTGTTCATAAAATGTTTCTTTTCTATTCTCTGATTGAATCGTGACACCAGTCAAGACTTGATGTGTCTTACCTGACAATAATTGAAGCATTGAGGCTGCATCTTCCTTGTCTTTTGGCTTTCCAAGACATTTGCCATCAATTGCAACAATTGTATCTGCACCAATGATCACAGCTTTGGGATGTATTTTTTGAATATCATTTGCTTTTTGTTCTGCCAACCATTGGACGTTCTCAGCAGGAGAAAGGTTTCGATTTATTTCTTCTTTTAAATCACTTGCTTGAATGTCATAAGAAAACCCTGCTAAATCAAGCAATTCTTTTCTTCTAGGTGATTGAGATGCGAGTATTAACTGGTTCATGTTTGTTCATCCTTTCAGGGTTTAGCCTAAGAAGTAAGATACCCATTCATCCTATCAAATGAACATCTTACCGACAATTGACGAAAATGCCATTTTCATGTTCCTACATCATTATGTTGGAAGCAAAAGAAAAAAACTAGTCATTTTTTGACTAGTTTGGCTGTTAAAAACATGATTTTACGTATTTAGTTGATCTAATAGCGCTTGCTGAGATTTCCAGCCATTTTCAGCAGATGGATCATTTAAAAGCTGTACAGCTTTCAGCAAACTGCTTTTAGCTGGTGCGTCGGTTGTTTTGGCATTTTCAAGCTCAGAAATCAACTGAGTGACTTCTTTTTGATCCACATCTTCTCCTGCAATCACCTTAGAGGATAAGACAGATGCCTTCTCTATTAAACCTGTCAGCTCATCCGGCACTTGAAATGAGAGCTCTTTTCCTCCCCATGCTTCAAAATGCTGATCGATCAATTTTTTCCCAACGGCACTTGTCATGCCTTGTTCTGTGGCAAGTCCGGCAATAACATAATATCCATCATCCATTGATACCTTTTTACCTGCATATCCAGCCTCTTTTAAACTGTCAACTAAGTCATCTGCTCCTTTTTCAGAAGAAAACTTTCCAGCCTGCACCACAAAAGTTGAAAAATGACCTGTTGCACTTTTTTCACCTTCATTGTCCTTTGACGTATCTGCAAGATCAGCATCTCCCCCAGCTTTCGCCGAAGGCCCGCTTCCAGATGCTGAGACGCTGATATGATCGCCTCCTGATAGATTGGCAGATCCATCTTTACTTAAACTTAGTGCAAATACACCGAGGCCTGTCCCTAGAACGACTGCAAACACAATCGTTGTCATCACTCGTTTGAAGGGACCGCGGTTTTTACTGAACTTCTGGTCAAAAGAACCTTTTTTCTTTTGATAAGGTGTGACGACCTTTGGATCCGAATGGTAAATGTGATCAGCCGCATCGTCCCATTGAAAATCTTCTTCTTTCGGTTTAGACGGTTCTTCCCCGGAAGCGGCTGTCTCCTGTTCCGACTGCCTCTTTTCCTCCCAGTTCGAAAACGTCACTTGATCCTCTTGCTGTTTTTGAGGCTGATGCTCTTCTCCATGCAGCATTTCTTCCTTGCCATTAATATTGACCTTTAACCCTTGTTTTTTTGCCTGCCTTTTTTTCACTGTCATTCCCCGCTTTCTGACATTGTTTGTAAGAAAGACCTTTCTGTCCAATGAAATAGCGCGAATGTAACCCGTCCTTCTTTCTGTTTCACACTTTAACATAGCCAATAAAAAAAAGAACAAGACTTTTGTCGGCAGGTTCAAAAAGTGTTCGCCAATTTTCTCATCCGAAAAAATCACCAATTGGGTTTAACAGATCCCCACAAAAAAGATAAAACCAGAAAGAACAAGCGATGGCAGGAACAAAAGGAAAGGGTTCATTTGCCTTGTAAGAAAACACCTTTGCGTAAACCATTCCCGTGACAGACGAAAGAAAAAGAATGATCAGAAACGGCTTAAATCCGAAGCAAAATGCAAGCACACCTAATAGTTTGACATCCGCTCCCCCCATACTATTTGGCTTGAAATGTTCTAAACTATAAAACAAAAGAAGACAAATAAGAAGAGATGCCGCTCCTTCCCACCAAATAAAAAGCGGTTCTAGCGTGCGGTATATGACGAAAAGAGGAAAAAAGAAGAGAAAGAGCTCGTTGGGTACTCTCATATAAAAAAGATCGCTCACGACAGCAATCACGAATAAACTACATAGACTCACAAGAAAAAGGCCCTCAAAAGAGAAACCAGCATGTCTATAAACGAGTAAAAAAAGGCCGCCTGTCAACAGCTCAACCATTGGATAAAGCAAAGAGAGCCGGGTTCCACAATGCTTACATGACCCTTTCAATACAATATAAGAAACAAGCGGGAGCATGTCGTGAAAAGAAAGCGGCTCTTTACAAGCTCCGCAGTGTGAACGAGGAAAAAGAATAGACCGCTTCATTGGAAGCCTCTCACCAACAAGATGAAAAAATGACCCCATGACCATGCCTGTGAAAAACATAAAAAAATCAATCAAATTAGGTGACTCCTTCCGGAAATAGAATAGACCAGATTGTACCATAGCGATTCACCTTTGATCACCTTGCGAAAAAGTGATTTTCCCCCTTTCCTACATATCAAAAGAAAAAAGACGCACATTGCGTAGAAGCAATTTGCGTCTTTTCCTTACTGTAAAATACGACTTCGTACATCTGAGATAAAATAAAGGGAACCTGTCACCAGAATCATTGCTGTAGGGTCATCTCTTTTCTTCTGAATGAAGTCAAGCACTGCACGAGGGTCTTCATCAAACGATTTTGCTTCTAAATGACTGCAAGCATAAAGCTTTTCCGCTGACTCAGCTCTTGGAAAGTCAAAGGAAACAAAATGAATCGATGAACTAATCCTTTCAAGCTTTTCGATCATTTGTTTGTAAGGTTTATCTTTTAACGCACTAAAACATACATGAACCTGTTTACTAGAAAAATGAGCTTGTACAGTTTCAATTAAACGGTCCATTCCTTCTTCGTTATGAGCACCATCTAAATAAACAAGAGGCTGATCTTGGACCTTTTCAAATCTTCCAGCCCACACCGCCTGCCGAATTCCTTCATACACTTGCTCATTTAGCACATGGATATATCCTTCTTGCTCCAGCCATTCGATCAGTAGAATGGCAAGGGAGGCGTTCTGCATTTGATGCGTTCCGATTAACCCTGTCTCTAGCTGCGAGTACTCCCTTTTTGGGGTAGTGAATGTGAAGCGTTCACCTGTTTCCGTCGGCTGCTGGTCCTTAAAGGTACAAGTATCATGTAACGAGATAAACGGCGCATTCTTTTCTTCGGCTTTGTGTTGAATCACAGTAAGAGCATCCGCTTGATGAACGGCCGTGATCATCGGAATCCCAGCTTTAATAATGCCAGCTTTTTCTGCTGCAATCTGATCAAGTGTGTCGCCTAAAATGGCCATATGATCGTGACCAATCGACGTAATTGCTGTTAAGATGGGCGCTGCCACATTTGTAGAATCAAGTCTTCCGCCAAGTCCTGTTTCCAAGAGGACAAAGTCTACTTGGTGCACATGGGCAAAATAAGCAAACGCACATGCTGTAATGATCTCAAACTCTGTTGCTGCACCAAGCTCTGTATCATCTAATTCATCAACTAAAGGCTTGATTTCGTTCACCAAACTCAGCCACTCATCGTCCAAAATCGGCTCCCCATTTACACTAATTCGTTCATTGAACGTTAAAATAAATGGCGAGGTAAAGGTTCCAACTGAATAGCCCGCTGACTGTAAAATGGATCGAGTAAATGTTATCGTTGATCCTTTTCCATTTGTTCCAGCTACATGCACCGCTTTTATTTTTTGTTCAGGATGGTCTAGTCTGTCCATCAGCCATTTCATTCGTTCAAGTCCCGGTTTGACACCGAAAGCGAGTCTGCTATGAATCCATTCAATGGCTTCATGATAGGTTGTAAACAATGTCATCTCTCATTTCATACGAAATTTTCAAAAAAGACGACTCCATTCCGTTAGGAGCCGTCTTTTCAACATTATGCTTTCAGCTCTTCAATACGCTTTTGAACAGCTTCGCGTTTTGCGACATAATCACGTTCTTTCGCACGCTCTTCTTCTACGACACTTTCAGGCGCTTTTTTCATAAAGCCTTCATTGCCAAGCTTTTTCTGAACTCGTTCCACTTCTTTTGTCAGTTTATCCAGCTCTTTTTGCAGACGAGCAATTTCTTCATCTAAGTTGATTAAGCCTTCAAGCGGCAGAATGAGTTCTGCTCCAGAAATAACAGCCGTCATCGCTTTATCACTAGCTGGGACATCTGTGCCAATTTCAAGAACACTTGGGTTCGTGAAGCGCTCAATATATGAACGATTTTTCTCTAAACGTTCCTGAACATCAGATGTAGATGCTTTAATGTAAAGCTCAACTTGTTTGCTCATTGGCGTGTTCACTTCACTACGAATGTTACGAACAGAACGAATCAGTTCAACAAGCAGTTTCATATCAGCAGAAGCTTGTTCGTTGGAAAGCTCCGGCTTCACTTCAGGCCATGCCGCTACAGTAATGGACTCACCTTCATGAGGTAGATGCTGCCAGATTTCTTCTGTTAAGAACGGCATAAACGGATGTAGAAGTCTCATCGTTTGATCTAATACATACGCAAGGATCGAACGAGTCGTTTTCTTCGCTGCTTCATCTTCTCCATAAAGCGGAAGTTTCGCCATTTCAATGTACCAATCACAGAAATCATCCCAAATGAAGTTGTATAAATGTCTGCCCACTTCACCGAATTCATACTTGTCAGCAAGCTGTGTGACACTTTCAATTGTTTCATTTAAGCGTGTTAAAATCCATTGATCAGCAACTGATTTTTCTCCTGTCAAATCAAGCTCATCGTACGTTAAACCATCCATATTCATGAGAGCAAAACGGGATGCGTTCCAAATTTTGTTCGCAAAGTTCCAAGTGGATTCAACCTTTTCAAAGCTAAAACGTAAATCTTGACCTGGAGAGCTTCCTGTCGCTAAGAAATATCTCAGTGAATCTGCACCGTACTTGTCGATGACCTCCATTGGATCAATTCCGTTGCCAAGTGACTTACTCATTTTACGCCCTTGTTCATCGCGGATAAGACCGTGAATGAGGACATCTTTAAATGGTTTTTCTCCTGTGAATTCAAGACCTTGGAAGATCATACGAGATACCCAGAAGAAGATGATGTCATAGCCTGTTACAAGCAGATTGGTTGGGTAGTAGCGCTTGAAGTCTTCACTGTCTGCATCCGGCCAGCCCATTGTAGAGAAAGGCCAAAGCGCTGAACTAAACCATGTATCAAGTACATCGTTATCTTGCTCCCAGTTTTCAATATCTTCTGGCGCATCAAGTCCCACGTATACTTCCTTCGTTTCTTTATGATACCAAGCCGGGATGCGGTGGCCCCACCATAGCTGACGAGAAATACACCAGTCACGGATATTTTCCATCCAGTGTAAATACGTCTTTTCAAATCGGTCTGGAACAAATTGAACTTGCTCATCACCTTTTTGCAGATTGATGGCTTCATCTGCGAGCGGCTGCATTTTCACAAACCATTGTGTTGATAAATACGGCTCCACTACAGCTCCACTTCGCTCACTGTGACCAACTGAATGCATGTGGTCCTCAATTTTGAACAAAATGCCTTCTTCTTGAAGATCTTTCACAAGCTGTTTACGACATTCGAAGCGGTCCATTCCTTTGTATTGAAGTGCGTTTCCATTCATTGTGCCATCTTCATTCATCACAAGAATGCGCTCTAGGTTATGACGGTTTCCAAGCTCGAAGTCATTCGGGTCATGAGCCGGCGTTATTTTTACAGCTCCTGATCCAAATTCCATATCGACATAGTCATCCCCAACGATTGGAATCTCTCGGCCTGTAATTGGTAAAACAACTGTTTTCCCAATCAAATGCTGATAGCGTTCATCTTCAGGATGTACAGCGACTGCCGTATCTCCAAGCATCGTTTCAGGTCTTGTTGTCGCAATTTCAATCGAACCTGATCCATCTGCAAGCGGATATCTCAAGTGATAAAACGCTCCTTGCACATCCTTATAGATAACTTCAATATCAGAAAGGGCCGTTTTTGTTGCTGGGTCCCAGTTAATAATGTATTCTCCGCGATAGATCAATCCTTTTTCATACAGTTGAACAAACACTTGGCGGACCGCTTTATTCAAGCCTTCATCTAATGTGAAACGCTCACGCGAATAGTCTAGACCTAGACCCATTTTCGCCCACTGGCTGCGAATAAAATCGGCATACTCTTCTTTCCACTTCCACGTTTCTTCTACAAATTTTTCACGTCCGAGATCATAGCGGCTCACACCTTCTTCGCGAAGCTTCGCCTCGACCTTTGCTTGTGTTGCAATACCCGCATGGTCCATTCCTGGCAGCCATAAAACATCATAGCCCTGCATCCGTTTCATACGAGTCACGATGTCTTGAAGGGTTGAATCCCAAGCATGCCCTAAGTGTAATTTTCCTGTCACGTTTGGTGGAGGAATGACGACTGTATATGGATCTTTCGTTTTGTCATTTTGTGCTTCGAAGAATTTCCCTTCAAGCCAGTACGTATAGCGGTCTTTCTCAATCGCATTTGGATCGTACTTTGTTGGCATTTCTTGATTATTTGTTCCCATTTGTGTTACCTCCACATTTTTTCGGCTGATGAAACATAAAAAAAGCCTTTTCATCCTTATAAAAGGACGAAAAAGCTTTTTCGCGGTACCACCTTTTTTCACGAAACACTTAGACGTGTCCCGTACTCTCTAAAGGATAACGGGGATCTCCCGAATTTCTCTACTACATGTTTCAAGAAATTAAGCTCACAGGCGACCTTCCAAACAAGTGCATCCTAGAAAACCTTTCAGCTATTGGTTTCCCTCTCTTTAGGGTCTTGCTCGTACTCTTCCCGATCCACGCTTACGATATATCACGTTCATCAGCTTATACTCATCTTTTATTAATATTACTAAATGCCTTTTGTTTTCGTCAATCATCTTTTCCGCTTTTCTTCTTCTTTATACAAATTGAGCAGGCACCCTTTGCCTCTTTGCCCATATGATAATAACAAAATAAAGAAGGAGGGCGTTTTATTTTGAAAAAGATCAATCCTTACACACTCCCCCCATGGCTTAGACAAATTCGGGCAGTTGCCTCCCAAGTCGTTCTCCCGATTGCCATATTTCAAGGCTTTCGCACGATCATTTTTCCCACAACATTTGACGTCCTCATCTTAGGAATTCTTATATTTCTCGCCTGTGCCTTTCACCTTGATTGGTTTTAAGAGAGCTGAAAGTTGCAGGCTCACTCTTATGTATAGGTCCCTCGGTAGACATTTCATAGCGCAACAGCAAACAACCTCGTCACTCTTCTGATGACGAGGCATTTTGTTCTTCTTCAAGGCGTCTAGCCTGCTCAATTTCGTGTATTTTCATGACGGTCGGCTCAGAATTTTTCATTTGCCAATACGCCCTTAACAGCTCCTGACAACTTTCCATCTCATCCTGTCCGCCTGCTTCATAGGCTTTCACCGTATCAAACAAACCCTGCGGATAAGCGAGGTAGCTCAAGAACAAATGAATCTCTTCCTCACGAAGTTTATTTCCCTTTTGATACGTATAAAACAAAGATGTGCATTCAGGACAAGGAGTAGGGTAGGTTTTGAATGTGCGATAGTAAAAGGTCAAAAGGTCATAAATGGGGGCAGCCTTTTTGGACCGCTCAAAATTGGTGAAATGTCCTGTACCTACATCATTGTACAAAAAGTGATGGATTGACAATTGCCCATGGTTTAACACAATACGTGTCGTCTCTTGGTCTTTCATTTCCTCATGCCAATCCTCTAAACGTTCAAGTGCAAATTCACTTGCAGACATCGCTTCTGAAAAATACATAGCAGCAGCCAGCTCAAATGGCGACATATACCATGTTTGTTCTGCCCGCTCGATAAAACGTTCATACATGTCTTTCTCTGTTTCCCATTTGCTTTTCATTTGGGTGTAGTGAGCCTCTATTTCCTGCTCAGTAATGTCCATCATGACTTCTGTTCGTTTATGAAGTCTTGCAATCTCTTGAAATAAATATTCATGTTTATCGTCCTGCTCTTCTCTCTTTTCATTGGTCAGCCACGGCATGAGATAATACGTGTACTGGCTTTCTCGATGATTAGAGAAAAAGGAACCGCTCTTTGTGCGATAAATCGGCACAAACGAGCGATAGCCTTTTGATTCTAGTTCAAGCATTTGCTCTGTAAACTGCATGTGTCGATGGGGCTTTACCCGCTTTAGTGCAAATACGCCCTGCTTTGTATACACTCTAACGACAGCTGGACTGACAGGTTCGATATATTCAGCCTCAAGCCCGTATTCGTATAGGACAGATTGGATTTCATCCACGTTCTCTCACCACATTTTCTCGGTCCATCATCTCATACTATGCATTGCTTTTTTGATATTCAGGAATATAAAGAATCTGCCCTTCTTCAAGCTCTGCATCCACCGACAATGAATTCGTTCGAAGGAGCTGCTGCACATTCAACTGATATCGCTCACAAATACGATCGACCGTATCTTCTTGTTGAACTATACATATTTTCATGCGAGAAAAATCTTCCTCCTCCTGCTTAGCGAACAGCTTCGTTAAATAAAGAGAATTCTCACTGCCAGACGCTTCTCTCTGGTCATGTTCAAACTCCTCAGCTTCTTGAGCTGATTCATACACCTTTGGTGCTTCACGTTCATATAATCGTTCGAACTGATAGCTGTCATCCCGCTCTTCCTGCGTCTGTTCCATCTGATAAGCAGGTGATTCAAAGGCTGGATAAGCTGGCGGCTCTTCTTCTTCCTCCTTGCTCTCTGCTTCAGGGTCTTTCCTCACTTCCACCTCAAAGAACGTCTCATCCCGCTCCTCTTCTTCTAAAAGCTTAGGCGGGTCAAAGAATGGCGGCTCTTGTACTTGAGCTTCTGGGAAGGAACGATACCCAAGCGCCACGGCTTCTTCTTCCTCGTATTCCTCCTCTTCTTCTTCTGCTTCTTCCACCATCACCGTCTCGATGTCTATTTCATCCTCTTCTTGTTCAGTTCGCGCTTCATGTTGCAAAGCGGCCTGCTGTTCTGCATTTTCTTCATGCTCTTCACGTGGGAGCATTTCTTGCTCTTCATATTCAGGCTGCGCCTGATATTCATAGGTGACATCGCCATATTCCTCTTCAGCACGATGGACAAATTCATATGGCCCTTCTACAAGCGGTTCAGGCGTTCCTTCATCTAACAGACCTTCAATGGCCAAATCAGCCTGAATCGTGAGCAAACGACTTTCTGTCAGCTGGTAATCAAATGCATCAATAAACACAAATACATCATTTAAATGACTAATTTTGTTCTTGGGGATCGTGATATCCACCGGAAATTGATGCAGCAGCTCCGCCGTTCCGTCCTCTCTTACCTTCACCTCATCAGCCTGCCTGTATGATGCATAGGAACTGGATTCACCCATTAGCTCCTCTTGATTTATGTTGTATTCTCCTGTTAGCTCGAGTGAACCTCTAATGGAAACATAATCATTCACTTCTTGAACGAGAATGTCAGGATCGAGAGAAATTGACAGTAGCTCACTGACTTCCTGTCCGTTTTTGAAATAAATGGACTCTTCTACCGAAAACTGTAATCGATTGTTTTGAGACAAGTCGGTGTCCTCCTTTCATCTAATCCTTCAAAATAAAATTAGATGTCAATACAGGTGTATGAAGGAGGCGGTGAAAATATGATTGGTTTTATGCAAAGCAAAAAGCCGATATGTCTCCATATCGGCTCAGCGTGTAGACAAACCCTCGCATTCGGTGTCAGTCCTGCGCGCTGGTGCTCACGAATGTCAAATTCGCTTCGCTCCGGTGCTCGTCCTTCCTAGACTGCAAAGGTTTTCTTTCACGCTGAAAAGAAGACAAAGGGCTAAAATAAAGTTCATTTTAACCCTTTGTCAACGATCTAAGCCGATATGTCTCCATATCGGCTTTTGGTTACTGAGCTAATTTTTGAAATACCTTTTCAACTGTCTCAATCGTATACTCGATGTCTTCATCCGTATGAGCAGTTGATAGGAACAGCCCTTCGAATTGTGAAGGTGGAAGGAAGATGCCGTGATTAGCCATTTCCTTGTAGAATTCAGCGAATAGAGCGAGGTTAGCTGTTTTCGCTGTATCGTAATTGACGACTTGTTCGTTTGTAAAGAAGAATCCGATCATGGAACCTGCACGGTTAAATGTTAATGGAATCCCATGTGCTTTCGCCGCTTTTGAAATGCCTTCTTCCAAACGATCTCCTTTGCGTCTAAACTCTTCATAAGACTCAGGTGTCAGCTGTTTTAATGTTTCAAGACCTGCTGTCATCGCAAGCGGGTTACCGGATAACGTTCCTGCTTGATAAATCGGGCCGCTTGGCGCAATTTGTCTCATAATGTCCGCTCTACCGCCATAAGCACCAACTGGCAAGCCGCCTCCGATGACTTTACCAAGACATGTCAGATCAGGCGTAATACCAAAATAGCCTTGGGCACAATGATAATCTACACGGAAGCCTGTCATGACCTCATCAAAAATGAGTAAAGAGCCATATTGCTCAGTGATGTCTCTCAATCCTTGCAAGAAACCTTCTTGCGGAGGGACAACCCCCATATTTCCTGCAACTGGTTCTACAATGACACCTGCAATGTCGTCTCCAAATTCTTCAAAAGCGACTTTGATGCTTTCTAAATCATTGTATGGAACGGTGATCGTATTGCTTGCTGTACCTTCAGGGACACCAGGGCTATCCGGAAGTCCAAGCGTTGCCACACCCGAACCAGCTTTAATGAGCAAAGAATCACCGTGGCCATGATAACAGCCTTCAAATTTCACAATTTTGTTTCTGCCTGTAAAACCACGTGCTAGACGAAGCGCACTCATCGTCGCCTCTGTTCCAGAGCTGACCATACGAATGACCTCAATAGAAGGAACTCGTTCTGATACAAGCTTAGCTAATTCATTTTCAACTAAAGTAGAAGCACCGAAGCTTGTACCATGTTCAGCTACTCGCTGAATACTTTCAACCACACGGTCATTCGTATGCCCTAAAATAAGCGGTCCCCATGATAAGACATAATCAATATATTCATTTCCGTCAATATCGTATATTTTTGCGCCTTTTCCTCGTTCCATAAAAATCGGGTCTGTATTGACTGATTTAAATGCGCGCACAGGGCTGTTCACACCACCCGGCATTAACTGCTGCGCTTCTTTAAATGCTTGCTTTGACTTTTCATAGCTACGTCCCATTTCAATGTCCTCCTGTCTATCCGTTCTTTATTCTGAGAGCCATTTCGCTGCATCTTTTGCATGATACGTAATGATTAATTCTGCGCCTGCACGTTTCATGCTAGTCAGCATTTCAAGAACAAGCTCTTTTTCAGAAATCCAGCCATTTTGAGCTGCTGCTTTCACCATTGCATACTCTCCGCTCACATTGTACGCAACAACAGGAAGTGTAAATTCATTTTTCACATCACGCATGATATCTAAGTATGAAAGTGACGGCTTCACGATCAGGAAGTCAGCGCCTTCTTCTACATCAGACTGCGCTTCTCTCAGTGCTTCTAAGCGGTTTGCAGGGTCCATTTGATACGTTTTACGATCTCCAAACTGCGGTGTGCTATGCGCCGCATCACGAAACGGACCGTAAAAAGCACTTGCATATTTCACAGCATATGACATCACAGGCACATGAACAAAGCCGGCCTCATCAAGCGCCTCACGAATTGCGATAACAAAGCCATCCATCATGTTTGATGGAGCAATGATATCTGCACCTGCACGAGCCTGACTGACAGCGGTTTTCGCTAAGAGCTGAAGAGATTCATCATTTAAAATTTCCCCATCTTCAACGATTCCGCAATGTCCGTGATCTGTATATTGGCATAAGCAAGTATCAGCAATGACCACAAGCTCTGGGAAATGCTTTTTGATTTCAAGCGTTGCTCTTTGAACAATCCCATGATCGTGATAAGCTTCACTGCCTACATGGTCTTTATGGTCTGGTACCCCAAAAACAATGATAGATTTAATCCCAAGGTCAACAAGCTCCTGAACTTCTTCTTTCACAAGATCAACTGAAATGTGATAGACACCCGGCATTGAAGGGACTTCTTTCCGGACATTCTCTCCCTCTACAAAAAAGATGGGATAAATGAAATCAGAGGGTCTTAAAAATGTTTCTCTCACCAATTCTCTCATTCCTGCGCTTGTACGCAATCTGCGGTGTCTGTTAAATTTCATCATTGGTTCAACTTCCTTTCAGATAAACGGCACATCAAATCAAGCATCCCGTCTATCGTATAAGTATCTGGGGTTTCAGAAGAAATCCCGTATTGAAGCAGTGCCTCTTGTGTAAGAGGACCGATGCTCACAAAACATGTGTCTGATGCAGCTAATCTATCGATATCAGCCTCCATGGCGTGCATAAAAGAATGAACAGTGGAGGAGCTTGTAAATGTAATAAAATCAAATGTTTGCTCCATCATTGCCGACTTGAGTGCGATAATTCCGTCCTCATCCTTCACTGTTTCATATATAATCCACTCTTTTACGTCAATGCCAAGCGGAACAAGGGTATTCTTTACCACATCTCGTGATAGGTGGCCTTTTGCTACAAAGACACATTCTTCTGGGTGTACATGTTCAATTAAAGCATCTGCCAGTTCTTCTGCTATAAAACGTTCTGGAACCACATCCACTTTTAAGCCGTGCTGCATCAGATAGGCAGATGTTTTTTCACCTACGGCCGCCACTTTCAAGTGGGATAAGCTTTGATGTAATTGATGCTTCTCTATATAACTGAGAAAAAAAGACGCACCATTTACACTTGTAAACACAAGCCAATGGCTTGCTTCTAAATCTTCTAAAAATGCCTTCGCTTTTTCTTTTGTCAGCGTTGGCTCAAACCTGATAAGAGAGGTTAAAACAGCATGGCCGTTCAGCGCTTCAATTTTCTGCTGAAACGCACCCGCTTGACGTTCATTTCGAGTGACAAGCACCGTCTGTCCGTAAAGCGATTTGGCTATCGTCATTGGGAAGACAGATCCTTTTTCACCTTGTCGATCAAATCCTTTGCTCCCTTATCAGCCATCTGCTTCGCACATGCTGTTCCAATTGCCTCAGGGTCAGTACCTGTTACGGTTTCTCGAATAATCGTATGCCCATCCGCAGATGCCACAAGACCTGTCAATTCAATTTCATCACGCTCATTCATCGTTGCGTAACCAGCGATCGGCACTTGACAGCTTCCATCCATTTGTTGAAGGAAAGCTCTTTCAGCAAGGACCGTTTTCTTTGTATACTCATTTGTGAATTGAGCTAACAGCTGTAATAGCTCTTCGTCATCTCCCCGGCATTCTATCGACAATGCGCCCTGCCCCACAGCAGGAAGGCAAGTATCAGGAGATAAAAATTCCGACACGACTTCTTGACTCCAGCCCATTCTAGACAATCCGGCAGCCGCTAGAATAATCGCATCATATTCTTCATTTTTCAGTTTTTCGAGTCTCGTATCAATGTTTCCACGGATCCATTTAATCTCAAGATCTGGTCTCTCCTGAAGAAGCTGGGCACTGCGCCGTAAGCTGCTCGTTCCCACAACCGCTCCCTTTGGCAGTTCATGAAGACGGAGATGATCCTTTGAAATCAATGCATCCCGCACATCTTCACGCTCAGGAATACAGCCGATGACTAAACCTTCCGGAAGAGAGGCCGGCATATCTTTCATGCTGTGTACCGCCATGTCAATGTCATGGTTCAGCATTGCCTGTTCAATCTCTTTAACAAACAGACCTTTTCCGCCAACCTTTGATAAGGTCACATCTAAAATTTGATCACCCTTTGTCACAATCTCTTTAATTTCAAAAGAATAAGAAGGGTTTAGTTCAGACAACTTTTGAATGACCCATTTTGTTTGTGTAATCGCAAGTTTGCTTCGTCTAGAACCTACTTTAATTGTACGCATTACGTCTTCCTCCCGACAATGCCCTTAAGACTCATCATTATTGAAACCAATGAAAGGTTGATAAGCTACCAAGCAGAAAATAATTGATCATCAGCACAAGAAATGAAGCGACATTCCATCGCGCCACGATTTTGCCCTGCATATTTCTCACCAGTCTAATGTATAAGTAAAAGCCGTATAAAAACAGCATAATAAACGAACCGAGCACCTTTGCATCTGTCCAGTACAACGTATCATACGAAATATATGCCCATATAATGCCAAGAATTAAACTAAGCAAGAGCATCGGCACGCCAATAATATTTAAGACATACGCCATATGATCAAGCTTTGATAAGTCTTCAATTCTCAAAAGCCATTTTCCCCATTTTTTCTTTTTCAGCAAACGATATTGAAATAGGTAGAGTAGTGAAAAAGCAAATGAAAGTGAAAAAGCGCCGTATGATAAAATGGCCATCGTAATATGAATGACGAGCAGCTCACTCGTCAGCTTTCCCGTCAGTTCGGCAGAATGAAGATCAGATGGTGTAAAGGTGTGAATCGCCATCATGGAAAAACCAATCACATTTGTAAAAAAGACAATAAATTCAACGCGTAATACTTTTGTCAAAACAAGTGACAATGTCACAAGCACCCACGTATAAAAATATAACCCCTCTGCTACATTCAACACAGGGAATCGGTCTGTTTCCATCATAATATAAAACATGTAGACTGTTTGCAGCAGCCAGACAATAGAAAGCAACCAGAAAGCCATTTTTCCAGCCTTCCGGTTGTGTTGAAGAAAATCTATGAAATAGAACAAGACGCTGAGTGCATAGATCAAGGTCGTCGCTTCACCTAGTCTCGCTACAATGGATTCCATCATCGCCTAATCACTCACTGGCAACTGTAGCAAGGCCTTGTGCCATATTTGTTTTAAACAGCTGAAACGCCCCTTGCTCCACCTGCATCGGCTCTGCCTTTTGCTCTTCATCTTCAACCTGTAAATCAAAGATTTCTTTAAAGAGTAAAAGTTTTTCCTCTGCATTCGGCTCCCCGGCAATTTCTTTGGCCTTTAAGATAGGATCTTTCAGCATTTGATTGATGATGCTTTTCGTATGTTTATTTAACAGCTTCATTTCACGATTTGTGAGGTTTGGAAGCTTTCGTTCGATGCTTTGCATCGTATCCGCTTGAATCGAGAGTGCTTTTTCTCTTAAAGCAGAAATCACCGGAACCACTCCGAGTGTATTAAGCCATTGCTTAAATTCCACAATTTCAGCTTCGATGAGAAGCTCCACCTCTTCAGCTACTGCACGTCGCTCTTTCAGGTTAGCTGCCACAATGCCCTCAAGGTCATCAATGTCATACAAAAAAGCACCTTCTACTTCAGAAATAGCTGGATCTAAATCACGTGGTACTGCAATATCCACCATGAATAGAGGTCTGCCTTTTCTCTGTTTGTTCGCTTTTTCGACCATTTCTTTTGTAATCACAAATTGTTTAGCCCCAGTAGAGCTAATTAAAATATCTGCTTCAGATAATGTCTTTTCTAATTGATTCAAGCTCTTAGGCTCTCCTGAAAAACGGCCGGCCAGTTCTTTGGCCTTTTCAAACGTTCGATTGATGACTGTTACCTGGCCAATCCCTTGACCTTGAAGGTTTTGAGCCGCCAGCTCGCCCATTTTACCCGCACCAAGAATAAGGACATGTTTATCAGAAAGACGTCCAAAGATTTTTTTGGCAAGTTCCACTGCCGCATAGCTGACAGATACAGCATTAGACGCAATATCTGTTTCCGCATGAGAGCGCTTCGCAACTGTTACCGCCTGCTTAAACAAATAATTGAAAACGGTACCAATGGTCTTCTCCTCTTGAGCGACTTTAAAGCTTGAGCGCACTTGACCGAGTATTTGTGTTTCACCAATGACCATAGAATCAAGTCCACAGGCAACCCGGAATAAATGCTCAACCGCTCCATCATTTTCATAAAACTTCAAATATGGAGAGACATCTTCTTTTTCTAAACCGAACCAATCTGCTAAAAATCTTTTTATATAAAACCGACCAGTATGAAGCTGATCTACAACTGCGTAGATCTCTGTTCGATTACATGTTGAGATGACGATATTCTCTAGAATGCTTTTTTCTTCTTTAAGCTTGGACATCGCTGTTCCGAGCTCGCTCGGTTCAAAGCTCAGCTGTTCCCGTATCTCAACAGGGGCTGTTTTATAATCTAAACCCACAACAAGAATATGCATAACTTCAGCTTGCACCCCCAACGCCCTGTCTAATTTATAATAATTACAATATAGAATTTATTATTTATAATGATTATAACATATATTCATTTTTAACTGGATAAAAATTGTGAACAGATTTCAAAAATGTTGTGATATAGTAGAAAAATGTTCGACATCGAATGCCATATCATCACTTCAAGCAATTTACCAGATTTGGCGCGTGCGGACAAATGATCTGCTTATAAGAAGGTGACATCTTTGAAGAAGAAATCTATTTTGCTGCCGCTCACTTTGCTGGCTGTAGCACTATATGCCATTCTCTCAGGAGATCAATTTGACATTTGGAAAGATCAGGAGAAATGGTATACACTTGTACTGCTTTTTGGCCTTGCTTTCTTATATCAAGGAAAGAAGGAACAGGAAACCTCTCATGTGTTTATCGGTATGCTCATGACAGGCCTTGCGCTACACTTTATCCTTCAGCCGAAATTAGAACACTGGCCAGATACATTTACGATGATTGTGTTCATCGTCGGCCTCGCACTTTTGATGAAATCATCACAGAAAAAGGAATATCGAATAGAAAGTGTTGTTCTCATTGCACTCGGTCTATTCCTTTATTTCTTTCAACAAATTACGAAGCAACTTAGCACACTTTCGATCCCTACTTCCGGTTTTGAATTGTACTGGCCATATGTATTGATTGCCGTCAGTCTCCTCTTATTATTTTTAAAAAGGAAATAACTTATACAATAAAAAGGCATCTGCATTGTGCAGATGCCTTAGAATGTTGATAAATGGCTAAAATGAACTTGATTTTAGCCATTTGTCTTCTTTTCAGCGTGATAGAAAACCTTTGCAGTCTAGGAAGGACGAGTACTGGTGCGGAGCGAATATGTCATTCGTGAGCACCAGCACGCAGGACTGACAACGAATGCGAGGGTTTGTCTTCACGCTGAGGCATCTGCTATGTGCAGATGCCTTTCTTTTAACTGTTAATCTTCGCAAGGATCGCATTCCAGGCTTCATCTTTTCCCTTTTTTGTTTCAGAAGAGAAAAGGATTAATTCATCTGATGGGTCGATGTCGAGTGTCTGTTTGACGACTTTCGCATGCTTTTCCCATTTGCCTTTTGGAATTTTATCGGCCTTTGTCGCAATAATGATCACAGGAACTCCATAGTATTTAAGGAATTCATACATGTTCACATCATCTGCGGATGGCTTATGACGCAGATCCACAATTTGGACGACTGCTTTTAACTCTTCACGCATTGTAATATACGTTTCGATCATTCTCCCCCATGCTTCGCGCTCTGTTTTTGATACTTTTGCAAAGCCATAACCTGGGACGTCCACAAAATGGAGCATATCATTAATAATGTAAAAATTAAGCGTCTGGGTCTTTCCTGGTTTAGAAGACGTACGCGCTAAATTTTTCCGATTAATCAATGAGTTAATGAACGAGGACTTTCCAACATTTGATCGTCCAGCAAGTGCGATCTCAGGCAGTCCCCCGCTCGGGTACTGCTCTGGTTTCACCGCACTAATGACGATATCTGATTTTGTTACTTTCATCTTCCCTCTCCTACTAACGCTTTCTCAAGCACCTCATCTAAATGTGAAACCGGAATAAAAGTTAATCCTTCTCTCACACTTTCAGGAATATCATCAATATCCTTCTCATTGTCCTTTGGAAGAATAATCGTTTTCAGTCCTGCACGATGTGCGCCTAATGCTTTTTCTTTTAATCCGCCAATCGGAAGCACTCTTCCTCTTAACGTAATTTCTCCTGTCATGCCAACCTCTTTTGAAACAGGACGTCCTGTGAGTGCTGATACAAGAGCCGTCGCAATGGTAATACCAGCTGATGGCCCGTCCTTTGGAACCGCACCCTCTGGAACATGGATGTGAATATCGTGCTTTTCATTAAATTGAGGGTCAATGTTCAGTTCATCTGCTTTTGAACGAACATAACTGAATGCCGCCTGCGCAGATTCTCTCATGACATCACCGAGCTTACCTGTTAGCAAAAGCTTGCCTTTACCCGGTGAGAGTGAGACCTCGATGGACAAGGTGTCTCCGCCAACTGTGGTATATGCAAGGCCTGTGACAACGCCGACCTGATCTGTCGTTTCCGCCTGACCATAACGGTAAAGTCTTTTTCCGAGGAATTCAGATAAATTCTTTTCCGTCACTGTAATGCGTTTGCGGTCTTCAGCCACAATTGCTCTTGCCGCTTTTCGGCAAATCGCCGCAAGCTGACGCTCTAACCCGCGGACTCCTGCTTCTCTCGTGTAATAGCGAATCATATCGTAAATCGCTGCTTCACGAAGCTGCAAGTTCCCTTTCTTTAATCCGTGCTCCTTTAGCTGCTTCGGCAGAAGGTGATCTTTCACAATTTCTGCTTTTTCAACTTCCGTATACCCTGCAATCGTGATAATCTCCATTCTATCACGAAGTGGACCTGGAATGGTTGCTAAATTGTTGGCAGTTGCGATAAATAAGACTTGAGATAAATCAAATGTCTCTTCAATATAATGATCGCTAAAGTTATGATTTTGCTCTGGATCTAACACTTCAAGCATCGCAGAAGACGGATCTCCCCTAAAGTCAGAAGACATTTTATCAATTTCATCTAAAAGAAAGACCGGATTCATTGTGCCCGCCTTGCTCATCCCGCGAATGATACGGCCAGGCATCGCACCTACATAAGTTCTTCGATGACCACGGATCTCAGATTCATCACGTACACCGCCAAGAGAGATACGGATAAACTTTCGATCGAGTGATTTGGCAATGGATTTAGCAAGTGACGTCTTCCCTACCCCAGGAGGTCCTGCTAAGCAAAGAATCGGTCCCTTTAATGAATTTGTCAGTTTCTGAACAGCAAGATATTCGAGTACCCGCTCTTTTACTTTTTCAAGCCCGTGGTGCTCGTCATCTAAAATTTCGCTTGCAAGCTTTAAATCTAGACGATCTTCTGTATAAGTGCCCCACGGCAGATTGATCAGCCAATCAATATAATTGCGAATGACAGAACTCTCAGCAGAGCTTGAAGGGATTTTTTCATAACGGTTCAGTTCTTTTAAAGCCGTTTCACGAACAGAATCTGGCATACCGGACTCTTCAATTTTAGCCATGAGCGTACTGACTTCGCCTGTTTTTCCCTCTTTGTCTCCAAGCTCTTTTTGAATAGCTTTCATTTGTTCGCGCAAATAATATTCTTTTTGCGTTCGCTCCATTGAACGTTTGACACGCTGGCCAATTTTCTTTTCAATCTCTAGCACTTCTTTTTCATTGTGAATGAGACTGATGACCCGATTCAATCGTTTTTTGACATCGACTGTTTCCAGCACTTCTTGCTTGTCTTTTAATTTCAAAGGAAGGTGGGAAGCGACGATATCCGCCATTCTTCCAGGTTCTTCAATATCCGTCACCGTTGCATATGTTTCAGCTGAGATTTTTTTTGAAATTTTTATGTACTGATCAAAGTGATCTAACAAAGTGCGCATGAGTGCTTCTGCTTCTGCGTCCTTTAATTCTTCTTCTGTCAACTCTTTAATATCGACTGACGTATAGTCTTCTAGCTCCATGTAGGATTCGATCTGCGCTCGATTTAAGCCTTCGACGAGCACACGGATCGTTCCATTTGGCAGCTTCAGCATTTGTTTAATTTTTGTGTAGGTGCCGACTTTGAAAATTTCCTCTTCACCTGGTTCATCTATTGAAATTTCCCGCTGTGTTGCTAGAAAAATCATATGATCGTTCATCATGGCCTGTTCTAATGCTTGAACAGACTTTTCGCGCCCAACGTCCAAATGCAAGACCATTGTTGGATAAACAAGCAAGCCTCGCAGCGGAAGGAGCGGAACATTCTTTTTGATTTCATCTGCCATGTTGATAGACACCTCCGTCACTAGTATGAATCATTATAATATACCTGTTTCAGTCTTGTACAATGTAAAAGACTTGAGAAATGATGATCTTACCGTAGTATACCCTTTCTTTTTATCTTGAAAAAGAAAAAAAGATCTATTTCACTAAAAAATCCCCATATGAGATGGGGATTAAACAGATTTCCTTTTCATTTCTTCTTCTAGTCCATCTTTCTTCTCATCTGGCGGATTGACCAAACACTGATCCAGCACTTCTTGGAAATGCTTCACAGGCACAATCGTAACCCCTTCAATCTCTTTTAAGATCGACTGCTGATTGTCATAAGGGATGATCACTGTTTTGACACCCGCTTGTTTGGCTGCCTTGATTTTTGGTATGACACCGCCGATCGGCTTCACCTGACCTTGTAATCCAATCTCACCGGTCATCGCCGTTAAATGATCAATCGGAATTTGATGAATGGCTGAGAAAATGGCTGTGGCCATCGCAATTCCAGCAGACGGCCCATCAATCGGGGCACCAGCCGGAAAATTAATGTGGATATCATATTCATTTGTTCGTATGCCTAAGTTTCGAAGCACGGTTAAGACATTTTCAACTGAGCCCTTCGCCATACTTTTCCGTCTGATCGATTTCGACTGATTGCCGATGCTTTCTTCTTCCGCAATACCAGTAATATTGATACTGCCTTTTTCAAGCGCTTTACAAATGTTCACTTCAATTTCAAGCAGAGCCCCGCTGTTCGGTCCATACACGGCAAGACCATTTACTACTCCTACCTTTGGCTTTTCCGGTACTTTTTGTTCATATCTTGGTGTCAGCTGGCTTGAATGAATGACCCATTCTACATCGGCGATCGTAATATCTTTTCGGTTTTCAGTGACAGCCATACCTGCGGCAATCTGTACCATGTTGACCGCTTCACGTCCATTTTTCACATAGGATGTTAACAGGTTCAGTCCTTCGTCACTTAATTCCTTCTGTATTTTCTCGACTGCTTTAGCTGCAACAATTTTCAGCTCATGCTGATCCAAATCCTTGAAGAAAATCTCCAAACATCTTGATCGAATAGCCGGCGGAATTTCGTCCGGTGTTCTTGTCGTGGCGCCAATCAGTCGAAAATCAGCGGGCAACCCATTTTGAAAAATATCATGGATGTGATTCGGGATCTGCGTATTTTCTTCACTGTAATAAGCACTATCTAAAAACACTTTTCGATCTTCTAGCACTTTGAGCATTTTGTTCATTTGAATCGGATGCAGTTCTCCAATTTCATCGATAAAAAGAACGCCCCCATGAGCATGTGTGACGGCTCCTTGTTTCGGCTGCGGAATGCCTGCCTGTCCCATGGCCCCTGCTCCTTGATAAATGGGATCATGCACGGAACCAATCAAGGGGTCTGCGATGCCTCGTTCATCAAATCTTGCCGTTGTGGCATCAAGCTCAACAAATACTGCATCTTTTTTAAATGGTGAATCAGCGTGACGCTTCGCCTCTTCCATCACTAGACGGGCAGCAGCTGTTTTTCCAACACCAGGCGGCCCGTAGACGATGACATGTTGCGGGTTCGGTCCACACAGGGCAGCTTTAAGTGCACGTATACCGTCTTCCTGCCCTACAATATCTTGAAACCCCTTTGGCCGGACTCTCTCTGATAAAGGTTCACTCAGTTTAATGGATCGCATCTTTCTGAGTGCTTCCATTTCTTTCTTTGATTCTTTATCGATCGTCACCTTTTGTGTGCGCTGATTTTTCAGTAAGTTCCAAAAGTACAACCCGATGACGATACCAAAGAACAGTTGTATGAATAATACGATTCCTGTCCAGCTCAATCGGTGCTCCCTCCTTCATCTATCGTTATGTATTGGTTTCTGTCTGCTAGTATTTCCTAGAGCTGGACGGAATAAACACAACTTCCACGATAAATAAAAAACTCCTGAATCAAAAGATTCAGGAGTCATCAAATGGGCTTATGCTGATGTTTTTGTATCTTTATTCACGACTGTACCGTCTTTTAAGACAAGACGTGGCGGCTCACCATCAGCAACCGTTGCACCAGTAATGACACATTTCTCAATATCATCACGAGATGGAAGATCAAACATCACATCAAGCATGATGCCTTCAATGATGGAGCGAAGACCACGAGCTCCTGTTTTACGCTCAATTGCTTTTTTCGCAATTTCGCTAAGAGCATCTTCTTCAAACTCAAGCTCAACATCATCAAGCTCAAGCATTTTTGTATATTGCTTCACGAGCGCATTTTTAGGCTTCGTCAAGATTTCTACAAGTGCTTTTTCATCTAACGGCTCTAGGCTTGCAATAACCGGAAGACGACCGATGAATTCTGGGATTAAACCGAAGCGAAGTAAGTCTTCTGGCAGAACTTTTGATAGAAGGACTTCTTTTTCAAGATCTTCAATTTTATTTTCCGCACCGAATCCAATGACTTTTTGACCTAGGCGGCGTTTGATGATTTGCTCAATGCCGTCAAAGGCTCCACCACAAATGAAGAGGATATTTGTTGTATCAATCTGAATGAATTCTTGATGAGGATGCTTACGTCCACCTTGAGGCGGTACACTAGCGACTGTTCCTTCAAGAATTTTCAAAAGGGCTTGCTGTACACCTTCCCCAGATACATCACGAGTGATAGAAGGGTTTTCTGATTTTCTTGCTACTTTATCGATCTCATCGATGTAGATAATGCCTTTTTCAGCTTTTTCTACATCATAATCTGCTGCTTGGATCAGCTTTAGTAAAATATTCTCTACGTCTTCCCCAACGTAACCTGCTTCTGTTAAAGACGTCGCATCGGCAATCGCAAATGGAACATTTAAAATACGTGCAAGTGTTTGAGCAAGTAATGTTTTACCGCTTCCTGTAGGTCCAATCATAGAAATGTTACTTTTCGAAAGCTCAACATCATCAATCTTACTGTTGGAATTAATCCGCTTGTAATGGTTATAAACCGCTACAGCTAAGGATTTCTTCGCATTCTCTTGTCCGATGACATATTCATCAAGAATTTCCCGGATTTCATGAGGTTTCGGAACATCCTTGAATTCAACTTCTTCCTCAGTACCGAGCTCTTCTTCAACTATTTCCGTGCAAAGCTCGATACATTCATCACATATATATACGCCAGGTCCTGCGACCAGTTTACGCACTTGATCTTGCGTTTTTCCGCAAAACGAGCATTTTAATTGACCTTTTTCCTCGTTGAATTTAAACATTCTTTCACCCCTTATTCTTCTTCACTTGCCTGTAGCTAACAGTCAGCTACCCTTCTGGGTCCAGTATGTATGCATTTTACCATACTTTCCTAAAAGACGGTAATGATGTGTTTGTAACACTGCACATTGAGATATGTATGACAGAAAGATGCGACTTACACTATCGTTTCCAAAAGAAGCGATGATAAGTCAAAAATTGTACAAAACAAGGCACGAGTCACTCGCGCCCTGTTTTATTATTATGCACCATATTAACGGTTTTCTACAAGAAAATCAATTGCTTTACGAACTTTTAAATCTTCTTTCATTGCTTCAGTAGAACCGATCGCTTGTTTGATATTTTCAACTGGCATGTTGTATGCTTCAGCCATTTTTGAAAGTTCTTCTTCCACTTCTTCATCAGACACTTGTAGGTCTTCTGCAGCAGCAATTGCTTCAAGAGTAAGATTAGATTTTACGCGTTTAGCAGCATCTTCTTTCATTTGCTCTTTTAGCGCATCTTCATCTTGTCCAGAGAACTGGAAGTAAAGCTCAAGGTTCATCCCTTGCATTTGAAGACGTTGTTCGAATTCTTTCATCATGCGGTCTAACTCAGTGTCAACCATCGCTTGAGGAACGTCAACTTCCGCATTTTCAGAAGCTTTTGCTACTAACTCTTCACGAAGTTTGCCTTCTGCTTCGTTTTCTTTTGCTTCTTCAAGACGTTTCTTCGTTTTTTCAGTTAATTCAGCAATCGTTTCAACTTCTTCATCAACATCTTTAGCGAACTCATCGTCAAGTGCTGGAAGTTCTTTTGCTTTAATTTCATGAATTTTCACTTTGAATACAGCTGGTTTACCCGCAAGGTCTTCAGCATGATATTCTTCTGGGAATGTCACTTCAACGTCTTTTTCTGCACCTGCTTCAAGACCAACCAATTGCTCTTCGAAACCAGGGATGAATGAACCAGAACCTACTTCAAGAGAGTAGTTCTCAGCTTTTCCGCCTTCGAATGCTTCTCCATCAACGAATCCTTCGAAATCTAGAACAACTGTATCGCCGTTTTCGATTGCGCCTTCTTCTTTGACAACAAGCTCAGCTTGACGGTTTTGCATAGCTTTTAACTCTTCTTGGACATCTTCATCAGATACAGATGTGTCGTCTTTTTCTACGTTAAGACCTTTGTAGTCACCAAGATTTACTTCTGGCTTCACTGTTACTTTTGCAGTGAAGATTAAGCTTTCGCCTTTTTCGATTTTCTCAACATCGATTTCAGGGCGGTCAACCGGCTCGATACCAGCTTCGTCGATTGCTTTCGGATATTCAACTGGAAGAAGAATATCTAGTGCATCTTGATAAAGAGATTCTACTCCAAAACGCTGCTCGAAAAGACCACGTGGTACTTTCCCTTTACGGAATCCAGGGATTGATACTTGCTTAACTACTTTCTTAAATGCATCATCAAGTGCTTTGTTAAATGTTTCAGCGTCAACTTCTACTGTTAAGACACCTTCGTTACCTTCTTGTTTTTCCCATTTTACTGACATGTGTGTTTCCCTCCAAAAATCTATTCAGATTGTGCGTTGTTACATTCTAAAGCATCATAAAGACTTCGTCCAATCAAAAACCACGCACTCCGCTAAAGAAGCGGTCTTATGTATACAACATTTGACTTGATTATACATAACGTCTTTCAACCGTTGGAATCTTACAACCGCACGATATATGCACAAATACAACCATTATATTATAACATAACAAGTCCGTCTTTCAACTAAATCGACAAATTACAAATAAGAAATTTCTTCAATATCTTTCAGCATTGTACAAGCTTCTCTCAGCTCTCGTTCGTTAAAATCATACAATAAATGCAATTCTTCGAGGTCAATCTCGATTCCATGCATTTCATAGCCGACTTTATGAAGTGCCGCAGCCCAAAGATTCGGATCCGTATATTTAGGAAGAAATGGATATAGCACAAATAAGTGCCGGCGCCATAACTCTTCAACCCCTTGGTAAAGGGTTGGGTTCTCATTGCCGAGAGTGTCATCGAGCTTTCGAAGGACTTGCTGAAGCAGTGGCATTTGCTCTGGCTTGACAGCCTCAGAAGGAACAAGCGTTAAAGAATCACCGAACTTCGTCACATGAACCGGCTTTGCCACATCATGATCTGACAGAAGTTGCAGGATCAATGATTTGACCAAAGGGTTTCCATCAGGCTTTTGTAGAATCGTATTTAATAGACCCATATGTGGCGTGATGTTTCGGTCTTTCAGCGAATGGATGAACTGCACCTGCTCTTCTGGCCGCTCGAGCATTTCATCTATATTGATTTCTCCGCTGCCTTCCTCGTCTTCGTCTAAAATCTCTTCTGGTGATTCAATCATCTTTCTGCTAAATTCAAGCAGTTTATAAAAATGCTCCGCGCTTTCTGCTGGAAGGTGATTTTCTTCAAGGACAGCCTCAATTGTTTGTTTGACTTCCTCGTACTCTTTCAGCTGAATTAAGATGGTCATATACACTTGAAGCACAGTGAAATAGTGTCCATATCCTTCATGTAGCATCTTTTCACATACTCGCTTTGCATCCTGCAGCTCACCAAGCTCTAGAAAACAAATCGCCATACCGAGATGAATATCGGATTCTTCATCGTCATCATACGATTTCGCTTCTGAAAATAAGTGAAGCGCCTCTTGATACTGTTTATCTTTTAATGCTGCCATTCCTTTTTCAATCAGTCTTTCTTTCAGACCAGGAAACAAAATGACATTATCTTTCTTCTTGTCATGTTTCATGCTTACGTTCCTTTCGGGCGCATATTTTTTATCAGTTTACCAACGAAGGTTAGTAAACACAAGTAACGAGAGGTTTTCATGCAAAAAAGAAGCCGTCACACCACGGGGACGGCTTCTCGTTGTTTATGCACGCAGCCAGCTGCTACGTTTCTCTTCAAATGCCTGAATCTCATCTTCTAGTAACAATGTTAATGAAATCTCATCATAGCCATTCAGGAGCATTTCTCTCCAGTGTGGATCTACATCGAAAGGAGTAACATTCCCTTCATGGTCTTGAATCTGTTGTTTTTCCAGATCAACTGTCATTTCATATCCTTTGTTTTCATATGATGCAGCAAACGTTTTCCACACATCATAATCAAGGCGGATCGGAAGCATCCCGTTTTTAAAACAGTTTTGATGAAAAATATCGGCGAAAGATGGGGCAATGACAATTTTGAAGCCATAATCATCAAGTGCCCAAGGCGCATGTTCCCTTGATGATCCGCAGCCAAAGTTTTCGCCTGCGATCAAAATAGAGGCTCCTTCATAAATCGGCTGATTGAGTTCAAAATCTGGATTCGGACTGCCATCTGCTAAATATCGCCAGTCAAAAAAGGCAAATCGGCCATATCCTGTTCGTTCGATTCTTTTCAAAAACTGTTTCGGAATGATTTGATCTGTATCTACATTAATACGGTTAAGCACAGCGGCTTTTCCTTTATGAGTGACTAAAGGCTCCATCTATGACACAACTCCTTACACGACTGTTTTCTCTTGATTAAACTTCCTGACATCGACAAATCGGCCATGTATGGCAGCCATTGCAGCCATTGCCGGGCTGACAAGATGCGTTCTTGCACCCTTCCCTTGACGTCCCTCAAAGTTACGGTTTGATGTAGATGCACAGCGTTCACCTTCTGGCACCACATCGTTATTCATGCTGAGGCACATACTACAGCCAGATTCTCTCCATTCAAATCCTGCTTCTAGGAAAATTTCATGAAGACCTTCTTCTTCTGCTTGAAGTTTGACACTTTGTGAGCCAGGAACCACAATCGCTCTGACATGATCGGCTACTTTTTGGCCTTCAATCATAGAAGCGGCTTGGCGTAAATCAGTCATTCTTGAGTTCGTACATGAGCCAATAAACACATGCTCAATCGTAATATCTTCAATACGCTGATGCGGGTGAACCCCCATGTATTCATAAGCACGCTTTGCTTCTTTTTGATCATCTTCTTGTGCAAAATCTTCAGGTCCTGGAATTGCTGCATCCACAGGGAGCACCATTCCTGGGTTAATTCCCCACGTGACCATTGGTGAAATATGATTTCCATCTAAAACAATGGTTTTATCATAGGTCGCACCCGGATCTGTTCTTAGTTCTTTCCATTCTTTGATCGCTGCTTCAAAATCTTCACCCTGCGGTGCGTATTTGCGTCCGCGGCAATATTCAAAGGTCACTTCATCAGGTGCGATCAATCCTGCTCTTGCGCCTGCTTCAATTGACATATTACAAACGGTCATCCGCTCATCCATTGACATGTTTCTGAATACTTCCCCAGTGTATTCAATGACATAACCTGAACCGAACTTCACGCCATGTGCGCCAATGACTGCTAAAATGACATCTTTGGCTGTTACCCCTTTTTGAAGCGTTCCGTCTACTCTAATTTCTAGTGTCTTCGGACGCTGCTGCCAAAGTGTTTGTGTGGAAAGCACATGCTCAACCTCACTTGTGCCAATCCCAAAGGCAAGTGCACCAAATGCGCCATGAGTAGATGTATGACTATCTCCACACACGATTGTTTTCCCCGGAAGTGTTAAACCAAGCTCTGGTCCAACGACATGAACGATTCCTTGGTCTACACTGTGAAGGTCAGCTAGACGGACCCCGAATTCAGCACAGTTGCGCTCTAGAGCACTCACTTGCTTCTTCGCAATCTCATCTTTGATCACAAATCGATTCACAGTCGGAATGTTGTGATCCATCGTCGCAAATGTGTTTTGTGGTCTTCGCACCTTGCGCCCTTTTTGTCTTAATCCTTCAAATGCTTGAGGTGACGTCACCTCATGCACCAAGTGCAGATCAATATATAAAAGGTCTGGTTTTCCCTCGCCATTTTTGACAACATGCTGATCCCATATTTTTTCGATGATTGTTCGAGGCATAACCCTTTTTCCTCCCTCTACCTAATTCAACAAGATTTCTATTTATACAATTGATTTCGTACGTTGTTTGAGTGCATCTACAACGGCTTTCGTGATATCATCAGTCGTTTCATACGTTCCCTCTTTTGATGCTAGGTCCTTTGTACGTTTGCCAGAGGCAAGAACGGCTTCCACAGCTGCTTCAATTGCAGCCGCTTCTTCTTCTAAAGCAAAGGATGTTCTAAGCAAGCTGGCTGCTGACAATATAGTAGCCAGAGGGTTTGCGACATTTTGCCCCGCAATATCGGGTGCTGAACCATGAATCGGCTCATATAAATGAAGGCCGGTGCTTGATAAACTAGCAGATGGCAGCATGCCGAGTGAGCCAGTAATCATAGATGCTTCGTCACTTAAAATGTCACCAAACATATTCTCTGTCACGATGACATCAAATTGAGCGGGCTTATAA
The DNA here is from genome assembly GCF_052044955.1 of Bacillus sp. 22446. Lineage (NCBI taxonomy): Bacteria > Bacillati > Bacillota > Bacilli > Caryophanales > Bacillaceae > Bacillus > Bacillus sp. 22446. The sequence goes on from NZ_JBQEOD010000001.1 coordinate 629,923, forward strand.
ATCAGCTGCATCGCGGCATTATCGACGAGCATGTGCTCATATGCGACATCTGGATATTGGGATGCAACTTCTTCTACAGCATCCCGCCATAGTTTACTCGAAGCGAGAACATTTGCTTTATCCACAGACGTTACTTTTTTCCGTCTCGTTAATGCCATGTCGAACGCTTCTTTTAATACACGAACAATCTCTTCCTTTGTATAAAGAAGTGTATCAACCGCAGCTTCTTTTCCTTCATCATCCGTGTAGCGCTCACTTGGTTCGCCAAAGTAGAGGCCTCCAGTTAATTCACGAACGATGACGAAATCTACTCCGCTAATGTGATCTTGTTTTAACGGTGAAGCCTCACTCAAGCTATCAAATACTTTGACAGGGCGGATGTTCGCAAATAAGTCCAGCTGCTTGCGAATGGAGAGCAAGCCTTTTTCTGGGCGAAGTTCTGGCGGGTTTTGATCCCACTTTGGTCCGCCAACGGCTCCTAATAAAATCGCATCTGCGCTTTTGCACACTTCTACTGTTTCTTTAGGGAGCGGATTGTTTTTTTCATCTATCGCTATACCGCCAATGAGAGCTGTTTCAAATTCAAATTCGTGTTGAAATTGAGCCGCTGTCTCTTTCAGGACAGCGACGGCTGATGTGACGACTTCCGGTCCGATTCCATCGCCGGGCAAAAGTGCAATTTTCTTTTTCATGAGTCCCTTCCTCCTTTCTTATGAGATGGCGTGATGTTTCTCAATTTCTATTAGGTTTGATTTAAAGATTAAATGTCTATTCACTGCATTGACGTAAGCTTTAGCCGATGCTTCCAGCACATCTTGCGCTACACCGCGTCCTGCTGTTTCTTTTCCTTCTATTGAAACAGTGACATATACTTCCGCTAGTGCGTCTCTGCCTTTTCCATTGGATTGAATACGATAATCTAGCAAATGAATTCTTTCCTCCATACAGCGCTCAAGCGTGTTGTACACAGCTTCTACACTGCCTGCACCTGTAGCTGCTTCTTGAATGACTTCCTGCGTTTCTTGATTTTTAAGAGAGACTGTCGCTGTCGGCATTTGCTCTGTCCCATAATGAACTTGAAGACTTTCAAATTCATAGCCGATTTTACGGTCTGCTACTTTTTCTTCTAATATAATAGAGATCAAATCATCATCTGTGATCTCTTTCTTCTTCTCTGTTAAGTTCTTAAAAGTTTCGAAGAACTTATTGATTTCTTCTTCAGTCAATTTAAAGCCAAGTGTTTTTAAGCGGTCTTTAAATGCGTGTCTTCCGGAGTGTTTACCAAGGACAAGCACATCTGTTGTGACGCCTACAAGCTCTGGAGAGATAATTTCATAGGTTGTTTTTTCTTTGAGGAATCCATCTTGGTGAATACCTGATTCATGGGCAAATGCATTGTTTCCAACGACTGCTTTATTACGCGGTACAATCATACCTGAGTATTTGCTCACTACATCACTTGTGCGCTTAATTTCATTCAACTGAATGGTTGATTCGACTTGGTAAAAGTCTTTGCGAATATGAAGGGCAACTGCTATTTCTTCTAAAGCAGCATTCCCTGCGCGCTCTCCAATACCGTTGACAGCTGTTTCAATTTGATCTGCTCCATTTTCAATGGCAGCAAGTGAGTTCGCTACAGCCATTCCTAAATCATCATGACAGTGTGCTGACAAGATGACTTGATCGATATTTGGAACGTGTTCCTTCATATATTTAAAGATATTTCCGTACTCTTTTGGTGCTAGGTATCCAACAGTATCAGGCAAGTTAATGACACTTGCGCCTGCGTCGATCACTTTTTCTACAATTTCTGCTAGGAAAGAAAGATCTGTCCGGCATGCATCTTCTGCTGACCACTGAACAACTGGGAAGCGCTCTTTCGCGTATTTCACCATTGAAACAGCTTGTTCAACCACTTCTTCACGTGTTTTCTTTAGTTTATGCTTGAGGTGAATGTCAGAAGTCGCAATAAAGACGTGTATTCTTGGTTGAGCTCCATCTTTTAATGCGTCCCATGCAGCATCAATGTCACCTTTCACACATCGTGCAAGTCCTGCAACTGAACAGTTCTTAATCGTTCTTGCAATTTCTTGTACGCCTAAGAAATCCCCTCGGGATGAAGCGGGAAAACCCGCTTCAATGATATTAACCCCAAGGCGCTCAAGCTGCTTAGCAATGATTAGCTTTTCTTGTGCATTTAAGTTCACTCCTGGTGATTGCTCTCCATCTCGAAGTGTTGTGTCAAAAAAATTAATTTTTCGCACCGACGCTCACCGCTTCCTTTTTCTTTCCTTGTTTAACGAAAGGCATCATTTCACGAAGCTTTCTTCCGACGATTTCAATTTGGTGCTCATTTTCATTTGCATTGATCGCATTGAAACGTGGACGATTCACTTGGTTTTCAACAATCCATTCTTTCGCGAATGTTCCGTTTTGGATGTCAGTCAAGACTGCTTTCATTGATTCTTTTACTTTTGCATCCACAACGCGTGGTCCTGATACGAAGTCACCCCATTGCGCTGTATCAGAGATTGAATATCTCATACCTTCTAATCCTTCTTCATACATAAGGTCAACGATCAATTTCAGTTCATGCAGACACTCGAAGTATGCAAGCTCTGGCTGATAACCAGCTTCTGTTAATGTTTCAAAACCTGCTTTAACTAATGAAGTAAGACCTCCACAAAGAACTGCCTGCTCACCGAATAGATCCGTTTCTGTTTCTTCTTTAAATGTTGTTTCAAGAACGCCCGCTCTTGCTCCGCCGATTGCTTTTGCATAAGCCAGTGCTTTGTCTTTCGCTTGACCTGATACATCTTGATAGATAGCAAATAGTGCAGGTACACCAGCGCCTTGCTCATATGTTCTTCTTACAAGATGTCCTGGACCTTTTGGAGCCACAAGATACACATCTACGTCACTTGGAGGAACAATTTGATGGAAGTGAACGTTGAATCCGTGTGCGAATACAAGTGAATTACCTGCTTCTAATTGATCTTTGATTTCTTCATCATATACTTTCTTTTGCTGCTCATCTGGAAGTAATACCATGACGACATCTGCTTGTGCTGCTGCTTCTTTTACTGTGAATACTTGATGGCCGTCTTCTTGTGCTTTTGTATAAGATCCGCCTTTTCTCACACCGACAATCACATCTACGCCGCTCTCTTTTAAGTTCAATGCATGTGCATGACCTTGTGATCCGTAACCAATGATAGCTACCTTTTGACCATTTAATACGTTTTCTTGAATATCACCGTTATAATATACTTTTACCATTTGACTCTCTCCTTTTGTTTAGACAATTGAAATTGTTTTATTTGTTTGCGGCTTTTGCTGATTATCTCTCGCAAAGGCCGTGGTGCCAGTTCTGGCGACTTCTTTAATGCCGTATGGCTTAAGTAATTCAATGAGTGCTTCAATTTTTGAAGACTCACCTGTCACCTGAATGACGACACTCTCTCTGCTCACATCTACAATAGAAGCTCTAAAAGGTTCAATGACCCCTGTGATTTCCATTCTAGATGCTGGTGCAGATACGACTTTTATCAAAGCCAGCTCTCGCTGAACGATTGATTGGTTTGTAATATCCGTTACTTTGAGGACATCGATTTGTTTGTTCAGCTGTTTTGTCAGCTGTTCGATGTCTTTCTCCTGGTCTACATGGACGACGAACGTGATGCGTGATACATCTTGAATCTCAGAATGGCCGACCGTAATGCTTTCAATATTGTAGTGTCTTTTAGTAAAAAGGCCTGTGATTCTGTTCAGTACGCCTGATCGATTTAATACAGTCAACACAATAATTCTTTTCAAGGTTTCACCCCCACCATCTCATGAAGTCCTTTCCCCGGTGCTACCATCGGGAATACTTTCTCATCTCTCGCTACATTGACATCGATGAAAACAGGCTCTCTAGAGGTTAAGGCTTCTTCGAGTTTTTCTTGCGCCTCTTCGTCTGATGAGATTCTGATCCCTTTAATGCCATAAGCTTCAGATAATTTCACGAAGTCTGGCTGCTCTGAAAATTTTGAATGTGAGTAGCGTTCTTCGTAAAAAATTTCTTGCCATTGTCTTACCATTCCAAGACTGTGATTATTGAGAACAATCACTTTCACCGGAAGGTTCAGCTCACGGATAACGGCAAGTTCTTGCAGGGTCATTTGGAAACCTCCGTCTCCTAAAATCGCCACAACCGTTGCCTCTTGATCAGCTAGCTGCGCGCCAATCGCTGCCGGTAAACCAAATCCCATTGTGCCAAGCCCACCAGATGTCACCCATTTATCGGCATTTTCAAATGGATAGAACTGTGCAGCCCACATTTGGTGCTGCCCAACATCGGTTGCCACAATGGCTTCACCTTTTGTAAATTGATGAATGTATTCGATCAGCTTTTGAGGCTTAAAGCCTTCAGCTTCGTTTTCGACATACCAGAGTGGATATTCTTCCTTCCACTGATTTAGCTGGCTCTTCCACTCGTCTGATTCACCTTGTTTCCCGTCCTGCTTGATCAGTTCTTGAAGCACTAGCTTACTATCACCAACAACCGGGATATGAGTGTGAATGTTTTTACCAATTTCCGCTGGGTCGATGTCAATATGAGCCACCTTCGCATGCTTTGCAAAATGATTGAGGTTGCCGGTTACCCTGTCATCAAATCTCGCTCCGATTGAAATGAGTAAGTCACATTGATGTAGTGCCATGTTCGCTGCGTATGTGCCGTGCATACCCGCCATTCCTAGGAAAAGAGGATGCTTTGCCGGGAATCCACCAAGCCCAAGCAATGTATGAGCGACAGGGATTTGCTGCTGCTCTACATATTGCCTTAATTCTTCCGACGCTTTGCCATGAAGAACGCCAGCTCCTGCTAGAATAACTGGTTTCTTTGCTCTACTTACAGCTTCTACTAACTTGCGAATTTGCAAATAATTCGGCTCAATTTTCGGCTGATAACCAGGCAAATCGATTGGCTGATCGTATTCAAATGTTCCTTCAATACCAGCGACATCTTTTGGAATATCAATCAAGACTGGACCAGGTCTGCCGGTTGTTGCGATGTGAAATGCCTCTTTAATGACACCCGGTAACTCTTCTGGACGTCTCACTTGATAGCTGTGTTTTGTGATTGGCATTGTGATACCAAGTACATCTGCTTCTTGGAAAGCATCTGATCCAATGACTGAGGTTGCCACCTGTCCAGTGAAGATAACCATAGGTAGTGAATCAATCATCGCATCCGCAATTCCTGTGACTAGGTTTGTTGCCCCCGGTCCTGATGTGGCAATGACAACGCCTGGTTTACCAGATACTCTTGCGTATCCCTCCGCTGCGTGAATCGCTCCTTGCTCATGTCTTGGCAGGACATGAAATAAACCAGAATCGTAAATTTTATCGTAGATCGGTAAAACGGCTCCGCCAGGATAACCAAAAATGACTTCTACTTTTTCTCTTTTGAGTGCTTCAATTAACATGAGTGCACCGTTCATCGTTTGTGGTGCATTTGATTTTTCCGTCTCCATTTGTACATTTGTCCCCATTTGATTTCCTCCTCTTTGTCTTGCTTCAGTCAAGTCCTTTCACCCTTTTCCATTCAAGATAGAGATATGAGACCATATAAAAAAGCCTTCTCACCCCACAATGACACTACTTTTCACTAGGTCAAAGGGGCGAAAAAGCTTTGTTTTTCGCGGTACCACCCTTGTTCACGGCAAATCATGCTGCCGTCTCATGGACATCTTTCATCCATTTTGGTAACGAGTGATGCAATGTCACTCGGTCTGCCCTACTATCATTTCAAGCAGACACTCAGAGGTGAGTTCACTTTAGAAAGTAACACCGGTTTCCAGCTAGCACCGGCTCTCTGTAGATACTGACTCTAAAGCTACTAGTCCTCTTCAACGTTTATCGATATCTATTTAGCTTGCGTGAATGTTCTCATCGGTAAAGACTACTTTTTCTCCTTCTTCAACGACTCGCTTGCGGAATTGTTCAAGAAGTTTGTTTGTGTGGAACCCTGGTTTTCCTTCGCCAATGATACGACCGTCAACTTTTACAACAGCGATGACTTCGGCAGCGGTTCCTGTCAGGAAGACTTCTTCAGCTGTATACACATCATGTCTTGTGAAAGGTTCTTCTTTCACTTCGTAGCCTAAGTCTTCTGCAATCTCCATGATGGCATTTCTTGTGATGCCTTCAAGAGCGCCGATATAACCTGGCGGTGTATAGAGCTTACCTTTTTTATAAATAAACACATTGTCTGCAGAACCTTCTGCCACGTACCCTTGATCGTTCAGCATCAGCGCTTCACTCACACCGGCCATATGGGCTTCGATTCGGACAAGGATGTTATTCAAATAGTTTAATGACTTCACTTTTGGACTTAGTACGTCAGGACGATTTCGCCTCGTTGGTACTGTCACAATATCAATACCTGTTTCATATAGGTGCTTTGGAAAGATGGCCAGCGGCTCTACAATGATCACTGTGTTGGCTCTCCCGCAGTTGTTTGGATCTAAGCCAAGATCACCGGCTCCTCTTGAGACAACAAGGCGGATATAGGCATCTTTTAGGCCGTTCCTTTCAACTGTATGAATCATTTTTTCAGTGAGCTCCTCAAGTGAATATGGAATGTTCAGCATAATGGATCTAGCGGAATCATACAGGCGGTCTAAATGTTCTTTCATTCGAAAGATATTTCCGTTATATACACGTATTCCTTCGAACACACCGTCACCATATAAGAAGCCATGATCATAAACTGAAATTTTCGCATCCTCTTTTTTCACGAGTTCATCGTTTAAAAAGATCCACTGTTCCTTTTGGTCTTCCATCTTCAGTGAGCACCCTCTCTTTCAAACAAAAAGTAGTTGAATTTTCAGACACTTTATATTGAAGTGTCTCACGCTTACTCTGCGTGTCTGTTTGCTTTTGTTGAACCCATCTTACGCCGCTTTCCATACAGTGTCAACAGCATTTTTAAAATTATTAGACAATTTAGACTAATCAAAATAAAATGTATACGCTTACACCTTTGCTAGACAAGGAATGAAAAAACTTAAAATTTTTTGTATTTTTTCTTCAATTTATTTACTCTACATGAACGGTTTTCTTTTGAACAAGCTTTTGTAATATTTTTTCACACGGTTTTTGAAGAATATTGTGAGATTTCATTGCGTTTGTTTTTTCCTTCAGCATGCCTTTCTAAAGCGTTTTCCTATGAATTTGTGATAGAATGAGAGCATCTAATAGAAGGAGGGCAATACATGGCTAACATCAGAGGTTATATCGGAACGTATACAAAGGGAGACAGCAAAGGAATCTATTCTTTTACTTTAAATACGGACAAGCAGCAGATTGAACAAGTAGAAGTGGCTGCAGAACTTGAAAATCCTACATATTTAACTGTCTCAGATTCTCAAAAGTTTGTGTATGCTGTTGTGAAAGAAGGAGCACAGGGCGGTCTTGCTGCGTATCAAATTGATGCCGACACCGGCGCACTTCGTTTCATCAACCAAGAGCTTGCCGATGGGGCTTCTCCTTGTCACGTCAGCGTGGACAGCCAAACGAAAACAGCGTTTACAGCAAACTATCATAAAGGAACAGCAGAGATGTACGAAATTGATGCTGAAAACGGCTCAGTGATCCGCACGCTGTCACAGGCGCAGCATGAAGGCACTGGACCAAACGAAGACCGTCAAGAAAAACCGCACACTCACTTTATGGGTTTGACGCCTGATGAACAATTTGCGGTGGCTGTTGACCTTGGCACAGACGGTATTTATACGTATAAGAAAGAAAACGGCAAACTTGAGCTTGCCCATACATTTGAAACAAAACCAGGAAGCGGCCCTCGTCATATCACATTCCACCCAACGAAACCTGTGGCCTATGTCATGACAGAGCTCAGCTCAGAGGTCATTGTCCTTCGTTACTTTGAAGATGGTCATTTCGAAGAGATCCAAACGATCGCAACCATTCCTAATGACTTCACAGAGAATAATCAAGGCAGCGCCATTCATGTGTCTTCTGACGGTCACTTTGTGTATGCAGGAAATCGTGGACATGACAGCATTGCCATTTTCAAAGCAAATCATGACGGCAAACTAAGCCTCGTTGACATTGCTTCATCTGAAGGAAATTGGCCTAGAGACTTTGTCCTTGATCCAACAGAAGAATTTCTCGTCGGCTCAAACCAAGAATCTAGTAATCTTGTGTTATACAAACGTGACAAAGAAACGGGACGACTCACTGTCTTACAATCAGACATCACCGTTCCGCATCCGGTTTGCGTGAAATTTTTAGGATAATGAAAAAAAGCCTCCGTTTAGGAGGCATTAGATTGTTGACAAAGGGCTAAAATGAACTTTATTTTAGCCCTTTGTCTTTTTTCAGCGTAGTTGAAAACCCTTGAAGTCTAGGAAGAACAAGCATCGGAGCGCAGGACTGACAAAGAATGCGAGGGTTTGTCTACACTTTTAAGAGGCTTTTCTTTAAGCAGACGGCATACCGCCATCTTCAAGCTTTTGATCAATGAAAGACGTATCGCTTTTTTCACCGAACCATTTTCCCAGCCTGTCTTTCGCTTTTCCTTTGACATCGTCATCAATGTACATTGCCACTTGAAGCAGAGCAAATGTGATGGCGCCTAGATCATCTGTGTAGCCGATCCCCACCAATGTATCAGGGATCAGGTCAATCGGAAGGATAAAGTACCCTAGCGCCCCAATGATGAGGGTCTTCGCTTTAACCGGTACTTCGGGTTTTTGCAATGTATAATAAAGTAATAGCACAGCATAGACAAGAGAAACTCCAGCTTTTTGTGCCGTCTTTTTTAACTTTTCCCAAAAGGCATGATCATTAAAATGCTTCTTTGAACGCTTTAATAGTTCTTTTTTCTCAGAACGATTCATCGTATCGCCTCCATATTCAGCATAGCCCTTCCACCTTATTTATACAAGAAATCCACTCATTCGACAAACAAAAAGCAGCAGAAAGCTGCTGCAATCTACTGCTCTTTGTAAAACTTTTCGATCGCCTTATCGATGTATACCCATCCTTTATACGACACATGAATCGTATCCTTAAAGAAATATGGATCATACTCATGCGAAGTCAAATCTGCGACTTCATACCCATTATCTCGAATTTGACGATTGATTTTTTGATAATAATCTGTACGTCCCTCTTTCGGAAAACCAGTGTAATCATACCATTTTCCGTTGACAGGAATCGTCACGAATAAAGGCTTCGCCCCTGCCTGTTTTAAAATATCCAGCATGATCTGGAAATCTTTATATTCAGGTGATGCTGCATAAGAATTGTCACGACGAGAATCCTTCATCTTTTTCATGATCGGCTTCAGCTTACGATCAAACAGTCTCTGATCAATATAAAACGGGTTGTCCCCTGCTTTTTCAGATCCTAAGACGCTCGCTTCTTTTTGAAGCTCAGTCCATGTTTTCCCTTTCACTGAAGGAGACGGACGATGCTTGCGCTCATGCCCAGACCCGATCGTATAGTACATGTCTTTCTTTTGAAGCATGCCATAATACATTTTTGCAATAGGAGAAATCGCGCCATAAGCGAATTTGTTCCCAGAAAGCTCTGCTTTAAAAAGCTCTGTGATGACCATGTCGTTCTTTACTGCCTTAAACTTCATGATCCTTTTGATGAGCTCTTTTTTCACAGCTGGATCAATTTCTTTATTATAAGCAAGATCAAGCGCCTGAAGCGCTGAATAGTTAGGAGCAAAGTGATTCTCGTCTGATCCCCCTTTGACAAACCACTGCGGGGACACGATAAACACAAGCTTTTTCCCTTTTAATTCATCCATATGCGCTGCAAAGTTCATGGCATGAATTAATGATTGCGATCCACCTTTTCCAACAAGATAAGGTGTAAACCCTTGAGGATTTTCATGAAAGAAATTCGAAGGGTGATATGGATCAAAACGTGAAAGTTCAGAAGATCCATAGATCGGCAAATAAGTTGGATCTTTTAGCATTTCATCTTGTAAATAAAGCCCTTGAAACATCCCTGGATCTAATTCTGTGGCTGACTTTTGTAATTTGTCTTTTGGGATCAGATGTGAGAGCCATGCATTTGGTACAAGAAGAACACCAATGAATAGAACAGCCGCTAAAATAAGCGGCCCAAAAAAACGCTTTTTCATTACTTCATCTCTGCCAGCTGCTCAGCAATGTGATTCGGTGTATCCCACACATCACGATCAAACTCTGTAATCGGAACAGTAATTCCAAGTTGACTTTCAATTGCCATAAGTAGTTCTACTGTACCAAATGAATCTAGAAGACCTTCGTCAAAAATTGCAATCTCTGGATTTTCTTTCACAACGTCGTCCTGACAAACCTCTGCAATAATACCGTATACTTGATTTTTAAATTCCATAATTTTCTACTCCCTTAATCATTAATGATGAAATGGTTTTCCTGAAAAAATATAAAATCCGAAACAAATCACATGGAATGTAATAATGATCGACACAACCATTGTGACCTTATTATCCGGCCACCACTTGTGCTTTTTATTCCACTTCTCAAATAAATTGTAACCGGACATCACAACTGCATGGTATAGTCCGTAAATAATGTATTGAAGGGCGAGACCATGCCAAGCACCCATCAATAGAAAGAGGACAAAGTACCCAATATTTGATACAGCCATCCGGTTCTTGATCCACTTCTTCTTTGTCATAAAGAACACAAATCTCATAAACACATAATCTCTGAACCAAAAGGATAGCGACATGTGCCAGCGATTCCAGAAGTCTTTAATATTACGGCTGATAAACGGTTTATTAAAGTTTTCTGGTGATTTAATGCCCATGATATAACTCACACCTACAGCAAATGCTGTATATCCAGCAAAGTCAAAGAACAAATACATACTGTACGCATACATATACGTTAACTGTTGAACAAAGTGACTGCTGCTAATGTGATGAATATTCATGAGAATATACGTGTGAATGAGATAACCAATAATGAACTTATATAAGAACCCAATAAAAATTTTATGAATCCCTGCATATAGAAGGTCACTGTACGCTTCTTTTTCAGGCGGTGTATCCATATCCTTTTCAAACCGGCGGTAACGATCGATTGGACCTGATGAAATCGTCGGGAAAAAGACGATGAAATAAACCAAACGGTGAATCGGGATTTTCTTTTTAATCAAGCCGTCTCTTGTCTCGATAATTAACTGAACACCTTTAAATGTTAAGTACGAGATCCCCAAAAAGCTCAGCCAGTTCATTGGCGGCGGTTGATGCGGCTGATGAGTTAAAAAGAACGGTAAAATCTTTGATAGCACAAGCGGCAAAATCGATGCCACCACTGCCATATAGAAGACAGACGCACGGTTCGCCTTCAGCCGGTACGCAAGGTATAGGCGGATGATCAAGACTTGCCACACTGTAAACAGGAACAGCAGCAAAGCGCCATGTGCATCCTTTGAGAAAATAAGCGCAAGTGCCACAACCGTTGCAAACATGTTGTAGCCCTGCATTCTTTTGCCGCGAAGACCAAGAATCATCGTCGGCAAAAGAAGAATACCAATTAGAATGAAGAAAAAGAATGAACTAAACGGAATCATAGAAGAACCTCTTTCGCGATTCTTTTACGGTCAACCTTCCCGTTTGGCGTCATGTACAACTGCTCAAGATAGACAAACTTTCTTGGAATCATGTACGCAGGCAGTGAATCCGCCATTTCTTTCTTAATCGCACTTGTCAGCTGATATTCTTTTTCAAAGGAATGCTCAGTTGGGACAATTACTGCAATTAAGTACTCCACATGCCCGTTTGGCTGGAATGGCACAATCACACAAGCATTGACATACGTTGTCTCGCTCACATGATATTCAATTTCTTCAAGCTCCATTCGGTATCCATGTAACTTAATTTGATAGTCCAGACGACCGTGGCACGTAATCAAACCATCCTGCGCCACACCTGCGTCACCTGTGCGGTAAGCAGGGCGTCCTTCGTATTCAAAGAACACTTTATCCGTTAAGGCTTGTTCACCTAAGTAACCTCTCGTGACGCTTGGCCCCACGATGACAATTTCCCCTTTTTCCCCATCAGGGAGTGTCTTGCCTTCTTCATCTAAAATGACGATATCTGTATCCGATTTGGCATAACCCACTGGTAAAGAATCGTGCTGATCAAGAATCTCCTGCGTGACTTCAATCGATGTAATCGCAACAGTTGCTTCAGTTGGACCATACGTATTAAAGACCTGCGCCTTAGGAAAACGCTCAAGAAGTGCACTTGCTACAGAGACAGGAAGTGCCTCACCGCAGAAAAGGAAAACGTTTAGCTTTGGTAAAAGGTCACCTGTAAAGGATGGGTCCATTAAGCACATTTGCACAAAGGAAGGTGTTGATGTCCACACTTCAACGTCAGATTGACCAAGTGCTGCAAACATATCCTTTGGCTTATTGACAAGATCTTTTACTAAACAGTAAAGCGTGCCGCCTGATTGAAGCGCTGGATAGATATCCATCACTGATAAGTCAAAAGAAAATGGCGCTTGATTTAAGAACGTGCGCCCCTCACCAATTGGGAAGTCGCGGCACATCCACTCTGTAAAACTTTCTAAATTATTGGCTGTTACCTGAACGCCTTTCGGTTTTCCTGTACTGCCAGACGTATAAATAATGTAGAAAACATCATCTTGTTGAACCCACTGCGTGGACGGCGGTGCTTCTTTTTCAAGTGCTAAAAGCGATGCCGCACTCTTCACTTCAATGTGTTCTTCTACACCTGGTACAGCCTGCTCATTTGCACAAATCAATAGACTGGCTTTTGAGCTTTCAATGATTGAGACGATGCGCTCGACAGGTATTGAGATGTCGACCGGAATATAAGGTCTGCCTGATTTCACAGTACCTAAAAAAGAAATCAGCATCTCTGGCTCCATATGACCGTAGACAATGACAGGTGCACTGTCAGTTGCGACTGGATCGATCGCACCAGCCATTTGGTCTGATAGACGCCAAAGCTCATCATATGTGATCGAAGCATGTTGAGAAACAAATGCTGGCTGTGTCGGTTTCGTTTGTTGGTATTCATGAATCGTGTGTAATAGTTTCATAGTTTAATCTCCAATTAAAAATCGTTGTAAATGAATGATCCCGTATTTGCTGTATGGAATCCGTAAATAAAGAACAATAATAGCAAAATAAGTAAGTAAAAGCTTGTATATCCTATCCATTTTACAGACTTATTTTCTGATAGCTTTTTGAATAGCATATTGATAACCTCTTTTCTTTTGACACTTATAAAGACGCATGGATCATCAAAAGAGTTTCATATCAAAACATAAAAATTTTAAGAATTGATGAAAAAAAGATGTCCAAAGTATGAACGTGTCTTCGGGCAAAGCTGTCTTATTGTAACAAAGATTTAATGTAATTGAAATGAAATGGAAGCTTAAATTTGCCTTAAAATTGGTGAAAGCTGTCGAACAAACGCAAAAGCCACCTAGTTAGACTAGATGGCTTTGATGTTATTTACTTTTTATATTTATTCACTTCGAACATGAGAATGTTGTTGAATACCACATAGTCCTTTTTACTTTCAAAAGGACCTTTGTTGTTGTCATGCTCGTCAATTTCATAAAACCCTGGACCTTCGCCAGCATCACGTTTTTTGTACCAGGATAGAAAGGCGTTGACTTCTTTCATTGAAAGGTCATACTCTTTTTGCAAACCATTGACCATTGTGATGATGAGAAGCGCATCGCCGTCTTCATCTGTTGTATCGTCTTTTGGTGGTGTGGTTGGTTCTGGGTCTTTATCGCCTGGGGTTTCGGTGTTGTTTTCTTGAGGTAATGCGTCTTTTAGAGAAAGTGATATGACAGATTTAAATTTTTCTCTTGCACGAGGCATATCACCATTTGTGTTTTCTTCTCCCCCAATGATATAAAGATTATCTTTGACAATAGCAGCGGAGTGTCCCTTTCTATAAAAGGTTTTAGGTGTTTGAACGCTATACCTTGTTCCTAACATTACATCATGTACCGATAATCTAGCAGTTCCACCTGTAAGTAAAACTTTATTATTGTAAACAGCTGTCGCATAATACCCCGCTGACCAACCACCTTGCTTTTTCATCCACGTATCTGTGTCAGGATCGTATTCACCGATCATTTTATTTAAAGCCTCTGTCCCTCCAGATAAATATAACTTACCATCTATCTCATTTAACGTTCCGGCAGTCACAATATAATCTAAAGAACTTTTCTTTTCCCATTTTTTCGTGTCTGGGTCATAGCTGTATGTTTTCATTTGATAGTTACCTTCTTTTGCGACAACTAAAATTTTCCCTTTTACACTGCTCGCATATATTCTATATGGTGAGACTTTTGTTTCCAGCGGAATATCTTCAAGCTTTTCCCACGAATCATTTTTAGTATTATAAACTTCTACTGTCTTTACTACTCCATCTGTAGACATTCCACCTATAACATATATTTGGTCATTTAAAATCGCCGTAGCAGCCCCATATCTAGGAGTTGGCATTGATGTTTTACTTGACCATTCATTTTTCTCAGGATCATAAACAAAAGTTTGATCTGCACCTTGTCGTTGAGTTGGCCCCTGACCTCCTATGATATATATCTTGCCGTCAACTACTCCACTACTAGCACCAACACGTGCCTCGGGCAAATCTGCTTGATCTTTCCACTCTACTGTTTCCGCTTGTACCGAATGTAACGGATAAATTAATGACGAGATAAATAAGAAGAATATTAATCCTAATTTTTTCAAGAAAATCACTCCTTAAAATTGTGTACCCAACATTTATCGGTTTTTTCATGACTTTCTTCATACTTTTGTTATATTTTTAATAATTTAACACTTTATTATCTAATACCGATTCACTAATCGTTATATGTTTATCTATTTTTCTTCCGTTCAATCTCCTTCACGATTTCTATAAATACACTATCTTCAGAAACAAATAAAAAACCCATAGTTTCATGGGTTTTTCTCATCAGTCCACTATAAGAAAGTCTGTCACAAGGCAAGCGGGTTCCCCGTTTTCATCCATCCCCCAAAAGCTTGGGTACATTCCGTCACCGAAGCCTGTTGTAAACATGGCAATGTCCACCTTGTCATGAAAACGGGTGACAAGCCAGTCCCATGTGTGCTTGTAGTTTTGCTCAAGCGCTTCTGCAAATTCCTCATAAAGATAGAAATCATTGTCCTCTTTATAGCGCTTATCCTCATAAGCCTGTAAATATAATGCAGCCTCAGCATCCATGAAACAGCCCATACCCGTATTTACACCGTAACCTTAAAATTCGTCTTCTTTCAAATGTTCGAGTTCCTGCCCTGCTCTTGTAGCAAGCTCCCACTCTATTGCTTGCTCGTATGTATACTTGATCATTGCATAGGCTACGCGTTCGTCTCCGCTTTCTAACCGCTTCACTATAAGTAGAATAGGATATTTCCCTATAGCAACCTTACTCGTCTGTCAGCCTCAGATACCTTGTGTATTCGCGGATTATCTCCGGAGTCAAACGGTCGATATCGTCTAATACATCTGCGTACTTTCCCCCTAAAAAATCCGAGAAGTATCGGACATGACTTCGATAGTCTGCGATAGTTCTCTCACGCATCCCATCCGCTTCTTTTGCTAGGACGAAAATGTCTAGCGCTTCTTCTATCGAATACTTGCGTTCAGGCGACCGTGGCTCGTGGGTTAGCCGTATGACTGATCGCTTAGCCGTAGGACTCCTTTTGACTATAAATTTTCGAGCCATAACGTTAATTCCCTCCGTTTTGGCCAACGTACACCCTGACGCATGTCTTACGTACACGAAAAAACCCGCTACCAATACGTCTATGTCATCGTTTGATTCAACGGACACTATACGTATCAATAACGGGTCTTCTAAAATACGTCCCAGGAGAGATTCGAACTCCCGACCGACGGCTTAGAAGGCCGTTGCTCTATCCTGCTGAGCTACTGGGACATGTTGTTATGTAGTGTGCTGTGGTGTATTACCTCAGCGACAAGATTTATTATATTACTATTGTTCTTTAAAGTCAACGGTTTTTCGAAAGTTTTTTCATAAGGGGCAAATGCTGCACCCTTATGAAATACCTTCCAATGTGACAGTGTTTTCGAGGTCTTGTATGACGTGACCTTCGTCCGTGAAAAACTGTACGTTTGCTTCGCTTCCATCTAGTGTCAGTATAGCATAGCTGCGCTCTTTGCGCACTCTTGGCAGGTGCACGCTGCCTGGGTTAATGAGCAGTTTTCCTCTTAGCAGTTCACTGCCAGGGATGTGCGAGTGGCCAAAGCAGATAATGTCTGCGCCTAGCTCTTCTGCACGGTAGTAGACTTGGAGCAAGGATTGTTTGATGCCATGCAGATGTCCGTGAGTGAGAAATAGTTTTCCGCCTCCGTCGAGTGGGAGCAGGAGCTCTTCTTCAAAATCGCCCATAAAGTCACAATTTCCTTTGACGACTTTGTATCCTTCGAGTGCTGGGTGGTTCGTTTCGAGTTCTGAATCTCCGCAGTGAATCATCATATCCACTTCAGCCGCATGCCGTTTGGCAATGGTTTGAAGTTCGTCTGTGAGTCCATGACTGTCACTAATGATGAGTATCTTCATGGCTTCATTCCCCCTTATTCATTTGCGTCTAGCAGTGATGAAAGCTTTTGAAGCGCGACCGCTCGATGGCTGATCTTGTTTTTTTCCTCTGGTGATAACTCGGCCATCGTCTGGTCTTTGTCTTTGACGATGAAAATTGGGTCGTATCCGAAGCCGTTTTCGCCGATCGGTTCTTCTGCGATAAAGCCTTCTACTGATCCTTCTACCGTTTTTGTTTCTTTCCCCGGTATACTGACAGCCAGGGCACATCTAAATCTAGCAGTGCGGTCTTCTTTTTCAATACCTTGCAGCTCATTCAGCACCTTTTCCACGTTCTCGTCATCGTCTTTATGCTCGCCCGCGTACCTCGCTGAATAGACGCCAGGCTTTCCGCCAAGGTAATCAATCGACAGACCCGAGTCGTCTGCAATCACCATTTCACCTGCTTTGGCTTGAATGGCCTCGGCTTTGATGATCGCATTTTCTTCAAAGGTATGTCCTGTTTCTTCAATCTCTTCCGTAAATCCGATGTCCGCTAGTGTTTTGACCGTGAATCCTTTTGGCTCAAGAATGGCTTTGAATTCTTTCGCTTTGCCCGCATTGTGCGTTGCGATGATGGCAGTTTTCATCCTGATCAAACCCTTCTCTTTATTCGATAACTTCTCCTGTCACTGCTTTTTGCTTTTCAATTAATTCTTTGATACCTTTTTCGGCTAAATCAAGCAGTCCGTTTAGTTGTTCTCTTGAGAATGTCGCTTCTTCGCCAGTGCCTTGAAGTTCAACAAAGCGTCCAGCGCCTGTCATGATGACATTCATATCCACTTCAGCTGAAGAATCTTCTTCATAATTTAAATCTAACAGAAGTCCCTGTTTAGAATCAATTCCGACGGATATCGCAGCTAAATAATCAGTGATCGGATTTTCTTTCAAAACGCCTTCTGATTGAAGCTTTTGAATCGCTAGTGTCATGGCCACAAATGCACCTGTAATAGAAGCTGTGCGTGTTCCGCCGTCTGCTTGAATAACATCACAATCAATCCAAATGGTGCGTTCACCAAGCTTTTCTAAATCAACGACTGCACGTAGAGCTCGTCCAATTAAACGCTGGATCTCCATTGTACGTCCTGTGACTTTTCCTTTAGATGATTCTCTTATCGTTCTTTGAGCTGTTGCTCTTGGAAGCATGCTATATTCTGCTGTAATCCAGCCTTTTCCTTCTCCTCTTAAAAAAGGAGGTACGCGGTCCTCGATAGATGCGTTACAAATCACCTTCGTATTTCCCGCTGAGATTAAGACAGAGCCTTCTGGGTGCGTAATGTAGCCTGCCTGTATTTCAATTTTTCTTAATTCGTCGTATTGTCTTTCATCTAATCTCATGTTTTACCTCCGTTACAATATACATTCCACGCGGGTGTCAGCGGGGTTCTCCTATTAACTTTGACAACCTCGATCCGTTCTAATCGCTTGGAATAAAAAAGAGGCAGCGAATGTGCATGCCTCTTTTTCTCCATTATATCAATGTGTGACGTTAAAAACTACCTGTATTCACTTGTTCTGGTCTTGAAACTGGCTTTGTGAGCTCTGCTCCTTTTTCGTTCACAAGCTCTGCCTTTCCGTTTACCTTCACAGACACGCTTTTCACATCTGGCAACTCTGTTAATGTCAGCACAATGCTATCAAGAACTTTTTGTGAAATGACTTTTTTCTTTTCATCTGCACTGCCAAAAATGGATTCATTGAAATCAAGTGTCACATGACCGTCTTTTACTTTCGGGACATCATTGAGCTTCACATCTTGATCAAAGTCTGTCAGCAATTGGCTTGTTTTGCTTGGCCCAGAGACGAGCTCATCAATGGCTGCTGTAATTGGATCATCCTCGTCTTTTGGTGCTCTTTTGGTCACCGGGACATAGTAGGTCTGTTCATCAGATTCAGCTAAATAGTAGACAGTCACAGGCTTTGTCGATGTCATATCAGCCGCAGCCTCGTGCTGAATATTTATGCCGTCCTCTCTGCTTAAATCATCTGAAATAGGCGTCCCATTCACAGGCATCTCTTTTAATTCATGGCCATTCATCTTTAATTTGACTTTCGCTACTGAATCAAACTGCGTTAATGTCCAAGTGACTGATTGTAAAATGCGCTGTTCGTCTTCTTTTTTATAGTTTTTGAATTCATTTGAGAAATCAACAACCGCGGTGCCATCTTTAATATCGACAGATACGCTCGTGTCCGCCGGCAGCACGGCTCTGAATCCATTTGGCATCAGGTTAGAAATCGGTCCCCCGTCTACGAGGTATTCAAGTGTTTGTTTCGCACTTCCTTCGTTTTTCGGCAGCGGAATGGATTGAGACACAACATATCCATTTTTATCAATTAAATATAATTCTCTCATGACGGTATCTGCTTGCTTCTCTTCTTTTCCTTCTTTCGCTGTTTGTTTCTCTTCTTTATTTTCTTTCACAAACGTGACATTTTGTGGTGGATCAATCTCTGTTTTCGCTTGGTCTGTTTGAAACAATCCGCATCCTGATAAAAGCATGGCTGACGCAATACACGTAACAGCTGCTGTAGTTCCTTTTTTCAGCATACTTCACCCTCCTCTAGTGGTTTGTACTAGTATGTATACGAGCTCCCTCAGAGGATTAGACCCTTTTCATAAAAAAATAACCCACTTCCATGAGAAGTAGGTTATTGCTGATATACGTGTTCAAGCGAAACCGTTTCGACCTTCCCTGGCAGGTAGCCGAACCAGTCTTGAGCGATATTTTGAAAGTTTTGCTGCTCCCCTGTTGTATAAAAAGTATGAACAGGCTCTTCCTTCGAATCATTTAACAGCCCTTTATATGAAAGAATTGTGCTCGCTTCTCTCGCTGTTTCGTCTCCTGAAGAAATGATGTTGACGCCACTGCCCATAAAGCGCTGAATCGGTTCTTTTAAAATCGGGTAGTGCGTGCAACCAAGAATGAGCGTATCAATGCCTTTTTCTTTCATCGGTTCAAGAGAAGCTTTTACGACTTCATCTGCTGTATGATCTAAAAACGTACCGCTTTCCACAAACGGTACCAGCATTGGACATGCCAGACTTTGAACAGTTAGTCCTGCTTTTAAAGAGAGCAACGCTTCTTTATAGGCCTCACTTTTGATCGTATTGGCTGTGCCGATGACGCCAATATGCTGATTGTTTGTGACCTTGATCGCTGTGCGGGCTCCGGGCTGGATCACGCCAATGACCGGGATATCAAGTGTTGCTTTAATTTCATCAAGTGCTATCGCCGTCGCAGTGTTGCACGCAATGACAAGCATTTTAATATGGTGGTGTCTTAATAGGTAGTGCGTCATTTCCCATGTATATTGAAGAACCTCTTCTTCTGCTCGAGGGCCGTATGGACATCGTTTTGTGTCGCCTACATAAATAATTTTTTCTTTTGGCAGTTGTCTCATGATTTCCTTCGCAACGGTTAAACCGCCTACGCCGGAATCAATCACGCCGATTGGTTGATCCAACAAAATCGCCTCATTTTCTTTTCATTTGCTGCTGTAGTTTCGTTAAAGATTGGTTGAAAACGATGGCTTCTTCTTCTGAGAAAGCCCCTAGAAGTTCACTGACGTATTCTTGGCGTTTGACAATCACTTCTTGAATGATCCGCTCACCCTCAGGCAATAAATGAATGCGAACCACGCGGCGGTCAGACGGATCTTTCACCCGTTCAACAAGTTCACTTTTTTCCATTCGATCAATTAAATCGGTTGTCGTACTGCAAGCCAAATACATCTTTTGTGATAGCTCACCTATTGTCATATCTCCGAATTCATAAAGCCACTGAAGCCCTACAAATTGAGGAGGTGTAATCGTATATTGATTCAGAATTTCTCTACCTTTTTGCTTAATGATTGCAGCAATATGGCGCAATGATTTTTCAATTTCTGCAACATGGCCTGACTCATTCGTTTCCATTTCATTGATACCTCACTATAGCATCTCACTTTGATTAAAACGTACATTCCTATTTTCCTCGTTTTTCAATGAAATTGCAAGAAGAGACTCATGGAAACCATATAGAAATAACCGGCTCCTCCCTGGTGCGGAAGGAAAACCGGCTGACGTTAGAGCTCTAGCTCACCCATACGCAGAAGCTCGACTACGGCCTGTGAACGACCTTTGACTCCTAGCTTTTGCATGGCATTCGAAATATGATTTCGAACAGTCTTTTCGCTAATAAAAAGCTCGCTTGCAATTTCTTTTGTTGTTTTATCTTGGACGAGCAATTCGAATACTTCTCTTTCTCTTTTGGTTAATAGCGGCTTGGATTGAAACTCTTTCTCCTTCAAGTATTGTAACCCTCCTTGCTAAGGTGAGAGCTCTAGTCTCTATAGAATGGGATTCTGTATAGTCGAGATATCATATGCCGGGTACTTGAGGTAGGTGACGTTAAAATCGAGAATTCCCGCAGATGAGCGTCCAATTTCCTCCCCTTCAAACCGCACAAAAAAGGACGAGTCCCCTATAGAGACATCGTCCTTGATCAAACAAGCTTTTAAAATATCGAAATGGCTCCTGTTAAAAGAGCAATAAGTGTTGTAAACAGGGCTGTGAGTACGGTCCATAACAGTGCGTACTTTTGCAAATCACCGATATCTTTATTCAGCATACTCACAAGTAGTAATGTGGAAGCCACAAGCGGACTCAGTAAATGGACAGGCTGTCCGATAATAGAGGCGCGCGCAATTTCTACTGGATCAATTCCGTAAGCTGCGCCGGCTTCAGCTAAGATTGGCAGCACCCCGAAATAATACGCATCATTTGAAAGAACAAATGTAAATGGCATACTCGTCAAAGCGACAATGAGTGGAAAAAATGAGCTGTATGAATCCGGAATCATGTAAATGACCAAGTGAGCAATGGACTCCACCATTTTTGTTCCCGAAAAAATGCCTGTGAAAATTCCTGCTGCAAACACAAGGGTAATGACCGTTAAGGCATTTCCTGCATGCGATAAAATCCGCTCACGCTGATCTTCCACTTTTGGATAGTTGATCATAAGCGCAATGACAAAGCCAATGAGAAAGAGTACAGGAATCGGTACGATATCCAATACAAGTGTCACCATGACAGCAATCGTCAGGAAGAAGTTGACCCAAATCAGGTTTGGTCTCTTCATATCTGCAACGCCATCTTCAATTGATGCCGCCAATTCAGGAGAGATCGAGACCTCTTCTTTATACTGAATCTCGGCAACCCCAATGCGCTTCCGTTCTTTTTTTCCAAGAACATACGCTGTAAAAAGGATAAAAAGACCGCCCCCTATCATCGTCGGGAGTAATGGAATGAAGAATTCCGCTGCATCTAAACCAAGTGCAGCAATCGCCCGAGTGGCTGGACCGCCCCAAGGCGTCATTCCACTCATAATGCCTAGTGATAATAATGAAATCGTCCCTAAAATCAGTGGGTTCATCCCAATTCTTAAGAAAAGTGGCAGCATAGCTGATACGGTAATCATGTACGTTGTGGTCCCATCACCATCTAATGCAACAAGCATAGACAAAATCGCTACCCCAAAAGCAATTTTCACCGGATCGCCTTTCACAAGACGTAAAATCAGTTTAATCAATGGGTCAAACAATCCAGCATCCAGCATGACACCGAAGAATAAGATGGCAAATAACAATAAAGCAGCAGATGGTGCAACGGTCTTGAGTCCATCAAGCATCATGTCCCCTAATCCGCTGTAAAATCCACCGATTAATGCAAAGATGATTGGCACAACGGTTAGAGCCACCACCGGATGCATACGTTTTGTCATAATAAGAAATGTAAAAGTCACGACCATCAAGATCCCTAAAATAGCTAGCACTTCATATCCCTCCATCCTCTTTTTTACACGATCCACAAGCGCCCCTTTTGCACTTGCGGCCCGAAATGTTAGCGCTTTCTATTTCAAGGATATAATAGCTTTTTTTATAATGAAAATATCGATTTTTTCGTCTATTCAATAAATTTTTTTTATAATTAGCCTTGCTGACTTCTTAAAAACTCAATGAATGCTTTCACAACAGACAAATGAAGGGAATCCGGCTGGTACATGAGCCATGTATCTCTTAAAACAGGCTGTCCATCTTTATACGAAAGACCTTTTACAAATAGCTCATCACTTGGTCTGAGGCAAATTTCCGGGACAATGGCATAACCTAAACCATGCTTCACCATCTCTTTTGATGTATCTTGCCTGTCTGTCTCCATTGTCACAAGCGGAGGCATCGTGAACGTCTCCTGCCACCATCTGTTAATCAATCGTTTTAATGAACTATCCGTGTGATAGTCAATGAGCGGCAGCTTCGGAAGGTCCTTTAGCTGTATTTCTGATTTTGAAATGATACAAAGGCGTTCTTTATCAAGCAAGAATCGCTCTCCATTCCAGTCGTAATCTCCTCTTAAAATCCCTAAATGTACACTTGATGTACCTAATAAATCCATGACTTTTGTGCTCCACCCTGTGTTCACCATAAATTGAACATGTGGATACTGCTTAGAAAACTCTCTTAAAATTTCCGGCAGTTTATATTGAGCAAAGTTACTCGACACCCCTAACCTGATCGTTCCTTTGACCTTTTTTTGCATATTGAGCATGCCATCTTTCGTTTGCTGGAGCTGCTTGAGCATGTCATTTGCGTATTTAGCCAAGTATTCGCCCTCTGATGTAAATTCAATGCCTCTTTTTCTTTTAAAGAAAAGCTTCATGTCAAATTCCTCTTCAAGCTGTTTCAATCGATAACTTAAGGCAGGCTGCGATACAAATAATTTTTCTGCCGCTTTTGTGATGTTCTTCTCTTCATATAGCACCTTTAAAAACCGCCAATCTTTCTCATCCATTGTGTGCCCTCCTTTTGACTTTGTTATAAAAATATTTTATCGGTTTCTCTTAAAATAATGTATTTAACTTATTTCTTATTATACTTTACCATTTTGATTAGATAAATAGTAACTAAACAATTGAGGGTGAGAGCAATGAGAAAAGTTCCAATCACAATCATGCGAGGCGGTACAAGCAAAGGGGTCTTCATTCAAGCAAATGATGCACCTTACGAACACGATGAGCTCGAAGCATTTCTATTAGACATTATGGGCAGCCCTGACCGGCTGCAAGTTGATGGAATCGGGGGCGGTAATTCTTTAACAAGTAAGGTGGCCATTATCGATAAAGCCACTCGTCCAGATGTGGATGTGAACTATACGTTTGCACAAGTCAGCATCAATGAAAGATTTGTTGACTTTAAAGGAAACTGTGGGAATATCTCATCAGCAGTTGGACCGTATGCCATCATTAAAGGACTTGTCCAAGCAGTTGAGCCTGTCACAACAGTACGTATTCTGAATACCAACACGAATAAAATCATTGTGGCAGAGGTAGAAGTCGAGAACGGAGAAGTAAAATTTGAAGGACAGGCAGAAATTCCAGGAGTGAAAGGAACAGGTTCTCCCATTTATTTATCCTTTGAGAAACCTGAAGGCGCTGTCACAGGTAAAACCTTTCCGACTGGAAACAAAATGGATACGATCCAGACAAAGTTTGGAGAGATTCCGATCTCAATCGTTGACATTGCAAATCCAATCGCCTTTGTCCGTGCCAAAGATATTCAATTAAAAGGAACTGAATTGCCTGAGGAGTTTACAGACGAATTGCTGGATGATTTAGAAGAGATTCGTTCCATCGCTGCTGAAATGTGTCACTTCGCACCAAAAGAACTGGCCACATTACAGTCTCCAGCTGTTCCTAAGCTTGCAATTATTAGCGAGCCTGCTGATTATGTAGATACAAATGGAATATTGAGAAGAGCAGCAGATATGGACATCATCGTTCGGATGCTATCGATGCAAAGACCGCACCAAGCACTTGCCATTACCGGATCTGTCTGTGTGTCAGCCAGCTGTTTCATGGATCAAACGCTTCCAGCTCAGCTGTTTCAAGGAAAAGATGACACCCTCCGTATTGGGCATCCTGCTGGTATTATGCAAACTGAAATTGACATCTCTGAAAACAGAGTCAAAGTTATTCGAACCGCAAGAGAAATCCTAGATGGAGTGGTCTTTACAAAAAAAGACTACATGGTTCAACCTCAAATAAAAAAAGAAGCATAAATGAGACGTCATCTTGTCGACAAAGAGCTAAAATGAACTGATTTTAGCTCTTTGTCTTTTTTTCAGTGTGAAGATCTTAAAGCAATCCGTTCTAACATCGAATGCAACGGTTTTCTACACTCATCGAACGAGAAATTGTCTACTTGGGCGGTGCATCAATATCTCCTGCTGAATGGGCTTTTATATGTCCTTGATCATCTTTTAACTGAATATGACCATATCGGTTCACACCACAGCAAATCCCTTCCTGCCATGTTTGCTTTTCACGATCTAATGAAATACGAAGCGGTTGATTTAGCCGATATAATCGTTTGTTATAAAGGGCAGTGAGGGCTGCAAATCCTTCCATTTGCCAGCGTGCATGGTATTTTTCAAAGGCATCTGCCAAATCTTTCACTAGCTGGTCGGCTTTCACCTCAGTCAGTTCTGATAGGCAAACGGTTTTATACGGAACGTGCTCGGGCTTTGTCTCTACATTGATGCCCACACCGATGTAAATGGCGCTACGGTCTGCTTCAATTAATGTGCCAGATACTTTCGCTTCATTAATCAATAGATCATTTGGCCATTTGATCGCCAGCTGATCCTCTGCTCTCATGAGTGGTTTGAGTACATCATAAATCGCGAGTGCCGTCAGCGGGGCAATCGTTGATTGGGTGGAGATATCTACTGGCGGTTTTACTGTCATCGTGACAGCCACATTTCCTGTAGGCGTTTCCCACGGTCTGCCAAGCCTGCCTCTCCCTGCTGTCTGCTGCCGGGCATATACAGCAAATGAAGGGATTTCTCCTTGCTGAATGAGCCTTTTCGCTTCATTATTTGTACTATCAATGGTGTCGTATTGAAAAATCTTCATGTGCTCTCCTTTTGTTTCATCTTCATATGATCTTTTTATTATAACAAAATGAAACATGTGACCGTGATTCTTTAATGTCGCTGGGCCTGAAAAGTCTCTTTTTCCTCTTCTGTAAACGGTACAGGGGCACCGGTGTCTTTACTTATTTGCACCATCGTGACTGAGCCTGTAAAACACGGTTCTTGCTGTTCATTTTCTCCTAAATAATGAAGGATGAGAGAGCTTGATCCAACCTTTTCTGGCTTTACATACACACGCAGCCTCTCACCGATTTCCACTTGCTTGATGTAATCACATTGAAGGTTTGCCACGACCGTAATCGTCTCTCTCGCTCGCTTCATTCGTTTATCTACAATTCCCGTTTTTTGAAAGAAGGCAATCCGCGCCTCTTCAAAATACACAAACGGGGTGACATTGTTCATGTGACCAAACATATCCGTTTCTGAAAAACGGACGGTTGTTTCCACATAAAATCGAAACGATGCCCTCCACTCTTCAAACGGTTCTTCAATATATGACGGCAGCCTCATTTGATCCACTCCTTATTCGCAAACAAAACGCCTCTCCCGTATTGGAAGAGGCGTTTGTTATGTTTTTGCATCCAGCCTCTTGTAAACACTCATCATGATTGGCAAGGAGGACTGAATGTGATGTTATTCTGCGTGATCGCTTCCGAAGAAATTACGGAAAGCTTGTAATGTTGTATCTCGGTTAAGTGCTGCAATTGATGTTGTGAGCGGGATTCCTTTCGGACAAGCCTGCACACAGTTTTGAGAGTTCCCGCAGTTTGCAAGACCGCCATCACCCATAATTTCTTCTAAACGGTCAGACTTATTCATTGCACCTGTCGGATGTGCGTTAAATAGACGAACTTGTGAAAGCGGTGCAGGGCCCATAAAGGAAGACTTATCATTCACGTTTGGACAAGCTTCAAGGCAGACACCACATGTCATACACTTCGAAAGCTCATACGCCCATTGACGCTTTTTCTCAGGCATTCTTGGTCCAGGTCCAAGATCATATGTGCCATCGATCGGCACCCATGCTTTGACTTTTTTCAATGAATTGAACATACGGCTTCGATCAACCTGCAAGTCTCTCACAACCGGGAACGTTTTCATCGGCTGAAGACGGATCGGCTGATCTAACTGATCGATCAGTGCTGTACAAGACTGGCGAGGCTTTCCATTAATGACCATGGAACAAGCGCCGCATACTTCTTCAAGGCAGTTCATGTCCCAGTTGATCGCCGTTGTTTTTTCACCTTTTTTATTGACCGGGTTACGTCTGATTTCCATGAGTGCAGAAATGACGTTCATATTCGGACGGTAAGGGATTTCGAATTCCTCATCATAAGGCTTGCCATCTGCTGTATCTTGACGTGTGATAATAAATTGAATCGTGTTTTTTTCACTCATCTTATTTCTCCACCTTTTTCTTCGAGTAATCTCGTTTACGAGGTGCAATTAACGATACATCGACGTCCTCATAGTGGAATGCAGGTTTTTGGTTTTTCCCTTTGAACGTAGCCATCGTTGTTTTTAGGAATTCTTCATCGTTTCTTTCTGGGAATTCCGGTTTATAGTGTGCGCCTCGGCTTTCATTCCGGTTGTAAGCCCCAATCGTAATGACGCGTGCCAGCTGAAGCATGTTGTCAAGCTGACGCGTGAAGGCAGCGCCTTGGTTGCTCCATGAAGCTGTATCGTTGATGTTAATATGCTTATAGCGCTCCATTAATTCTTCAATCTTCTGATCTGTTTTTAAGAGCTTCTCGTTGTAACGAACCACTGTCACGTTGTCCGTCATCCATTCTCCAAGCTCTTTATGAAGCACATATGCATTTTCTGTGCCATCCATGCTAAGGATGTTGTCCCATTTCTCCTGCTCTTTCTTCACGGCACTGTCGAATGTTGCAGATGATAAATCTTCTGCAGACTTTTCAAGACCGCTAATGTATTTCACAGCATTTGGTCCAGCAACCATTCCGCCGTAAATCGCAGAAAGCAATGAGTTTGCACCAAGTCTGTTTCCGCCGTGCATAGAGTAATCACATTCTCCTGCAGCAAACAAGCCTTTGATATTCGTCATTTGATCATAATCAACCCATAATCCGCCCATTGAATAATGAACAGCCGGGAAAATTTTCATCGGAAGCTTACGCGGGTCATCACCCATGAATTTTTCATAGATTTCAATGATTCCACCAAGCTTAATATCAAGCTCTTTTGGATCTTTGTGAGAAAGGTCTAGATACACCATGTTCTCTCCGTTGATGCCAAGCTTTTGCTCCACACATACGTCGAAAATTTCACGCGTTGCAATGTCACGCGGTACAAGGTTCCCGTATGCTGGGTACTTTTCTTCAAGGAAGTACCAAGGTTTTCCGTCTTTATATGTCCAAACACGTCCACCTTCACCACGAGCTGATTCACTCATGAGACGCAGCTTGTCATCTCCTGGGATCGCTGTTGGGTGAATTTGAATGAATTCTCCATTAGCATAATGAGCACCTTGCTGATAAACGATCGATGCAGCTGATCCGGTATTAATCATGGAGTTCGTTGATTTACCGAATACGATACCAGGGCCGCCTGTTGCCATGATGACAGCATCTGAACGGAAGGATTCGATTTCCATTGTCGTCAAGTTCTGTGCGACAATGCCTCGGCATACTTCTTCGTCATCTAAGACAGCGCCAAGGAATTCCCAGCCTTCATATTTCGTCACAAGCCCCGCTACTTCATAGCGGCGAACCTGCTCATCTAGTGCGTATAATAACTGCTGACCTGTTGTCGCACCAGCAAATGCTGTACGGTGGTGCTGTGTTCCCCCGAAACGGCGGAAGTCCAGTAATCCTTCTGGTGTTCTGTTAAACATTACACCCATACGATCAAGTAAGTGGATAATGGACGGCGCTGCTTCACACATTGCCTTTACTGGCGGCTGGTTAGCTAAAAAGTCTCCGCCATATACCGTGTCATCAAAATGCTCATAAGGTGAATCTCCTTCACCTTTTGTATTGACCGCTCCGTTAATTCCGCCCTGTGCACAAACAGAATGCGAACGTTTTACAGGTACGATTGAAAATAGTTTAACAGCTGTTCCCGCTTCTGCTGCTTTGATAGTTGCCATGAGACCAGCTAAGCCGCCTCCGACAACGATGATGCTAGAATTACTCATTGTAGCCCCTCTCCCTCTTCTACTAATCTATTTCCTCTTAAACAAAAGCGAAAATTGCTCTTAGCCCTACATATGAAAGCGCTATAAATATACCTAATGTCACATATGTGGAGATTCTTTGTGAGCGTGGTGAAACTGTAATTCCCCAGCTGACAGCAAATGACCACAAGCCATTAGCAAAGTGGAAAATAGTAGATAAAACGCCGACAATATAGAAACCTAGCATAAATGGAGAGCTTAAAATATTCGCCATCATGTCATAGTTTACTTCAGCACCAAGCTGCGCTTGAATGCGTGTTTCCCATACGTGCCAAGTGACAAAAATCAATGTGATGATACCTGTAATCCGTTGCAGTCTGAACAACCAGTTTCTTAAGTAACTGAAGCGAGACGTGTTGTTTTGTGCCGTAAAGGCTATGTACACCCCATAAACAGCATGATAGATCAGTGGTAAGAAAATCACGAACAGCTCAAGTGCATATCTGAATGGAAGCTGTTCCATAAAGTGTGCAGCTTTGTTAAACGCCTCTGGTCCATTCGTCGCAAAGTGGTTAATCACTAAGTGCTGTACTAAAAATAGACCGACCGGAATGACGCCAAGCAAAGAATGCAATCTCCGATAAAAAAATTCTTTGTTCCCCGACATTACTTTACCCCCTAGTAAAAAAAGTGCAATTGCTTGAAAATTGTCTTACCCCCGCTTCTTTCAATTGTAAGCACTTTATTCAAATTTATTGACAATTTCATTTTACTCCTATGTCAAAAAAGCGTCAAGAAACCGCGTACATAAATTAAAATTTTCCGAAATTTAAAAGTTTTAAATCAAAATTCGTTTTACTACAATAAGAATTTCTTAGACTTCAGGGAAAACTCTGTCATCATATGCCCACATAAGCTATAATAAATTGTTGAAAGAGGGGAGCCATACAATGAATAAATTCGAATCTAACTTAGAACAGCTAAAAGAAATTGAAGTCAATGGATTTGCCTACGAGCTGATACGCGAAGTTCTGCTGCCTGACATTCTTGGTCAGGATCATTCATCTATGATGTATTTTGCGGGTAAGCTGCTTGCTCGTAAATTTCCTCAAGAGTCATGGGAGAAGATCCCCGAATTTTTCCATGATGCCGGATGGGGAACTCTCACGATGGTCCATTCGAAAAAACAGGAAATTGAGTTTGAGCTCGAAGGTTCACTTGTATCGAATCGACTCAGCTATCAAAAGGAGCCATGCTTTCAAATGGAAGCAGGTTTTATCGCTGAACAGATTCAGCTGCTCAATGAGCACGTGGCTGAATCCTATGAACAAGTAAAAAAGCGTGCTGATAAAGTCATTTTGACCGTTAAATGGGATTTAAGAGACCCTAGCTAACACTGCTTCTGAAAGGCGAGGACTTCGTGTCACGCCTTTTTTATATGCCCTTCTATCATAGCACAGTTGGCGTACCGGTTTACGCACGTTTTCCTTTCTTCATATGCTGATGATTTCCAATATAAAAAAGAGGTGTATCTTTTCATGGGATACACCTCTTTTGAAGATTTAAGAATGAGCTGCTGCGCTCACCTTTGATAATTCAAACGCATCATGAAGGGCTTCTACAGCTTTCACCATATCTTCACGATCAACGACTGTTGAGACTTTGATCTCAGACGTACTGACCATTTTCACTTGAATGTCTTTTTGAGCTAACACAGCGAACATTTCAGCCGCAACGCCTGGGTTTGAAACCATACCAGAACCCACGATGGATACTTTGGCTAATTTGCTTTCTGTCTCGATCTGCTCATAGCCAAGCGCTCCTTTATATTCTTCTAATACTTCAACTGTTTTAGACAAATCATCCGTTTTCACAGAGAAAGAGATCGACGTTTGATTGGTGCTTGTGACAGACTGAATGATGATATCAACATTGATATTTTGCTTTGCAAGTGTCGTAAAAATCGTCGATAGCGTTGTTAAACCGCTTGAAAGGCCGCATACCGTCACGCGTGTCATCTGATCTTCAAATGCAATGCCTCTTACAACTAAATTTTGTTCCATGGATGATTCCTCCTCAATTAACGTACCCGATTCATTTTCAATACTAGAACGGACTTCTAGCGGGATTTGATAATTTTTCGCAAATTCGACCGCTCTCGGATGCAGCACACCTGCTCCTAAATTGGCTAACTCAAGCATTTCATCGTATGAAATTCCTGCAAGTTTTCGCGCAGACGGCACATAACGAGGATCTGTTGTAAACACACCTGGTACGTCCGTATAAATATCACATTTGTCCGCTTTGAGTGCCGCAGCTAGTGCCACTGCTGTCGTATCTGATCCACCACGCCCAAGTGTTGTAATATGTAGATCATCCGCAATTCCTTGGAAACCTGCTACAACGACGACTTTTCCCGCACTCAGTTCTTCTTTGATTCTTACTTCATCGATGTCCACGATTCTTGCATTTCCGTGCACCTTCTCTGTCTTCATCCCAGCTTGCCAGCCTGTAAAGGAAATGGCATCATAGCCTTTTGCTTGCAGTGCCATGGCCAGTAACGAAATGGTCACTTGTTCTCCAGTCGTGAGCAGCATATCCATTTCTCTTTTGCTTGGTTCGTCTGTGAGTTCTTTCGCTAAATCTACTAAAACATCCGTTGATTTGCCCATCGCAGACACAACCACGACCACATCATTTCCTGCCTCGCGTTCAGCGATGACTCTCTCTGCGGCATTGCGAATTTTTTCTGTCGATCCAACAGATGTTCCACCGAATTTTTGTACAATTAGTCCCATGTCTACCACCCTTTTTCAAAAGATCACGTGTGAGAGAAGAGGCTGCGGAGACTGCTCTCTGCACTGCAAATAAAAAAGCAATGAGAGAACAAATCTCCCATTGCTTTAAAATCATCATCAAACGATGCAAACAATGAGATAGCCCTCCAAGAAATACATTCTTGACAGCCCTACATTTCTTCAATGTACAGCCAGCGAATAAAATGAGTGGATTTTATTCACTTCGGCGACGCTCCCCTTTCAGCCCTCTTCCTAGATCCCCTCGATCTCTGAAGGCTTACTCTTGAAGTTCGCACCTCTATCTTCAACAAACAACACGTTCATTTATTAAATTAGTCACATCTTAACAGACTTTTGGAAAAAGTACAATCTATTTTTTTAATGCCTCCATTAAAAGTTCAGCCGTTTGTTTCGGAATACCAGCGTCCTGAAAATCCTGGATAGAGGCTTCTTTCATCTTTTTCACAGAGCCAAAATGTTTAAGTAACTGCTTTTTGCGCTTTTCCCCGATACCTGGGACATCGTCTAGAATAGACTGGAATGCATTCTTCCCGCGCAGCTGCCGGTGAAAACTAATCGCAAATCGGTGCACTTCATCTTGAATACGCTGCAATAAATAAAAGGCCTGACTATTTCGTTCGAGCGCAACAATTTCAAGCGTATCACCCATCATCAGATTCGATGTCCTGTGTTTTTCATCTTTCACTAGACCTGCCACAGGAACAGACAGATTTAATTCATTTTCGAGCACATCTATGGCTGCGTTGATTTGTCCTTTTCCTCCGTCGATTAAAATCAAGTCAGGAAGCGGCAGTTCATCCTTTAACACCCGGGTATACCGCCTTCTAATGACTTCACGCATGGAAGCATAATCATCGGGTCCCTCAACGGTTTTAATTTTGTATTTTCGGTATTCTTTTTTATACGGCTTCCCGTCTTGGAAGACAACCATAGCGGATACGGGGTCTGCTCCTTGAATATTGGAGTTATCAAATGCCTCAATCCGGTATGGCATATAAATATTAAGTGCATCTCCAAGCTGCTTCACTGCACCAATCGTCCGTTCTTCATCACGCTCTATAAGCGAAAACTTTTCTTTGAGAGCAATTTTGGCGTTTTGGTGGGCAAGTAAAAGCAAATCCTTCTTCTTTCCTTTTTTCGGTTGATGAACATTCGTTTCAAGCAATTGCTCAATCATCTCTTGATCGACGCTGTCTGGCACCAAAATTTCCTTCGGCAAAAAGTGGTTGTTTTTTTCATAAAACTGCCCCATAAACGTGAGAAATTCTTCCTCAGGGTCTTGATACATCGGAAATAGGCTGACATCACGTTCGATTAATTTCCCCTGTCTGATGAAGAAGACTTGGACACACATCCAGCCCTTATCATAAGCATAGGCAAACACATCACGATCAGATAAGTCACTCATCGTCATCTTTTGCTTTTCCATCGTTGAGTCAATGTATGCGATTTGATCTCTCAGCTCTTTTGCCCGCTCAAACTCTAATTGTTCGGCCGCTTCTTGCATCTTCTCTGTTAATTCTTTCTTGATTTGCTGATGACCTCCGTTTAGAAATCTTGTGATTTCATCGACGAGCTGTTTATTCGTTTCTTCAGAAATGTCATACACACACGGAGCAAGACATTGTCCAAGATGATAATAAAGACAGACGCGGTCAGGAAGGGTGGCGCATTTTCTCAGTGGATATAAGCGGTCGAGCAGCTTTTTCGTTTCTCTTGCTGCTTGTACGTTTGGATATGGACCGAAATATTTTCCTTTGTCCTTTTTTACATTGCGGGTGACGAGCAGCTTAGGATGACGTTCATTCGTAATTTTTATAAAAGGATACGTTTTGTCATCCTTGAGCATGACATTATATTTTGGATCATATTTTTTAATTAAATTCAGTTCTAAAATAAGTGCCTCAATATTTGAAGAGGTGACAATGTATTCAAAGTCTTCGATTTCACTGACAAGCCGCTGCGTTTTGGCATCATGAGATCCTGTAAAATAAGAGCGGACCCTATTTTTTAATACCTTTGCCTTTCCCACATAAATGATCGTATTTTGTCTATCTTTCATTAAGTAACAGCCTGGTTGATCAGGTAAGACTGACAGCTTTTCTTTGATCAATTTGTTCATATTTTCATCCGTCCTTGTTTTCCTCGTTCACTCCTTCTAGTGTATCACGAACATTTGTTTTATACCACGATGAAAGAAAAGCGGCTCTCGACTATACGAGAACCGCTTTTTGAGATCATGCCACGCGGGCATAGATCGGTTTATAGATGTTTGTTTACAAGCTCAGCTAGTGCTTCTTTTGGTTTGAAACCAACAGACGTTTCGACGACTTCACCGTCTTTTAAAACAAGAAGTGTTGGGATACTCATAACGCCATATTTACCAGCAGTTTCTTGGTTATCATCCACATCAATTTTTACAATTTTCAT
This sequence comes from Bacillus sp. 22446, assembly GCF_052044955.1. Lineage (NCBI taxonomy): Bacteria > Bacillati > Bacillota > Bacilli > Caryophanales > Bacillaceae > Bacillus > Bacillus sp. 22446. The sequence goes on from NZ_JBQEOD010000001.1 coordinate 663,952, forward strand.
TTTATCGCCCATTTCTTGATCAAGTTCTTCAAGAACTGGAGCAATCATTTTACAAGGTCCGCACCAAGGTGCCCAAAAATCTGCAAGAACAACACCTTCTGCAGTTTCTTGTGAAAATGTTGCGTCAGTAGCTTTTACGATTGCCATTATTCATTCCTCCAATGTAAATTATGCTTTTTAGTATAGCATCTACCAATGTGACTTGCGAATGAAATGCTTACGAATCATTTTTTATGAAATGAATTAAAAAACAAACCGTATAATCGCACCAATAACAACAATCGCACCAATGATCATCAGAATGGTTCTAAGCATATGACATAACTCCCTTTCCGCTTCATTTACAATGTATGATGCCCCAACATTCTTCTCATCAAACATTGAAATATGCGATCAAGCCAGATCGACGGTCAACATGACAACCGACATAGGCGGCAGATCAATAGTCAGCTCGCCGTGCTTAACAGCAAATTGTCGAAAGTCCGCAGGCTGAACAGAATGAGGATTATCGAACGTGTTGTGTGCATTCATCCGATCAGCAGTCAGCACACGGCCAGTGACCTTCGTTTTTGCATCGATTCCCTCTATCGCAAGAGATACGTCTGCTTTTTCATGGGGATTCACATGACAGAAACTAATATGCATCTTGTCAGATGACCGCGAGGCTGACATACTGACTTGAGGGATTTTTTCACCCCGGCGTTCATACGAAGGCGCATTCAATTCTACTTCAAGCGCTTCTTCTTCTTGATGCACTTGAAACATGTGAAATACATGATAGGTAGGTGTCAGGAGCATCTTTTCGTCCTGCGTTAACACCATCGCTTGCAGCACATTGACGGTCTGGGCAATATTCGCCATATGAATCCGCTGGCAATGGCGATGAAAAATATGAAAATGCAAGGCACAGACTAGAGCATCTCTTAATGTGTTTTGCTGATACAAAAACCCTGGATTTGTCCCCGGTTCTGGATCATACCATGTCCCCCATTCATCAATAATCATCCCGATTCGCTTGTCTGGGTCATAACGATCCATGATCTCTCCGTGATCTACAACAAGCCGCTCCATTTCAGACGCCTTTTTCAGCGTTGTAAACCACTCATCCTCATCAAAATCGGTCGCAGACCCTTTTTTCTCCCATGTTCCTGGGACCGTATAGTAATGCAAACTGAGCCCATCCATCCAAGGCGCTGCACGCTCCATTAATACTTTTGTCCAATTCACATCATTTGAATTCGCACCGCATGCGATTTTGTAAATGCGCTGACCAGCAAATTCTCTCACATACGTTTGGTAGCGTTTATATAAGTCTGCATAATACTCTGGTGTCATATTTCCACCACATCCCCAGCTTTCATTGCCTACACCAACATACGTCAGCTCCCACGGTTCTTGTTTTCCATTTTGAATGCGCCAATCCGACATAGGTGTCCCCTTAGGAAATGTGATATATTCAATCCATTCTGCTAATTCTTGCACAGAGCCGCTTCCAACGTTTCCACAAATATAAGGCTCACATTCAAGTAATTCACACAGTCTCATAAATTCATGTGTACCAAACGCATTTGATTCAACGGTGCCACCCCAATGAGTATTCACCATCGGCTTTCGTTCACTCAGATCACCGACGCCGTTTGCCCAATGATACTCGTCTGCAAAACAGCCGCCCGGCCACCTCAGCACCGGGATATGTAAGGCTTGAAGGGCCTTTAGCACATCAGTACGAATCCCTTCAACATGATCAATCTCTGAATCTTTCCCTACCCAAATGCCGTCATAAATTCCTCTTCCTAAATGCTCTTGAAAGTGTCCATAGATGTGTTTAGAAATGCGTCCAATCACTTCATTGACTTTTACTGTCCCATTCACTTATAAACCGCTCCTTTGTTTCGTGATAACATACAAAAAAACCCAGAATACCTAGGCATTCTGAGTGTATGAGCGTTAAGAATGGATATTCATGTTTTTTAACTCTTCATTTAAAAGCGGAACGACTTCGAATAAGTCACCAACTATTCCGTAATCAGCGATTTTGAAGATTTCAGCTTCTGGGTCTTTGTTGATCGCAACAATGACTTTACTGTTGGACATACCGGCTAAATGCTGAATAGCTCCTGAAATCCCGCAAGCAATGTAAAGGTCAGGTGTGACGACTTTACCGGTTTGACCAATTTGCAGGGCATAATCGCAGTAGTCAGCGTCACATGCACCACGCGAGGCACCGACTGCTGCACCAAGCGTTTGGGCAAGTTCTTTCAGCGGTTCAAAACCTTCTTTGCTCTTGACCCCCCTGCCTCCTGCGACAATGACCTTCGCTTCAGATAAATCTACACCTTCTGATGTTTTTTTTATGACTTCCTTCACGATCGTTCTTAGGTTTTGAATATCGACAGAAACTGGCGTCACTTCTCCGCTGCGTGACGCATCACGCTCCAGCGGTGCCACGTTGTTTGGACGGATAGTAGCCAAAAGCAGACGATCTGTTGAAATGACTTTTTCAAAGGCTTTTCCTGAATAAATCGGTCTAGTGAAAACAAGATGTTCACCGGTAACGCTTACATCTATTGCATCTGAAATTAAGCCAGTTTGCAGGCGTGCAGCTATTTTGGGTGACAAGTCTTTTCCGATCGATGTATGACCGAAGAGCACTGCATCAGGATTGACTTGATCTAATATTGCTTGAAGCGCCTGCGCAAAACCATCAGACGTATAATAAGAAAGATGCGGGTGCTCGACGATCATCACATGATCCGCTCCATAATAAAGCAGTTCATCCGCTTGGTCTTTGACGTGATCCCCTATTAAAACGCCAATCACTTCACCGCCATCAGCCACCTCGTGAGCGGCAGCAATCGCTTCAAATGTCACATTTCTTAATTTACCGTCACGACTTTCTCCAAGTACAACAACTTTTTTACTCATCCTATAAGCTCCCCCTTGTTCTCGTGATATCGTAAAGTGGATGTTTAGATGACTTTTGCTTCATTTCTTAGCAGGTCTGTCAGTTCCTTGACCTGATCCTGAAGCTCGCCGCTCAGCACCTTGCCACCCTCTTTTTTCTCCGGTAAGAAACGTTCGATTGTTTTGATTTTAAATGGCACATCGTCTTCATCTAGATCTAGATCGTCTAATTCTAATTCTTCTAAAGGCTTTTTCTTTGCCTTCATGATGCCTGGTAACGATGGATAACGAGGCTCATTGAGACCTTGCTGCGCGGTGACCACTAGCGGGAGCTCGGCAGAAATCACTTCCACATCACCCTCTGCATCTCGCTCAATTGAAGCTGAGCCGCCGTCGATTTGAATACTTGTAATGGTTGTGACATACGGAAAACCGAGTAATTCAGCAAGACGCGGGGCCACCTGTCCAGACCCGCCGTCAATCGCTACATTCCCTGCTAAGATCAAGGAAGCTTCTTTATCCTTGAGATAGTGATATAGAATCGTAGAAGCGGAAAACTGATCCCACTCCTCCAAATCATCTTCAACATTTAATAAAACGGCTTGATCACAGCCCATTGCAAGTGCTGTTCTAAGCTGTTTCTCCGCATCTTCATTGCCAACTGTCACGACCGTTACTTCTCCCCCGTGCTCATCCCGAAGCTGAATCGCTTCTTCAATTGCGTACTCATCATAAGGATTAATAATGAACTCTGCCCCATCTTCTTGAATAGCACCAGACTGAATAGAGATTTTCTCTTCCGTGTCAAACGTACGCTTCATTAAAACAAAAATATTCATTCATTTCTCCCCCTTGTGTCGTACTAATCCCTTATTCCCCTTTAAAATTCGGTTTGCGCTTTTCGATAAAAGCCTGGATGCCTTCTTTGGCATCATTCGACTGGAACACCTCAGCAAACTTTTTGGCTTCCAGCTTCATTCCGCCATCATATGAGTACACTTTTGTCGCATTCAATAACTCAAGCACATACTCAAGCGTTTTAGGGCTTTTCGCTGCAAATTTCGCCGCCAATGTTTTGGCTGTTTCCAGCGCTTCTTCCTCTGTTTCCGCAAGTTTTGAAACAAGTCCGCAGGCAAATGCTTCTTCTCCTGTAATCGGCTCAGCTGTTCCCATCATTTCAAGTGCTTTAGCTGATCCAACGTAGCGAGGCAGGCGCTGCGTTCCGCCGAATCCTGGGATAATACCGAGATTTAATTCCGGCAGTCCCAGTTTTGCATCTTTTGTTGCGATTCGAATATCACACGACATCGCCAGCTCAAGCCCGCCGCCTAATGCTGCCCCGTGAATGGAAGCAATCACCGGTTTTGGACATTGTTCAATTCGTTCAAACACTTGCTGTCCTCTGTCTGCAAGGCTGGCATAATCAGATTCTTCCTGCAAGGTCGTAAATTCTTTAATATCAGCACCTGCTGAGAAAAATCTACCTTCTCCATGAATGACAATAGCTCTCACTTCACTGTTTTGTTCAAGCTGATCAAACATGTCGTTGAGTTCAGTGAGAAGCTGAGAGGATAAGGCATTTGCAGGCGGGTGTTGAATCGTGATGAGTGCTGTCTGTTCGTCTTGGTGTAAGCTAAGTATTTTTTCCATGTCAATCATCCTTTTTCAATTGTCTTTAAGATTGATGTATTCCGTTTAAGAGAAGATCATGTACACTTTCTGCGAGTGCAGGCAGGTCATACTTTTGATCATTCATGACCCATGTTGTAGCGGTTTCATCAATCGTCCCAAATACCATTTGTCTCGCTAAGCGGACATCTAGATTTTGTCTAAATTCTCCTGTCTTCTTTCCTTCGGTTAAAATGGAGTCTAGCATATTTAAATACCCTTTCAGCACCTCATTGATTTTTTGGCGCAGTTCAAGGTTTGACTGCCTGAGTTCAAGCTGTGTCACAAGGGCCAAATGATGGTCTTGCGATAGCAGGCGAAAGTGTTCTCGAATGAGGAGAAGAAGCTTTTCTTTGGCAGACGGTTTCTTTTGAATATCTGTTTCCATCCGTTCGATGAATTGTCCCATTTTTTCTTTGAACAACGAGATCAAAATGTCCTCTTTGTTTTTGAAATAGAGATAAATGGTTCCGTCTGCTACCCCTGCTTGTTTGGCAATCTTTGAAACTTGTGATTGATGGTAGCCGTTCTCTGCAATCACCACAACGGCTGCATCAATAATTTGCATGTACTTCGGTCTTTTCTGCTTCAATGTGCTTCGTCCCTTTCTGAATTGAATGAGCATTCATTCATAACTTTATGTTAAAAAGAAACGAGTGATTTGTCAAGTGATGTTCTTCTTTCTTTTCAACCTTTAGCATACCAGAGCAGACACCTACAATTCAAATCATCCGGCCGCTTGACCGGATGATGCTGGTTCATTCTCTCATTGATCGACTGGTTCTTCTGTTGAAGATGATTGCTTTCTTTTTTCTTCTTCAATTAACACTCTGCGCAAGATTTTCCCTACAGCCGTTTTAGGCAGTGATTCCTTAAATTCGTAGACACGCGGCACTTTAAATGAGGCAATTCTTGTTCTTACAAAACGATCCAGTTCATCCTCTGTTACATAGGCATCCTTTTTCGGGACAACAAAGGCTTTTACTGTTTCCCCTCTATACGGATCTGGAATACCCGCCACAACCACTTCTTGTACAAGTTCATGCTCATAAAGGGCTTCTTCAACCTCTCTTGGGTAAATATTATAGCCGCTCGCGATGATGACATCCTTTTTCCGGTCTACGATATAGAAAAAACCATCCTCATCCATATACCCAATGTCTCCTGTGAAAAACCAGCCGTCTCTTAACACTGCCGCAGTCTCCTCCGGCTGATTCCAGTATCCTTTCATGATTTGAGGACCTTTGACGATAATCTCTCCGTGCTCATATGGCGCTTTGAGTCCACCCGTTTCTTCACAATAAATACCGGCATCTGTATTCGGCCAAGGGCACCCGATACTTCCTATTTTGTTCGCTCCCCATAAGAAATTGGCATGAGTGACAGGAGAAGTTTCTGAAAGTCCATACCCTTCTACAAGCCTTCCTCCTGTTAGTTTTTCAAAACTCTGTTTGACTTCAACAGGAAGAGCGGCCGATCCGCTTAAGCATGCGGTGATGGATGATAGGTCATACTTTTCAATATTCGGATGATGAAGCAGGGCAATATACATCGTTGGTGCTCCTGGGAACAGCGTCGGTTTCTGTTTTTCAATGGTCTTCAAGGCATCCGCTGCATCAAAACGCGGAAGAAGAATCATTTGATGACCTTCTTTGACTGCAAGGTTTAGCACGGTCGTCATGCCGTATACATGAAAAAACGGAATGATCCCAAGAATCCGCTCTTTTCCACGGTTCGTTTTATACATCCAGGATGTACACATTTCTGTATTGGCTACTATATTTTCGTGTGTGAGCATGACCCCTTTTGGTAAACCGGTCGTTCCGCCTGTATATTGCAAAACTGCGACATCCTCTTTCGGTTGAAAGGATATTTGCGGAATCCGTTCTCCTGACGATTCTTTCATGATCTGTGAGAAATGATGAATGGTCTCACTCTTCTCCACTTGGATGACCATGTTGTTTTTCCTTCGCTGGACAATCGGAAACAATATGTTTTTCGGAAATGGCAAGTAATCTTGTAATTTTGTGATGATCAAATGTTCCATACTTGTCAGCGCTTTCATTTTATAGGCCTTTGGATACAGTAGATCGAGAGTGATCAGCACCTTAGAGCCGCTGTCCTCCATTTGATATTCCAGTTCTTTCTCCGTATAAAGCGGATTGGTTTGAACGACAATGCCGCCTGCTATTAAAACCGCATAATAAGAAATCACCGATTGCGGGCAATTTGGCAGCATAATCGCTACTCTGTCGCCTTTTTTGACACCGATGTCAATCAAGTGACTCGCTAATTTCAGTGCATCTTCTTGTAACTGCTGGTAGGTGATGTTTTTTCCTAAAAAATGAATGGCTGTATGCTCAGGTGCTGCCTCTGCGGAGCTGAATAAGTAAGATTGCAACGTTTCATTTGGGATGGTGAGTTCGTGGGGAATTTGATTCGGGTAATGCAGAAGCCAACGTTTATCTGACTGCATAAAAACCCTCCTTCCTGAACTTTCGTACTATTTTATTATAGCAAACTTTTCCTTATGGCTGTTTGCTTTTTTCAAATCGAGCTCGTTCCATGACACATCTTCATTTTTTCGCCGGTGTTTCTATAGAGGCTCTTTTCCCTTCATGATGCCACTTTTCGTATAATCCACCGATCGCACGAAATGACTCATGGACTCTCTCCACAATCTGTTTATGGATACTAGGGTCATTAGGTAAATGTGTATGGATGTTGTCCACTTGATATTGTCTCATCATGTCTAGATACACAGTTAGAAAGATGGTGTCTTCTAAAATCCAATAAACGACTTCATCCGCCTCTTTTGTTCTTTTATGAAGCACTTTAACCCCTCGTTCATATTGAATAAGAATATAGCCGGCTGGATCAATTTCAATATAGGGGCTCAAATCATCAAAAAAACCAGTCGTTTGAAAAGGACGTGCAATATACGGTTCATATATATCTTGGGGAAGAGATGTCTTTTTGAGACAACTGTCAATGCGCTTTATGAGTTCGTCTTTTTGCAAGATTTGATTCATTCTGATTCGCCGCCTTTGATGAGTGAAAAGCTGTCAAGGTTTTCCCTGACAGCTTTCTAGAATGTATTCTTCATTTTACAGGAACATGTAAACGGCACCAATAATCGCAAAAGTGCAGGCAACTACAATTAATACTTTGGCTAGTTTTTCCATGTCGTCTCCTTAAATGCCGGCTGCTACTACATAAGACAGCCCAACAGAAATAATGAGTGAAATAAACCCGACCGCTCTATTATCATTCTCAATCTCTTTGTCTACTTTAAATCGTGGTGTTAAAAATTCAAAAATGAAATAGCTGACGAGCAGCATCACAAAGCCGTATACGCCCCATCCGACCATTTGAAGAAGCGAGTTGTGCTGGGCGATGGAATGCTGAAAGACATTAGCAATCCCAAAAATCTTCCCGCCGGTTGCCATAGCAACAGCTAAGTTCCCCCGCTGAATCTCTTCCCAGTTTTTATAGGAGGTCACGAGTTCAAATATGGTAAGAAATAAGACAAGACATAGGACGGCCACGCTGTAATAGGCGGCAATTTCCACAAGTTCATTTTCCCAAAAGGCTTTCATGCGTTTTCTCCTTTTTACTTTAATTCGACGATGGTGACGCCTGATCCTCCCTCGCCTTGTTCTCCAAAACGAGCATTTTTTACACTACGGTGCTGTTTTAATAATTCCTGGACCCCTTTTCTCAAGGCGCCAGTGCCTTTACCGTGAATGATCGACACACGCGGATAGCCAGCTAAGACGGCATCATCTAAGTATTTCTCGACTCTGCTTAAGGCATTCTCATAACGCTCTCCTCTTAAATCAAGCTCAAGTGATACATGATAGTCTTTTCCTTTGACCGCCGTGATGGCTTTCTCTTGCTTAAATTCCGGTGCTGATTTGATAAATTCCATATCTTTTTCTTTTACTTTCATTTTTAGAATGCCCATTTGGACACTCCATTCTTTGTTACCCGTTTGTTCGATGAGCGTTCCTTTTTGGCCAAACGTCAGCACTTTGACTTCATCGCCTGGCTTTAGCTGTCTTGCTACTTTTTTCACCGGCTCTGGTTTTTTCTTACGGTCAAACTCAGGGACAGCTTCTTCAAGACGCTTTCTCGCATCAATGAGTTCATGTTCTTTGAATGAACGATGCTCACTTTTAATGGACCGAAGCTCTTGAATAATCTCTTCTGCTTCTTTTGTTGCTTGTTCAATTTTTTCTGCCGCTTTTTGTTCGGCTTCTTCCAGCAGTTTGTCCTTTTGTTCATTCCATTCAAGGATTTGTTTTTGCAGTTCTTTATGGAGCTTCTCTGCTTCTTTTCTATAGAATTCCGTCTCATGCAGTTCTTCTTCTGCTTGTTTTTTGCTGTCTTCTAATGAAGCAATCATCTGATCGACTTCATTATGTTCTGCGTGCATATCTGCTTTTGCACGATCAATTAAATGATGAGGCAACCCTAGACGCTTGGAAATTTCAAATGCATTACTTCGTCCCGGCACCCCGATGAGCAAGCGATATGTAGGGGATAAGGTTTCAATATCAAACTCTACACTCGCATTTGTGACGCCTTCTCGGTTATACCCGTATGCCTTCAGCTCAGGATAGTGAGTCGTTGCGATGACGCGCGCATTTGTTTGATGAACTTCATCTAAGATGCTCATCGCAAGTGCTGCACCTTCAGCAGGATCTGTCCCCGCACCTAATTCATCAAATAACACGAGTGAATTAGACGTCAAATGCTTTAAGATATCCACAATATTGACCATATGAGATGAGAATGTACTCAAGCTCTGTTCAATAGACTGCTCGTCTCCAATATCAGCAAAGACTTGATCGAATACAGCCACTTCTGATCCTTCTTCGACTGGAATATGAAGACCTGCCTGCGTCATCAGCGTAAGAAGTCCGAGTGTTTTTAAAGTGACGGTCTTACCGCCTGTATTTGGACCTGTGATGACGATCGTAGAAAAATCTTTGCCCAGCTCAATATCATTTGCCACAACCTGATCTCGGGGCAATAGGGGATGTCTTGCCCGTTTTAAATAAATCTCCCCTTGGTTATTCACAGTAGGTTTTGTGGCTTTTTCTGCTTTTGCATATTTGGCTTTGGCGAAAATAAAATCTAATGTCTGAAGTTCATTCACATTATGAAGCAATTCATCAATGTGCTCTGACACACTCGCTGTCAGCATTTGCAAAATTTTTTCAATCTCTTGCTTTTCTTTTAGGCGAGTTTGCTGCAAGGTGTTATTTAAATCTACGACCACTTGCGGCTCAATAAAAAGAGTTGCGCCTGAAGAAGATTGATCGTGAACAATCCCTCCATAATTCGAGCGGTACTCTTGTTTTACGGGAATGACAAACCGATCATTACGAATGGTCACAATGGTGTCTGACAGCATTTTCGAGGCAGATTGTGAACGAATCATTGATTCTAATTTATCTCGTACTTTTGATTCTAGTGATCGTAACTGCGTTCGTATGGTGCGGAGGGCTGGCGTTGCGTGATCAAGCACTTCTCCATTATCACCAATACAGCTTTCGATTTCTTTTCTCACGTCTGGCAGTAAAATCAGCGATTCTGCATATGTATGAAGACGGGGTATCTCTACTCCGTCCTCATACATAGAGGCGAGAAAGTGCTTCATGTTTTTTGTGGTATATAACAGCGCCGCAATTTCCATCAGCTCAGAAGGGCTTAATATACTGCCTATTTCTGCTCGTTTGACGCCTCGTCTAATATCCGTTAACCCGCCAAATGGCGCAGATCCTTTTAAACGAATCACATCTTGCGCTTCTGCTACCTCTTCTAGCAGATGCTGAATGCTCTCGATATCTGTGAGTGGAATTAAGTCCTGCGCTTTTTCTTTCCCTAAAGCCGAAGCAGTATAGGACATGACTTTTTCTTTTACTTTATGAAATTCTAATGATGCTAACACTTTTTGTTGCAGCATGGTCCAGCCTCCTAACGACTACCTGTCACGCGTTAAAAACTTTTTCATCTCATTGAGTGAAAATGTATTCACGACATTTGCTTTTGGTGTCCATCCTTTTCTTGCAGCTGTGACACCGACGTCCATATGATCGAGCATGGCGATGTTGTGTGCATCTGTGTTGATCATGATGTTCACACCCGCTTCGTTTGCTTTCATTAAATGCTCTGTTTTTAAATCAAGTCTTGACGGGTTGCTGTTGAGTTCCAGTGCAGTGCCCGTTTTTTTCGCAAGCTCTATGAGCTGATCAATATTTAAGGCATAGCCGTCTCGTCTACCGATCAAACGGCCAGTTGGATGGGCAATTAAATCCACATGCTGATTATTCAAGGCATTTTCTAGGCGCTCCATAATGACTTCCTCCGGCTGAGAGAAGCTAGAATGAATAGACGCAATGACAAAATCCATGTCTGCTAGAAAGTCATCATCATAATCTAACGATCCATCCGGCAGAATATCCATTTCGACCCCTTTGAAAATGTGAAAATGCTCGAATTCTTGATTCAGCTTGTCAATTTCTTTTGCTTGCAAACGCAAACGTTCTTTTGTTAAACCGTTTGCTACTTTTAAATATTGTGAGTGGTCTGTGATCGCCATGTATTCATAGCCTTTTGCGATACATGCCTCTGCCATTTCGCGAATAGAAAAAGCGCCATCACTCCATGTCGAGTGCATATGAAGGTCGCCTTTGATATCTTTTCGGTCTACAAATTGCATACTTTCTTTATACGAATCAATCTCTGCTCCGGTTTCACGAATTTCTGGCGGAATGAGCGGAAGTTGGAAATGTGCATAAAAAGCGCTTTCGTCTTCAAATGTTTTCACATCCCCAGTTTCGATCGTTTCAACCCCATATTCACTAATACGCTCACCGCGCTCCTTCGCAAGCTGTCGCATACGAATGTTATGATCTTTTGAGCCAGTGAAATGGTGCAGCGTTGTTGCAAATTGGTCTGTTGTCACAAGTCGGAAATCTACACTGATTTCAAAATCAAGTGCAAGCATGACAGATACCTTCGTATCACCGCTCGCAATGACATCTTTGACATCATCAAGAGCAACAAGCTGTTCTCTCACTTGTTCAGGATTATCAGTCGCAATGATGTAATCTAAATCTTTGACCGTTTCACGCGCACGTCTTAAACTGCCCGCTCTTGAAAAGCGGATGATTCCCTCCATCTGTTCCAGCGCATGATCAATTCGTTCTGCCACATCTAATGCAAAGCCAATTGGCAGTCGTTCTGGCTGCTTCCCTGCCTCCTCAAGAGCGGCAAGAATCTTTTCTTCTGTTTTTTTGCCAAACCCAGCAAGCGTTTGTACTTTTTCCGCTTCACATGCTTCTTTTAAAGACTGTGCATCGTGAACACCAAGCTCTTGGTAGAGCTTAGCAATCTTCTTCCCGCCGAGTCCTTGCAATTTTAAGAGCGGGACAAGTCCTTCAGGCACTTCTTTTTTTAATTGTTCGAGTGTTTCAGACTGTCCTTTTTCGATATACTCTGTGATCACAGCAAAGGTTCCTTTTCCAATGCCGGGTAATGCTAATAGGTCATCTATTTGAGAAAGACTGCGGTCATCTTGTTCTAGTGCCGCAGCTGCTTTACGAAAGGCAGAAATTTTAAAAGGATTATCTCCTTTTAGCTCCATATAGACTGCAATTGTTTCAAGAAGTTTGATAATATCTTTTTTATTCATCTCTCATCCTCCAACCGCTTTGGCATCTTCCTATATAAATATACAAACTTTCCCTTCATCCTACAACTTTCTGTCATGGAATGAGAAAAAACTTCTCCAAGAAAGGAGAAGTTCTTAAACTCCATACGTCGACCAGAGGTCTTTGACAAGACCGGACAGGTAAGGGGTGCTATTTACGATCACATCTGCTAACATTGATTTGCTCATCATGGTTTGAAGCGCATCGACTGGAAGTAATGCAGCCACAAACAATAGAATAAACACAAATAGATAGGTTTCAAGAAATCCTAAAACAGCGCCAAGCAGTTTGTTGACCTGTTTAATCACAGGGATACTTGCAATGGTTGTGAGCAATCCGCCGATGATAGCGAGCAGGATTTTGGTCAAGATAAACAGAATGATAAACGCAATGGTATTATAATAAGCTGTTTCTAGATTCCCACTAAAGAAAGCAAGCTGCGCTTGACCGCCGCTAAAATTAGGTGCTGGGATCCACGTAAGCTGTGGTGCAAGTGACTGATAAAACATAGAAGCCACTAAAATAGAAACAACAAAGCTAATCAATTTAATAAATTGAAGAATAAACCCGCGTTTTAGACCGACAAGCGTTCCCATAAGAAGCAAAAACAAAATGATGATATCGATCACGGTAATTTCATTCCTTTTCTTTTAGATGAAGCTCTAGTTTTTCGTATTGCTCTTTTAATTTCAAGTAGTCGTGGACGACATTGACTGCTGTCAGTACAGCTAATTTGTTTATATCAAGGTATGGATTTTTTTCATTGATTTCTCTCATTTTATCATCAACAATTGAAGCAACATGTCGCATATGCATCTTCGTTTCTTGACCGATGATCGTATAGGACTGTCCGTAAATCTCAACTGTTGTTTTCGTTTTACCGCCGTCAGACAACGTTTCTCCTCCATTCCACGAGAATCCTAGTCTCTATCATAACATGTTTAGACATTGAATGGAAAGACGAGCCCTTCCCTGTTATGGTACACTTTAGAAATCAATGATATCAAGGTAAAAAGGAGTTATCCACTGTGCCCCAATCCGTCTTAAAAGCAACATCAGAAGACATGAAAAAAATGAAGAGCGTGTACGCTCAGCATTTAACTGACACTTTGCCACCAGGCGCTCTTTTTCAAGCAAAGGTTCCCGGCTGTACGATTACAGCCTACAAATCTGGAAAAGTACTGTTCCAAGGACAAAAGGCAGAAGCTGAAGCAAGTCAGTTCAACCATTTACAAGCAGCTGAAACAAAAAGCAAAAAAACACCATCCATCACACAGTACAGCCCACCACCCGGCATCGCTTCCATGTCGGTTATTGGCTCAGATGAGGTCGGTACTGGCGATTATTTTGGACCCATTACGGTCTGTGCGGCTTATGTTGATTCCAGTCAGCTTGCTCTCATGAAAGAGCTCGGGGTGAAAGACTCAAAAGGACTAAAAGATCCGCAGATTATCAACATTGCCAAAGACTTGATCAAAACCATCCCGTTCAGCCTTCTCGTGCTTCGGAATGAAAAATACAATGCGATGCAGGAAAAGGGCATGAGCCAAGGGAAAATGAAGGCACTGCTTCATAACCAAGTCATCACCTCCGTACTTGAAAAACTGGATGGCAAGAAACCAGAAGCCATTCTCATTGACCAATTTGCCGAACCAGGCATTTATTTCAGGCACCTTGCGGGGAAAAAGATCATTCGGGAGCGTACATATTTTAGTACGAAAGCAGAAGGCATCCACTTATCGGTTGCTGCAGCTTCTATTATTGCAAGGTATGCTTTTTTAATTGAAATGGATAAATTATCAAAAGCAGCGGGCTTTGACATTCCAAAAGGAGCCGGTCCGCATGTTGACAAAGCGGCAGCAAAGCTGATGAAACAGCACGGCGAAGAGGCTTTACGCCAATTTACAAAACTTCATTTTGCCAACACCCAAAAAGCGAAAAAATGGTTATAATTAAAAAAGAGCTATCGCCCATAAGGTGATAGCTCTCAGATTGTTGACAAAGGGCTAAAATGAACTTGATTTTAGCCCTTTGTCTTCTTTTCAGCGTGATAGAAAACCTTTGCAGCCCTAGGAAGGACGAGCACTGGCACAGAGCGAATTTGACATTCGTGAGTACCAGCGCGCAGGACTGACAACGAATGCGAGGGTTTGTCTACACGCTAAGAGCTATCGCCCATAAAGCGATAGCTCTTTTGATTATCCGCGCAAGACGGCTTGATACGTATCTTCTAATGCTTTCAATACGTTTGTATGAACAGCCGTGACTTCTTCCTCGGTCAACGTTTGTTCTGGGTTTAAATATTGCAGAGAGAATGCAACAGATTTCTTGCCTTCTTCCATATGCTCACCCTCATACACATCAAAGACGGAAAGGTCTGTGAGCAATTGGCCGCCAGCTTCATAAATGACTTGCTCCAGCTGTCCGCTTGAAATATGCTGATCGACGACAAGTGCGATGTCTCTTGTCACTGCTGGGAATCTCGGAATTGCCGTATATTTCATATCCTCTGCTTCAGACGTCATTACATCTGTTAAATCAAATTCAAATACATACGTTTCTTTTAAATCTAATTCCTTTTCCACTACTGGATGAAGTGCAGCTACAAAGCCAATCACTTTTCCATTTAAATGAACATCGGCTGTACGTCCTGGGTGAAGGCCCTCACGCTCTGCTTGAACATACGTGATCTCTTCTGATACACCAAGCTTTTCAAACAGCCCTTCTGCAATACCCTTCGCTACATAAAAATCGACAGCTTTTTTCTCGCCCTGCCAAAGATTTTTATGCCATAAGCCTGTCAGCGCACCAGCGACATGTTCTTTCTCCTCCGGTTTTGCGCCTTCCGTTCCCGCTAAGAACACAGAACCCGTTTCATAAAAGGCAAAAGAATCAGCTTGTCTTGCTAAGTTATATGCAACAGAATCAAGTAAGTTTGGCAGAAGGCTTTGTCTCAGCACACTGCGTTCCTCACTCATTGGCAGGGAAAGTCTTGTTTGATAAGCTGGATTTAGAGCAAAGGCTGTGGACTTATGCTGATTCGTTAATGAATACGTAATCGCTTGAGAAAGCCCTGCGCCCTCTAAGAAACGTCTCACCTTTCTGCGCTTCACTTGGTATGGCGTGAGACCGCCAACGGTACCAGCTGTCGCAGGCAGTGTAGATGGAATATTGTCGTAGCCGTATAATCTCGCAACTTCTTCAATGAGGTCCTCTTCAATCGTAATATCCATTCTACGGGAAGGAACCGTTACGACAAGCACATCATTTGATTCGCCCACAGTAAAGCCTAGTTTGTTGAAAATCTGAATCATATCTTCTTTTGAAATGCTCATGCCAAGCACCTTGTTCACACGCTCAGTTGATACGTGGATGACATTCATACTTGTTTCAAGGTGGTTTTCCTCAACTGTACCACTTAGCACTTCGCCGCCTGCATAGGTGCTGATCAATTGCGCTGCTCTTTCGGCTGCTGATTTCGTCCGCTGCGGATCTAGCCCTTTTTCAAATCGTGTGCTTGATTCACTGCGAAGCCCTAAGTCTCTAGATGCTTGACGGACGGTTTGACCGTTGAAATATGCCGCTTCTAAAAGAATCGTTGTCGTCTCATCACGCACCTCTGATTCAAAACCGCCCATGACGCCTGCAACAGCATGCGCTTTTGTGCCATTTGTAATGACAAGATGCTTCGAAGACAATGTACGTTCTTGTTCATCCAGAGTTTGAATCATTTCATTTTCAGCCGCTTTACGTACAACCACCTGCTTTGAACCAAACCGGTCATAATCAAAGGCATGTAGAGGTTGACCGTATTCAAGTAAGACAAAATTCGTAATATCCACGACGTTGTTAATTGGGCGGATACCTGCATTCATCAATCTTGTTTGCATCCAAAGTGGTGCTGGTCCAATCTTTACATTTTTAATGATCTTCGCTGCATAAAGTGGATTCGCTTCTTGATCCTCAATTTTAACAGAAATATAGTCTGCTGCTTTTTCAGAAGAAGTGTCATGCGCTGTATCAGGAAGCTTGATGTCTCTCCCTAAAATGGCGGCAACCTCATAAGCGACACCTAGCATATTAAGGGCATCGGCACGGTTTGGTGTTAAGCCAAGTTCAAGTACCGCGTCATCTAATTGAAGCGCTTGAAGGGCATCATCTCCTGGTTTTACGTCATTCGGGAAAACAAAGATGCCTTCTGCATATTCTTTTGGTACGAGCTTACTCTCTACGCCTAATTCTTGCAGAGAACAAATCATGCCATGAGACTCTTCACCGCGCAGTTTGGCTTTTTTAATTTTAAAGTTTCCGGGAAGGACTGCACCAACCGTTGCGACGGCCACATGCTGTCCTTTATCCACATTTGGAGCCCCGCATATAATTTGCACCGGTGCGTCTTCGCCGATATCAACAAGACATTTGTTTAATTTATCCGCATTCGGATGCTGTTCACGTTCAATGACGTGTCCAACGACAACACCTTTGATGCCTTCGCCTTTATACTCAACGGCTTCCACTTCAATTCCGCTTCTTGTGATTTTCTCTGCTAATTCATCCGGCTGAATGCCTTCTAAATCGACATAGTCCTCTAACCATTTATATGAAACAAACATGTTGATTTCCTCCTCTTAGTCCTGCTTAAATTGCTTCGTGAATCTAATATCATTTGTGTAGAAATGACGAATGTCATCTATGCCGTATTTCAGCATCGCAATACGTTCAACACCCATTCCAAAAGCAAAGCCTTGGTAAGTATCTGGATCAAATCCGCTCATTTTTAATACATTCGGGTGAACCATTCCTGCACCTAAAATTTCAATCCAGCCTGTTCCTTTACATACGGAACAGCCTTTCCCGCCGCATTTAAAGCATGACACATCAACTTCAACGGAAGGTTCTGTGAATGGGAAAAAGCTTGGGCGCAGTCTAATTTCACGATCTTCCCCAAACATTTTTCTTGCGACTGTCTCAAGCGTTCCTTTGAGGTCACTCATGCTAATATTGTGATCTACCACAAGTCCTTCAATCTGCATGAATTGATGCGAGTGAGTGGCATCATCGCTATCACGTCTATATACCTTACCAGGACAGATGATCTTCACAGGACCTTGGCCTTTATATTTCTCAAGTGTACGTGCTTGAACGGGTGATGTTTGTGTTCTCATGAGTGTGTCTTCAGTAATATAGAAGCTGTCCTGCATATCACGCGCCGGATGTTCTTTTGGAAGATTGAGCGCTTCAAAGTTATAGTAATCTGTTTCCACCTCAGGGCCCTCTTCAACGGTATAGCCCATTCCGATAAATAAATCTTCAATATCTTCTACGACAATCGTTAATGGATGTCTTGCCCCGATTTTGATCGGACTTGCTGGTAATGTGACATCAATGGTTTGAGAAGCCAGTTTCTTTTTCACTTCTTCTGCTTCTAGCTGCTCATTTTTTTCAGCAATGGCACCAGCAATCTGCTCTCTCACTTCATTTGCAAGTGCGCCCATTTTTGGTCTTTCTTCAGCGGAAAGCTTGCCCATTCCGCGCAGCACTTCTGTAATCGGACCTTTTTTCCCTAAATATTGAACACGAATATCATTGACTTCTTTTAGCGAGCTGGCTGCTTCTACCTTCGCTATCGCTTCTGTTTCAAGCTGTTTTAACGTTTCTTGCATGAGTGTTATCCTCCTTTTAATATACAAAACCGTCTGAATAAACGGGTGTTTGATTGTTTGAAGACAATAAAAAAACCCGCCCCTCCAAAAAAGAAGGGACGAGTTGTGGTCGCGGTACCACCCTTGTTAAGCACAAATATATGTGCGAATAAGCTTCATTGACATAACGGAATCAAACGAATCCGGTCCACCTTTACGCAAAATCTGCGGTCCCGGTGACAACTCCAGAGGTGAATTCCTGTTTCAGCATTCCTTAAATGCACTTTCAGTCTACGATGCATTCTCCCTATTAGGACGCTCCGTGAAACAATCTTCCTCTATCATGGTTTTTAAAATATTAGTTTCATTATAGTGAAAAATAGGACGTGTTGCAACACTATCCGCGCAAATGATAGACAAGAACCGCTGCTGCCACAGCCACATTTAATGATTCCGCTTGTCCGTACATCGGAACATATAAATTTTGATCTGTCATTTGAAGAATCTCTGGATCAATACCTGCTCCCTCGTTGCCCATAATTAACGCAAATGGACCTTCTGATGCTATGTGTCTATACTCTTTCGCATCTTTTAAAGCACTCCCATATACGGGTATACCTTGCGCCTTTAATGCTGGAATTGTCTGTTGTAGTGTTTGTTTGAAGATAGGCAGGTGAAAATGAGACCCTTGTGCTGAACGGAGCGTTTTTCCGTTAAACGCATCAACGGTTCCATCCCCTAGGACCACAGCATCAAGACCCGCTGCATCTGCTGTCCGAATAAGTGTGCCTAAATTCCCCGGATCCTGCACTGCATCTAACAGAAGCATTCGTTCATACTTTTTCTCCTCAAATACAGGAATTGTACAAACCGCTGCGATTTGCTGAGGTGTTTCCGTTTCCGTCATCGCAGTAAAAGCCTCTTCACTTAATTCATACAACTCAATGTCAGGCTCGATGTCAGCAGGGAGCATATCAGGCGTTGCGACCATTAACTCTTTCACAACCCCGCTTTTTAATGCTTCTTCTACTAAGTGTTTTCCTTCAACAAGGAATAGCCCTGTTTTCGTTCGTTCTTTTTTTGTATGGAGCTTTTTCCATTGTTTAATGTGTGCGTTTTTAGCTGATTCTATATATTTCAAGCGACTTTAACTCCTTTAAATATCATGAATTTATTATATCTCAAGCACACTACATAATAAACCTGTCTTTGAGACAGAATAGGACTATCACCATCAAAAAAGGAGTGTGGGCAATGGATTTTAATTTAAGAGGCGCAGTGATTCAAAACATCACTGGCCATAATCAAGAGCAGCTTGAGCATACGATTTTAGATGCGATTCAAAGTGGCGAGGAAAAAATGCTGCCAGGGCTTGGCGTTTTATTTGAGGTGTTATGGCAAGAGGCATCAGAGGATGAAAAAAATGAAATTCTTGAAACATTAGAGCAGGGCTTAAAGCCTGAGCATCAGCAATAACAAGAAGCCGGTTTGCTTATCTATGAGCAAGCCGGCTTTGTTTATTTAGCCAGTGATTGGCGTCTCCATTCGAAGAGCTGGATCGCGCCAAATCTCGATCCATTTTTTAATAGCGAACACGATAATGACAAAACCTAAAATCAGCATAATCATCGAAAGCACGGCATTCAGTACACTGTAGCCAGATGCTTCAGGATTGAGATAGACATTCGCAACCATCCAATAACCCGCATAATTCACCGTCACATATAAGTAAGCAAGTGGAATTAAACAAGTCAACATATACCGCCTTTTATCCGCAATTTTCAACACAACCGTCGCTCCAATGATTAATCCGACCGAGGCCATTAGCTGGTTTGACACGCCAAAGAGTGCCCAAATGGATCCAATGTCTCCAGAGTAAAGCAAGTATCCCCACATAAAACAAGCAAGTGCACTTGCAAAGACTGACCCTGGTACCCAGTCATTTCGTTTCAGCGGTTTATATGCTTCTCCAAAGAAGTCTTGGATCAAATATCGTGCGACACGGGTTCCTGCGTCAATCGCCGTTAAAATAAAGACGGCTTCAAACATAATCACGAATTGGAAGAAATAAGAGGCCAAATGACTAAAGAACGGAATACCCGTAAAGATGTACGCCATCCCTACAGCTAATGTAACAGCTCCACCTGTTCTTCCTTCTAAGTCAAGACCGATTTCTTTGCTTAGTTGAGGAAGATTCTCGACACTCATACCAAGCGTACGGAACACTTCAGGTGTACTATTAATTGCAAAATAATCTCCCGGATGAAGCGCAGTAGCGGCAATTAACGCCATGATTCCCACTAAACATTCTACGAGCATCGCGCCAAACGCCACCGGCTTCATATCACTCCAACGATCTAGCATTTTTGGCGTTGTGCCAGAGCCAACAAATGCATGAAAACCAGAAATCGCACCACAAGCAATGGTAATCGAAATAAAAGGCCATACAGGTCCAGCTAAGACAGGCCCTCCTCCATTTACAAACTCCGTAAACGCCGGAAATTGGATGGATGGATTAACCACAAAGATTCCCGCAATGAGCGCAATGAAAACACCAATTTTCATAAAACTGCTTAAATAGTCTCTTGGTGCCAAAAGCAGCCAAACCGGCAGGGCCGCAGCAAAAAAAGCATAGATTGGCAGGGCAAGGGCAAGCGTTTTTGTATCAAGTGTTAACAAATCTCCAAGTGCTGTTCCTTGAATATTCGGTCCAAGGAATACCCCCAACATCAGTAATATGAATCCCGCAGATGTCGCCAGCTTTAAATTGCCAGTCTTTTTATAATAAAGGCCGACTCCCATCGCTATTGGAATGGTAATACCAACTGCAAAGGTTCCCCAAGGATTTCGTTCTAAAGCATGAAGCACAACCATGGACAGTCCTGCCATTGTAATTGTAATAATAAATAACATGGCGAGCCCTGTGCAAAATCCTGCCACAGGACCGAGCTCCTCTTTCGCTACCTCGGATAGTGATTTCCCCTTTTTTCGCATCGAAGCAAACAAGACCACAAGATCATGAACAGCTCCGCCAATCACCGCTCCAATTAAGAGCCAAAGGAGACCAGGTAAATACCCAAATTGTGCGGCTAAAATCGGACCAACTAATGGACCGGCAGCGGCAATTGCAGCAAAGTGATGCCCAAATGTGACCCATTTGTTTGTTGGCACATAATCTTTCCCATCCTCGAGTGCATGAGCCGGTGTAGGATGATCATCTGTGACCTTTAGTACCTTCACCATCATAAACGTGCCATAGAGGCGATAGGCAATCGCTAAAATACACATCGATCCTATCACAATTGAAACCGCATTCATTTAACCATCCCCTTTGTATAAACAATTTGTTACAAATATAACATAAATTGAGTGATTTTTCTTTCTTTTAAAACCAAGTTGACAAATAGGAATAATTGATTTAATCTAAAATAAGCTTCACCTACTTCCATAAACTCTCTTTTGACAGAGCCTCAATTAGCTCTGTCCTTTTTATTGATTTCATCTTACATAAATACAAGATGGATCACATGTGCCTTCCTCACTAGAAAAATATCACTTCATTTACTGAAAACAGTTCTTTTGACACAACTTACATTCCAAAGTTCATTTCCTGGGAAATTCAACGCAATTAAAAAACCTTTCCCCATACTGAGGAAAGGTTTCATCATTAAGAACCGTACGTAATTTGTTCGACCGTTTTTTGATCAAGTCTTTTGATGACTTCTGTTAAAAGCTTCACCGCATTTTCATAATCATCTCGATGAATCATGGCTGCATGGGTATGAATATATCTGCTTGGAATCCCGATGGATAGTGATGGAACACCATGACCTGTTAAGTGAATACCTCCAGCATCTGTTCCTCCACCTGGCATGGAATCATATTGATAAGGAATGTTTAATTCATCTGCAGTTTGGACAACAAAATCGCGAAGCCCTTTATGAGAAACCATGGAAGCGTCGAATACAACAATCGTTGGTCCTTTGCCAAGTTTGCTTGTTGCTTCTTTTTCAGTAATACCTGGTGTATCACCTGCTACTCCAACATCAATAGCAAATCCAATATCAGGCTGGATTGTAGCTGCAGCTGTTTTAGCTCCGCGTAAGCCAACTTCCTCTTGGACAGTTGCTACACTGTATGCAATATTTTCATGCTGAGTATCCTTTAAATTCTTCATGACATCAATAGCTACTGCACAGCCGATACGGTTGTCCCAGGCTTTTGCAAGAAGCATTTTTTCGTCATTCATTACCGTAAACTCAAAGTAAGGTACGATTTGATCTCCAGGGAGGACGCCCCATTCCATTGCCTGTTCTTTGCTCGAAGCCCCAATATCAATGAACATATCTGTGATTTCGGTTGATTTCTTTCGTGCTTCTGGTGATAAGACATGTGGCGGTTTAGAACCAATCACACCTGTAATGTCTCCTTTTTTCGTCACAATGGTGACACGCTGCGCCAGCATAACTTGTGACCACCAGCCACCGACCGTTTGAAAACGAATATAGCCTTTGTCATCGATTTTTGTCACCATGAATCCTACTTCATCTAAGTGACCAGCAAGCATCACTTTAGGCCCATTTGCATTTCCTTCCTTCTTAGCAATTAAGCTGCCAAGGCGGTCTGTAGAGACTTCATCCGCATATGTTTCTATGTATGACTGCATGACTTTTTTTACATCACGTTCATTTCCTGGAATCCCTTTTGCATCCGTTAGGTCTTTCAGCATAGTTAATGTTTGATCTAGTTTTGTCATTATGTGTATCCTCCTTTTTCTTCATGGTGCATTCTTATTATACAAAACCTCTTTCGTTCAATACGATCTTTTTATGAATATTTTTTCGTAAATCGAAATATTTTTTTAAAAAAAGTTGAAACCTTTTGTCTTTCTCATTCGTAGTACATCAGATAACGGTATTGGAGGTGCATCCTGTCATGTTTGTCATCCTCATTAGACTTGCTCTTGTTGCATTGCTTGTCTATATTTTCTACATGGCGGTAAAATTCTTCTCAAACCCGAGAAGAAAGCTGAAACAAGCACAATTAAAAGAAGGCTTTTATTTTATGGACGAACAGCAAAATGCCCGCAAAAATTTTAATTTCGTCTATAAAGGTGTCTTGTTTGAAGGGGAGAAGCATGTTCCTTCTAAGGATCATCCTCTGTTTGTCCACTCCATTTACGTTTGGACGGAGTCACCTGAGAAGCTAAATGAATTCACATTAGAAGACTTTGAAAAACTTGAGGAAAACATCATTGAACGGTATCCTCAAACAAAAATTGATTGGGATCAGCCCATCAAAAAAATCAAACATAAAAAGGGAGCAGACACGCCGACTTAACGGCGTCTGCTCCCTTTTCAGATGAGATTGAGATAGACCAATATCACCAATTGGACAACAATTAAAGCAGGCATACCCATTTGAAAGGCAGGATGCTTTGTTTTATGACGGAAATACTGCATGCCAAGAAATGACCCAGCAGCACCAAAAAGTACTGCGGCACTCCATAAGTGCGCTTCTGATATTCTCCATTTGTGTGCTTTCGCCCGGCGTTTATCCTCTCCCATGAGACAAAACCCATAGACATTGACCAAGATGAGCAGCACGATCAGAGCGATATTCATTGATTTCACCTCACATGATGAGAAAAAAAGATCACTCCTTGGCGGAATGATCTTTTATATGACTTACTTGTCTAGTTGTGCTTTTGCAGCATCAGCAAGCTGGTTGAATGCGTTTAGGTCATTCACAGCAAGATCAGCAAGCATTTTGCGGTTTACTTCGATACCAGAAAGCTTTAAGCCATGCATTAAACGGCTGTAAGAAAGACCGTTCATACGAGCTGCAGCATTGATACGAGTGATCCATAGTTTACGGAAGTCACGTTTTTTCTGACGACGGTCACGGAAAGCGTAGTTTCCAGATTTCATCACCTGTTGGTTTGCTACTTTATATAATCTATGTTTTGAACCGAAATAACCTTTTGCTAATTTAAGAACCTTTTTACGACGCTGACGCGACACAGTTCCGCCTTTTACTCTTGGCATTGTAATTCCCTCCTATGATTCCTATTCCAGATTACTTGATGTTTGCAAGTTGTTGTTTGATACGTTTGAAATCTCCAGCACTTACGATTGCGCTCTTACGCAATTTACGTTTTTGCTTTGTAGATTTGTTAGCGAACAAGTGACTTGTGTACGCATGAGAACGTTTAAGTTTACCAGAACCTGTTTTTTTGAAACGTTTAGCAGATCCGCGGTGAGTTTTCATTTTTGGCATTGGATGTTTCCTCCCTCTGTTACTTTTACTTTTCGACTTTTGGTGCAAGCATGAGGAACATGCTGCGTCCGTCCATCTTAGGTTTTGTTTCTACTGTTGCTACTTCAGCGCAAGCTTCAGAGAAACGGTCTAACACGCGCTGTCCGATTTCTTTATGCGTAATCGCACGGCCTTTAAAGCGGATAGAAGCTTTCACTTTATCTCCCTTTTCAAGGAATTTGATTGCATTACGGAGCTTCGTGTTAAAATCATGTTCATCGATTGTCGGGCTCAACCGAACTTCTTTTAAGCTAATGATTTTTTGATTCTTACGTGCCTCTTTTTCCTTCTTCTGTTGTTCGAATCGGAACTTACCGTAGTCCATGATTCGGCAAACAGGTGGTTTTGCATTTGCAGCAACTAACACAAGGTCAAGATTGGCTTTCGTAGCAATTTCCAGAGCTTCCTGGCGGGTTTTAATCCCCAGCTGATCGCCATTTTGTCCGATCAAACGAACTTCACGCGCACGAATACCTTCATTAACTAATTGATCTTTGCTAATAGTGAGCCACCTCCATGAGATTTTGAATTGAGTTCACAATTCATTTTGACCATTTCGTTGTATGTTTTACAGGCAAACAAAAAGTGTGGGCATATAAAACACCCACACTGCGAACATTTGCATGAAAAAATAAATGTACGGTCAACCTGTCAACTACAAACATGTGTCAATCAGGTGAGAAGCGGGTGCTTCTGCTTGTGATATCTATTCAATTCGTTAACTATTCTACACAATTTTCATTTGTCCGTCAAGTAACCGAACTCTTGAAACAACTTTTTCATTTTAGCATGACGAAACGTTTTGGGCAAGACTTATTTAAAAAGAAAATAAAGTCTCTTCAATTCCTTCAATATTTCATTAACACACCGATATAAATCAAGTTGTATACACAAAATAAACAAAAATATAAATCATATTCCATATAAAAAAGGATATTATATCTATTTTTTCAAAAAAATGATTGATTTTATAATCCTTTAGACTTATCATTGGAGAAGTATTCAAATTCATTTAATAAAATAAGGAAAAGTAGGGGATTTATTTGAAAAAGTTTTTTAAGATTGGGTGTCTTAGTATCATTATTCTCATTTTGATCATTATCTTTGTATCTTGTATGGCTGGGGGCGGCAACAAAAAAGATAATACATCAAACACTGGTTCTAAAAATGCAGTAACGAGTAGCGAAAAGAAAAATAATAAAGAAAAAACGCATAAAATTGGAGATAAAGTAGCAGTCGAAGACTTTACTTATCAAGTAAACAGCGTAACAGAAGCGAAATCTTTACAAAAACAGTATATGAGTGATGTAACGACAGACGGCAAATTTGTGATTGTTGAAATAACGGTCAAAAATACAGGTAAAAAAGGTAGAATGGTAGATACTGAGATGTTCAGGTTAATTGGCAAAGACGGCACAGAATACAAATCACTTGCAACAAATAATATGTATGTAAATGATACCGATTCAAGTTTCTTCTTAAAACAAATAAATCCTAAATTATCTAAAAAAGGTAAAATTGCTTTTGAAGTTCCAAACGAAAAGAAATTCTCGCTTCAAGTCTCATCAGGACTAGGATGGACTGGCGGTAAGTATAAGACCATTGATTTATCAAAATAATGTAAGAGTGCACATTTTTGTGCACTTTTTTTATTACTAAATAAGCTATTTAAACTCTAAAACTTCTATTGTAAAATGAACATGAGCCTGTCACATGCAATTGAGGGTAACTACATACATAACAAGGGAGAAGATCATGAAAGCCGTATTTTTCGATTTAGATGATACTTTGCTTTGGGATGAAAAAAGCATTCATACCACTTTTCAGGAAACATGCAGGGAAGCGGAAAAGAAATATGGACTTGATCCAGAATCGTTTGAACAGATCGTGCGTGAAGAAGCAAGAAAGCTGTACTCTTCTTATGAAACATATGATTATACTGTTATGATTGGCATTAATCCTTTTGAAGGACTGTGGTCTAATTTTAGTGAGCCGATTAGCGAAGGCTTTCAAAAGCTGAACGCCCTTGCACCAGAGTATCGCAAAAACGCATGGACAAACGGCTTAAAAGAGGCAGGCATTGACGATGAAGCATTTGGTCAATACTTAGCAGATTTCTTTGCAGCAGAGCGTAGAAAACGCCCATATGTCTATGAAGAAACGTATCCTGTTTTAGAGCGCCTGAAGGGCAACTATGAATTACTTCTTTTAACAAATGGAGATCCTAGTCTGCAAAAAGAAAAACTTGCAGGTGTTCCGGAACTTGCCCCTTACTTTAATGAAATTGTGATTTCAGGAGATTACGGAAAAGGAAAGCCTGATCCTGGCATCTTTGAGCACTGCCTTCAGCTGTTAAATCTCACAAAAGATGACGTCATCATGGTAGGAGATAATCCAAAAACAGATATTCTCGGCGCTTCTCGCGCTGGCATCCAAACCGTTTGGATCAATCGTCATGGCAAGAAAAATGAAACAGATGTGACACCAGATTATGAAATTAAAGACTTACACGAATTGTTTGATATTTTAAAATAAACCATAGGAAAAACACCCTTCTCCTGATCGAGATTGGGTGTTTTTTCGTTTTCGGCTATACAATTGCTGCTAAACTTTGTGCTTGACGATCTAAGCCGCGTGCTGCTTCTCCTACATTCATGAATTCTTCGCTTGCTTGCTTGACAAGATCCCGGTTTGTAAAAACGCTTGTCTTTGCACGGCTTGTTCCGGTGCTGACCTTTTCAACTTCTAAATGGATCGCCTTCACATAACGATCCACCTTTACGATCGCTTCCTTTGAATCTGTCGCAAGCTTACGGATTTCTGCTGCGACGACACTAAAGCCATTTCCATAGGAACCCGCATGCGCAGCTTCTATGGCCGCATTTAATGCGAGCAGCTGCGTTTGGGAAGCGATACTGTTAATCGTTGTAGCAATTGAGCTGATCGACTCCACCTGCTCTGTTAACCCTTCTAGCAAACTCATGTTTTGATCAGTTTCATTCGCGATATGTTCAAAAGAAGCATTTACACTTTGACTATGCTGGATGCCGATTTCCGCTCGCTCCATTAATTTTGCAGACATATCCTTTAGGTCTTCTACTACCTGCTTCATTGTGTTTTCTCTCTCCGTAATATCTGTTGCCACTTTGACGACAGCCACTACATTCCCCTCTTCATCGAGCACTGGTGTATAAGTCGCTTCAAGCCATAAGGTGTCACCGTACTTCGTGATCCGCTGCACCTTTTCTTGAAACACTTGACCATTCTTCAAACGCTTCCAAAACATTTGATAACTTGCGTCTTCTGCAATATGCGGAGGACAAAACTGTCTATGCTTTAAACCAATCATTTCTTCCTTTGAATATTTCATGGCTTTTGCAAAAATATCATTGACCCATAGGACCTTACCTGTGACATCAAATTCAATCATCGCCAGTGAGTGCTCTAGCGCACGAAGCACAGCTGATTGCTCTAATACTTGTGTTGATAAAGTATTTGTTGTTTGAATCATTGCTTTCATTCCCCCAATTTGCCTCTCTCTAATAGTACATACTTACCCATACTTTCGTACTATCTAAACGTATCATTTGCGCAAATGGATCACTAGTGGAGAATTTTTTTCCATAAGAAAAAAGCCAGCAACCTCAATAGATGAGATCACTGACTGTTTCGTTCGCCTTCATTATTTTTTTGCTTCTGCGACTGCATGTTTCACAAAAGCTTCGAGGTCCATTGTTTCTGAATCTTGTTCCCCATATTTTCTTACATTGACCGCGCCATTTTCTGCTTCTTGATCACCGACAACCAGCATGTACGGGATCTTTTGCATTTGCGCTTCTCTAATTTTGTATCCTATTTTTTCATCACGACTGTCTAGTTCTACACGCAGTCCTTCAAGCTGCAAACGTTCTTGCACTTTTTTCGCGTAATCTAGATGGACAGATGGTGAAACCGGGATGACTTGGAATTGTACAGGTGCCAGCCATGTTGGAAGAGCTCCTTTGTATTCTTCAATTAAGAAGGCAACGAAGCGTTCCATTGTGGACACAACTCCTCTATGAATGACAACTGGACGATGGTGTTTTCCATCTTCTCCGATATATGTGAGATCGAAACGCTCTGGAAGTAAGAAGTCTAGCTGTACAGTAGACAAAGTCTCTTCTTTTCCAAGAGCTGTCTTTACTTGGACGTCAAGCTTCGGACCATAAAATGCCGCTTCGCCTTCTGCTTCATAGTAGTCATGTCCAAGCTCGTCCATTGCATCTTTCAGCATAGACTGTGCTTTATTCCACATTGCATCATCGTCAAAATACTTCTCAGTATCTTCTGGATCACGATAAGATAAGCGGAATGTGTAGTCATTCAAGCCAAAGTCTTGATACACTTCTTCAATTAGGCGAACTGTCCGGATGAATTCGTCTTTGATTTGATCTGGACGAACAAAGATATGGGCATCGTTTAATGTCATCCCGCGAACACGCTGAAGGCCGGATAAAGCACCTGACATTTCATAACGGTGCATTGTACCAAGCTCTGCAATCCGAATTGGTAGTTCACGATAGCTATGCGGCTCATTTTTATAAATCATCATATGGTGCGGGCAGTTCATTGGACGGAGAACAAGATCTTCATTGTCCATTTCCATCACAGGGAACATGTCTTCTTGATAATGCGCCCAGTGGCCTGATGTTTTATACAATTCTACACTCGCAAGAACGGGTGTATACACATGCTCATAACCAAGGCGTACTTCTTTATCAACAATATAACGCTCAATGACGCGGCGAATTGTGGCCCCTTTTGGCAGCCAGAGCGGAAGACCTTGGCCCACCTTTTGAGAGTTCGCAAACAGTTTCAATTCTTTGCCTAGTTTACGGTGATCACGCTCTTTTGCTTCTTCAAGCAGACGTAAATGCTCGTTTAATTCTTCTTTGCTGAAGAAAGCTGTTCCGTAAATACGCTGTAGCATTTGGTTGTTACTGTCGCCTCTCCAGTAAGCACCTGCAAGGCTTAATAGCTTGAATTCTTTGATTTTCCCTGTAGATGGCAAGTGAATACCGCGGCATAGATCGAAGAATTCACCTTGCTCATAAATTGTGACGGCTTCGCCTTCTGGGATTGCTTCTAACAGCTCTAGCTTCAATTCATCGCCAATTGCTTCAAAGCGTGCTTTCGCTTCTTCTCTTGAAACTTCAATGCGCTCAATCGGCAAATTGCTGTTAATGATTTTTTTCATTTCTTTTTCAATCTTTGGTAAATCTTCAGGTGTAATCGCTACATCGATGTCGACATCATAGTAAAAGCCATTTTCGATGACAGGGCCTACGCCAAACTGGACGTGATGCTCTTTTCCATAAATGCGTTTGATTGCCTGTGCAAGCAAATGCGCTGTGCTGTGGCGCATAATATCGAGCGCTTCTTCACTCTTATCTGTGATGATCTCGATTGTTCCACTTTCTAACAGCGGCGTACGCAGATCTATTTCTTTGCCGTTCAATTTACCGGCAAGCGCTTTTTTCTTTAGGCCTGGGCTAATTGATGCCGCGATGTCTTCTGTTGTAGCTGTTTTGTCAAACTCCTTGACTGCTCCATCTGGAAATGTAAGTTGAATTTGTTCTGACATCTCTAGTCACTCCTTTTTTTGGCAATATAAAAACCCCGCCCCCTGGAAAGGGACGAGGTTGAATAAACGGAATCGTGGTTCCACCCTTTTTCCCGTATTTGCAGCTTGCTTTGTCAAAAGCAAATACGGCTTGTGGTTCAATAACGGGAATTCCCGTCAGCTATTACTAAACAGTTCACAGCTGATGTTCAAAGGTGGTAAAGCAAATGGTCCTCTGCTAGGAAGCTTTCAGCCACGGCTTCCCTCTCTTTAAGCGGGTGTTCATTTGTTCATGTCCTTATCAATACGGTCTCTGTATGAAGTTACACCGTATTATAAAACGTTTTTTCGTGAAAATCAAGAAAGCTTTTCACTTTTCTTTTCCAAATGACTAGGAACAAATTGAACATGCTGTTCCTGAAACGAATGAAGAGGGAATACCTCAACTCTTTCTTGAAAAATATTTTGAATGGTTTGCACCATCGAGTGACCTGTATCATCTGTAAATAGGTCAATCTTTTGTGGCGCAATGGATACAAGCGGTGCAATCAACTGCGAATCAATATACATTGGATGCTCTCTTACAAACTGTCTGTCTATGTATTGTTTTTGATCACGCTCAGAAGCGTACCGAAATTCCCAAATCATCAGGCGGTCCTGATGCACAACATGTACTTTTTCAAGCTTAGGTTCTCTTGACATCACATAGTCTCGAAGGGATTGAATAAAGTTTTGATATTCTTGTTCCATTTTATATTCTTCGATGGATACTTCAACATAGTTCTTCAGCCTTCTGTCATACGCTGAGAGCCTAAATGTCATAAATGAACCAATGGAAAAAACACCTTTCTGTAAAGAAATCGTCTCAAGCTCTTTTTTTAACAGATCCTCCCTCGATGGGTCTTGATGAATTCCTGGGATATCATCTAGATCCCCTTTCATGATACTATGGGCGATTGAAAGAATTTGGTGTTGCTCTTCTGGATCTTTAAATAAGTATGTGTTTTCAAGGATGCTGCGCATGCGTTCATTTTCTTTGCATTCCAAAAAAAAGTGAATCAGCAATGTCCGCACAATGTGCTCTATGGCTTCTCCTGATTTCTTCGCTTCTATGAGAAGCCGGTCTTTCCCTTGTTGAATCGAAATGTGATGCCGACTGTCCAAGTGTTCAGCAAGATGTAAAAAAGCGGCGGTATCATATTCATCTTCAAAGATTATTTCAAGCATGTTTGTCCCCCCTAACGACATCTGTTACATATATATGGGGAGAACATAAAAAATAGACGCCTAAAATAAATCAGGCATCTTTCTTTTTAAAATCAGTGGCACTGAGATAAAGATCAAATAAATCAAACAAACAATCGCTAAGGCGGCATAATTTCCGCTCACAAAGCTTGATCCAAGGACATTTAACGCCACAGTACCAGGTATTAATCCTAAAAAAGTCGCTGCCGTAAATGCACGATAATTCGCACGTGAAGCTGCTGCGGCATAACTGACAAAATCAAAGTGAATGGGCGCAATGCGTAATAAGAGGATATAAAGAAATCCATGCTCTTGAATACGGGACGTCACCGCTTTTAGCTTCCGATTGCTTGATTCGGTTTCCTGCTTGTTTGAACGGAAGGTTGAGGCAAGCAGGAAAGATCCTGTTGCACCTGCTGTCGCGCCAGCTAAGGCATAAATGGTCCCAAGGACACTGCCGAATGCCAAACCTGCTGCTAGCGAAAAGACGGTGAGAGGGACAAGCACAAATGGACGAAAAAGTGATAAGAAAAGAAAGACAAAGGGAGCTAGCATCCCAAATTGAAGAATCCAATTCTTCACATCTTTCGGCGACAGTTGAAGATGCTGTTTGTTGAGCCACCATAGCACAGCAGCTAGGACGCCAATCACGAGGAAAAGCAGCCATTTTCTTTTATTCATTTTATCCGCTCCCCTTCACGTGACCTATCTTTTTATAAATGACGGCGATTTTCCCCTTCAAGCAGAACTGGTTCAGCTAGGTAGAGAATACGTTCCATTAATCGAGCTGCCTTCACCTCTTCTTTTTCCCCGCGCTGTGAGTACGTAAAGTGATGCTTTAACTCATTCGGTGAGAAATTAGAAGAGAAAAAAGTCGGCAGCTGCTCTGCCATGCGGTATTGCAAGATTGTTCCTAAAAGTTCATCTCGTACCCAGCTTGTCATCGACTCTGCTCCAATATCATCAAGCATTAAAATCGGTGTTGACTTGACCATATTCAGCTTCTCTTCGAGTGTATGATCGGCTAACGAATTTTTTAACTCTCTCACAAATTCAGGCACGTATACAAGGAGAGATGGATACTCTTTTACCGCTAGCTGCTGCGCAATCGCTGCCAGAATAAATGTTTTTCCGACCCCAAACTTTCCATGTAAATAGAGGCCTTTGCCCTTACCTGTTTCATCATAACTTTGCAAGAATTGACCTACTTTTTGAATGACTTCTTGTCTTCCAACCACATTTAAATCAGCAAACGTCGCTTGAAGAACATTCTGCGGAATATACATACTTTTCATAAGTTCTTGCTGTTTTTTCTGTCTATCAAGCCGCAGTTTGACAGGACAAGGGGAATATTCAATATCAATGCTCTGACCTTTGATCACAAGCTTCGGGTGATACCCGTCTAAAATGACATTTACATTCTCTTCCTCTAAGCAGTAAGAACAGCCCTTTGATTGTTGTACATATTCAAAGAGCCTGTTCAAGCTGCGATTGATCATGTCTTCTTGGATGTCCTCTTGATGCTCCTTTAAAAAAGCTTTTACATCTTCATCAGCTAGGACACTTTCTTTAATCTGATTGTATCTCACGCGAAAATCTACCCGCCCTTTTAGCTGATCAAATGAACGACCGATCGGTTTCATCTCCATCTCACCTCACATTAATGTGCATTGTACTTTTTCATATTATTAAACTGATCTAACAATTTTTCTTTTTCTCGTTCGAGGTCCTCTGTAGACAAGTTATCTGTCTGTTCCTTTGGCTGTTCTTTCGTTTCAGCTTCCTTCATCCAGTCAGGCAGTTTCTCCTCGCGGATCACTTTTCCTGCCCCATATGATTGACGCTTATTTTTTTGCTGCGCCCATTCTGTCATTTGCCTATTCTCTTCTTTGGCAATTTTCATAGCAGCTGCCACTGTTTTGATTTTCTTTCGCACCCAGTGGGCGGCGATTTTCTGCATATATGTTTTGGACAGTTTCATATCGGTTTTTAGCAGTGTATAGTAGATCAGGACATTCATGACCCCAGGCTCTAGCTGCTGCTCAAGCATAATATCTTCAACAATTCTTAAGTCTGCATACGTCGGCTCAATGCCATCTGCCATATCTTTTAGAAGCTCTCTAGGCGAAATATGATCAAGCTTTTCAATCAATTTCGCATCAGGCGCATCTGCACCTGAATTTTGCGTGACATTGTGACGTAAATGCCTTGGCTGTTTTTGATCAATCAGCTTCGGCTGTTCACCTCTGTATTCAATTTGATACCAGTCTCTCGCTGCTTTTCGCAGATCCTCAGTTGATATCATCTGATCTGAACCACAGGCACCTGCGACAATATTTTGCATTTGCAGCGGGGTGATGCCATAGACGACCGCTAACTTCTTAATTGTCTCTTTCACTTGCTTTGTCAAAGCTTTTCTCGGAATCATCATATCCGACATGCCTGCTAACAATAGATCAAAATCAAAAGATTCATCTGAAAGCGGTGCAGGCTGACTTGAGCCAACTGTCACATATTCGTAGCCCTCGTCAAGCGATGACGCCTGATTGATTTCCTCTGTCATCTTGCGCTCTCCTGGCTGCAAGACGTGAAACACTTCTTCAAACGATCGGGAGATGTTCTTTGCATCAGCAGGAACTCCTGGATAAGAAAAATAATCACGAAGCTGCATATATTTTGCTTTCTCTACCCGATGATACAAAAGGACATTCAGCATACCGTCTTGGAAAAATTCATCCGGTCTCAGCGGCGGCACGAGCTCATATGTAAACAGTCTGCCTTCTTCCGTTTCCTGTTCATATGTGCGGAGTAATCCGATCGCTTCAAGCTTTAAGCGCTCCTCAAAAATATCATTTAAGTTCGTTTGCAGCATCACCATCAGCTGACGGTGAGGTGCGGGTTTCCCCCACATTCGATTTTGTTCCAGCTCTCCCCACAGCGTCATGTATAAACTGAAAGCGGACATGCCAATAAGCGGCTGATATAAAAGAGTAATAAGCTGTCTATCGATGTCACCGAGCAATGAAGCGCTTTTGACGACATACGGATCGACGGCTAGCACTTCCTTCCAATGCTCTGTCATATGCTGATCCTCCCTTAATACGGTTGTCTTCATTGTACACTCTTTTTGCGTTTTACGCTTTACGCAGGAAAAAGAGCATGAAGAATCTTCAGCTCTTTTTTAGCGTTCTTTCTTTAATAAATCTTTTAATTCATCAATAAATACATTGATATCTTTAAATTGACGGTATACCGAGGCAAACCTGACGTAAGACACTTCATCAATTTTCGCCAGCTCGTCCATCACCATTTCCCCTACAAGCTCGCTTTTCACCTCTGACATGCCTTGGTTACGCAATTCCTTCTCGATGTTAAAGCAGACATCCTCGAGCTGTTTTAAAGCGACAGGACGTTTTTCACATGCTTTGATGAGGCCTCTCAGCATCTTTTCCCGGCTGAATTCTTCTCGAATTCCTTCTTTTTTCACCACAATCAATGGCAATTCTTCTAATTTTTCAAACGTCGTGAAGCGATATTGACAGCTTTCACACTCTCTTCTCCGACGGATGGACTTCCCTTCATCTACTGGTCTTGAATCAAGCACCCTTGTGCCAAGGTGCTGACATGTGGGACATTTCATTTCATCAGCTCCGATCTCTTCTTGGAAGTTGTTTGTCTAGTTCTTTATAGAGGGACAAAACAGCCTTTTGACTGTAGCCAAAGTCTGTTGGCAGTGCTGTTTCTGTTGTCACATTAAAATCGACAGCTGTTTCAAAAGGACGAATTGAAATGACAGTCGCCACGAGAAAAGCTTTTTTCGGCGTTCGTATGTTTGCGCTGATTTCACCTCGTTCTGCTGAAACAGATGTCACTTGATAGGAATCGTTTCTTGAAAGAACGGCTTCTACCGCTTGGAAAACTTGAGTTTGTGTCGATTTGTAGTAATGGCTTTTCAGCTCTGACACTGGATGATGGTCAGATGTTTCTGTATGATTTGAAATGAATCGTTTTAGCTTTTGTCCTAAAGTCATACACGTATCCCCTTTGTCATAAACCCTCTTCTTTATTTTATAAAAAAAACCTTTGTTTTCCTAGAACAAAAGTATAGACAGGTTGGATCATGCTGGATGCCCGTGTATGGAACAAATATAAAAAGGAGCATAACACAAAGGCATTTAATGCTTTTGGCCAGCTCCCATTGCAATCTTTTTTATGTTTACAGTGCTTTGGCTTGCGCCTGTTTCACTTGTACAGGTCCCATGCCTCGAGGAATTTCGATGTTTTCTCTTGTTTCAGCACCTAGTTCATCTCCGATATGATCTGCTGCAATATTCGGATCTAGATCGCCGCAAGTATAAACATCTATGCTCGCATAACCATGTTCAGGAAAGCTGTGAATTGTCAGATGAGATTCAGAAATGATGACAACTCCACTTACTCCTTGAGGTGCAAATTTGTGAAAAGCAACCTCTCTTACTTCAGCTCCTGATTTCAAAGCTGCATTTACAAACGTTTTTTCAATAAAATCCATGTCGTTCAGTTTATCACAGTCGCATCCCCATAACTCGGAGATAACGTGACGTCCGATTGTTTCCATCATGGACCCCCCTTAAACAAGAATGAAAGAGTGAA
This sequence comes from Bacillus sp. 22446, assembly GCF_052044955.1. Taxonomy (NCBI): domain Bacteria; kingdom Bacillati; phylum Bacillota; class Bacilli; order Caryophanales; family Bacillaceae; genus Bacillus; species Bacillus sp. 22446. The sequence goes on from NZ_JBQEOD010000001.1 coordinate 699,687, forward strand.
GTTCTAAGCAGCCGGACCGGACATATACCACGGGGGAAAGTTAGTCCAAAGAGGTCCTAACCCTTTAAGTATACCCGAATGAGTCTGCGAACAAGAAGTTCACGAAAAATAGTATACTTTGTTTAGACCCATTTTGCAAGCTGTGTTTTTAGTGGGATTTTCTCTCATTTCTTGAAAAGGGACGTTCAGTCTTCTTCATTTCAAACAGCTGAAAGCTCTTTCATCTGGGAACCAACAAACTTTACAAGATCAACCACTCTGCAAGAATAGCCCCATTCATTGTCATACCATGCAAGAACTTTTACTTTTCTGCCTTCCATCACCATCGTTGTAAGTCCATCAACGACAGCAGAATAAGGGTTTGTGTTAAAGTCTGTGGAGACAAGTGGTTCATCGGTGTAGTCTAATATGCCAGCAAGAGATGTTTTTGAAGCCGTTGCAAAGGCAGCATTGACTTCTTCTGCTGTGACATCTTTTTTCAAGTCGACCACAAGATCAACCATCGATACATTAGAAACTGGCACTCGAAGTGCAAGTCCATGTAATTTCCCTTTCATGTGCGGCAACACTAAAGAAAGCGCTTTAGCGGCACCCGTCGTCGTTGGAATGATGGACTGGGCACATGCTCTTGCCCGGCGCAAATCCTTGTGGGGGTTGTCGATATTTTTTTGATCATTTGTATAAGCATGAACCGTTGTCATTAAGCCGTTGTCGATGCCAAATTCATCATCTAACAATTTGACAACTGGTGCTAAACAGTTTGTTGTACATGATGCGTTTGAAATAACGACGTGCTTTTCAGGATCAAGATCATCCTCATTGACACCCATTACAATTGTAACGTCTTCATTTTTACCTGGAGCTGTAAGTACGACCTTTTTCGCTCCGGCATCTATATGGCCCATCGCTTGATCTTTTGAATTAAATTTCCCTGTTGCTTCGATCACGATATCAATCCCAAGCTCTCCCCATGGAAGCTGCTTTGGGTCTCTATTATTGAGCAAAAGCACTCTTTTGCCATTGACAATCAACGCGTCATCTTCTGCTGTCACATCGCATTCGTAACGTCCATGATTTGTGTCATATTTAATTAAATGTGCTAGCGTTTCGGCAGGATAGCTTGCGTTCACCGCTACAATTTGAATTTGATCATCAAGCATTGCTTTTCTGAAGACCATGCGTCCAATTCTGCCAAACCCATTGATCGCTGCTTTTACCTTCATGAACAGGTCACTCCTCTATTATGTGTTATACTCAATAAATTTATTTATGAAATTAGTATATCACATTAGAATGTAATTGCCAGTATATAAACGTATATTTTCAAAAAAGGGCTGTTCTTTGCAATGAAATTGACGAAAAAAGCATAAAAAAAGAAGAGTACTGTATGTACTCTTACTTATCTGTATGTTCCCATTCGTTTAATATGTTCTCTAATTGCTTTCTAATAAAAGCAAGATCTTTTGTGTTTTCTATCACGCGGTCTGCTTTTTGGCATTTTTCCTCAAGAGGCTGCTGGGAGTGAATGCGATTCAGTGCTTCTTCCTCGCTCAGGTCGTTTCGATTCATGAGCCGCGACAGCTGCAATTCAGGCGTCGTGTACACAACGATGATGCGGTCGACTAGACCTTCCAGCTTGCTCTCGAATAGGAGCGGGATATCAAGCACAACAAATGTTTCATTGTTGCTCACCCCTTCATCACGCTGCTCGAGCATTTCCTTTCTGACTTCAGGATGAACGATGGCATTGAGCTTTTTTCTTTTCTCTTCATCAGAAAAAATGATCGCTCCAAGCTGCTGCCGGTTCAGTTCACCATTTGACAGAAGAACCTCTTCACCAAAAGTTTGAACGATTTGATGAAGGGCAGCCGATCCTTTAGAAACCGCTTCTTTTGCAATGATATCAGCATCCACCACCCGAATGCCTTTCTCTTTTATCATCTGCGAGACTGTGCTTTTTCCGCTAGCAATCCCGCCTGTTAATCCAATGACGAGCGTCAATTCGTTTCCTCCTTTACAGCTTCCACATCCCAATTAAAATGAGCAACAGCCCTGGTAAGCATGCGAGTTTATCGATCCAGCGCCAATTGGCCAAATAATGACCTGCACGCAGTCCGATGCATACAAAAAGAGAACTCATCACAGCGACCGTGATGCTCATGACAATTGGAGAAAAACCAAGAATCGCTGCACCAATCCCTGCACCAAATGCATCGATGGATAAAGCAATTCCAAGAAGCACCGCTTCCATTCCATTAATGGTGCCAGAGCGGTCAATATCTGCACTTGTAGGCTTTCGTAAAATATGAATCACAAGCCCAAGAGACTGCACTTCTATATTGAGAAGTGTTTTTTCATGAAGGAGCAAATCACGCTCTTTCGCGGGTTTATAAAATTGATACAGAACCCAAAGTCCGATGGCAATTAAGATGCCTCCACCCAGTTTATCTGTCACTGAGACAGGGAGGAATGTCGTGAGCAGGCTGCCAATCAGCATGGAAATGAGCAACACAATTCCTGAACAGCAAGCAATAATAACGATGGCTTTAAATGGAATCCTCATCTTGCGAAGACCATACGTAAAACCTACAGAAAAGCTGTCAATGCTGACGGCAATAGCTAAAAACAGAAGCGAAAACGAAATCATACCTGTACTCTTCCTTTCTGTTCATGCAACGATGATCAAGAGTCTCTAGGCGTCCTTAGACTCTTCTTCACTATATGAAGAGCAGGTGGGCTGTGTGTCAGTCTACACCTTGCTGAAAAAAGAATGTTTTTTATCGTATGCATGGCAAAAAGGAAGCATGCTGACGGCTTACCTTTATGAAGGGCGTTTTTGGCAGGTCACACAAAAATGAGTGCCACGCCCTCCCACCACTGTTTTCTCTATGATACTGCCGCACGTCTGACAAGGTTCTCCCCGCCGGTCATATACAAGAAGCTGTAATTGAAAAGTCCCAATATCACCTTGTGAATTGATGTAGGAGCGAATCGTGCTGCCTCCTGCATCAACAGCCACTTGAAGCGTGTCAATAATATGTTTGTGGAGCACCTTGCAAGATGCAAGACTTAGCTGATTCGCTTTTGTTTCTGGATGAATGCCTGATTTAAACAGCACTTCATCTACATAAATATTACCGAGGCCAACCACGATTTTTTGATCAAGTAAAGCCGTTTTGACTACGCGGGAGGTTTTCTTTAATTGCTCCCATAAATAGTCTGGTGTAAATGAATCTGAAAAAGGTTCATACCCCAGCTGTGATAGCGGAAGTTCTTTTTCTTCTTCGCCTGGCTGAAATAGATGCATCGTCCCAAATTTACGGACATCCTGGTACCGAAGTTCGGTACCATCTGTGAACGTAAAGACGACGTGTACATGTTTATCATAAGGCTCACCAGTTTCATGTACACGGTATTTCCCTTCCATTCTTAAATGGGAGACCATCACATAGTGGTCTAAATGAAAGAGTAGAAACTTCCCTCTTCTTTCAATGGTTTGAATGGTTTCTCCTACCATCCTTCTAGCGAACTCTTCCGGTTCCCCAGGACGTTTGATGATATTTGGCCATTTGATATCGACCGTTTCAATCGTTTTTCCTTTGACTAACCGCTGAAGAGTGCGCCGGACGGTCTCAACCTCTGGTAATTCCGGCATGCTCCTCGCTCCTTTTTCTCTCTCTTTATTTTGCGTCGTACCAAGATGGGCCTGAAGCGAAATCGACTTTTAGCGGCACATCAAGCTGAAGTGCGCTTTCCATGACTTCAGGGACGATTTTTTCTAATATGGCGATTTCTTCTTTTGGCGCTTCAAAGATCAGTTCATCGTGCACTTGCAATAACAGATTTGCCTGCAGATTCTCTTCTTTTAACTTTCGTGCCATATCAATCATCGCTTTTTTGATGATATCGGCGGCACTGCCTTGGATCGGTGTGTTCATTGCCGTTCTTTCAGCAAAGCTTTTCACATTAAAATTACGGCTTGTGATATCTGGGATATATCGTCTGCGTTTAAGAAGCGTGGTCACATATCCTTTTTGTTTTGCTTCCTGCACGATGTCCTCCATATAGGTTTTCACGCCTTTAAAGCTTGTTAAATAACGGTCAATGAAGGCCGCTGCTTCTTTTCTTGTAATCCCAAGGTTTTGAGACAGTCCATAATCACTAATTCCATATACGATTCCGAAGTTGACAGCTTTGGCCTGTCTTCTCATAGAGGAAGTCACTTCTTCTTCTGAGACATGGAACACATCCATGGCAGTCTTCGTGTGAATATCCATATCTTGCGTAAAGGCTTCAATCAAGTTCTCATCTTGAGAAATGTGCGCGAGTACACGCAGCTCAATTTGAGAATAGTCAGCTGCAAACATGAGCCAGCCTTCTTTTGACGGAACGAACGCTTGACGAATTTTTCGGCCTTCTTCTAAACGAATCGGGATGTTTTGAAGGTTTGGGTCTGTTGAGCTTAGTCTTCCTGTTTGTGTAAGTGCCTGATTAAATCTTGTGTGCACTTTATGCGTATCTTTGCGCGTCACTTTCATTAAGCCTTCCACATAAGTGGATTGCAGCTTTCCTATTTGACGGTAATGCAGAATGGACCGAATAATTTCGTGCTTGTCTTCAAGCTTTTCAAGGACATCCGCAGACGTAGAGTAGCCTGTTTTGGTCTTTTTGATAACCGGCAGTCCTAATTTTTCAAATAAAATCACACCAAGTTGCTTCGGTGAATTGATGTTAAATGTTTCTCCTGCTAACCGATGAATGGTTTCTTCATATTCCTTCAGCTTCTTCGTGAGTTCTTCACCCATTTTCTGAAGGCGTTCAACATCCACTTTTACCCCAAGAGATTCCATTTCACCTAAGATGAGGGCAAGTGGCAGCTCTAAATCTTCATACAGCTCATGCTGATCATTTTTTTCTAACGCTTCACGGGTCAAATCATGCAGCGCAGAGATCGCTGCTGCTTTTCTTCCAAGATGGTCTTTTAGCTCTTCTTCCGGTGGAATCGCCTGTTTCGCTCCTTTTCCGTATACTTTTTCATCGGAAAGGGCTATGTTCAGGCCATATTCCTTCGCCACACTTGCAACGTCCTCATAGGATTTCTGCGGATTGACCACATAGGAAGCGAGCAGGACATCGTTATCGACACCTTTAAGATCAACATCATGCCATCTGAGCGCAACAACCGCTCTTTTGGAATCAAAGACCCATTTCTTCTTCGTTTCATCCTGTACCCATTGTTTAAACGCTTCAGATTGCAGAGCATCTTCTTTTGTCATAAAAAATGCACCGTTCTCATTATGGATCGCAAACCCTATCAAATCGGCTTCGTGATAATTGTCTCCTAGCTGTTCTACCACAAGTGCAGCGTGATCTGTCAGCATGTCCTCCGTGACATCTGTCATTTTCTTCACGTCTAGTTCGTCTATTTCTACTGGTTCATCTGATTCTGGCGCTTCTCCTAAACGCTCTAGCAGCGTTTGAAAGCCCAGTTCTTTATAAAGCGAGATGACCTGCTCCATGTGAGGACCTTCATAGGCGAGCTCTTTGCTTGACACATCTATTGGTGCTTCTACGAGAATCGTCGCCAGCTTTTTACTCATCACCGCTTGTTCTTTATATTCTTCAAGCTTTTCTTTTAGCTTTTTCCCGCTGACTTCGTCAATATGATCAAGCAGATTTTCAACCGTTTCAAACTGCTTTAGTAATTTGATCGCTGTTTTTTCACCGACACCAGGCACGCCAGGGATATTGTCTGATGAGTCTCCCATCAGCCCTTTCATGTCGATGATTTGATCTGGTCTGAGGCCGTATTTCTCTTCAATATGGGCCGGCGTGTAATATTCTACTTCTGTGATCCCTTTTTTCGTAATGGCTACTGTTGTATGGTCTGTTGAAAGCTGCGTTAAGTCTTTATCTCCTGAGAAGATTTTGACCTCAAAGCCGTCCTTTTCTGCCTCTACAGCCAGTGTGCCGATAATGTCATCTGCCTCGTATTGCGGAAGCTCGTACCTTTTCACTTGATAAGCATCTAATAGCTCACGGATGAACGGCATTTGTTCTGATAGTTCTGGCGGAGTTTTTTGTCTTCCGCCTTTATATTCCTTAAAGGTCTCGTGACGGAAGGTGGTTTTACCCGCATCAAATGCTACGAGCATATGAGTCGGCTTCTCGTCTTCCAGCATCTTCATTAAGATCATCGCAAAGCCATAAATGGCATTTGTATGTACGCCTTTATCATTGGATAATAGCGGCAAAGCAAAAAAGGCTCGATAAGCGAGACTGTTTCCATCCACAAGTACTAATTTCTTTTGATCTGTCATCTTTTAATCCTCCATCGACTGAGCCGGCTCAGCCGTCTCTTTCGCACATTGTATGTTCATTTTATCAAAGTTTATTTTGAAAAGAAAATAGACGAGCCTGCATAAAAAAGGGACGAAAACAACAAGTGTTTTCGTCCTTCCAAAATTGGCTCCTTGGATGAAGGGGTTCCTATTCATCCTACCAATGATTGATTAACAAAACATGAATTCATTGTAAAGATCATGTAAATTTTAACGCCACTTTCCATTCTTCTCTATTTTGACTTTAAACTCACGGTAAACGTCGTCCCTTTGCCTTGTTTGCTATGAACAGAAATCGTTCCTTCATGTGCTTCGACAAGGTGTTTGACAATGGCAAGACCAAGCCCTGTACCGCCTGAGTTTCTACTTCGATCTTTATCAATTCGATAAAATCTCTCGAATATTCTTGGAATCTCACTCTTTTTCATACCGATCCCTGTATCTGCTACATCAAATTCATAGCTGTCTTTCCTCTGTCTTGCTGTGATCGTGACACTTCCTCCCTCTGGTGTATAGGTGAGGGCATTATTGATCAGGTTGAGGAAAATTTGTTTTAATCTCAGCGGATCTGCCATGACATAGACCGGCTCTTTCGGGACACGCACTTGTAGGTCAATGCCTTTTTCAGCAGCCTTTTGTTTTAGCAGCACTTCAATCTCTTGAATGATTTCTGTCGCATTGGCTTCTTGAATATTCAGCTTAAAATGCTGCTGTTCAATTTTCGAGAGATCAAGTAAGTCTTGGATGAGCGTTTCTAAACGAATACTCTCTTTTAGGATGATGGACAAAAATTGTGTCAGCGCTTCTTTGTCGTCAATGGCACCATCCAGAAGTGTTTCAGAAAAGCCTTTAATTGACGTGATCGGTGTCTTTAATTCATGTGACACGTTAGCGACAAAGTCTTTTCGCATCTGTTCTAGCTGCTTTGTTTCTGTCACATCATGAAAGACAAGAACAATCCCTTTCCATTCATCGTCTGTACTTAAGATCGGGACACCATCGACTTGGAAATAACGGCGCTCGATGTCAACAGCGAGACGTAAAAACTTTCGGACCTTGGTTTCTGTCATGAAAATTTCGTCTATTAACTCAATAATCTCTTCATGGGTAATGGCTTCATGATACAGCTTGTGCATGTAAATATGTTTTTGCACTTTGAATTGCTTGCGGAATGTTCGATTGACTAAGTGAATATAGCCCATTTTATCAATCAAAATAATCCCCGCTCCAATGTTTTCAATGACTGTTTGCAGACGATCTCGCTGCATTTCGCCAGCGCTTGTCATGTCTTGAAGACTTTCTGCCAGACGCTTCATTGATGTATTGAGTTCACTTGTTTCAATGATCAGCTCTTCATAGTTATTTGTATCATAGTTCCCTCGTTCAAGCTGTTTGGCCACCTTTGTGGCATAATCAATCGGCTTTACATACTTCATCGACATGCGATAGCCAAAAAAGACGATGATAATAATGGCTGAACCAAGACAAAAGGCTAATGCAAGCCAGAGCTGACCATCAATCTCATTCAAAGGCTGGAATGAAGCATGAAGAAATAAATATCCCGCCGGTTCGTTTTGTTTCATCATTGGGACTGCATAATGAAACAGCGAATCCTTCTCATCCTCAATGAACGTTCCTTTTGTTTGGAGCTGCTCACTTTTCAGTGTGTTTAAAATGACAGCCCTTTGTTCTGCTTGACCCGTTGTATGTATGATATTCCCCTTCACGTCCACAATCGACGCATTCATATCGAGATGTTGCTTTGCTTGATTGAGAATCTTCTTGTTTTGCTCCGCATTCAAATCTTCAACATTCATAGAAGAAAGGAGAAAACTCGATTCCTTTTCCATTCGTTCGGTTAATTTTGTTTCATAGAAAATATGAAACATATGATCCAAGAAAAGACCAAGCGCAACAAACACAATAAACAGGAGAAAAATGAGCCCAGAAAAAAGGCGGGTTCTCACTTTACTCATTTGGCTTTGGCTCCTCCAATTTGTAGCCTAAGCCTCGAATGGTTTTAATATATGTTGGTTTTTTCGTGTTCTTTTCAATTTTGTCCCGCAAGTGGCTGATATGCACATCCACAATACGAGTATCACCTGCAAAGTCATAATTCCAAACCGCACTTAACAATAGATCACGCGTCAGGACACGGCCTTTATGCTTAGCCAAATAAAGAAGCAGTTCAAATTCCTTTGGCGTGAGCTCTAGACGTTCTTCTTGGAAATAGACTTCGTAATGTTCAGGTAAAATGCGCAGGTCTCCAATTTTAATTTGGTCTGCAATGATCTCTTCCTTCTCTTCTTGCACGGGAGCCGGCTGAGATTGCTGTGCTCTTCTCAAAATGGCTTTTACCCGAGCACCCACTTCTCTAGGACTGAAAGGTTTTGTCATGTAATCATCGGCTCCAAGTTCAAGACCGAGCACCTTATCAAATTCATCGTCCTTTGCTGTCAGCATTAAAATAGGGAACATCATTTTTTGAATTCTCAGTTGTTTGCACACTTCAATGCCGTCCATTTTCGGAAGCATTAAATCAAGCACAATCAGATCAGGCTGTTCACTTGCTGCTTTTTCAAGCGCTTCTTCTCCGTCTCTTGCTGTGACGACATCGTAGCCCGCCCTTTCAAGGTTATAGCTTAGAAGTGTTACAATTGATTCTTCATCATCCACAACTAATATTTTTTTATTCATGTTGTGCCTCCAATTAGTGATTTCCCCTGCATCCGGTTTTTTGTATCTTATGTGAAAAGCGAGAAGTCATGCTTTCTCTTTCATTTTAACGAAAGCTTAACAAGAGAACAATTTAAAATTTCGACAAGATTGGCTTTGTAAACAAAAAGAAGACTCCTCATACGAGAAGCCTTCTTTTTTATTCATATTAAGACAATACTTTCATGACGTTCTTTACAGATTCAACAGAACGGTCAAGCTGACTTCTTTCTTCTTCTGTCAGCTCAAGCTCGATGATCTGCTCAAGGCCGTTTCCACCTACGATTGTTGGAACTCCAAGGTAAATGCCTTCGTAGCCATATTCACCTTCAAGGTATGCAATCGTCGGCATGACGCGGCGTTGATCTTTTAAGATCGCCTCAACCATTTCAACGAGTGAAGCAGCAGGTGCATAATACGCACTACCGTTACCTAATAGGTTGACGATTTCACCGCCGCCTTTTCTTGTTCTTTCAACAATTGCATCAATTCGCTCTTTAGGAATTAATGTTTCCAGCGGGATACCGCCTGCATAAGAGTAACGTACAAGAGGAACCATGTCGTCCCCATGTCCGCCAAGAACAAAGCCCGTCACATCTTTCACAGATAGGTTTAATTCTTGAGCAACGAACGTACGGAAACGTGCTGTATCAAGAATTCCTGATTGTCCGATGACTTTTTCTTTTGGTAATCCTGATTCTTTATAAACTGCATATGTCATTGCATCAACAGGGTTTGTTAACACAACAATGATCGCTTCTGGAGAATATTTAACGATTTCACGTGTCACACTGCGCATGATTTTTTCATTTGTTGACACGAGGTCGTCACGGCTCATTCCCGGCTTTCTTGCAATTCCTGCCGTAATGACCACGACATCAGAACCGGCTGTATCTTCGTAGTTAGAAGTTCCTGTAATATTCGCATCGAAGCCTTGAACAGGGCTTGCTTCCAGCATGTCAAGTGCTTTCCCTTTTGTCGGGTTCTCAAGCTGAGGGATATCCACTAATACGACATCCGCTAATTCTTTTTGAGCTGTTAGAAATGCTGTAGTTGCTCCAGTAAAGCCTGCTCCGATGACAGATACTTTTTTACGCTTGTTTGCCATTTCCTTTTTCCCCTTTAACTTTAAAGTTTAAGAATCAAGACAAGTTTTTGATGAGCTCGTCAGCAAACTCAGAACATTTCACTTCTGTTGCACCGTCCATTAATCTAGCAAAATCGTACGTGACGACTTTAGATGCAATTGTTTTTTCAACAGATTGAATCACTAAATCAGCAGCTTCTTGCCATCCAAGGTGCTCAAGTAAAAGCACGCCTGATAGAAGAACAGAAGATGGATTCACTTTATCAAGACCAGCATATTTCGGTGCTGTTCCGTGAGTCGCTTCAAAAATAGCGTGTCCTGTTTCGTAGTTGATATTTGCACCAGGTGCGATACCAATTCCACCAACTTGTGCTGCAAGTGCATCAGAGATGTAGTCTCCGTTTAAGTTCATTGTTGCGACAACATCGAACTCAGCTGGACGAGTTAAAATTTGTTGAAGGAAAATATCTGCAATGCTGTCTTTGACAATGATTTTGCCAGCAGCTTCTGCTTCACTTTGCGCTTTGTTTGCCGCATCTTTTCCATCTTGTTCTACAATACGATCATATTGTGCCCATGTAAAGACTTTGTCGCCAAACTCTTTTTCAGCCACTTCGTAGCCCCAGTTTTTGAAGGCTCCCTCTGTAAATTTCATGATGTTTCCTTTGTGAACAAGTGTCACAGATTTACGGCCTTGGTCAATCGCATATTGGATCGCTGCTCTGACAAGACGAGATGTTCCTTCTTCAGAAACTGGTTTGATTCCGATACCTGATGTTTCTGGGAAACGGATTTTATTCACACCTAATTCGTTTTTCAAGAAGTCGATTAACTTCTTCACTTCGTCTGATCCTTTTGCATACTCGATTCCTGCATAGATATCTTCAGTGTTTTCACGGAAGATGACCATGTCTGTGTCTTCTGGACGTTTCACAGGAGATGGTACACCTTTGAACCAGCGAACTGGACGTAAGCATGTGAATAAATCAAGCTCTTGTCTTAGTGCCACGTTCAATGAACGGATTCCTCCGCCAATTGGTGTTGTCAGTGGTCCTTTGATCGCGATTAAATATTCACGAATGTCTTCAAGTGTTTGCTCTGGAAGCCACTCGCCAGTTTTATTGTAAGCTTTTTCACCTGCATATACTTCTTTCCAAGTGATTTGCTTTTCACCTTTATATGCTTTTTCTACAGCTGCTTCAAGAACTCTTGATGCTGCTTTCCAAATGTCAGGACCGATTCCGTCCCCTTCGATAAACGGGATAATTGGATTATTTGGTACATTCAATACGCCGCCAGTAACTGTAATTTTTTCGCCTTGTGACAATGATATTACCTCCCAGGTTATGTAGTGAATATTTGAAACTTCCAAGCTTGATGTCTGCAAGCCAAGAAGTTTTTCACGTGATTCGTGTTTTGTTGATATGGAGGCTGATTGGTTTAGATGGATCAGCCTCCGCTATTCTATAAACATTAGTCTCTTTCACTGATCGGAACAAACGTTTGAAGATCAGGTCCAATATAGTCAGCTCTTGGACGGATCAGACGGTTGTTGTCATATTGCTCTAAAATGTGAGCAATCCATCCAGAGAATCGGCTGATCACGAAAATTGGTGTAAACAAGTCATGATCAATCCCAAGACTGTGATAGACAGAAGCAGAATAAAAATCAACATTTGGTGGAAGATTTTTCTCTGATGTCACGATTTCCTCTGCGCGTACAGACATTTCATACCATTTTGGCTCGCCTGTGAGATTTGTTAAGCGCTGGCTCATTTCTTTTAAATGTTTTGCACGCGGGTCACCTTGGCGGTAAACGCGGTGGCCAAAGCCCATAATTTTCTCTTTCTTCTCTAGCTTACCATGAATATAGGAATCTACGTTTTCAACTTCGCCAATTTCTGACAGCATCTTCATTACGCCTTCATTCGCGCCGCCATGAAGTGGTCCTTTCAATGCGCCGATAGCCGCTGTTACACCAGAGTAGATATCTGATAGTGTAGCAACACATACGCGTGCTGTAAATGTCGATGCGTTTAATTCGTGATCCGCATGTAGAATGAGCGCTTTATCAATCGCTTCAATTTCTACTGGTGAAGGCTCTTCGCCGTTCAGCATATATAAGAAGTTTGCAGCATAGCTGTATTCTTCTTTTGGCTGTACAGGCTCAAGTCCCTTTCGAATACGTGAGAATGCAGCGACAAGTCCAGAAATTTTCGCTTGTAAGCGAATGGCTTTTCTGTAATTCGCTTCTTTGTCCATAATCTCTGATTCGTCATCAAGTAAACCTAATAAGGATACCGCTGTACGAATCGCAGACATTGGATGAACCCCATCCAGCGAATAAGATTTAAAGTGCTCAATAATCTCTTGCGGAATATGAGCATTTTCATTGAGCTGCTGCTTTAACTCGCTTAGCTCCTGCTCATTCGGCAGCTTTAAGTGCCATAACAGGTAGACAATTTCTTCGAAAGTCGCTTTTTCAGTTAAATCATCGATATTGTACCCTACATAAGTAAGAGTATCATCAATAATTGAGCTTACGGATGAAGTTGTTGCCACGATACCTTCAAGACCTCTTGTTGCTGTCATGTTCAATCTCCCCTTTTTAAAAAGATTCCCCTTCGTTGCAAAATTCTCGCTTTTTGAAAGCGCTATCCAACCAAAATAGGCTGGCAGGTTTAGAAAAGAAAATGCTTACATTTACCTATACGGTTAGAGCGCTTTTAGCCTCATATCTCTTGTTTGATCAATGAGTTCAAAATTAAGCCTATTCCCATTATAAACAATAATCAGACATTTGTTAAATGTTTAACTATAATTTTTTTTGATATTTTTTTTTCCAGCCTTCCGGTTCGGGCATGGAATAAAGGGATTTTGCTTCTTTTAATATATTTAATTATGTTTTTTTGCAAAAGCTCACGTCAGAAAAAATATCAAAAGAAAGTGGCATGAGCCACTCTCTTTTTAACCGCTGAAAAATTTCACTGCTTGCATCGCTAAATAGGCAATTCCAGCACCAATCAGCGGGCCAACAGCCACACCTTTGAATAAACTGACTGCCAAAATCGTACCGAATACAAGCGCTGCTGTGATATGCGGATCGTTTTCGAGTAGCACAATGCCGTTTTTTGCAATTAATGCTACTAATATACCCGCTCCGAGTGCAATCCAAGCATAAGAGGATTTCATTGCTTCTCCAAGCTGTTTAAATCCAATGTCCCCTGTTGCGATCGGTACAAGCACAGCGATCGTGATGACCGTCACACCCCAATTGATACCTTTTGATTGCAGAACCGGGAATATTTTTTGATCCAGGCCAATCAGCTTAATGGCAATCAGCACAGAGACCGCTAAAATTAACGAATTGTTTTTTGCAATAAGTGCAATAACGAGTAAAAGAACCAAAAACAAATTAGCTTGAGTAAACATACGCCGCTCCTTTCTTTCTTTTTATTGCGACCTTTTCATATTACTAATCTTTTTGAATAAAATGAAGTATCGGACATGCTTGTTTTTTGGAGGGGATTGTGTGAATCACACTTATGTGGGCATTTTTTTGCGAAGTTTGATGATTTTCAGCATCGCCGTTTGTGCGGTTGTTTTTTTATATCAGTCTTTTCCGTTTTTATATCCATTTTGGATTGCATTTGCCGTGTCGTGTTTGATTCATCCAGCCGTATGCAAAATCGAAAACATGACCGGGATGCCAAGAGGTTTTGTTGTCATCATTGTGCTATTACTCTTTTTAATGGTAGCCGCCGGATTCATGACACTTTTAGTGGCGGAAATCATTTCAGGAAGTGCTTATTTAGCAAAGGTACTGCCAGGTCATCTTGATCAAATGATTGGGATTGTGGAACGTTTTTTCACGGATCAGATTTTGCCTTTATATCATGATTTGACTGCTCAATTTAATACACTTCAAGCAGGTCAAAAGGAATCGATTTTAGGACAAATCCAAGCACTTGGTGACGAAGCAGCGGCAAAAATCGGGACTTTCCTTTCAAAAACTCTTGAATTCATTCCAGCTTTTTTAGGTCTTTTGCCTGATGCAGCAGCGACGCTTTTATTTTCCGCACTAGCGACTTTTTTTATCACAAAAGATTGGTTTACGTTAAAAAAATATGGTTCTCGTATCTTTCCCGCCAAATGGATGCTTCATACACGTGCCATTTTATCTGAAATCAAAAAAGCCATTTCTGGCTTTATGAAAGCCCAGCTTCTCCTTGTTGCCATGACCATTGGGATCGTGCTGATTGGACTTTTCATCTTAAAGGTCGAGCATGCGATTGTGATTGCTCTATGTATTGGTCTAGTTGATTTACTTCCTTACATCGGGAGTGGCACGGTTTTTCTTCCGTGGATCATTTACTCCGCCATGACAGGAAATCTTTCACTCGCCATTGGACTGGGCATTTTGTATATTGTGGTGCTCATTCAAAGACAAATATCAGAGCCAAAAGTCTTAAGTAAATCAATCGGTCTTAATCCTTTAGCAACACTTGTGGCACTGTTTGTCGGGTTAAAATGCTTTGGTTTTCTTGGACTTGCACTCGGTCCCGCTTCTCTTGTCGTTTGGCAGGCGTTTCGTAATGCAGGGGTTTTCAGAGACCTTTATCAGTACATTCGGTATGGTGCGCAAAAGTAAAAGAGACCTGATGCGAAGGTCTCTTTATCGTATAATCGTATAGCGTTTGCGATTGGACATGTTTCTAAGCCAGCGCTCAAAGAGCGGCTTGATCCGTTTTCTTGTCATGGGAATGAGCAGCACAGCCCCAATCAGATCAGAAAGGAATCCAGGTATGAGCAGCAGCAACCCGCCAATCAGAATGCAGAAGCCATCGACAATGGTGGCCCCTGGCATTTTGCCATATTGTAAATCTCGCTGCACTTTCTGAAATGCTTCTATTCCTTGTTTTCTTGCAAAGTAAGCACCTAATGCGCTTGTTAGCACAATGACTAGCATCGTTGGTAAAATACCAATGATGTTACTTGAGATTAAAAATAAACTAATTTCCACTGCTGGGAACAGAATCAATAATAGTAGAAAATATTTTTTCAACCATATCACCTCATGGGGTCTCTTTCATCGAAAGCTGTTTACTTTTTTTAGTGTAACATAAAAAAAGAGAGGAGTCAGATAACTCCCCTCGTGTGTGATTTAAAGGACGCTTGCACGGCCTTTGTAGATCGCTCCGCGTGCTGGATCTACTGTAATCTCTTCGCCTTCTTTTAGAAGTGTTGTGGCACTGTCAAGACCGACAATGACTGGAATTCCAAGACTAAGCCCAACGACTGCTGCATGGCTTGTTAAACCGCCTTCTTCCGTGATAAGGGCAGACGCTTTTTCTAAAGCACCCATCATATCACGATCTGTGCAGTTTGCGACAAGTATCGCACCATCATACATTTTTTCCTCTGCTTCTTTTCCGCTTTGTGCAATAACAACCGGTCCAAATGCAGATTTGCGGCCAATTCCTTGACCCTTCGCAATGATGTCACCGACAACATACACTTTCATTAAGTTCGTTGTACCTGTTTCACCAACTGGCACACCAGCTGTAATCACGATTAAATCACCATGTCTTACATAGCCTGTTTCAATTGACTTTTCTACTGCATTCTCAAGCATTTCATCAGTAGATGTCGTTTTTGAACCGCTCTTTGCAAATACACCGAATACGAGTGAAAGTTTTCTTGCCACTGATTCGTTTGCTGTGACTGCTACGATTGGTGCTTTTGGTCTATATTTTGAAATCATTCTCGCTGTATGACCGCTCTCAGTAGGTGTCACAATTGCCGCCACATCAAGCTTCATAGCTGTGTGCGCAACAGATTGACCGATCGCATCTGTAATGCTGACTTCTACTTCTTCGCTTCTGCGAGAAAGGATCGCTTTATAGTTAAGTGCTTCCTCTGAACGTGAGGCAATGTTGTGCATCGTTTGCACAGCTTCAACTGGATATGTTCCTGCTGCTGTTTCACCAGATAGCATGATCGCATCTGTACCATCAAAAATAGCATTTGCCACATCACTTGCTTCTGCACGAGTTGGACGCGGGTTACGCTGCATGCTATCCAGCATTTGAGTTGCTGTGATGACAGGCTTGCCTAAACGGTTGCATTTTTTGATCAGCATTTTTTGAACAAGTGGTACTTCTTCTGCCGGAATCTCTACACCAAGATCTCCACGCGCGACCATCAGTCCATCTGATACCTCAAGGATTTCATCGATGTTATCAACGCCCTCTTGGTTTTCAATCTTCGGAATGATTTGAATGTCAGCTGCGTTGTTCTTTTCAAGCAGCTCACGAATCTCAAGAACATCAGAAGCTCGTCTTACAAAAGAAGCTGCGATGAAATCGACACCTTGTTCAATTCCAAACAGAATATCATTGGCATCCTTTTCTGTAATACCCGGCAAGTTCACACTCACACCTGGTACGTTGACACCTTTTTTGTTTTTCAGTGTACCTGTATTCATCACTTTTGTGACGATTTCTTTTCGGTCCTTATTTAATTCTTTTACTTCTAGACCAATCAGACCATCATCTAATAAAATGGTTGAGCCCACTTCTACATCATGAATTAAATCTTCGTACGTCACACTGATTTTTTCAGTGTTTCCCACAATGTCTTCCATACTCACGATAAGATCAGCACCAGCAACTAACTCAATTGAGCCGTTTTCAACTGTACGTGTACGGATCTCTGGACCTTTTGTATCAAGAAGGATCGCAATGTCCTTGCCTAAAGTTTTACCTGCTTTGCGAATGTTTTCAATACGTGCACCATGCTCTTCAAAATCTCCATGAGAGAAGTTTAGTCTGGCTACATTCATTCCTGCTTCAATCAATTCAGTCAGCTTTTCAATGCTTTCACTTGCTGGACCGATTGTACAAACGATTTTTGTCTTTCTCATTACTGTTCCTCCTAAGGTCTTCTCGTTTTATATAGAGAGCTCTTGTGAAAGTCGGTACATATTTTGATCGACTGTATGCTTTTTATCTAAGATGTCTAAAATATCGTGATGAACGAGTTCGTTGCTTTGAATGCCTACACAGCGTCCGCCTCTTCCTTCAAGAAGAAGTTCTACTGCATACGCTCCTAAGCGACTTGCGAGCACTCGGTCAAACGCACTTGGAGAACCTCCACGCTGAATATGTCCTAAGACAGATACACGCGTTTCAAGGCTTGTCTCCTCTTCAATTCTCTTACCAAATTCGACACCGCTGCCTACGCCTTCTGCGACGATGATGATACTGTGCTTCTTGCCGCGCTCATGTCCTCTTCTCAATCTGGCAATAATTTCGTCCATGTCATAGTCTGCTTCAGGAATCAAAATCGATTCAGCTCCGCCTGCAAGACCTGACCAAAGGGCAATATCCCCTGCATGTCTTCCCATTACTTCCACTACGTATGTACGTTCATGAGATGTGGCTGTATCACGAATTTTATCAATGGCATCAATGACTGTATTTAGTGCTGTATCAAAGCCAATAGTGAAATCAGTACCAGGAATGTCATTGTCAATCGTGCCAGGGACACCTACACATGGAAAACCGAGCTCTGTTAATTTCTTCGCTCCCATGAATGAGCCATCTCCACCGATGACAACAAGTCCTTCAATACCGAATTTTTTTAAGTTCTCAATCCCTTTTTCACGACCTTCAACTGTCTTGAATTCAGGACATCTTGCCGTGTAAAGTTTTGTTCCCCCACGATGAATGATATCGCCTACTGAACCTATTTCGAGTTTCTCAATTTTACCGTTAATTAGACCTGAATATCCATTATAAATACCGTAAACTTCTACATTATGGTAAATTGCTTTCCTTACAACTGCGCGCACAGCTGCATTCATTCCTGGGGAATCCCCACCGCTCGTTAAAACTCCTATACGCTTCATCTTTTTCACCTCAGAGACCATATATGAATTAAACATACCATTTCCACTGCTTGAAAACAATCATGAGCAAAACCGGATGTTTTCAATACGAATTTCTAAAACCGTACTTATTATACAATTAAATAAAATGTTTTTAAACAAAAGTTAAGAAAGTCATGAAAGCACTTTGTTCAAAAAACAGTTGATTCAAGTGCTCTAAACCTTGTGAAATCAACGTTTTCAGACGTTTCAAATTTTATGAAAACAAAAGAAAATTATTTTCAAATAGCGCTTACATCAGATCGTTTTGATGAAAAAAGACGAAAAAAATAAACGCCAGCCAAAAGGCTGTACGTTTATTTAGTTTACCCCAATATATTGATTTTCAATCGATACTTTGCCGATTGCTTTGTATTTTTGATATCTTTGTTCGACTAATTCTTCAGGCGATTGTTTGAGCAAAGATGTAAGTGACTGTTTTAATGTTTTTTCAATGTAGGCTGCTTGTTGTTTCACGTCTCGGTGTGCTCCACCTTGCACTTCTTTAATAACATCATCTATAATATCTAATTCTTTTAGGTCTGGAGCGGTAATTTTCATTGATTCTGCAGCTTTTTTCGCAAGTGATGAGTCCTTCCAGAGCAGTGCTGCTGCACCTTCAGGTGAAATCACTGAATATGTTGAGTTCTCTAGCATAAATAGGTGGTTTCCTACGCCTAAGCCTAGTGCTCCGCCACTTCCGCCTTCTCCAATGACAATACAGACAACCGGTACACGAAGTCCTGCCATTTCGAAAAGGTTTTTCGCAATTGCTTCACTTTGCCCGCGTTCTTCAGCTGCTTTACCAGGATAAGCTCCTTTTGTATCAATAAAGCAAATGATTGGACGATTAAATTTATCTGCTTGTTTCATCAAGCGCAATGCTTTACGGTAACCTTCTGGATGCGGCATCCCGAAATTACGGCGCAAGTTTTCTTTTGTGTCTTTTCCGCGCTGATGACCAATGACTGTGACAGGAAGTCCTTTAAACGTAGCAATTCCTCCAACGATGGCTTCATCGTCGCCATAAAAACGGTCACCGTGACATTCGAAAAAGTTATCAAACAGCTCTTGAATGTAATCGAGAGTTGTTGGGCGCATCGCATGACGAGCAATTTGTACTCTGTCCCACGGCTTTAAATTTGTATAAATGTCTGTTTCAAGCTTACTCAGACGCGTTTCAAGGCGCTCAATTTCCGCACTTAAATCCATCTCTGAGTTTTGTGTGAACTTTTTCAATTCATCAATTTTCGCTCGAAGTTCAATGACAGGTTTTTCAAATTCTAGTTCTCCAGCCACTCTCGTTCACCTCCTGTGCTGTGTAATGCTAAGATTTGGCCTAATGTTTCTTTCATTTCTGCACGGTGAATCACAGCATCTAGCTGACCATGCTTCATTAAAAATTCAGCCGTTTGGAAGTCCTCAGGTAGGTCTTCACGAATGGTTTGTTCAATGATTCTTCGACCAGCAAAACCAATTAATGCACCAGGCTCTGCAAAGTTGTAATCACCGAGAGACGCGAAACTAGCTGATACACCGCCAGTTGTCGGATTGGTCATCACAGAGATAATCAGACCTTGATCCTCGCTGAACAGCTTTAATGCTGAACTTGTTTTTG
Organism: Bacillus sp. 22446; assembly: GCF_052044955.1. Classification (NCBI taxonomy): domain Bacteria; kingdom Bacillati; phylum Bacillota; class Bacilli; order Caryophanales; family Bacillaceae; genus Bacillus; species Bacillus sp. 22446. The sequence continues at coordinate 719,378 of NZ_JBQEOD010000001.1, forward strand.
CCATCTGCATCAGACTAAGAATCCCCTCTTGCATTCTTGCTCCTCCAGATGCAGTGAAGATGATAAATGGCACCTTGTCCGCTTTTGCTTTCTCAATAGCTAATGCAATCTTTTCACCAACAACTGAGCCCATGCTGCCCATACGGAACGTGGCATCCATGACAGCAATGACAGCACTTTGACCTTTAATTTCACCTTTTCCTGTTACGATGGCTTCATTCAAAGATGTTTTTTCTCTGTCTTTCTGAAGCTTTTCTTCGTAGCCTGGGAAACCGAGCGGGTTCTCAGAAATGAGGTGACCGTTAAATTCTTCAAATGTGCCTTCGTCTACAAGGCTTTCAATACGTTGTTTTGCATTCATTTGCAAATGTCTGCCGCAATTCATGCAAACACGTAAATTTTTATCTAGTTCTTTGGTGAGCATTATTTTTTTACATTGCGGACATTTGGTCATGATGCCTTCAGGCACATCTTGACTTGCCTGTTCAGAGGGTACAGATGCATATTTTTTCTTTTTACTGAAAATATTCTTGATTGACAAATGACTACCTCCCTTTTTGAAGGGTTTTTTCTTTACACGCACATCCACTATTATAGGACATGTCATAACTGTACCGAAACTATTGTACTTTTTTTGTCAAACGCTGTCATCCTTCATTCAATTTTTTCAGGGGGAATTGATGAGAAATGAGTATAGGTTTGGGGCGCTGAGTAGTTGGTATATGTGAATTGTGAACGTCTACAAAAAAATCTCATTTAGGATGAAAAAAATTTCGTGTAAGAGAGGAAATGGTGCACGTTTTTCCTCCAAATTCAGAAAGAACGTGCACACTTTTCCAATTCGATTACTCGCCGATAATCGTTAATTTTCTTGTTTTTTCTGCAACAGCTTCTGGGTCTACTTTGATTCTTGAAACGCCCGTTTCCATTGCTGCTTTTGCCACTGCTTTGGCTACCGCTGGCGCTACTCGTGCATCAAATGGTGCAGGGATAACGTATTCCGCTGACAATTCTTCATCTGATACAAGGGAAGCAATCGCTTCAACAGCTGCAATTTTCATTTCTTCGTTAATGTGTGTCGCACGTACATCAAGCGCTCCACGGAAAATACCAGGGAATGCAAGGACGTTGTTCACTTGGTTCGGGAAGTCAGAACGGCCAGTTCCTACAACACTTGCACCTGCTGCATGTGCGTCTTCTGGCATGATCTCTGGGTTTGGATTAGCCATTGCGAAGATGACAGGATCTTTTGCCATTTTTCCAACCATTTCTTTAGTTAAAGCACCTGCTACTGAAACGCCGATAAAGACATCTGCGCCTTCAATCACTTCTTCTAAAGAACCTTCTTTACGATCTTGGTTCGTGAATTTAGCTACTTCATTTTTCACTGCATTCATACCATTCGGACGGCCTTCATAAATAGCGCCTTTTGTATCACACATGATGATATCACGTACACCGAAATGATAAAGAAGTTTGATAATCGCAATTCCTGCTGCTCCAGCGCCGTTTGCAACCACTTTAATTGAAGACATTGATTTTCCAGACAGCTTCAGTGCATTCACAAGTCCTGCCACTGTTACAATCGCTGTCCCGTGCTGATCATCGTGGAAAACAGGAATGTTTGTCTCTTTTTTCAAACGCTCTTCAATGATAAAACAGTTTGGTGCTGCAATATCTTCAAGGTTCACGCCGCCAAACGTCGGCTCAAGAAGCTTCACTGTTTCAACGATTTTGTCTACATCGTTTGTTGCAAGTGCGATTGGGAATGCATCAACACCTGCAAAGCTTTTGAATAAGACAGCTTTTCCTTCCATTACTGGAAGAGATGCTTCTGCCCCAATGTTTCCAAGCCCTAACACAGCACTTCCGTCTGTGACAACAGCGACCATATTGCCTTTCATTGTATAATCATACACTTTGCTTGTGTCGTCATAAATATCTTTACATGGCTCTGCCACACCTGGTGAGTAAGCCAAGCTCAAGTCTTTCGCATTTTTCACTTGTACCTTTGATTTTGATTCGAGTTTGCCTTGATTCTCTTTGTGCATATGTAATGCTTCTTCTCTTAATGACATGTGATGAACACTCCTTCAAGTGGAAAATGATTTAATGAATTGCTAAGTTGATAAGCACATACTTGGCAGTTTAAATACACAGAATCTTTAAAATGATAACACAATAGGTGAAATTGTAAAACATATTCAGACGATTTGTCATCATTTAATCACAACGTTTTGTTCACCTAGCAGCTCTTTTAACTGGAAAATGACCGCATGATCTGCATGAACTTTGTATGCATCTGGAAGTCTCATCGTCTTTTTTTGCTTTTCATAATACAAATAGACATCTGCTTCTCCCCTGTGCATGGAGATTACTCGCTTCACTTGTTCTAGCAGCTCCTGCGTATGGTTCTCTTCTTTGACTCGAATGTAGACAGATTCTTTTCTTTTAGAGCCCATCTCTTCCAGTAGAACAGCTTCTTGCACGATGATTTGACTGCTCTCATTTCTGACATCTATTCTGCCTTCAACATAAAGCATTGCGCCCTCCTCAAGTAAGGGGGACAGCTTTCTAAATTGCTCTGGAAAGACGACACCTTCCATTTCTCCCGTTTCATCCCCGAATGTGACAAATGCCATCGATTGTCCATTTTTTGTCCGAATCGATTTCACCTTTGTCAAAAGACCACCCATTGAGATCTTTCGCTTTATATAGGAAGAAAGTCTGATGATTTCCACCGCACCATTCTCTCTTAAGCGATCTCGATACGCTTGTACAGGGTGATTTGATAAATATAACCCGAGTGCCTCTTTTTCAAATTGCAGGAGATCAACAAGCGGCAGTTCGTCTATCTCCGCATATTTTGGCTTAATGGAGAACGTTGTATCCCCAAGAAAGTCCAGTTGATCCTCAGGTGTTAAAAATGACACATGGTCTAACGCAATATCTATCGATGCTAATAACGAAGCACGATTTGGATGAAGTTCATCCATTGCCCCTGAGAAAATGAGGGCTTCAATCGTTTTTCGGTTGACACTCTTTGTTGATACCCTTGCGCAAAAATCAAATAAATCTTCAAATGGCTTTTCCTGTCTTGCTCTGTATATATCCTTTACAGCTGACACTCCGACATTTTTAATCGCTCTTAAGCTGTAGCGGATCTCCCCTTTTTCAACCGTGAATGGAAATTCGCTCTTATTAATAGAAGGCTTCAACACAGATATCCCTTTTTCCTTTGCCTCATAGAAATATTGAGCCACTTTGTCTTCATTTCCAATCACACTCGTTAAAAGACCGCACATAAAATATAACGGATAATGCGCTTTTAAATAAGCAAGCTGAAAGCCGATCATGCTATATGCAACAGCATGGCTTCTATTAAAACCATAGTTTGCAAATTTGACGATTAGGTCATAAACGTCATTTGCAATGTTAACAGGATACTCCTTTTTTAGGCATCCTTCAACAAAATGGCTTCGCTCTTCATCAAGCACCTTTTTATCTTTCTTTGAAACGGCTCTTCTTAGTAGATCAGCCTCGCCCAGCTTAAAGCCTGCCATCTTTGCTGCAATCAACATGATTTGCTCCTGATAGACGATGACCCCATATGTATCCTTTAAGATGTCATACAAATCTGGATGCGGGTAGGAGACTTTCACTCTGCCATGCTTTCGGTCGATAAAGAGCGGGATATTCTCCATCGGCCCCGGGCGGTATAAGGCATTGACAGCCACGATATCTTCTAGACTAGAAGGTTTCAGTCGTCTCAGCACCTGACGCATACCTTGTGACTCCAGCTGGAAAATCCCCGTTGTATCTCCTGCTGATAACAAATCAAACGTTTTCTGATCTTCATATGAAATGTCACTAAAGTTAATGTGGACGTTTTCCTGTCTTTCAATCTGGTTTTTAATGGATTCAATTAATGTTAAGTTTCTCAAACCTAAAAAATCCATTTTCAAAAGACCGAGATCTTCTAAATAATTCATCGCATATTGCGTCAAATACACTCCATCATGGCCTTCTTGGATAGGCACGACTTGTGTGAGCGGCTCCTCACTTAGGACAACGCCGGCTGCATGTGTTGACGTATGTCTTGGTAATCCTTCTACCTTTAAAGCGGTTTGAAACACTCTTTGCAGCTCTTCAGATTGCTGGAGCAGTGTTTTTAATTCTGAGGAGACTGTCACCGCTTCTTTCAGTGTCGTCCCTGGCTTTGATGGGATGAGCTTTGCAAGGCGGTCTGCTGCTTTTGAATCAATTCCCATCACACGTCCGACATCTCTTAAAGCTGCCTTTGCGGCAAGTGTTCCAAACGTGACAATTTGCGCCACATGCATATCCCCATATTTGTCTTTTACATATGAAATGATTTCATCTCTTCTCGTGTCAGGAAAATCGATATCTATATCTGGCATGCTGATTCGTTCAGGATTTAAAAAACGCTCAAATAAAAGCCCGTGACGGATCGGATCGACATCTGTAATAAACAGAACATACGCAACTAAAGAGCCTGCTGCTGATCCCCGGCCAGGACCTGTGACAATGCCATGATCATGAGCATACTTCATAAAATCCCACACAATGAGGAAATAATCACTGAAATTCATTTTTTGAATGATGCTCAGCTCATACTCAAGCCTTTTGATATATGTGTCATTTGAAGCAATCTGTCTTCGTTTCATGCCTTCTTGGCACACTCTTCGTAAAAATTGATCAGCGGTTGATTGATCAGGCGTCGGATAGGTTGGCAGTTTCGTCTGGCCAAGATTTAAATCGACCTCGCAGCGGTTTGCAATCTCAACCGTTCTTGCCAGCAATTCTGGATTATCACCATACCACTTCATCATTTCTTCGATCGATCTGAAATGCTTGTCTCCTTGGTCTTCCTCAATTTCTGATAACTGCTGGCCTGCTTTAATGGCTTTTAAACATGTATATGCGGTTTTGTCCTCTTGATGGATATAGTGGACGTCACCTGTTGCCACAAGCGGGATGTTCGCTCTTTTTGAGAGTTCCCTGAGCTTATGAGACAGCTCTTCGTCCTGCTGAAACGGCTGAACGGCTAAATACACATGTTCCTCACCAAAAAGATCTTTTAAATGGCTGGCCGCATCCCTTGCTTCATCTAGCTGATCATGTTGCAGCAGCGTTTCAATATAGCCGGATACGCCTGGTGTGATGGCAATAAGGCCATGATGATAGGCTTTCAGCCATTTCTCTTTCAGGCCGGTTTTTGACTTTGATTTCAAGACACTGCTAATTTTGATCAAGTTTTGATAGCCTTCATTGTTTTTGGCAAGGAGAATCAAAGGATAAGCCTCTGTCTCTTGTTCATCTATGAAGACAGAAGCTGTTAAACCGATAATCGGCTTGATGCCATGTGTTTTACATTCCTTATAAAATTCAACCGTTCCATACATCACATGGTCATCGGTAAGAGCGAGCGCTTGATAGCCAAGTTCTTTCGCCTTTAATACGAGCTCCTTGACCTTCGCTGCACTGCTCAACAAGCTGTATCCACTGTGGACCTGAAGATGAACATAGGACATGCTTAATCCACTCCTTTCGTCTAAATTCATTCTTTCATTATAAAACGCGATGCGGTGAGAAACAAATGTTCTTTCTTTTCCGCTCGTTCATACTTGTCCAGCATTCGCCATATATTGAATAGAGTGAGGTGGGAAAAATGGATGTGAAGGAAGCCTTTATTCCAAACTTTATTAGCTGTTATTTTATCGCACTAGGGGTTATTTTGGGCGGTGCCATTATAGGCGGGGTAGGTGCATATTTATCTGGTCAGCCGCCGCTATCAATTATTTCAAGTCTTGCCAACCGCTTAAAAATTTGGGCACTTGTTGCGGCAATCGGTGGAACCTTTGATGCGGTTTATAGTTTTGAAAGAGGGATTTTCGAAGGGAACACACGTGATATTTTCAAGCAGATCTTGCTCATTATCTCTGCTATGGGCGGTGCGCAAACGGGGTATCTCCTGATTACGTGGCTCACTCAGGAGCATGTATCATCATGAGGGTGCCTGAGCTGTATAAACGTCCAGGCTGGCAGCGTTTTTTTGCTGGGATGATGTTCGGCGCAATTATCAGCTGGCTGATTTTTCTCTTTACGTATGGCACCTTTCAGGAGAAGCAGGTGACACTGCTCAGAAGCCAGCAGCACCATATGGACAGTCTGAAAGAACAAATCACACTCTATCGGGAAGATTTGCATAAATTAAATGAAGACAATAAGCAGCGTCTGCTTATTCAGAGCGTAGACGTTCACCTCGTCAACCGTGAGCAGTACAAAATCCCGGAGCCAGATACCTTGAAATTTGAAGATCAGGTGAAAGAAGATATCTCTGAGGTGATCACAAAGGATATTGAAAGTGTCTATAAAACAAAAGAGCTCTTAAAACGGACCGTGGAAAATAAAGAATATACGATTAGAGAAAAGGCATACCGCGCCAAAGTCACCGAACTGACCATCTATACAAAACTTTCGCTTGAAGTACGTATTTCCTTTGCTGAATAATAGATGATGTGGAATTTTTATGAATTTCTGCACTCAATGATCGCTTTTCACTTGTTATTTTTATACACTAAAAGAAGAACGAGATGATCATAAGAAAGAGGTGAGAACAATGGAGGTTTACAGCTATCGTCAAATGGCACGAGACAAAGCAAGCCGGATTAAAGACGGCATGTGTGCTTATGCTGAGACAGAAATGATGGCCCATTTAATTAAAAAAGAATTAAAGCATCAAAATCTCCAAGCCTATGAAGATTCAACTGACATCGGCTGCTGGTTTATCCCTGTATCCAAGTAACCCTTTTCTCAAAGCTCAAAAAAAGAGAGGGGGACTTGAAGCCCCTCTCTCACGATGATGATTTACATACTTCTTCTAAATCACGCAAAATCTCATCTGCAACTGCCCAATCATATATGGACGCACCGGCTGCAAGCGGGTGACCTCCGCCATGATATTTTTTAGCAATGGTGTTAATGACGACGCCTTTTGAGCGGAATCTCACACGAATCTGATCGTTCTCTTCCACAAAAAAGACCCATGCCTTAATCCCTGCAATATTTCCAAGTGTCCCAACAAGCTGTGAGGCTTGCTGCGCTGTTGTTTGGAACGACTCCAAAATGTCACGTTTAATAAAAACAGAAGCTACGCCATTCTCTGATAAGGAGATATGTTGAAAAATATAGCCATTTAATTTCACGACATTCAAATCTGTCTCATACAATTGATTGAAAAGGTCTGATGATGAAAACGGATATTCGATGAGTTCACCCGCATATTTGAGTGTCTTTTTCGTTGTGTTTGGGAAAAGGAAACGGCCTGTGTCTCCTACAATGCCGGCATAAATGAGTTCTGCCGCCTTTGTATTCAGCTGATATCCTTCTTCTTTCCCCTCTAAATACAGCTCATAAATCATTTCACTAACAGAGCTTGCTTCTGTATCAACCCAAAGCAAATCACCATACGGATCTTCATTCGGATGATGATCAATTTTCATCAGCTTATCGCCCATTGAATAGCGCTGATCATCAATTCTAGCTTGATTCGCAGTGTCACAGACAATGACAAGGGCACCTTTGTACACTTCATCCGGCACATCATCTAATTCATATAAAAATGAAAGGGATGGCTCAGGGGTTCCTGTCGCATAAATATTTTTTTCTGGATAGGTGGCACGCAAGATTTCCGTAAGGCCGCACTGTGATCCATATGCGTCTGGATCAGGTCTTACATGTCTATGAATGATGATGGTGTCATATAATGATATGGTTCTAATCAGTTCTTTTTTCATAAATACTCCTTCTTATGCGATACTCTTTTTATTATTAAATCATAATCTACCCAGACAGAAAAGTGAGGAATAGACAATTTATTCTAGTAAGCAAGCCTATTTACGTTTAAAATAGGGTTGTAACCACTTACAATGGAGGCTTGGCACATGCTTGTTTTGATTGTGTTTATTATTTGTTCTGCCATGTTTTATTTATACTACAAAGCAAAAAATGTCCGTACGAACCGGCCGGTCGAGAAGAAATTCTGGTCTGCTAAATCAAGTATGGCACTTGGCTGCTTTGTCCTGCTCTTCGGTGTGAATCAATTATTTTTAAACCGCTCGTCACTCGCATTTGTCATTGGGTTTGTTTTTGTTGCAGTTGGTATCGGCAGTACATGGGCCGGATATAAAGCCTATAAGCACTATCTTCCGCTCTTTTTAAAGGAAGGCGAAAAAGACCACGCATAATAGAGAAAGGGCGCATTCATGCCGCCCTTTTTTGCCTATTATCCTCTCTCCATCAGCTGCACCATCAACATCGCTTTGCCTACAATATTTGACTGATGGTAAACTTCCACTTCCAGTTTTCCAAACTTGCGCCCAACTTCTAAAATATTCGGTTTGATCTGTATCGTGGATTCCATTTGAACTGGTTTTAAGAAATAGACAGAAAGACTTTCTACAATTAGTTCACCTTTTTTATGAGACTTTAAGAAGCGGTTGGCTGATTCGATTAAAATTTGTGTAAACACACCATACGAAATATTGCCGAGTTGATTTGTCATTTGTGGTGAGACTTCATATTGGTACACCGCATCTGTTTTTGGTTTTTCTGTATCAGCTTCCTTAAATCCTCTAGACACGACATCATCCAGCTTTTCACCGACCTGCGGCTGCTTTTGAATCATTTGCAGCGCCTTCAGCACGTCCTGACGGCTAATCATCCCAATCAGCTTCGCATGATCATTTACAACTGGCAGCACCTCAATACCTTCCCACACCATCATTTGTGCAGCTGAAGCGACAGATGTTTTGCCAATAACGGTCAGCGGATTTTTTGTCATCACCTTTTCAATCGGTGTAGAACGGTCATGGCCTGCAATATCTTTTGAGGTCAAAATGCCGTGAATTTTCATTTGATCGTCTGCTACCGGGAACCGGCCGTGCCCGGTTTCATAATTCTTTTCATACCATTTCTCAAGTTTGTCTTCTGGCGATAAATAGACGGTCCGTTCAATCGGCGTTAAAATATCCTCCACAAGCACAATTTCTTTTTTAATCAACTGGTCATAAATGGCCCGGTTAATGAGAGCCGCTACGGTAAATGTATCGTAGCTTGTTGATAAAATGGGCAGCTCAAGCTCATCTGCGAGCTGAATAATTTCATCATCTGTTGAGAATCCGCCCGTGACCAACACAGCCGCTCCCGCCTCTAATGCTTGCCGATGAGCATTGATTCGGTTTCCGACGATCAACAGGTTGCCTGCTGCTGTGTAACGCATCATCGCATCCAGTTCCATTGCACCGATGACAAATTTATTTAACGTTTTATGTAAGCCGGCTCGTCCGCCAAGCACCTGACCATCAATGACATTGACTACTTCCGCATATGTCAGCTTTTCAATATTTTCTTTTTTCTTCTGTTCAATTCGAATGGTACCGACTCGTTCAATGGTGCTCACGAACCCTTTATTTTCAGCATCCTTAATAGCCCGGTAAGCCGTGCCTTCACTGACTTTCATTTCTTTCGCTATACGCCGGACAGAAATTTTCTCTCCGACATCTAATGAATCAATATACGATAAAATTTGCTCATGCTTTGTCGCCAATCCCGTTCACCCTTTTTGTTTTCAGCGTTTTCATCTATATTTCATTATAAAGGCAGGAGGCTTTTAATAGCAATTTGTCTTTTACACGAGCACGATACAGGCAAATAAAAAAGCCGGTTGGATGCCGGCTTTTCTTCTTATTATTAAATATCGATGGATTCTCCACTGTTTAATACGTGACCCACGCCGCCATGCAAGCTGTCTGCAAAGGCATGAGGATCTTGCTCAATCGGCGGGAATGTACTGTAATGAATCGGTACGACTTGTTTCGCACGAAGCCACTCTGCTGCGATTCTCGCATCGTCTGGTCCCATTGTGAAGTTATCACCTATTGGCAGGAAGGCGAGCTCAATATGATTCAGCTCCCCAATGAGTTTCATATCCGAGAAGAGAGCCGTGTCTCCAGCATGATAAATTGTTTTGCCTTCAGCAGTAAATAAAATACCGGATGGCATCCCTGTATACGTAATCGTTTTGGATTCTTCATCAATGACTGCTGAGCCATGGAACGCTTGCGTCAGCTTGACTTTACCAAATTCAAATTCACGTCCGCCGCCTATAGAAAGCGGGTGCGTTTTCACCCCTTGCCAGCCTAAATAAGTGGCAAGTTCGAATGGCGCAATCACGAGTGCGTCATTGTTTTTAGCGATTTCAATCGTGTCTCCGATGTGATCTCCATGCCCGTGCGTGAGCAAAATCACATCTGCTTTGACATCTTGCGGTTTGATATCCGTGTGCTTATTTCCATTTAAAAATGGATCAATCCAAATATGGTATCCGTTTGTTTCAATGTGTACGACTGAATGTCCATGATATGTAGCTTTCATGTAAATATATCCACCTTTCGAATTTGATCTCATTTTTTTCTATTCCCTCTATAAAAAGCTGAAAAACTTAGTGCCTATGAATGACATTAAGACCACCTGTTGCTTCAATGACGGTTCCTGTAATGAGGTCTGAACGGTCATCACATAGAAATGAAATGATACGCCCTATATCCTCTCCAGTACCAGACCTGCCTATTGGCGTTTCAACGTCTTTGATTTGGCGGGCTTCCTCTATTGTCGATTCTTTCATGTCTCCAACGATTTTGCCTGGACACACCATATTAGCGGTGATGCCGTTTTCGGCTTCTTCAATCGCAATGGTTTTCGTCAATGACGCAAGGCCCACTTTTGCCGCTCCAAAGGCTGATCTGTGCATCCAGCCTGGCGCATGGTCTGCTCCTTGGAAGCCATATGTGATAATCCGGCCAAAGCCTTGTTTTCTCATCATAGGGATCACCATTCGGAACAAATGGAACACTGCGGATAGGTTGCCTTCCATCATTTGATACCATTCGTCTTCAGAGTAATCCGCGAGTTTTTTTCGTTCAAAAATATAAGGTCCAGCATTATTGATCAAGGCATCAATCCGCCCAAATCGTTCTACTGCCAGCTCGACCATGTTTTTTAAATCTTCTCTGTTTGTCACATCGCCTTGGACAAATTGAAGCTTTTCTTCGTATTCTTGCAGTTCTTCTTTCATCTGCCGGACAGCTTCATCATCACTTCGATAATTCACTGTCACAGAATACCCCATATTCAGTAAAGACTCGGTGACTTTCCTGCCAAGTCCTTTAGAACCCGCTGTTATTAATGCGTGTCGCACACAATCTCCTCCTAAAGCAAAGGTTGCAAGTTCATGTGTTTCTTTTATTATCTTTACTTTACTATAAACCGGCTCCCTTCGCACTTTTGAACCCTTTAACAGTGAGGGGAAAACCGTATAGGGTGATTCATCCACTTTTTCATATCCCATGAACCATGGATATCGAGAAGCAGCGAAACAAACCGATAGCATTCTCTCACCTCATGAAGCTGGCGAGGAAGCGGGCAAATCTCTTCATACCCTAATTGAACCGCTTGTGCAGCTTCTTTCGTCAAAAGGTATTCGAGTGCAATCAAATCAAACGCAGCTGGTCCAAATACGACATATTCCGTATCAACTAGACTTGTCACTTGATCATCGTCTTCAATATATTGCGATGGGTCTAAATCAATTAAAATGAGACTGGCTGCATCAGGAGGACTTAGCGTTTCAAGCTTTTGCTGCACCTTTTCTGCATAATCCTGAAATTCAGGCTGATTAGTGTAATAGCGGCTGATGAGTTTGGAGACTGCCTTTTTTAACAGCGCATGGAATTCTCTCAAATGTCTCTTTTCTCCCCCGTATACTGCTCCGAAAAAGTTTGTTTGATATGAATGAAGATGCGCTAGTCTCCTCCCGTAATCCCTATAGAATTGTGCTGAACGGCCCTCAAAAGATGTTAAAGGGATTCCTTCTACTTTTTCCATGACATAAAAGTGTTTCCCCGCCTTCTTCACTTTACGAACAACTTTCGGAATATGGAAGGAATTCGTATGAGCCAGCTTTTCATTGATTTCATCAAGATGCTCTTGTACAGTACGGGCATCTACTCCATAAATCATGTTGATCCCATACACAAATTCACTTTCTTCTCTTGCAGTTTTTGGAGATTTCACTACATATTCCGTCTGATCTTGCAAGGAAATCAGCCACACATTATTAGCCCTACCGTCGTATGGTTCTCCTAACGTTTTCACTGATACGATAGGCTGATCAAACAAAGCCTGAAGCGTTTTCTTCATGAACTGTTGTCACTCCTTATTCAGCTTGACACTGGTATGCTTTCATTTTCTCCAGTGAAGATCAATCTCCTTTTTCCCATGAAAAAAACCATCCGTATAAACGAATGGTTTTGGCGAATTATGCTAGGCAGGCTTTTGCTTTTTCTAAAGCGAGCTGAATTTGTTTAAATCCAGTTCCACCTGCACTTGTTCTTTTTTCAACAGCAACATACGGATCAAGAACAGTGTAAATGTCTTTTTCAAAGAGGCCGCTTGCTTCTGTAAATGTTTCAAATGGAAGGTCACTTAAATAGATGCCTTTTTGAATGCATGTATACACAAGCTTCCCAACGATTTCGTGTGCTTCACGGAATGGCATGCCTTTTTTCGCAAGGTAGTCTGCCACTTCGGTCGCATTTGAGAAATCTTCTTTTGTTGCTTTTTTCATGATGTCTTCGTTCACTGTCATTGTTTGAATCATGCCTGTGAAGATTTGCAGGCTGCCAGCGATTGTTTTCACCGTATCAAACATGCCTTCTTTATCTTCTTGCAAGTCTTTGTTATACGTAAGCGGCAAGCCTTTCATAATCGTGAGCAGCCCCATCAGGTTGCCATATACCCGCCCTGTTTTTCCGCGGATCAATTCAGCCATATCCGGGTTTTTCTTTTGCGGCATCATGCTGCTGCCTGTTGCGTACGTGTCATCAAGCTCAATGAATTTGAATTCTTGAGAGCACCATAAAATGATTTCTTCACAAAGACGTGAGAGGTGCATCATCACAAGACTGCTATTAGACAAGAACTCTAAAATGAAATCACGATCACTCACGCCATCAAGGCTGTTCTCGTAAATATGGTCAAAGCCAAGAAGCTCTGCTGTATATTCACGATCAATTGGGAATGTCGTTCCTGCTAACGCCCCGCATCCAAGTGGTGACACATTAATCCGCTTCAATGAATCTTGAAAACGCGCTTTGTCCCGCTCAAGCATCCAAAAGTAGGCGAGCATATGATGGGCAAAGGAAATAGGCTGTGCACGCTGTAAGTGCGTATATCCTGGAAAAATCGTTTCAACGTGCTGTTCAGCTTTTTCTACAAGCACTGTTTGAAAAGAAGAGATCAGCTCAATGATATGCTCTACTTGGTTATTCAAATATAAATGCATATCGGTTGCGACCTGATCATTCCGGCTTCTCGCTGTGTGCAATTTGCCGCCAAGCGGACCAATCTCATCAATGAGCATTTTTTCAAGGTTTAAATGAATGTCCTCATAATCTACTGAGAAATCGAGTTCATCCGCCTCTGCCTTTTTCATGAGCGTATTCAGTCCGTCTTTGATTGCAGCGGCCTCCTCATCGCCGATGATACCGCATTTATTCAGCATACTTGCATGGGCAAGGGAGCCGGTCAGATCTTCTTTGACTAATTGTTTGTCGAAATGAATGGATGCACCAAACTCATCGACCCATTTTTCTGGTGTTTTTTGAAATCGGCCTCCCCAAAGCTTTTTCATGCTTTAACCTGCTCCTTTTTGTTCACGATGCTGTTTACTTTTGTTGGTAAACCCCAAAGGTTAATAAATCCTACAGCTGCATCATGATCGAATTCATCTGCTTTTGTGTAAGTTGCTAGATTTTCATCATAAAGTGAATATGGTGATTTACGTCCTTCTACAATGGCATGGCCTTTAAATAGTTTCACACGTACAACACCTGTTACGTTCTTTTGCGTTTCTTGTAAGAATGCATCTAGTGCTGATTTAAGTGGTGAGAACCATAAGCCGTTGTATATTAATTCAGCCATTTTTTGTTCAACGATTGGCTTAAAGTGTGCTACTTCTTTAACAAGCGTTAAGTCTTCAAGTTCTTTGTGTGCTTTTAATAGGGTAACTGCACCTGGGCACTCATACACTTCACGAGATTTGATTCCAACAAGACGGTTTTCAACATGATCGATTCTGCCTACACCATGCTGGCCAGCAACTTCATTTAAATGAAGGATCAGATCAGATAATGAATACTGGATTCCGTCAATCGCTGTTGGTTTTCCTTTTTCAAACGTGATTTCAATGATTTCAGGTGTGTCAGGTGTTTTTTCAAGTGGATTTGTCAGATCATAAGCACCTTCTGGCGGCGCTGCCCAAGGATCTTCTAAAATACCACATTCGTTACTTCTGCCCCAAAGGTTTTGGTCAATTGAATATGGGCTGTCTAAGTTAATCGGAATTGGAATACCGTGCTTTTGTGCATAGTCGATTTCTTCATCACGAGACCATTTCCATTCACGCACTGGTGCAAGAACTTCTAGGTCTGGATTCAATGCTTTGATTGATACTTCAAAACGAACTTGGTCGTTTCCTTTCCCTGTACATCCGTGTGCAACGGCTACGGCATTTTCTTTCTCTGCGACTTCCACTAATTTTTTAGCAATGAGCGGACGAGATAGTGCAGACACGAGTGGGTATTTCCCTTCATACATCGTGTGTGCTTGCAGTGCAGCAAGTGCAAATTCTTCAGCAAACTCTTCTTTTGCGTCGATCATGTAAGATTGAACAGCTCCGACTTGAAGTGCTTTTTGTTGAACGAATGCTAAATCTTTTCCTTCACCTACGTCCAGGCAGCAAGCAACAACTTCGTAACCTTGCTCCTGTAACCATTTAACTGCAACAGAGGTATCAAGACCTCCGGAATATGCTAATACGACTTTTTTATTTTGTGACATGTTTGAAAAGCTCCTCTCGCTTGTTTTGATTCTGTGAATGTTTTTTGCATAAAAATAAGTTTTAATTTATAAACATGCATTTAGTATGTATACACTGTAACAAGGAAAAATTGTTTTTTCAACCCCTTTATGAAAAAAACTCTGCCAAATTTTCTTGGCAGAGTCATTTTGGGCTATTTTTGATCTTTTTCAAGCTCTCGCAACACATGAGGAAGCTCTGGAATAATGAGTTTGGTCATGGCTAACCGAACTGCTCCGGTAGAGCCTGGTGTGGCAAAAACGGCTTTTTGGTTAATCACCCCTGCCGTCGCTCTAGATAAGATAGCGGCTGATCCAATATCTTCTGTATAGCTCAGCATGCGAAAAATTTCTCCAAAGCCCGGCAGCTCTTTTGAGAAAAGAGGTGTAATGGATTCAATCGTGACGTCCCTTGCTGCAATACCAGTTCCCCCGTTTAACAAGACGGCATCAATCTTCGCTTCGCTTATTCCTTCTAAAACGGCGTCTTGAATCGCTCCAATGTGATCTTTCACAATATCGTATGCAAGAATAAGATGCCCTTGTTCTTTGAGCAAATCAATCATCAGACGGCCGCTTTTATCTGTTTCTTTTGTCCTTGTATCACTGACGGTAATGACTTTTACATGAAGCCTCGTTTTCGCTTCGCGTTTATGTTCTTGGGCGCTCATATCTTCACACCGCTCCTTTCATATTGCCTCACATTATAGCATGCTGATTTCAATAGAAAAAAGCCCTTTTCCGCTGAGGAAAAGAGCTTCAAAAGGATGTTACGCTAAACGCATAACGTCTCTTGCAATCATAACTTCTTCGTTCGTTGGAATCACGATGACTTTTACAGGAGAGTGAGGGTAGCTGATGAATGCTTCTTCGCCTCTCATGTTGTTAAGAGATGGATCCCAGTATACGCCCATGAATTCTAGACCACGAAGTACACGTGCTCTCACTTCTGAGCTGTTTTCACCGATTCCAGCTGTGAAGATGATGGCATCTACACCATTCATTCTCGCTGCATAAGAACCGATGTATTTATGAATACGGCTTGCAAAAATATCTAGTGCTACTTCTGCACGGTCGTTTCCTTCTTCTGTCGCTTCTTCGATATCACGAAGATCACTTGAAAGACCAGACACACCTAAAAGACCACTCTTCTTATTCAAAGTAGAAAGTACTTCTTCCGCTGTATGTCCTGTTTTCTCCATAATAAATGGAATAAGGGCAGGGTCAATGTTACCTGAACGTGTTCCCATTGCAACACCCGCAAGTGGTGTGAAGCCCATTGACGTATCGATTGATTTTCCGCCTTCAACTGCTGCGATACTTGCACCATTTCCAAGGTGGCAAGAAATCAAACGAAGCTCTTCAAGAGGACGGCCTAATAGCTCTGCTGCACGCTCTGTTACGAACTTATGGCTTGTCCCGTGGAATCCGTATTTACGAATACCAAAGTTTTTGTAGTAGTCGTACGGAAGGCTGTATAGGTAAGACTGCTCTGGCATTGTTTGGTGGAACGCTGTATCGAACACAGCAATCGCTGGTACGTCAGGCAGAATTTGTTTAAATGCTTTGATTCCTACAACGTTTGCAGGGTTGTGAAGTGGTGCAAGCTCTGAAAGCTGATCAATGTCATTGATGACTTCATCTGTTAATACAACAGAATCGCTGAATTTTTCTCCGCCGTGAACGACGCGGTGTCCTACGCCATCAATTTCATTAAAGTCTTTGATGATGTTAAATTCAATTAGTTTTTCAAGCAGCATTTTAACCGCTACTGCATGATCTGGAATATCTGTGACTTCTGTTTTCTTTTCTCCATCTACAGAAATCGTGAAGATACTGTTGTCCATTCCGATTCTTTCAACAAGACCTTTTGTTAAAACGGTTTCTTCTGGCATGTCGAACAATTGGAATTTAAGAGATGAGCTTCCTGCGTTGATTGCAATAATTTTGGACATTACTGTCGCTCCTTTTACTCAGTTGTTATATAAGGTTTCACGTTTTTTCGGTGCTATATTCAACCTGTTTGAACGGGTCTTTTATAGTTTAACGATAAGTCCGAAAAATATCTGACTTTTTCATTTAAACATTGAAAACTTTGCATTTCAAGTACACCTTCGAACTGTTACCGCTTACATCAATAAGTCGTTATTTTCTGAATAATAAAATAGCCAGACATCACTCTGGCTATTCTTTCGTTTCTTTTTCTTCTATAAACCATTGGTCTAATTTTCTCATGACGCCAACCATTGCTTCCTTCTGTGAGAAAGATGGCAGATTGGCAAATAGCATACGTTTCGGTGCTTCGAGCCCCTCTTTTTTCTTTTGCATCACAAATAAGCTTTTGGCGTGCTTTTTGTCTTTGAACATAGAGACTGGTAGCTGAATTAACGCATTCATATATGCATGTTCTTTGATGAAATCCTTTAATTGTACGCTTTCTTTTCCTTCAAACAAATCGTTTGGAATGATGAAGAATAAGAAGCCGCCTTCTTTCGTGTAACGAAGACTTTGCTCAATGAATAAATAATGCGCAAAGGAATGACCTTCTTTTGCCTTTAATTCATAGTCTTTAGCGCGCTCATCATTTGGATAATACCCGACAGGAAGACTACATACAGCAACATCTGCAGGTGAGATAAGAAGCGGCTCAAGGCTGTCCTGGTGGAAAAGCTCTACTTCTTTTTCTTCTAAGTTCGCTTGTGCCCACGCAATTTTAATGAGCACGTCATCAATTTCAGAGGCAAAACCGCGTGTTGTTTCTGTTGTTACATTGTTGAGGACCGCAAGCAGTAAATTCCCTGTTCCTGCTGCTGGATCAAAGACAACCAGCTCTTTTTGTCCTTCTAAAAATTTATTGACCAAATAGCTGACAAACAGACCAATTGTATCAGGTGTCATCTGACGGTTTGGATGTGAAATATCCTTTTGTCCTTTTAATACGGCGAGCTGAAACGCTTTACGAATCTGCTCATGATCATAAGAGGCGAAATCTGCTTTCTCTATTAAATCTTTTAGTAAACCATTTCGATCATTTGCCTGGAAAAAGGCTTCTCCTGCTTCTGCCAATGCTTCAATATAGGAAATGTTCTGTTCCTTTTTTAAACGAATTGAAGCTGTATCGAGCAGCTCAAAAATCGTACTCACTTGATCTTTCTGCAATGCTTTTCTCTCCTCGCTTTGTTAAAAGCTATATGTTCTCATTGAAAAGAGCCCCAGTATGAAGCCGGAGCTCTTGTCGATGCTGCTTTTATAACAGTGATTTCGCAGCCTCAATGGCTTTTTCATAATTTGGATGATTGGTTGCTTCGCTTACGTACTCAGTGTAAACCACTTTTCCGCTTGGGTCTAATACGAAGACCGCACGCGCCAATAAACGCAATTCTTTCATATATAAACCAAACGCTTCACCAAATGACATATCTCTATGATCAGATAATGTTTCGACATTTTCAATTCCGTTTGCTCCGCACCAGCGTGCTTGTGCAAATGGTAGGTCTGCACTAATGGTATAGATATTGACCGGACCTAAACCGGCTGCCTCTTCATTGAAACGTCTTGTTTGTGCGTCACACACACCTGTATCAATAGAAGGAATCACTGAGATAATCGTCACTTTTCCTGTTAAATCAGAAAGTGAAACTTCCCCTAGTGAGTTCGTTAATACCGTGAAATCTGGAGCCTGCTCGCCTACTTTCACTTCATTTCCTACAAGCGTTACTGGGCTCCCTTTAAATGTGATCGATGCCAAAACAATTCCTCCCTTATCAAATGTATGGTTCTATCATAGTAGAGAAAGCAAAAAACTGCAAAGCCTAATCGTCCATTTTGAAAAAAAAGTTAACTGCAGGGCAGCTAACTTTTTAAAGGTCTATGTCATCTAGTTTTCGTTCTTTGTGACGATGCTCCCGTTCATCCTTCTTAAACATGTGCTGAAGACGTTCAATTGCTTGAGGAGCAGAATCCAATATTTTATCGAGCAGATGTGTGTGTTCATCCAAATGAAGCATTCGTACGCCATTTGTTCCCACAATTAAAAAGGCGATTGGTGTAATCGATACTCCCCCACCGCTTCCGCCTCCAAATGGGAGTCTCGGTTCTTTTCGTTCTTGTTCATCAGACCGTTTTTCTTTCTTTTGGTTACCGTTGAATTCACTGCCGCCGGCTGCAAATCCAAAACCAACCTTTGACACAGTGAGAATGACACTGCCGTCAGGGGTTTCGACTGGATCGCCGATGATCGTGTTCACATCAATCATTTCTTTTAAGTTTTCCATCGCTGTCTTCATCAGACCTTGGATTGGATGATCTGCCATTTTCGGGTTCCTCCTTAAACAGATGATTCATTCTTCGTTGCTTGAAGAGAGGCATTTTTTCTCGCCTTTCTCCCTTTTAACCAATGGACAAGTAATCGAATGGCTGCAAGCATAGCATGTCCAATCCGAAAATAAGCTATACATGCAAAGTGTGTCTGTGACACATTGTGCTGAAAAGCGGGAATCACTTCATAGACGGGTTTGTGCTTAAAGGTGAGGTGCTCCTGCATAAAGGCAAGAAGTGCTCCTTTGACTGACCACACACCACCGGCTGCTACACCTGTTAAAGCTGCGTCATGAAAACCAATCCATGTGGACCAGTGAAATGAGACGATTTTTATATGAATGAAGAACTTTCGCATGATCCGGTTTAGATCGACAATCTCTTTTGTAATACGCTCCATTTGATGAAGGATTTCCTTTACATTACGTTTTCCCACTTTTTTATGCATGGTTTCTTTTTCTTGATTAGGCGTTTTGGTGCTGGCCATTTTCTTTTCACGAATATCAATCGTTTGATCTTCCGTATTCACTTTCACCATCGGAATGTCTTTCTTCAGTCTGACAATTCCATATAAGGTGATGATCTTCACCGCAATATGGTCATTGTCATTTGCATGTGAATAGTCCAGTGAAATGGTCACTTTCATAAAGATCAATAAGATCACAAGGAACAAAAAAGCGGCAATCCAAACGTACAGCACTGTGCTCACTTCCTCCATAACAAATGATGCTTCCTCTACGATTATGGCTCTCCTTCTGGATTTTATACCCAATCACCCAAAAAAAGAGTTTGACCGGTACCCGGCCAAACTCTCTTTGATTATGCGTTTGATTCTGTTTTTTCATATAAATGTTCATGAACAACCACCGTATCTGCAAAGTAGTCATGAACCCCTTGCTTTTTCGGCGTGAACCCAACCACAGCATAGAGAACAAAAAGCGTATTAATATATCGCCCCACAATTTCTCTAAAGAAAATGACATCCCATGACAGCTTCTTCTCCGGCTGAAGTGAGACGACTTTGATTCCAAACACCATCTTTCCAAGTGTTTGTTGGAAAATCTTCGTCATGATCGCAAAATAAAGCAGAAAGACAATTGTGGTTGTGACGGAAAATGGGGAAAACCAGCCTCCCCCTTTTGACCAGCCAAAGAGACTAAAGATTGGAGAAACTGTCAAATGGTTAACACCCCATACGACGAGCCAATCTAGGATAAATGCCCAAAATCTAATCCAGAAACCTGCAAAGGCTTGCGCTTCAATTGAAGTGCGCTTCGCAAGAGTCGGCCTTGATTCTCCCTCTTGGCTGCGACTTTCCGTTACTTCATCGAATGTAGAATCCATCTATGATCCCTCCTTTATTTTGAATAGAGATACATCGGTTTAGACCCATTTGAGCCAGCCAGTGTTTCTTTTAAGTTCAGAAAATCAATTTCGCTTTTAAAGAGCTTGCTTGCACTCATATTGAAAAGAGAGTTCCAGCCAAAGCTTTGTGAATAGCTGATTACTGTTGCTCCTTTTAAGCCTTTTTCATTTTTCTTCATTGCTTTTAGTGCATCTTCATAGTACCCAAGCTCATCCACTAATCCGTTCGATTTCGCCTGTGTTCCGTCATATACTCGGCCGTCAGCAATTTTCTTGACGTCCTGCTTAGACATGCCGCGTCCTTCTGAGATGACTTTCACAAAGCCTTCATAAGAGTTGTCAACCATGCTTTGCATGATGTCGCGCTCATCTTTTGTCATATCACGATTTGGGGACATGATGTCTTTGAATTTTCCACTTTTAATGGTTTCATATTTGATGCCTAAATTATCTGCCAGCTTTGCATAATTCAAGCTTTGCATGATGACCCCTAGAGACCCTGTTAACGTTTCAGGTGAAGCAAAGATTTTTTTCGCTGGAGTGGATACATAATAGCCGCCAGAAGCCGCCATTGAACCCATAGAAACATAAATTGGTTTCTTCGCTTTCTTTACTTCTTCTAATTTTTTATGTATTTCAGCACTTTCATAGACACCGCCGCCAGGAGAGTTGACGCGCAGCAAGACACCTTTCACAGACGCATCGTCTTTTGCTTTATCTAATTCTTTTAAGAACGCACGATGATCATATGCTTCCCCGCCTAGAAGGCTGGATGCACCGCCGTTATCTTGAATCGTGCCATTAATCTCAAGTACAGCAATTTTACTCGCTCCGCTGCCATCCTCTAGTACCTTTTCTTCGATTTCGTCCCCGAATTGATAGCTCATCTTATTATCATTGAAGCTTTCATACAAGGCCGTCGTGATACTAATCACAATCGAAAAGCCAAAAACACCAAGTGCAATGATTAAGGCTACCCATCTTTTCGCATTCATTTCTTTCTCCTCCTTTTTGTCTCACTTCGTTCATACGAATACACACATGAAATGTTTCACAGGGTCTGTGGTTTTTTTACATTTCATTTCAACATATGATAGCACCGATGTGAAATGACGATCAACTTTACATCTTCTATCATTTGCTCATCATGACGAAAAATTGGTTATTTTATCCTCTCCCTATATCTAATAGCTCAGACCATCTTCACAACGAAACGCCCAGACCTCTCTTTCTTCCAAAATGAGCTATTAAATTATGCTCAAAGTCAGCGTCGTCTAATCACTTACAATGACTCATTTCTTAAATGGAAGCCTCTATCATGATGAAGCGTCTTTCTAATATTTTTACTTTCATATGAAAAAAGTGTAAAATGTGAACAAGGGTTTTTATGTAAGCCCTTTACTACTCGAAATCTATTTTTGACAACAAAGGGGAGAACGTCAATGACAGACAATCGTCGCAATGTATTTTTCTTTTACAAAAAAGATCATGAATTGGATGGACACATTTCTTCTCTGGAGAAGCTCGCTACCGATCAAGGCTTTCACGTCGTAAAGCGTGCAGAAGATGCCCATATCATTGCTTCAATTGGTGGAGATGGTACATTTCTTCAAGCGGTTCGCAAAACGAACTTCCGGGATGACTGCTTGTATGTAGGGGTATCAAAAACAGAGAATTCGCACCTATACTGCGATTTTTCGTTAGAACATTTTGATCAAATGATTGATGCCATGAACACTGAACAGATTGAAGTGAGAAAATATCCGATCATCGATGTAAGCGTTGACAGTACAAACCAGTTCCATTGCTTAAACGAACTGTCGATCCGCTCTAGCGTCATTAAAACATTTGTCATCGATGTGTATATAGATGATTTCCATTTTGAAACCTTTAGAGGCGACGGGATGATTATTTCCACTCCAACCGGTTCAACGGCCTACAATAAATCTGTCAACGGCGCCGTGGTGGATCCGATGCTTCCGTGTATGCAAGTAACCGAGCTGGCATCGCTGAATAACAACTCATACCGTACACTTGGAGCTCCTTTCATTTTAAGCAGTGACCGCAAGCTGACACTAAAGGTTGTTCAGGACGGTAACGACCATCCGATTATCGGTCTTGATAACGAAGCGCTAGGTACAAAACATGTCAAACAAATTGATATTGGCCTTTCTGGTAAAGTGATCAAAACGGTCAAATTAAAAGATAACTCCTATTGGGAAAAAGTAAAACGCAGATTCCTTTAATCAAAAAGCTCCTTTACGGGGCTTTTGTTTTCTTTTCAGCGTGATAGAAAACCTTTGAAGTCTAGGAAGAGTGAGCACCGGAACGGAGCGAATTTGACATTCGTGAGTACCGGAGCACAAATCTAACACCGAATGCGAGGGTTGTCTACACGCTGAAAGCTCCTTTATGGGGCTTTTTTTCATGTCTTTTCATTCACGGTCATGATTATGGTATGATGTCACAAGTATGAATGTACGAAAAGGAGAACACAATGACATTACAACAATTTGATCAATATCCATTAAGCGATGAATTGAAACAAGCGCTAGAAGCGCTTCATTTCCATACACCTACACCCGTCCAGCACGAGACATTATCCGTTGCTTTTTCAAGGCAGGACCTTATTGTCAAATCTCAGACAGGTAGTGGCAAAACAGCAGCCTACGGTCTGCCAATTTGTGAAATGGTGGATTGGGCTGAGAATAAACCTCAAGCCCTCATCCTCGTCCCAACAAGAGAACTTGCCATGCAGGTCAAACAGGATCTGACCAGCCTCGGACGATTTAAACGAATCAAAGCGGCCGCCATTTATGGAAAAGCTCCATTTCAAGCACAAAAAATAGAGCTTGCACAAAAGAACCACATTGTGTGCGGAACGCCGGGACGAGTCTTGGATCACCTTGAGAAAGGTACTCTTTCCTTAGAAAACCTTAAATTTTTTGTATTAGATGAAGCGGATGAAATGCTGAACATGGGTTTTATTGATCAAGTCTCTTCTATTATTCAGTATCTGCCGCCAAAGCGCATGTCAATGCTGTTTTCAGCGACCATGTCTGATGAGATGAAGAAATTAAGTGAACAGTTTTTACATTCACCAAAAGTAATTGAAATTGCACGGGAAGAAACGTCTGTACCACAAATCACTCACACCGTGATTGAAACGGAGGAAGAAGCGAAATTCTCTCTTCTTCAGCGTACGATCGTGATTGAAAACCCAGATAGCTGCATTATTTTCTGTAATACACAGGACCGAGTGAACGAACTCACAATGAAGCTGGATGAATGGGATGTGCCTTGTGACAAAATTCACGGAGGCATGAGGCAGGAAGACCGCTTTGCTGTCATGGATGAATTCAAAAACGGGGAATTCCGTTATTTGATCGCAACCGATATAGCAGCCCGAGGAATTGATGTCAGTGATATGACACATGTCATTCATTACGACTTGCCATATGAAAAAGAACGCTATATTCATCGGACCGGAAGAACTGGCAGAGCGGGTAAAAGCGGGAAAACGATTGCGTTTATGACAAGGCACGGGCAGCAGCTCATTGAAGAATTAAAGCAGGAAGCTGGCATTCATTTTCAGACTCAGCCTTATCCTACAAAAGAAGACGCAGAACAGCATGTAGAAAGCTTTGAAGAAAAGATTGAAACGCCGATTCAAAAGGAAAATAAACAAGCTGGCGTTGAAAAGGATATTATGAAGCTTTATTTTAACGGCGGGAAGAAAAAGAAGCTGCGGGCTGTTGATTTCGTTGGGACCATTGCCAAAATAGAAGGCGTTGCCTTTGATGACATTGGGATTATTACCATTCAAGATACGAAAACATACGTCGATATTTTAAACGGCAAAGGCCCTCTTGTGCTGAACGCCATGCGCCACACAACCATTAAAGGCAAGCAGTTAAAAGTTCATGAAGCACGTGCATAAAAAGTGAAGGCTAAGCGCCTTTACTTTTTTATTTAAAATAAAATAAGCTTACAACCCTTGAACCATCAGCCTTTCCTGCGTCCAACATGACAAATGTCATATTGAATACATGATGGGTGCTACTATGAACATGACACCTTTCCTTCTATACTTTGAAGTAGAAAGAAACGGAAAGGACTTGAACGTTCATGACGACTTCAACAAACACACAGCAGCAAGCCACTTTAAGAAAACAAGTTGGCCAATTCTCTGGTGCTAATTCGAAAAAAAGTATCATTCAACTCTTTAATACATTCATTCCATTTTTGGGGCTTTGGTTTCTTGCCTATTATAGCCTGAACATCTCCTACCTTTTAACCCTCTTCTTTGCGGTTATTGCAGCTGGTTTTTTAGTACGTGTCTTTATTATTTTTCACGACTGCTGCCATCAATCCTTTTTTAAACAGAAGCCGCTGAATCACCTGTTCGGTTTTGTAACGGGCGTACTCACCCTTTTCCCTTATCTTCAATGGCAAAGAGATCATTCAATTCACCATGCCACAAGCAGTAATCTAGACAAACGAGGTACTGGCGACATTTGGCTCCTGACAGTCAAAGAATATCAAGAAGCATCAGCTTGGACGAAGTTTCGCTACAGATTTTACCGTAATCCTTTTGTGATGTTTATTTTAGGACCGATCTTTGTTTTTCTCTTAAAAAACCGTTTCAACGTCAAAAATGCTCGTAAAAAAGAGCGCTGGAACACGTATTTTACAAACGTGAGCATCATTGCGCTAGCAACTGCAACGTGTCTTCTTTTTGGCTGGCAGGAGTTCCTGCTTGTCCAAGGTCCAATCTTCCTGATCTCAGGATCAATCGGTGTATGGCTGTTTTACGTGCAGCATACATTTGAAGATTCTTACTTTGAAGCAGATGAACATTGGAATTATGTGCAGGCAGCTGTAGAAGGCAGTTCTTTTTACAAATTGCCAAAGCTTCTTCAATGGTTAACAGGCAATATCGGCTATCACCATGTTCATCATTTAAGTCCGAGGGTACCGAATTATCATTTAGAACATGCCCATGAGCACAGTGAGCCGCTTCAAAATGTTCCAACCATCACGTTAAAAACAAGTATCGAATCAATGAAATTTAGACTTTGGGATGAAGAAACGAAAGCATTCGTTACCTTTAAAGAAGCACGGCAATCTAAGAAGATGCCCGCACCTGTCATAAAAGGAGACATTCTGAAGAAGAATGCATAATTGGCGCAAGCTCTTTCTTACAATAGAAGGAGCTTGTTGTATTTGCAGGATGCGCTCACCTGTTCAATTTGATAAAGTAGTGAAAAAGACTGAAAAAATGAAAAAGGTGAATCACGGATGAAAAAACAACTGAAAATTCAAAAACTGCATGGGATTTCCCCATATATTTGGGCGATTTTTTTCATCCTGCCCTTTTATTTTATCTTTAAGACCCCTTCGACTTTAGGCATTGTGATCGGCATTATTTTAAACGTCGTCTTTTTTGCGGTCTACCGTTTTGCCTTTGTCTCAAAAGGCTGGTCGTTATATGTATTCGGCCTTCTATTAATCGCCATTTCGACTGGTTATGTGATGCTCTACAGCTACATTTATTTTGCTTTTTGTATCGCCTATTTCAACGGGCATATCAAAAGAAAAGTCCCTTTCTATATCTTATACTATATCCATCTAGCGAGCGCTGCCGTAGCGGTGAACTTTAGCCTGATCTTAAAAAAGGGCTGGTTTCTCACGCAAATTCCGTTTGTCGTGATTACACTGATCAGCGCCATTCTCCTCCCTCTTAGCATTAGAAGCAGGAAGGAACGTGAACGGCTAGAAGAGAAATTAGAATATGCCAATGAACGGATCGCCGATCTTGTCAAACTTGAAGAAAGACAGCGAATTGCTCGCGATCTGCATGACACACTTGGACAAAAACTCTCTCTCATTGGATTAAAGAGTGACCTTGCCCGTAAGCTCGTGTATAAAGATCCTGAACAGGCTCGTGCCGAACTAAAAAGCGTCCAGCAGACAGCTAGAACGTCTCTAAATGAAGTGCGGAAAATTGTTTCTTCCATGAAAGGCATTCGGATCAAAGATGAGATATTGAACATCAAGCAAATCCTTGAAGCCGCCGATATTGACATGATTTATGATGAAAAGGAAGCGCCGAAACACATCTCTCTTCTGAACGAAAACATTGTGAGCATGTGCATCAAAGAGGCCGTGACGAATGTCGTCAAACATAGCGATGCCACTGTCTGTCAAATCACCATTCATCAAAAGTCAAAGGAAGCTGTCATTACAGTTGAGGATAACGGCACATTTAAAGGCAGTGATCCCTCCTCTCAAACGAAGGGACATGGCCTTTTAGGGATTAGAGAAAGATTGGAATTTGCAAATGGACGCCTGCACATTGAAACAAAAGACGGGACGAAGCTGATCATGAGTATTCCAAATGATTCAGCAGCGAAAGATAAGGAGGAAATAAAATGATTAACATCTTTATCGCAGAGGATCAGCAAATGCTGCTCGGTGCTCTTGGATCGCTTCTCGATTTAGAAGACGATATGACGGTTGTTGGAAAAGGTACAAACGGCCAGGACGCCATTGATTTTGCTCAAAAACATCCTGTCGACATTTGTTTAATGGATATTGAAATGCCAGGAAAATCTGGGCTCGATGCCGCTGAAGAACTTAAAAAGTCTGATGTGAAGATCATCATTTTAACAACCTTTGCTCGTTCTGGCTATTTTCAAAGAGCACTGAAAGCTGGCGTTAGCGGCTACATGTTGAAAGACAGCCCAAGCGAGGATTTGGCAAGTGCCATCCGCAGCGTGATGAAAGGGAAAAAGGTGTACGCCCCTGAATTAATGGAAGACTTGTATAGCGACGAAAATCCTTTAACTGAACGAGAAAAGTCGGTTCTAGAACTCGTCGCAGACGGAAAGAACACAAAAGAAATCGCCAAGGAACTCAGCATTAAAAGCGGCACTGTCCGAAACTACATAT
This sequence comes from Bacillus sp. 22446, assembly GCF_052044955.1. Lineage (NCBI taxonomy): Bacteria > Bacillati > Bacillota > Bacilli > Caryophanales > Bacillaceae > Bacillus > Bacillus sp. 22446. The sequence continues at coordinate 747,014 of NZ_JBQEOD010000001.1, forward strand.
CCGTTATTTTAGATAAACTAGAAGTCAAAAACCGAATTGAGGCCATTACTCGTTCCAAAGAAAAAGGCTGGTTTAAATAAGAAAAAAGATCAGGTCATACCACTGCCTTGATCTTTTTTTCTTTTTATCAGAATTCCTCTATCCACTGCTAAAATATCATTGACAACAAACCTCACTTCTATGGTATGATATCTGAGTGATAATAATTATCATTATCACTCATACAACCAAATACACGGCTTATGTGCCGATTTCAAAGGAGTCTACATTCATGAAGAAAATATTGTTCCCTCTGATGCTCATCTTCGTACTTGCGTTGAGCGCATGTGGCAATAGCAACAACTCTTCCTCAAATAAAGGAAAAAATCAATCACCGTCATCAGACACGATTACATATCAATCTGAAAATGGACCTGTGAAGCTGCCAGCAAATCCAAAACGTGTTGTTGTTCTCGGATCTTACTCAGGAAATGTCATGTCACTTGGTGTGAACCTTGTGGGTGTTGACTCTTGGTCAAAAAAGAATCCACGTTTCCAAAAGAAATTAAAAAATGTGGAAGAAGTATCAGATGAAAATGTTGAAAAAATCATGAAGCTAAAGCCTGATGTCATCATCGGTTTAAGCAGTGCAAAAAATGTAGAAAAACTAAAAAAAATCGCCCCAACTGTTTTATTCACGTATAACAAAGTCGATTACCTTCAGCAGCATATTGAAATTGGAAAAGTCTTAAACAAAGAAAAAGAAGCAAAAGCATGGGTCAAGGATTTCAAACAGCGTGCAGCTGAAGCTGGCAAAGAAATCAAAGCAAAAATTGGTGAAGATGCAACCGTATCTGTCTTTGAGAGCGGCACAAAAGATCTTTACGTCTTTGGAGATGCGTGGGGACGCGGAACAGAAATCCTCTACCAAGCAATGAAACTAAAAATGCCGGAAAAAGTAAAAGAAAAAGCATTAAAAGCTGGTTACTATGCGGTATCACAAGAGGTCATCCCTGAATTTGCCGGAGACTATATGATCATTAGCAAAAACAGCGAGATGGACAATTCCTATCAAAACAGTGAAATCTATAAGTCCATTCCTGCTGTGAAAAAACATCGTGTGTATGAAGCAAATGCGGAAGAGTTTTACTTTAATGACCCACTCACACTTGAATATCAATTATCATTCTTTAAAAAGCACTTTTTAGGTAAATAAACCGAAGCAAGGGATCTCTTCCCTTGCTTTTTTGCCGTCTGCTTCTAGCGGGAGTACCTGTTTTCCGCTACAATGATGTACAAGTAATTCAAAAAGTGTGGTGCTCGTTTTGTTTAAAATTTTGCTGATTGAGGATGATACAACCCTCTTCCAAGAAATCAAAGAACGTTTAGTCAACTGGTCTTATGATGTGTATGGGATCAACAATTTTCAACAGGTCATGCAGGAGTTCACTTCCATCCAGCCTGATTTAGTCATTATTGATATTCAGCTGCCAAAGTACGATGGCTTTCATTGGTGCCGGATGATTCGGCATAATTCTAATGTGCCCATCATCTTTCTTTCCTCTCGTGATCATCCTGCTGATATGGTCATGTCGATGCAGCTTGGAGCTGATGATTTTGTACAAAAGCCCTTTCACTTTGACGTTCTCATCGCCAAAGTAAGTGCTGTTCTTCGCCGAGTCCATGATTATAATGCGGAACCAGCCAACTTAAAAGTCTGGTGCGGCGCTACCCTTGACCTCGAAAATAATACAGTGACAAATGAAAACGGTGAGATTGAATTAACAAAAAATGAGTTTTTTATTCTAAAAGAATTAATTCAGCATAAAAACCATATCGTCAAAAGGGAATCACTCATCCAAGCTTTATGGGACGATGAACGATTCGTGAGTGACAATACACTCACTGTAAACGTCAACCGCCTTAGAAAAAAACTAGACGAAATCTCCCTTGGCGCCTTCATTGAAACAAAAGTGGGTCAAGGTTATCTTGCAAAAGAAAAGGATGATCTATAATGCTGCAAGCATTTCTAAAAGAACGAAGAAGCTGGATCTTGTTCTTTCTTAGTTTGCAGCTTCTCATTCTCTTTGTTGCATATTTGGATACAACGATTCCGCTCGCTTCTCTTTTTTATATCGTGCTTTTGTCTACATTACTCTTCATTGTTTTTCTTTTTTTTCGTTATCGGAAAGAAACTGCTTATTACATGCAACTGAAAGAATGGGATGAAAACATAGACCATCAAATACGTCTCAAACCCTCTTCCCCCTTTGAACAAATTGTACAGGAGGCAACGTCAGAGCAAATTGACCGATACCGCCAGATGACGGCTAAGCAAAAGACTGCGCTGGAAGAAGAAAAAGATGAACTGCTCTCATGGATACACGAGGTGAAAACGCCGCTCACGGCGATGCACTTAATGATTGACCGCATAACAGAACAGCCGCTCAAATCAAATATGACATATGAATGGCTTAGAATACATTTACTCCTTGATGCACAGCTACATCAAAGCAGGATCCAACATATTGAAAATGATTTATTTATTGAAAAACTGGATCTCCAAAACATGCTAACGAAAGAAATCAAAGCGCTCCAATCGTGGTGTATGCAAAAAGGAATTGGCTTTGACCTTTTATTAGAAGAGCGAGACGTATTAAGTGATACAAAATGGTTATCCTTTATGATCAGACAAGTGCTGACAAACGCCGTCAAGTACAGCCAATCATCTGACATTATCATCGAAAGCAAACAAATGAACGAACAAGTGGTGCTCACCATCACAGATCAAGGCAGAGGAATTGACCCAAGAGACGTGTCCCGTATTTTTGAAAAAGGCTTTACCTCCACAAGACATCACAATGACACGGCCTCCACAGGCATGGGGCTCTATTTAACAAAAAAGGGAGCTGACGCTCTTCATATCACAATCGAGGTCAACTCCACATTAGATCAAGGGACAACTTTCACCTTTATCTTTCCGAAAAAGAATGATTTTGTGCATATTGCAAGCATGTGAACATGCAGTTCAAGAAACCCAATCTCTTCATCCAACGATGCATTGAAGAGATTGGGTTATTTTATACAGCCATATCACGCTACTTCACGGCATATTTCTCCTAGCTGTTTCCTTCTATAAATACTCATTAGCAGCCCGACTGACATCATTTCTAGAAGAATATGAGATCCCCCATAGCTCATAAAAGGCATGGAAACTCCTGATATAGGCAATAATCCAAAGTTTGTGAAAATACTTAAGATAAATTTTGCTGCAAATGTGGTTGCCAAACCAATCATTAATATTTTGCCATATGCAGATTGAACTCGTTTCGCTGTATGAACTACTCTATAAATCAAAGTCACAAACAAAATAAAAACGGCCAATCCTGCGAACCATCCGAATGAATAAATGATATACGTCAACATCCAATCAGTGTGAACATCATACAATGCGTACGGATTTATCTGAAAACCATTTGAGCTAAATTCATGAAGTGAGTATTGGTAAAAGTGGGACATATCAGCTTGATAAAGAGAAAATAATTGAACAATGAGATAGACAATACCTGCTGCTGTAAACGGAATAAGCTGTCTCATTCTTGCATGAGATACATACATCATCGTTATGCATATGACCATAAAGGTGATGGTTGCAGAAAGATATCCGACTATATGTAATAAAATAATAGGTAAAGTGACAATCGCTAACCCTAACCAAGACTTAAAATCATTCTTCCAGTTCCAAGATTGGTAAATGCCCGCTAACGAAATAATCAGCAGAAATGGAAAAATTTCAGTCAGATTGATCGATCCATTATTTAAGCTTAAAAAGAGAATACCGTTCACTCTTGTCCCAATCATCATTGTAAGAATCAGCATTCCAATCGTTCCTATATATAAATGCCAAGAATAGGGTAAAAAGCGCCGATAATCAAAAGCAAACAGCCCAAACATCAACGCAAGACCAAATACATAGTAAATGAGACTTTTATAAAAGATATTCGTGTCTTGAAAATGCAGTACATGAGAATGAAACTGAAAATAATACATCACAAACAGCCCAAATGAACAAGTAGCTAGTACAAGAAGTATCGTTTTAAAGTCAACTTGAGTTTTGTGTGTTTCATGGAGCTGCATTCCGAGTATGGCTGCATCTCCAATTTGATTGAGCGCTTGATCTATCGCCTCTTCTTCTGACATGCCCGCACTGACCGCTTCCTCTTTCAGTGTGTATAAATGATCACGAAGCTCAAGCTTTATACTTGCATGTACGTCTTTATTTTTGATTCGTTTACACACATTTTTGATATATTGTTCAAATTTTTTCTCTAGTCCCATACGACTTTCTCCCCATTCAAAACGCCATCTACTGCATCTTTGAAGACATTCCATTCTTCCTTCTTTTCTTTCATAAACGCTTTGCCCTGTTCATTAATCTTGTAATACTTTCTTTTTCGATTGCCATTCCCTTCGCCCCAGTAAGACACAATGAATCCTTTCCCCTCCAAAGTGTGCAAAATAGGATATATCGTCCCCTCTTTGAAGCTAAAAATTCCTTCGGATTTCGACTCTAATTGCTTAATCATTTCATATCCATACATTGGCTTTTCATTTAGCAAGCTTAAAATAAGGGTAGCAGTACTCCCCTTTAGAAGCTCTTTACTCACTTTCATCCATCGTCACCTCTAATACATAGATTTACTATGCATATATTTGATATGCATATCTTACATGAAATCACATACTCTGTAAAGTTTTCATCAGAAAAAAACAAGAAATTTGATACATCATAGCGAAAAACAGATAAAATAATTGAATAACAATCTGAATTCTACATAAGGCTTTGACATATAAAACAAGCATGTGACAACAATGTCACATGCACGTCTGTTTTGTTCGCCAAATCGCAGGAAGTCTGGTCAGCTTCTTTTTATACTAGAGATATCAATTAAATAAAAAAGGGGTTCGACAGATGAACATTTTAGAAGCTCGCAAATTATATAAAAGCTATGGAAATAAATTCAATAAACAAGAGGTGCTGAAAGGCATTGATTTGACGATAGAAGCTGGAGAATTTGTCAGCATCATGGGGCCATCAGGCTCGGGGAAAACGACCCTTTTGAACGTATTGTCATCGATTGATCATGTGTCCAGCGGATCGATTCGGATCGCAGATGCTGAAATGACGCAAATGAAAGATCAGCAGCTCGCTGAATTTAGAAAGAAACAGCTTGGCTTTGTTTTTCAGGATTACAACTTACTTGATACACTCACGGTTAAAGAGAACATCCTCTTGCCATTATCCATCTCTAAAACGCCTAAAAAAGAAGCTTTTGAACGCTTTCAACAGCTTGCAGAGGATATGGGGATTTATGAACTAAGAGACAAATATCCAAATGAATTGTCTGGTGGACAAAAGCAACGGACATCTGCGGTACGTGCCTTTATTCATGAACCAAGCCTCATTTTTGCTGATGAACCAACTGGAGCACTTGATTCCAAATCTGCTTCTGACTTACTGAACAAACTGCAAGAATTCAATCACAAGCGCAAAGCAACCATTGTCATGGTGACGCATGACCCTGTTGCAGCCAGTTATTCAAGACGAGTGATTTTTATCAAAGATGGACAGATCTATACACAATTGAATAAAGGCGCACTAGAGAGAAAGATGTTTTTCGAGGATATTATGAAAACGCAAGGTGTTTTAGGCGGTGTGAAGCATGAACATTAATCAGCTCGTCTTCCGCAATCTGAAGAAAAACTTAAAAAATTACTATTTATACGTGTTTGCACTTGTATTTAGTGTGGCGCTCTATTTTTCTTTTGTCACCTTGCAGTACTCACCAGCACTTGATGATGTAAAGGGGTCCATTAAGGGCGGTGCGTCGATTAAAGCCGCTTCAGTACTACTCATTGCCATTGTTGGAATCTTCCTGTTATATGCGAACAGCATTTTTATTAAACGAAGAGGGAGAGAAATAGGTCTCCTGCAGCTCATTGGCATGACGAAACAAAAAATTGCCAAACTACTCAATGCAGAAAACTTTATCCTATACGTGGTCTCCATGGCTATTGGTATCATAGCTGGATTTATCGGTTCAAAACTCATGCTGATGGTGCTATTTAAAGTAACCGGCGTGAACGCCATCGCCAACCTGCATTTTTCAGGCATGGCCCTTTTGCAGACACTGATCGTCTTTTTCGTCATCTATGGATTAATTATGTTAAGAAATCGATGGTTTATTAATAGACAGACGATTTTATCTTTATTTAGAACCACGTCTTCTACAGAACAGCGTGTGAAAAAAATCTCTGTGTTTGAAATCATCATTGGGGTTCTAGGCATTGCATTCATCAGCTCAGGCTATTATATTTCTTCTCAGCTTTTTACCGGCACATATACGTCCATGCTTGCGTTACTTTTAGCGATGATTTATATTCTAGCCTCTGTCATTATCGGTACCTTTCTTTTCTATAAAGGCTCTGTTTCGTTCATTGCCAATATCGTACGCAAACGAAAAAATGGCTATCTCGCCATTCATGAAGTCCTGTCTCTGTCATCTATTATGTTCCGGTTAAAATCAAACGCACTGCTTTTAACGATTATTACAACGGTATCTGCGCTTGCCATCGGGTTGTTATCTTTAAGCTACATTTCCTATTACTCAGCAGAAAAAACCGCTGAACAACAGATCCCATCACATTTCGTCATGGGTTCTGAGAAAGATACCGATACCTTCACTCGTGCACTTTCTGACAAACATATTGCGTATGAAACAAAGCAGTTCAAGGTCATTCAAGCGAAGTTTGACGCAAAAAAGATCATGGATTCAGAGATTAAAAATATGAATAATGATCCAGGCGTCTTAACTCTACCTGTGATCAGTGAGAAAAACGCACCAAATATTCATGTGAAAAGCAACGAAGTCACCTTAAGCGGCTACAGTGATTTATTGAAGAAATTCATGCCGATTCAAAGTTCAGGTGATGTGAAACTACTTATTAAGAAACCCCTTGATTTAAAGGTCATTGATATGAAGAAAGATTACCTCATTTCTTACAACTTTACGTTTGGTGGTCTACCTGTTGCTGTCGTCAGTCAAAGTGTCTTTGAGCAGCTTGACCAGCAGAAAGATCCTAAACTTCAGATTGAGAATAATCAATATCACGCAGTCAATATAAAAGATGATCAAAACCTTGAACAAGCGAATGATGTGTTTACCTCTTTAAAACTAGGTGACAACAGCATGTCTCAATTGGCTTCAGCTCAGCAGCAAAAACAAACCATCGGATTGATGATGTTTGTAGTCGGATTTTTAGGCCTCAGCTTCCTTGTCACATCAGGCTGTATTTTATACTTCAAACAGATGAATGAAAGCGAAGAGGAACAAAGCTCATACACGATTCTGCGTAAGCTTGGTTTTACGGAGACAGATCTCTTAAAAGGCATTCGGCTCAAACAGCTTTTCAACTTTGGCATTCCGCTTCTCGTTGGGCTCTTGCACAGCTACTTTGCTGTACAATCTGGCTGGTTTTTATTTGGTAGCGAACTGTGGACACCTATGCTGATTGTCATGGCGATTTATACCGTTTTATACTCCGTCTTCGGATTCCTATCTGTCCAATATTATAAAAAAGTCATTAAAGAATCGTTGTAAAGTATTCCCCATAGGCAGTGGCCTATGGGGATATTGCACGTCATTTTGTTGATTCAAACTGATGCGATAAAATATGATCTCTTGCCGCATAAGCTTTTTGTTTGACCTCTTCTAAGTTCACTCCAACTAGCTTCCCATTTTGTTTCACTGCTTTTCCAGCCACATAGACAGAATCAACATTTGAAGGGTGTGCCGTTTGCACAACTGCCCCAGCTGGATCTGTCATCGGAAGAAGATTCATGCTTGTCCGATCGATCAAGATAAAATCAGCTTCTTTTCCAGGTGTGAGCGAGCCGATTTTGTCATCAAGCTTCAAGGCACGAGCCCCGTTTATAGTGGCTGCTTCAAGCATTTGCTGTGCAGACAATCCAAGTTCAGGCCCTGGCATCGTCCCTTCCATCAATAAAGATTGATTTTGAATCGCTCGTTCCGCCTGTAGTCCGAATTTCATTTGAGCAAACAAATCTCCGCCTGTCGCTGTCACCACATCTACACCAAGCGTTGGCAGAACGCCATTTTCAATGGCGAGCCCTGTGACAGGATATCCGTGTCCCATCATCATTTCAATCTCAGGTGTAATCGAGATGGAGCTTCCGCTGTCAGCTAACATCTTCATTTGATCTGCATCAATTGCATTGATATGCACCATATTCAAATCAGGCCCGAGCAGCCCTGCTTGATGAAGCCGCTCAATCGATCGATCCGCCGCTCCCCAATTTCCAAAGCCAATGTGCATACTGCATAATGCATCTAGTGATCTCGCTGTTTCAATATCAAAGACGGTCGTCTCCCATGAAGAAAATTCAGGTCCACGAATGGCAAGTCCCATCGTCAACAGCTGATCCGATGATTGAAAATGTTTTTGTTTCACGCGGGCTGCGTCTTCCATATTCGTGAGCGTACTCTCTCTGTCCCAATACGCTGCATCTCCAGAGGTACCAAAACCAAAGACCGCTCGAATACCCGCATCTTTTAAACCTCCAATGAGTTCTTCTGTATGATCCATAGAATTGATCATCGTCCAGTCGAAAAACGTGGTCACTCCTGCATCTAATGCCTCTAATGCGCCTAAATAATTAGCAATTCGATCATCTGATGGACGTCTCATCGCCCCATAGTTGCCATAATAAATTTTGCTCAAATACGTTTGCAAAGACCAATCTGTTCCGATCCCCCGTATGACAGACTGCCACACATGACGATGGGTATCCACAAGCCCTGGCATGATGACCATGTCAGACGCATCCACAACATCAGCACCGCTTGCTTCAATCGAAGGTCCGACTTCTAAAATATGTGCCCCTTCAATTAATAGATCTCCCTTCTCCAGAAAACCTAAAGATGGATCAAGTGTGATAAGAGCCGCATCTTTAAACAATGTTTTCTTCATCCATATCCCCCTTTTCAAATAAAGAGAATGATTCACTCACTCTCTCTGTCATTTTAAGACATAACAGGTTCAAATTAGAAGAAAAGTGACTCAAGGAATGTGGTTTTATGAGCTGATATTCCGAAAATAGTTGTATATCCGTTTTAATTTCACGTCATGCTTCCCTTTTGGACTTTCCATCATGCCAAATTCAAAGAATTTCACCGGTTTAATCCCGACATATTGTAAAAGAGCTCGTTTCATTAAGATTTTGTGGGCATTTTGCAAAAAGAAGAAAGGGTAGTGGGTCGGTCCTTGCATTGTCGAAACACATACAGCCCTCTTTCCTTTTAACAAGCCTTCTGGAAGCAGCCCGCCTGTTTGACGATAAGCAAAATTCGCTGCAAACATGCGATCAATAAAACCAAGTAGCATGGCTGGCGGCCGCCCCCACCAAATCGGATAAACAAACACGATGTTGTCTGCCCATTTGATTTTCTCTTGATATTCTTGAATCTCAGGGTCCTTATGCATATCACGTCTTTTTTTCTCTTCATTAAAAATAAGTACAGGATCAAATTTGTCTTGGTATAAATCGATGATTCTCACTTCTTGAACGTTTGGATTTTCTTCACTGCCCTTTAGGATTTCTTTAAAAAAAGCACCATTTAAACTATTGTGATGGGGGTGAGTATAAATAATGAGTACATTCATGGCTCGGCTCCTTTAGTTATCATTTGATAACCAAAAGCATACACCCCTCTTTTTTAGTTGTCAAATGATAATTGTTTTTTGATAATAAATTTGGTATGGTACGTAGGAGGTGAAACATAATGAAAAACCCACATTTTTTCAAAGAGTTTGTCACATTTGCTTCTACTTTTTCTGAGCTGAAACATGCTATGATGAGCAAGATCAAACCATCTGATCTAACCACTCTACAATATTTGATTCTGGAGCAGTTAGCCGTCAGTGAGCCGCTAACACCTAGCGAAATCGCCGATTGTCAGCACATGTCTCTTCCGAATGTCAGCAGAGAATTGAAAAAGCTTCACGAAAAACAATTCATTGATAGACAAGAAGATAAAGATGACAAGCGAAAACATGTCATTATGCTGTCTAAAAAAGGCCGTGCGTGTATGGACAAAGCATTTCAACAAATTGAATCCATGCTCATGGACAGCCTTTCTTCCTCTGACCGAAATCAAATGGATGATATCGTACAAGCTCTCCGTCTATTAAATCAAACCATCTTCAAAAAATGATCGAATGAAAAAAGCATGAGCGTATCGCTCATGCAAATGATTTTTGAACACATTAGTAAAGAGATGCTAAAAGATACGTGATGAAACCTATGTTTTATTCGTATTCTTATATAAATTTCACAGCAAAACTGGTACACCAAACGTCAATGTATCAAAGACAGCAAGCACTGCCCCTTTACGCTGTTCTTTATGAGCCATTTAAAACCTCTAAATTACATTTTTATAATGTAGCATAGATCCTATTTTGATCATTTCCTACAGGTAATTGAACCGTCAGCATGTCTGATAAAAATGAACAGGATGTAACTGAAGCTTCTCCCGAAATAGTAGTCAACAAAAAAGCGCCAGATGTTTTCCATCCAACGCTTTTTCCCATGACATGTTCAGCACTCATTTTCATGCATCACGTCTCTTTTGCTCTATGTATCCTTTATCCAATAAGCTGATAGGCGATATATAATGCAACCAGCCAGATCATGACGGCTGATGCTTTATTGATCCGGTTCATCCACTTGCCGTTTGTATCTAGCTTTCCTAACATTTTCCCGAGAAGGGCAAGACCCATAAACCATAACCACGAGACGATGATACAGGCTGCGGTAAATGCCACCTTTTCCGCCCCATGATATTGAAGAGAGTTCGTTCCTATTACTCCTATCGTATCGAGAATCGCGTGAGGATTTAATAGGGAAACGGAACATGCAAATACGATTTGTTTTCTCACAGGCATCAAGTCCATCTTTTCTTGATTACCTGTTGCGGAGCTCGTGTTCCAAACTGACCACCCCATATAAAGTAAAAAGAAAAATCCAATGATAAAAAGACCTATTTGCAAGATAGGAATGGTGAGTACAACAACCGAAACCCCAATGACAGCTAAAGTAATTAAAAGTGTGTCGCAGAGAGCAGCTGTAATGACCACAGGCAGTACGCGATATAATCGAGGCTGAAGGGCTCCTTGCTGAAATACAAATACATTTTGTGCGCCCAAAGGTAAAATAAGACCAAAAGCAAGCACAATCCCATGAATTATCGCAATCGACATTTTCAGAACATTCTCCTTTTCAAGTCATCCTTACACATTTTAACATAAAACATCATGAACGAATTTTACATATTTGATTTGTCCAATAAAAAAAGCGCTGGATGATTTTCCATCCAGACGCTTATTGTTTCTACTGTTATGATGATTTTCGCGCAAGCTCTCTTTCTCTCAGCTCGACACGTCGAATTTTCGCTGACGGAGTTTTTGGTAGCTCGTCAATGAATTCGATTTCTCTTGGATATTTGTACGGTGCTGTTGTATTTTTCACGTGTGTTTGCAGTTCTTTAATCAGCTCATCGCTTTGTGTAGATGCATCACGCAGGACGACGTATGCTTTCACGATTGATCCTCTGATTTCATCTGGACTTGCCACGACCGCACATTCTTTCACTGCTGGGTGTTTAATCAGTGCATCTTCAACTTCAAATGGACCAATTGTATAACCTGAGCTGACAATGATGTCATCCCTGCGGCTTTCAAACCAAAAATACCCGTCTTCATCTTTTTTCGCACGGTCACCGGTAATAAAGTAATCCCCTCGGCGCTGCGCCTTTGTACGCTCTGCATCTTTGTAGTATTCCTTGAATAAAGCCGGCGTTTCAAGATGAACGGCAATGTCACCTATTTCTCCTGGAGCACAGATCTGGCCATTCTCATCAATAATCTCTACTTCATTGCCAGGTGTTGGTTTGCCCATACTGCCCGGCTTGATGTCCATTCCTTTCAGCACCCCGACTAGCAGCGTGCTTTCTGTTTGCCCGTAACCATCTCGCACTTCGATATCGAAATGTTTTTTGAACGTATCGATGACTTCACGGTTGAGTGGCTCTCCCGCAGAAACAGCACTATGCAATTTCGGCAGCTCGTACTGACTGAGGTCATCTACTTTTGCCATAAACCGATATTCCGTTGGTGTACAACATAAAACATTGATTTCATTTTTTTGAAGCAGCTCTAAGTACGTATCCGGATTAAACTTTCCTCCATAAACAAAACCTTCTGCTCCGCTTCCTAAAACAGATAAGAGAGGACTCCACACCCATTTTTGCCAGCCTGGTCCTGCTGTTGCCCATACTTTATCCCCTTCATTAATGGAGAGCCATGCTTTGGCCGCTGTACGTAAATGTGCATACGCCCAGCCGTGTGTATGAACAACCCCTTTGGGATTACCTGTTGTGCCTGATGTATAAGAGAGAAATGCCATGTCCGTACGTGTTGTGTCTGCCAATTTCAACTCGCTTGACTGCTCTTCCTTTTGCGCAACAATGTTTGTCCAGCCATGATCATTCTCACCAATCGAGAATGTTTTGAAATCTTTTGGCTGGTTGGTTCCTTCAAACGATTGAATGAATGATGCGTAAACAATCGCTCCTTTTGCTTCTGCATGCTCAATTCGGTAATCTATATCTTTAGCGCGAAGCATTTCTGAACAAGGAATTACAACCATTCCTGTTTTTAAAATGGCTAAATAAATGCTGTATGCCTCTAGCATACGAGGCACCATCACAATGATTTTATCGCCTTTTTTAAAGCCTGCATTTAATAGAACATGACCAATTTTATTCGCCTCTTCTACTAATGCTGCATATGTCACATGCGCTTCATGGCCATTCCCGTCCTGCCAGTGCAGGGCGATTTTCTCCTGGTCATGACTGAACGCTTCAATCTCACTGACTAAGTTATATTGTTCTGGTGCAATTAAGTCTTCTCTTTTCATGGTACAGCTCCTTTTAGCCTCTTTCTATGAAACGAATCATGTTTCAATTTACCTATTCTAACACTCATAACTGAAAAATGCTTGAATTAGGACCTACTCCTAGTATTATGCCATAATTTTTTCATTTCGTCTTCTTTTTTAAAAATATTCTAACAATTTATGTACAAAAAAAAGAGCGGGAATAAACCCGCTCATAAGCCATAGCTTTTTAATTGTGTGTCTTAGAAAGATCCGCCACCCATATGTTGTTGAGCGTAAGATACAAGACGCTTAGTGATTTCTCCACCAACTGATCCGTTAGCGCGAGCTGTTGTTTCTGGTCCAAGGTTTACGCCAAATTCTGAAGCGATTTCGTACTTCATTTGGTCGATCGCTTGTGCAGCGCCTGGAACGACTAATTGATTAGAACTGCTTTGTCTGTTTTGTTGAGCCATGTGTTCTCACCTCCTTGTGAATATAGAATGTGTAGAAACACATGACTTCATGCGATTGATTTTATGGTAATTATTATGAAATTTTTTATTTAGAATAAATCAGCGAATTTGTCAGCTGCTTTCTTTTCATTTGTGACAACGATTGTTTCGATCTGCTCCACTGCCTCGTCAAGCATTGGCTCGAATTCAGCAAAGCTTTCGTAGCGTTCTACTTTTTCAAGCTTTGGTTTTGTTTTTGGAGATGGCGGTGTAAAGATCGTGCAGCAATCCTCAAATGGCTGAATGCTTGTCTCATATGTGCCAATTCGTCTCGCTTCTTCGATAATGTCATTCTTATCCACGGCAATCAGCGGGCGAATGATCGGTGTGTTTGTGACATGATTAATGGCATACATGCTTTCAAGTGTCTGACTTGCCACTTGACCAAGGCTTTCACCTGTAATAATGGCAAGCGCATCACGCTTGGCTCTTATTTTATCTGCAATTTTGAGCATCATTCTTCTCGTTGAAGTCATCGTATAGTTTTCTGGTACTTGTTTGTGAATGAGCTCTTGGATTTTCGTAAAAGGAACGATGTGAAGCTTGACTTCGCCTCCATAAGCAGCTAAGCATTCCGCTAGATCAATGACCTTTTGCTTGGCACGTTCACTTGTATAAGGTGGGCTAAAGAAATGAACAGCTTCAATTTGAATGCCTCGTTTCATTGCCTGATAGCCTGCCACTGGGCTGTCAAAGCCGCCAGAGAGCATTAGCATCGCTTTTCCGCTTGAACCAACTGGCAGTCCGCCTGCACCTTTTACATCTTTAAATGTAATGTACGTCGCGTGTTCTCTTATTTCAATTCGCAAGTGAACATCTGGCTGTTTCACATTAACGGTTAAGTTGTCTGTATTCCTTAGAACATGTCCACCAATTTCTCGGTTCATTTCATTTGAATCAAGCTCAAATTGTTTATAAGAGCGTTTCGTTGAGACCTTAAATGTATTTCCTTGTTCATACACTTCCTGAACCGCTGAGAGTGCCGCTTCTTTGATGGCATCAAGATCTGTCTCACATTTTACAGCCAGGCTAAAGCTTTGAATGCCAAATACACCTTTAAGCTGTTCTGAAATCGGTTCAGGGTCTTCTCCGTTTAGCATGATCGTAATGCGGTCTCTGTCAGATGCATACTTTAATGCTTCAAAGTCTTTTAATACAAACCGGATATGCTGTCTTAGTTTTTCGATAAATTTCTTTCTATTTTTCCCTTTTGTTGAAATCTCACCAAAACGGACTAAAATATGGTCATACTTCATGTTGTTATCTCATTCCTTTTAATTTTTTCACACTTTGTGCGATCGATGTAATGATTTGTGGCGCTAGCTCTGGTCCTTGTCCATATGTCAAACTGATTCTCATACTGCTTTTGGCTGCTTCTTCTGATTTCCCCATCGCCAGCAGGACACGGCTTGGTTCCTTTTTCTTAGCAGAACAAGCAGACGTTGTCGAAACGTAAATGCCTTCTTTTTCGAGCATATGCAGAAGGACTTCAATTTGAATACCTGGCACTGAAAAATTCACAATGTGCGGTGCACTATGCGTCAGCGGTGTGTTTATGACGACGCCTTCTATCTTTCCAAGCTGCTGCTCTAGCTCCGTTTTTAAAGCGACCATCTCATCATGATGCTTGTTTAAATGTTCAAATGATTGCTTGATGGCTTTTGCTAAGCTGACAGCTCCAGCAGGGTTCTCAGTCCCTGAGCGAAGGCCAAGTTCTTGCTCTCCTCCTGTGATAAAAGGCGCAAGCACGATCTCTTTCTTTAAAAAGAGGGCACCAGTTCCCTTCAAGCCGTGAATCTTGTGGCCTGACATCGTTAAAAGATCAATATCCATCTCTTTAGGCAGCGGAACCTTGCCAATTCCTTGTACGCCATCGACATGAAAAATCACCTCTTTGGCATACGTCCGAATGATGCTTGCCGCTTCCTCTATCGGCTGAATCGCGCCTGTTTCATTGTTTACATGCATGAGACTGACAAGCACTGTATCAGGGCGAAGCACTTCTTTTAAATGCGTCATATCTGCACGGCCATGCTCATTTACTTGAATATAGGAAATATCAAAGCCAAATAATGTTTTCAGCTGTTCAAACGATTCGATGACAGATGGATGCTCAATCGCTGTTGTGACAATATGTCTGCCTCGGTTCATCTTGGCAAGAGCAGCCCCTTTGATGGCAATGTTATTTGCTTCTGTTGCACCTGAAGTAAAAATAATCTCATATTGTGTAAAGCCTGTATAGTGAAGGATTTGTTTTCGCGTTTCACTTAATAGACGGCTCGCATCAATTCCAAGTTGATGCAGCGAAGACGGATTCCCAAAAAAACGCTCACTCACTTGCTGATGTACTTGTAAAACCTCTGGATAAGGCTTTGTTGTGGCACTATTATCAAGATAAATCATATCTTAAACTCCTTACAAAAAAACTTAAAAAATAAATGCATTTATATGTTACCATAATGAAGTCAGACAGAGAATTTTCTGAAAATGGCAGTTGACAACTTTTCATTTTCACTATATCATCCATAGTGCAATTGTCATATAAACACCTAAATTGTCAGAATATTTAAATTTGACACAATACACTGATTGAGGAGGGACTATTTTGAAAAATAGTTTAAGTATAAAAGAAACATTGGCTATTGGACTAATGCTTTTTGCATTATTCTTTGGCGCAGGAAATATGATTTTCCCGCCTGTTCTTGGACAATATGCTGGTGAAAACGTATGGCTTGCCATCGGCGGATTCCTACTTACAGGCGTAGGTCTTCCACTATTAGGGGTTATTGCTGTCGCCCTTACAGGTACCGGAGCCAAAGGCCTTGCCGATAAAGCACACCCTAAATTCGGGACTATCTTCACCGTGATTCTGTATTTATCCATTGGACCATTTTTCGCCATTCCGCGAACTGGTACGGTTTCGTATGAGATAGGATTAGCTCCATTTCTTTCTGAAGGACAGGCTGAATCATGGATTCCATTATTCATCTTTACTCTGGTGTTTTTCACCATTACGTATCTTCTTGCTTTAAACCCTTCAAAGCTGGTTGATCGAATTGGTAAAGTGCTGACACCAATCTTATTAGCGGTTATTGCCATTATTGTGTTTAAAGCTATTGCTACACCGATGGGAATGATCGGTGCGCCTGATGCGACATATAAAGCAAACCCTCTCTTTACTGGGTTTTTAGAGGGTTATAAAACAATGGATGCTCTTGCTTCTATCGTTTTTGGAATCGTGGTCGTAACAGCTGTGAAAGATAGAGGGATCACAGAACGAAAATCACTTGCATCGGCTTGTATAAAAGCTGGTCTTGTTGCAGCAGCGGGACTAGCACTCGTGTATATTTCACTTGCTTATGTTGGTGCTTCAAGCCCTGATGCAACTGGAATGGTCGGAGCAAATGAAGGAGGAAAACTACTTTCACTTTCTGCAAACTTTTTATTCGGTTCTGCTGGTAACATTGTTCTTGGCGCAGCCATTTTATTCGCTTGTCTCACAACAAGTGTTGGACTTGTCTCGTCATGCGGGGAATATTTTTCAAAGCTTTTCCCAGCACTTTCTTATCGTACCGTCGTTCTAATTGTTTCTTTATTTAGCACATTCGTTGCAAACCTCGGACTGGCCCAAATCATTTCTCTATCGGTGCCTGTACTCGTAGCGATATATCCACTGGCCATTGTCATTATTTTATTATCGTTCCTTGACCGCTGGATTAACGGCAGAAGAATCATTTATATCACTTCTCTCATCTTTACTGGTTTCTTTGCCATCATTGATGGATTATTAGCTGCCGAAGTGAATCTAGGCGGATTGCCTGGCATCTTGAAATCAATTGTTCCGTTTTACGATTTAGGCATTGGCTGGATCATACCAGCTATTATCGGTGCTGTGATTGGTGTACTTATTTCCATGTTTACCAGCCCACCAAAGCAACTTGCCTCATAATCATCGCAAATCAAAACATCCCCTTCCAAAGAAGAAGGGGATGTTTTTTATTGTCCTCCATATACTAAAATAGAAAAATTCATGACTTTTGTACGAAAACACATGTTGACATCAGGCGTACATCCTTTATAATTAGTGAATGTTAATGATGAACGATTACTTAGCAGGTAATTAACAGAATATTTCAACATAATAATGGAGGCTTTAAATGCAATGAAGGCAACTTTGTCGACGAAAGATACGGTTATCATAGGTTTTATGCTGTTTGCTCTATTCTTCGGCGCCGGTAATATGATCTATCCACCTGAGCTAGGTCAATATGCTGGGCAAAATGTGTGGAAAGCAATGGGCGGATTTTTATTAACAGGTGTCGGTTTACCGCTTCTTGGGATTATTGCGATTGCTTTAACAGGTAGAGATGCGAAAGGACTAGCTGATAAAGCTCACCCAGCTTTCGGAACAGCGTTTACCGTCATTTTATATTTATCTATTGGGCCACTTTTCGCTATTCCTCGTACAGGAACTGTCTCATATGAGATTGGCGCACTACCCTTTTTAGCAGGAGTACCAGCTTGGCTCTCACTTCTTTTATTTACACTGGCCTTTTTTGGTATTACGTATTATCTTGCGCTCAATCCAACGAAAATTGTGGATCGTGTAGGGAAAGTGTTAACACCGATTAAATTTACGATCATTTTGATTATTATCGTCAAAGCCATTTTGACACCGATGGGCGTCATTGGCACACCTGATGTGTCCTATAGCAATGGATCATTTTTCAAAGGGTTTTTAGAAGGCTATAAAACCATGGACGCTCTTGCATCTATTGTGTTTGGAGTTGTTGTCATCAACGCCATTAAAGGACGCGGCGTGACAAGTAAAAAGGCGCTGACATCTGCTTGTATCAAAGCAGGTCTAATTGCAGCTTGCGGATTAACATTTGTTTATCTATCACTTGCTTATTTAGGCGCTTCAAGTACACACGCCATTGGTTTTGTTGGAGATGGCAGTAAGATCTTGGCTCAGTCTTCGCAATTCCTTTTTGGCAGTTTAGGTAATATTGTGTTAGGCGCGGCGATTACGGTTGCCTGTTTAACCACAAGCATCGGTCTCGTGACATCGTGCGGAGAGTATTTCTCAAAATTACTACCTAAGCTTTCTTATAAAACAGTTGTGACACTCGTGACATTATTCAGTTTTATCATTTCAAATTTTGGACTTGCTCATATTATCGCTTTTTCAGTACCTGTTTTAACTGCGATTTACCCGTTAGCGATTGTGATTATCGTTTTATCACTTGCTGACAAATGGCTTGGTCATAGAAGACCTGTGTATGTCCTTACTTTGATTTTAACTGGCTGCGTTAGTCTGTTTGACGGCTTAGCAGCGGCGAAACTGCCGATTGGTCCTGTGAAAGATCTCTTTCAAACGATCTTGCCGCTATATGATCTTGGCATTGGCTGGATTGTACCTGCCATACTCGGAGTCGTGATTGGATTTGTCATCTCTCTTTTCACTTCTTCTGCTTCAGAAGAACGTCAAAAGCAAGCTTCATAACATGGAAAAAGCTGAAGTCCTAAAATGGACTTCAGCTTTTTTTATTGATGCTGATATTCTTTTTCTTGCTGAGTTAAAAGCTTCTGGACGGCTCCAGGTGATGCTTTTTCGACAGCTGCTGCTGCCACTTCAAATGAATCGTTATAATCATAGGCATAAAATCTTCGTTCTGCCTCTTTTAATTGCTCTGAAAGAATGTGATTTTGACTTCTAAACCGGTTGCCGTATTGTATAATCCGTTCAATTTGATCCACTTTACGAAGCATGTCATGTGTTTCATCAACGACATGTTTTACTGTTTCAGAGGCTTCTTTTAATTGCTGGTTCACTGCTGGCATATTCAGCGGCAAATTTTCTAGCTGCTCCTGCACTTGCTGAATCATCTCCTGCGCTTTTTCAGCACGTTCTTTGATGTCAGCAGGTACACCTGGAATGTTGCTTTTGTGCAGCTGGCGCACTGTATCTGTCAGCATGGTTTTAAGTTCAGCCAATGTTTCTCTTGCCTGTAATTCTTCTTTTCGTAACGATTGAAGGTGATCTTTAAACGCTTCATGAAGCGTTTTGGCATCCTCAATAAAGGTCTCAAGCTGATTGATTTCATCCATTAATAATGTGTATGCGACATGGTCACGATCAAGCTTCTCTCGTATTTGCTTCATGAGCTTTTCAATTTCTTCTAATCGTTTTTCGAAGGCTTTCTGCTGATCCAGCTCTCCCGCTGTCAGCTTGTAGCTTTGTTTCACAAGAGCCGTTTCTGCCTTTGTCTGCGTGTGGTCTTGTTCAAGTTTTTCAAATGCTTCGGTCAGCTCAGGCATTTTGCTCTTGATTTCCTGACCTGCTTCTACTTCTGCTTCTAGCTGATCATACAGCGTCTGAATCGCATCATCAATCATTTGCAGAATGCTTGATGCTTCATCTAAGTTGAGTTCATCAATCAGCAGCTTCTCCGCCCGGGTCAGCTGTTTATTCAAGTTATCCAGCTCTTTTGTGATCTGGATGTGCTCTAGTTTGTAGCCTTTGTCTGTCATTTCTTTATAACCGTCTTTCAGCTTCGTCAGCTGACCTGGCACAGTTTGTTTGCAGTCTGCGATGAGCTTCGGTACATCATTGATATATAATTGCAGCTGATCGAGTCTGCGGTCTTGCTCAAGCAAAATTTTCCTTGCTGTCATGTAGTTTCCGTTTTCTGTCTCTTCTTCATACTGCTTGATCCCTTCCCAGGCCTCGTCCAAGTCCTGCTCCATTTTGTCATAAAGGGTGCCATATAAATGGCTGTAAGCAAGTAGATTTTTTCGTACCGTTTGATATTGCTCTTTGACCTTCTCGATGTCTTTTCGGTTTTGCTCTTCACTTGTGACAAGGTCTGCAATCTCTTTTAAAATGTCTTCGATGTTTGAATCAGCAGCGGTGAGCAGATCTCCTATATGTGCAAGAACTTGCTTCGCTTTGGAGAATCGATATTTATCAGAATACTCCTCTGCATCATATAATAGCTCCTCTACCTTTGGAAGATGGGCTGTGACGATATCGTCCCACTCTGCACGCCATCTTTCAAAAAACTGCTCTGTTTCTCCGGTCATTTTTAAATGTTTGATTTTTGAAATTTCTTCTACAATTGATCTGTTTAAAATTTCAATTTTCCATGCTTCCAATCGGTCAATCTCTTTATATATATTTTTTCTGAGGAAATAACCGACTGAAAACAAAGCAAGCAAAATGACAATTAAACCGATGATAAACTCCATAATGAGCCCCCTTGTTGTGATCTAAGTGATGTCAGGGTAGTGTCCCGAGTAGACCTGAGAACCCTTTCGTGTCCGCTTTGCATTTGTTTTTTATAAGCAGGATTGTATTTTTGCCAATACGATCCATTCACGGTTTTATGTATGTTTTTTCAAGAAAGTCATTCAGGCTTTCTATCATTTGATCACATGTATTGATGTGACCTGTTTTTATGTATGCGGAAGCTGTCGTTTTCATTGTTATTATGATACCATGTAACCAGCATTTTTGGTCATGATTTTTCATTATTTTCGCTGATAAACATGACGTTTTTCAAAATATCGACAAGAGGTGACGACATGTTGAAACAAGATGCACATTTACATACGCCATTTTGCCCGCACGGTACGCTTGATCCTTTTCATTCTTATATTGAAAAAGCAATGAAAAAGGGATTTGATTCCATCACCTTTACCGAGCATGCCCCGCTGCCTCCTTCGTTTCGAGATCCAACGCCTGAGCAGGATAGTGCCATGAAGCTTCAAGACCTTGAAGCGTATTTGACGAAGCTGGATCAGCTGAAACAGGAATACAAAGGACAGTTAATAGTAAAAACTGGGCTTGAGGTCGACTATATCAAAGAGTATGAAGAGGAAACAAGTGCCTTTTTAGACTGCTACGGACCTGAACTAGACGATAGCATTTTATCTGTTCACTTTCTTCCTGCTGACAATGATTATATTTGTCTTGATTTTGATGAGCATGCCTTCGAGCAGCTGATCAGCATCTATGGCAGCACCGAACACGTCTATCAAAGCTACTATGACCAAATTCATTCTTCTATTCTATCATCTTTAGGTCCATATAAGCCAAAGAGAATCGGTCATATCACCCTTGTCCAGAAATTCAAACAACTTTTCCCATACGAAATGTCGCCAGAACTTTGTCAAAGGGTGACCCTTTGTCTTGAAGAAACGGCAAAAAAAGGCATGTCCTTAGATTTTAATACATCAGGTCTTCGTAAAACATATGCCAGAAGTATCTATTTAGATCAATGGATGATTGATCTTGCAAAACAGAAAAAAATTCCGCTCATATTCGGGTCTGATGCCCATCAAGCGGAAGATCTCGGGTATGCGTATGATCAGTTTGAAGACATCATGAGTTTCAGGTGAGGATCAAGTGCCGATTCGTTTGGTTCTAACAGATGATGAAGCGACCGGCTCAGTTCCTTATAGTACGTTTGATAAAAGTAAGGCTCGCTTGGGTTGATATAAAGCACCTCTGTTAAATATTGCGGCTGCAGATATGGCATCATCAGAAGTGATTTTAGCTGGATCATAAATGATGAGAGTGACAGCTGCTTACAAATCACATGGGTGCTTTTTCCTTTTTCAATGATGAGCTGAAACAAGTATTTTTCCTTTGTTAAATAGGTGGACATGATTTCCCTGATCAGCGTTGAATCAATGGTCACTTCTCGATAAACGAAACGGGTTAATTGACGATTTTCATGCTGATAAGATAAAATATCAAAAACCACATGAAGTAAACATTCTTTTGCATGACGGGTTTCCATGTGCTGGATGTGCGATTCAATCATCTGAATATAGCCTTCATAAAAATCGGATACGAGCTGCTCAAGCAGCCCTCCTTTTCCTTGAAAGTAATAAGATATATGGGCAACGTTGACGTTTGCTTCCTTCGCAATCTCACGGACAGAGGTTCCAGAAAATCCTTTTTGGTTAAAAAGTCTGATGGCAGCTTCAATAATACGGTCTTTTGTTTGCACGGTTGTTGATGTTTTCATCCGCTCACCCCTCTTCATGTGTACATACTTCAAGGTGAAGGCGGAAGTTCCTTTAATCATTGCTCGACAAATCCCACATGCGAAGCGCAAGTTATGTATTTTTGAGATAGAAAGTAGGAGATTTTCATGTTTCATGTCGAAAAACAGTCTGGTGATCCATCGAAAGACTATCAATTACTCATCAAGCAAGTAGAAGCGATTACGGATGGTGAACCTGATCTCATTGCCAACCTAGCCAATGCTGCGGCGCTACTTTATCACTCGCTTCCTGAAGTCAATTGGGCAGGATTTTATTTAGCAAAAGGCGGAGAGCTTGTGCTTGGTCCATTCAACGGACTGCCCGCATGTGTACGCATTCCTTCTGGAAAAGGGGTTTGCGGTACAGCATTTGCGACAGGTGATGTACAGCGTATCGCTGATGTCCATGCATTCCCTGGTCATATTGCATGTGATGCAGCATCGCAATCTGAAATTGTGATCCCACTTAAAGTAAATGGACAAATCATTGGGGTACTCGATATTGACAGTCCAGTGAAAGATCGTTTCAATGAAGTGGATGAAACGTACTTAGTTCAATTTACAGAGGTTCTCCAAAATGCGTTATCAGCCTCTACTGATGCGTCATGATGCTTGAAAAGCAGACAATGTGTCTGCTTTTTTATTTTGCATTCTTCCCGGATGAATGCCGACCACGTTTGACCTTCTCCTCTTTAAATAGGTTGACTTCTCCTATCTGGCGTCATATAATAGAGTTTGTGTGAAATATGGCAGCCTTTTTGTTCGGCTTTTTTGTATCATTTTGTTCCTTCTATATGGAGGTGCATCTTGTAACTCCCTGCTGCTGGAGCGAGGATGCATGAAAACATAATGACGGAAAAGACAAAGAACAGACGGTTTTTATTTTTCACAAATAAAAACAATAAGGAGGAGTCACATTATGGCTCGCTATACAGGTCCAAGTTGGAAGATTTCCCGCCGTTTAGGCATTTCATTAAGCGGAACAGGTAAGGAACTTGAAAAACGCCCTTACGCTCCAGGCCCACATGGTCCAGGACAACGCAAAAAACTATCTGAATACGGTTTACAATTACAAGAGAAGCAAAAGCTTCGTCACATGTACGGTGTCAACGAACGTCAATTCCGTACACTATTTGACAGAGCTGCTAAACTTCCTGGTAAACAAGGTGAAAACTTCATGATCCTTCTTGAAACTCGCCTTGACAACCTAGTATACCGTCTTGGCCTTGCTCGTACGCGCCGCCAAGCTCGTCAGCTAGTAAACCATGGTCACATCCTTGTTGATGGAAGCCGTGTAGACATCCCATCTTTCTCTGTGAAACCAGGTCAAACGATTGCTCTTCGTGAGAAATCTCAAAACCTTGCAGTTGTGAAAGAATCAGTTGAAGTGAACAACTTCGTACCTGAATACCTTACTTTCGATGCTGAAAAGCTTGAAGGAACTTTCACTCGTCTTCCAGAGCGTTCAGAATTAGCGCCTGAAATCAGCGAACAACTAATCGTTGAGTTCTACTCTCGTTAATTAATTCGCTTTTTAACTAGCGATACTAAGCACCCTAGAATTGTTGATATATCAACGTTTCTAGGGTGTTTTATTTATCTCTTGCTTTGCAATATGTTTTCATCCTTACCTCTTGGTTTTGGTGGTACTTGTTATAACGTGTCATGATGGACGTTTTTCAAAAAACTTTTTTTAAATATATCTTCTAAAAAGACAAAATAATTAATTTCTTCAAAAAATATAGATCATTTAGGGGCAAAAATTTATGTTTAGTTTTGATGATCAAGATTTAATTCAAATGCTTAGTTTAGGAACTGATTCAGAGGTAGAATTGGATGCAATGAAAGAAAAGAAAGTTGAGTTCAGAAAATATTTTGGCCAATTGCTAAGTCAAAGTAGAAAAAACGCAAAAAGCAATGAATGTTTTTATTGTGGCGAAAAATGTAGTAGTTTTTGCAATTCGCACTCAATACCTGCTTTTTTCCTCAGAAACATTGCTCATGAAGGGGTTGTTTATAATAACCATAAATTAATAAACATGCCATTATTGGATGATGATATAGGTATAAATAAAACTGGTACTTTTCAATTAATTTGTAGAGATTGTGATAGCAAAATATTTAGTGACTATGAAAATCCAGATAATTATGAAGCTACACCAACCTCAAAAATGATAGCACAAATTGCAATGAAAAATTATTTAAAAAGCATAAGTAAAAGAAAATTAGAAATAGAATTGTTTAATAATATTATGGATAGTAACGAACAACCATTTGAAAACATTGAGCAAAAACAAATTATAAATAATTTAGATTTACAAGAATATATTGAAGGATTTAATCGTGCAAAACGAGTAGAAAAAAAAGGATGGGAAAATGAGTATTATTTATTTTATCATCAAAAACTAGACTATGTTGTTCCAATCGCTTTCCAAAGTACTGTTGCATTGCTAGCTGATTTTGAGGGCAATATTATTAACAATATATACAACTATTCACCCGAATATCAAATAAAATCGGTTCATATATGTGTATTCCCACTTGAAAGTTCCAGTGTAATTATGATGTTTGTAGATTCAAAAGAAAAGAGATATAGATCCTTCTACAAGCAATTCCGAAAACTGCCTCCCGAAAAAAAATTAGCTGCAATAAACTTTATAATTTTTAGTTATTCTGAAGATGTATATATACAAAAAAAAATCAACGAAAAAGTTTTAAAGGATCCATTTCTGGTTGATGTCAGCAGAAAATCCTTAGAGTTAATAACTCCAAATCCAATTATAGATGTTAATCCTTTGTTAATAAGTAAAGAAAATGTTAATTTTGATAAAATGCATGAAATTCCTAACCTGCTCTTGAAGGAGTTCAAAGTTCGATAATTTTCAAGGTTTTTTTACATTTGTTAATTGAATTGCTTTGTAATGAGCAATAACAAAAACCCTAGAAACAAAGTTATATCAATGCTTTAGGTTTCTTTGTGATGATTAAACTAGTCGCACGTTGCTGGTCTTGTTCATTTGAATATAATCACGACTCTTTTAATGATAAACCACCTGGCATGGTATAAACCATTCTTCTCATTTTCCTTTTATTTGATTCCTTTAGTATTGTTGATATGTTACCAAGTGCTATCCTTTTTCGTTGTCTCCATAGGAGTGAACTTTCTTTTCGGTGAATACATTACCTGTAATTCATTTCTTTCATTGTTGACCTTCTGTTTATTAGTCAGTGGGATTGCTTTTTTGGTCGATCTTTTTAGTATTCATTGGTAAAGGAATTTCCACTTTGCTAAGATTCCCTCAATGGTTCACGTTTATCTTTGAATTTCTACTCTCATGGATCGTTGTGCATTTCTCAATTAAGTTTGTCCTTAATATGAACATAGTCAATATCTCCATTTGGGAGCACGGCACACTCATTTTATCTTTCTTTGTCAGCTTCTTATTTATTGGAATTGATCTCATCTACTCAAGTATTGAACAACGAAAACAGCCGCTGGATGAACAAGCAAAAAGCTCCTAGAGATGATTCTAGGAGCTTTTGCTTGCCCAATTTGTGATCAGCTGCTCTGTTGTCAGGACAGTCGCAAATTCATCATGCAGTGTTGCAAGTGAGAGGCGATGGATCGTTTCTGCGTCATAATATGTACCGGTTTGATCTGCGAGTCCAAAGGCGGCTGTCGCATCCGAAATGAGGTATGTATCAAAGCCTAGGTTTCCACTCATTCTTGTTGTGGTAGATACGCAGTGCGGTGTTGTGAGTCCAGCGATCACAACAGTGTCGATCTCGTTTGATCTTAGTTGTTCCTCTAAGTTTGTACCTATAAAGCTGCTGTTGACTTTCTTTTGTATGACCGTTTCTTCATCTAGCGGTTTAGCGATCTCTTTGAAGGAGTGCCCTTCATTTGCTGGATGAAATAAGGAGTGCGGCTGATCCGATGTATGCTGAATATGAATCACTGTCCAGCCTTTCTCTCTCCAAAACGTCAATAGACGACTGATGTTCTTCTCTGCATCTAGATTATTCCGTTCTCCCCATTTTTCGTGCTCGAATGCTTTCTGTACATCGACCATAATCAAAGCCTTTTGATGTTGTTGCACAAATCCCCACCTCCGAAGAATCTGAATCATTACTTGTAGTGTAAGGAATGGTGGTTGATTTGTACATGTTTTTATTTGGCTATGTACGATGTTTTGTCTGTTTTTGCAGTAAAAAGACAAAACATACACTGGCTATTAAGTAATAGATACCAATGATGGATGTACAATTAGATATGACTTCTGTCCATTGCACTGATTTGACGATTGCCATCCAGATTATATAGATGATCAGAAATGAACATGGGAAATAGAGAAAGTAGCCTAAGAAATGTTGTTTGAGTTTTTGCGTCATCTTTTATCCTCCTAAAAATCTTCTCCAACACCTAGCAGCTCCCATATAACCATGACATCAAAAAAGACAGCACAAATCGCTGTCTTTTTCATTTTTTAATTCGTATTCTGTCCTCCGCCATTCAATCCTTCTTTCACATAGCCTTTGACTTGGCTTGAGGTTAATAGACCGATATGTCCAACGCCGTGGATGAGGACGTTTCTTGCGCCAATCAAGCGTGAGAGGCTGTTGACGACAATGAGATCGGCTGAGCTATAGACAGATGTGTAAAGAATTTTTTGGTTTGGATCGGTGCCTGGTAATGCTCTGAGTGAAACGAGCCCGTTCGCTCCACCAAGTGTGACGACGTTTTCAATTTTATCTCCGCCGTCTAGGTTTTTAATATAGTATAACGTGTTCGCACCACCCATACTATGAGCCACAATATCTACTTTTTTGGCGCCCGTTTTGGCTAGTACATCTTTGACGAATCTCGAGAGACGCGGGCCATTGTTCAGGTTATTACCTGTTTTGTCTATGAAATCGATTGCAAAAAGCTGGTTTTGATCCCATCCCTGTGATACCAAGTATCGTTTGATCGAAGCAAAGTTATAAGACGCACCGCCCATGCCGTGTACCATTACAACCGGATTATGCGCAGCCGCTTTGGCTTCTTTCGGCTGGATGAAGGCCATTGATCCAACCACTAATGCAAGCGCAATCAGAATTTGCAAACTCCTTTTCTTTAAAACGATCATGTTCATTCCCCCTTAATTTTCTGATACGTCTCTATTTTAAACAAGAAAAATATGACAGAAAAGTGAACAAGGTAATATTTATCAGATGATTTCACAGCACAATACCTAATGAAAAAGCACCATGGTCTTTTTGAAATTAAAACAAAAAGACTACGGGCCTCTCTATCTTTCATATATAATGTGAATAGACAAAAGGAGGTTCTGCTAGATGCTGTTTACTCAAACACCTGCACTACCCTATTATGCCGTGATTTTCACATCAAAACGAACAAATGTCGAGCAGAAAGAATACGCCGTGGCTGCTCAAAAAATGGAAGAATTAGCGAAAGAACTAGACGGGTTTCTTGGAATAGAAAGTGTACGAGATGAACATGGTGTTGGAATCACTGTCTCTTACTGGGATTCATTAGCAGCCATCAAAGAATGGAAAGCACATACAGCACATCAGCGTGTTCAAAAAAAAGGAAAAAAAGATTGGTATGAATCCTATACAACCCGAATTTGTAAGGTAGAACATGCTTATACAAACGAAGATTCACTCCTTGAATAAGAAACAGACAAATGAGAGAAAACCGCTCTGTAAAAGCTTAATTCCTACTTCTGAATAAAAAAAGCACCTCAATGTATATGAACATTTGAGGTGCTTTTCATGATACTTACTGTTTCATAAGGATTTATTTATACGTCACAAGGAAATATTTCTTTTTCCCTCTTCTTAAGACGGTAAATTGTTTTTCAATTCTATCTTCAGCTGAAAGGACGTAGTCTTTGTCGGTTTGTCTCT
The DNA here is from genome assembly GCF_052044955.1 of Bacillus sp. 22446. Taxonomy (NCBI): domain Bacteria; kingdom Bacillati; phylum Bacillota; class Bacilli; order Caryophanales; family Bacillaceae; genus Bacillus; species Bacillus sp. 22446. Next base: position 775,492 of record NZ_JBQEOD010000001.1, read on the forward strand.
CTCCGTTGATGGAAACTGCGCCATTCGTGATATCTTCACGTGCTTGACGTTTTGATGGAGACAGTTTTGATTCGACAAGAACATCAACAAGTGTTAATTCTTCTGCACTGTCTTTCTCCATTGATGGTACATCTTTAAAGCCTACTTTCACTTCTTCTGCTGTAAGAGATTTGATCTCGCCTTTAAATAGCGCATTTGAGATGTTGACAGCCTGTTCTAGTGATTCACGGCCATGCACAAGTGTTGTGACTTCTTCTGCCAAACGGCGCTGTGCTTCACGCTTTTCAGGGGCTGTTTGCACTTTTTCTTCATACGATGCGATCTCTTCTTTTGATAGGAACGTAAAGTATTTTAAGTATTTCACGACATCACGGTCATCTGTGTTGATCCAGAATTGGTAGAATTCATATGGAGATGTTTTTTCTTTATCTAACCAGATGGCACCACCTTCTGTTTTCCCAAACTTCGTGCCGTCTGCTTTTGTCACAAGCGGCATTGTGAGACCGAATGCTTTTCCGCCTTCTGCTTCAGACTTACGGATCAACTCAAGTCCAGATGTGATATTTCCCCACTGGTCACTTCCGCCGATTTGCAGCTTACAGTTTTCATTTCTGTAAAGGTTCAAGAAGTCTAACGATTGCAGAATCACGTAGCTGAATTCTGTGTACGAAATCCCTGTTTCAATCCGTGAGCTCACGATATCTTTTGCCAGCATGAAGTTGACACCGAAGTTCTTTCCAATATCACGAAGGAACGTGATGACATTCATTTGACTGATCCAGTCATAGTTATTGACGATGACAGCTGGGTTGTCACCTGCTTCAAAATCAAGGAATTGAGAGAGCTGGCCTTTGATTTTCTCTGACCACTGTTCGACGATTTCTGCTGGGTTTAGTGAACGTTCTGCTTTTTTGAAACTTGGGTCACCAATCAGTCCAGTTGCGCCACCAACAAGTGCAATCGGATGATGGCCTGCTTCTTGGAATCTGCGCAATGTTAAAATCGGCAGTAAGTGACCAATGTGCAAGCTGTCAGCTGTTGGATCAAAGCCGGAGTATAGCTTGATTTTTTCTTCTGCTAATAATTTTGTTAAACCTTCTTCATCTGTTTGTTGCTGAATTAATCCTCTGAACGATAATTCTTCCATCAATTGACTCATATCCAAATCTCCTTTTTTTACAATTCAACATAAAAAACGCCCCTTCGAATGAACGAAGGGACGATATATATCGCGGTACCACCCTGCTTAAAAGACAAAACAACACGTCTTTTCACTTACACTGATAACGGACAGATCCGTTCTTCCACTAATCAGGCAACATGCATGCTCCTTTTCGTAAAAGCGGTTCGTGAGGGTAATTCGAATATCTCTTTGTACTGACTCGCACCAGCCGTCAGCTCTCTTGGACAGGGAAAGATGATTCTACTGAATCTCAGTCAAAACCTTTTCATATTCAACTAAAGTCATTTTTAACATACTTTTGATATCAAGTCAACTGACGGAAGCGATTAATCTTCCATTGTCGAGAGATCGCCAGCAGGTAAATTCAGTTCCCACGCTTTTAGCACACGTCTCATAATTTTACCGCTGCGTGTTTTTGGCAGTTTGTCTTTAAACTCAATTTCTCTCGGTGCTGCATGTGCAGCGAGTCCTTTTTTCACAAACGTGCGAATCTCTTCTTTCAGCTCATCTGTCGGTTCGTATCCGCTTCTAAGCGCTATAAATGCTTTAATAATTTCACCGCGCACAGGATCTGGTTTTCCGATGACACCAGCCTCTGCAATGGCCGGATGTTCCACCAGTTTACTTTCTACCTCAAATGGACCGACCCGCTCTCCTGACGTCATGATGACATCGTCGACACGTCCCTGGAACCAGAAGTATCCATCTTCATCCATATAAGCTGAATCTCCTGAAACATACCAATCTCCCGGCATAAAGTAAGATTCATATTTTTCAGGATTGTTCCAGATCGTATGCATCATAGATGGCCAGCCCTTTTTGATGGCAAGGTTCCCCATCCGGTATGGCGGAAGTTCATTTCCGGCATTATCTACAATCGCAGCTTCAACGCCTGGAATTGGTTTCCCCATCGAACCTGGTTTGATATCCATGCATGGATAGTTACAAATCAGCTGTGCACCTGTTTCTGTCATCCACCAAGTGTCATGAATTCGTTTGCCAAATACAGCGTCTCCCCAGCGAATGACTTCTGGATTAAGAGGCTCTCCTACACTTAACACATGACGGAGTGAGCTGAGATCATATTTTTGAATGAGATCGTCTCCTGCTCCCATCAGCATTCTGAAGGCTGTCGGTGCACTGTACCAAACGGTCACACCAAGCGATTCGATGGTTTCGTACCACGTATCAGGATTGAACCTGCCGCCTAAAATGACATTCGTCGCTCCATTCAACCACGGAGAAAAAATACCGTACACCGTCCCTGTTACCCAGCCTGGATCTGCTGTGCACCAGTAGACATCTTCTTCTTTCAAATCAAGTACCCATTTACCCGTCTGGCCTTGCTGCACCATTGCGCCATGAACATGGAGCACACCTTTTGGCGTACCAGTGGACCCTGACGTGTAATGAAGCAGATATCCATCTTTTTCATCCATCCACTCGATTTCAAGCTCCTTCACTGCCTGTTCAAATGCTTCTTCAAAGTGAATCGTCCGCACACCACCTGCATCCTCTTTTTCACCACCGACAATGATGACGGATTCAAGCTTTGGAAGTTCTGCAAACGGAATCCGCTCAAGCAGATCAGGCGTTGTCACAATCACTTTTGCCTCACTATTTTCTAAACGATCTTTGACAGCACCTTCCATAAATGCCTCAAATAACGGACCGACGATCGCACCAATTTTGACAGCACCAAGCAGTAGAAAATAGAGCTCAGGTGATCTTGGCATAAAGATAAACACGCGATCCCCTTTTTGCACATGTGCCTGTTCTCTTAATAGATTTCCTGCTTTGTTTGTCTTGATTTTCATATCCCTGAACGTATACTTTTCATCCCGCTGTGAATCTTTGTAGTGAAGCGCCACCTTGTTTTTACGAAACGAGTCCGCATGTCTGTCAATCGCTTCATAAGCTGCATTTACTTTTCCTGTTTCATACCAAGAGAAATTTTTTCTCGCTTCCTCCCATGAAAATTCTTTGTATGCTTGCTCATAATCATTTAAATGATAGTCCCCTTTTACTGATGGTAGCGTTTCCACTTTCATCAAACAGTCCCCCTTTGCATACGTTTACAATGACCATTATAGTATAGATGACTTTTTTTCTCAATTTTTAAAAAACTTCTGATGAAACCGTTTTAATTATTGCAAGATTTAAGATAGAATAGAGACGACTCACTAGAATTTGAGGCGGTGGATACGTGGAGCATCCTAAAACTTATTATTCAAAAACCATTGAGCGAGAAACAGGTTCCATCCTGATCGAAGGACCGGTACCTGCATCAGAGCTTGCGAACTATACGTTTCATGAAGGACTAACGGCATTTCGCACGCCTGAGGAACAGAAACAAGCACTTGTTGAAATAGCAGATCTTCCTGAAGGACGTATTATCATTGCTAGGGTGGATGAGCTTGTCGTAGGCTATGTCACGTATTTGTACCCTGATCCGCTTGAACGCTGGTCAGAAGGCAACATGGACAATTTAATTGAGCTCGGTGCCATTGAAGTCGCTCCTCCATTCAGAGGCTGCTCACTTGGCAAGCATTTACTGGATGTGAGCATGATGGATGAGCAAATGGAGAATTACATTATCATTACAACTGAATATTACTGGCATTGGGATTTAAAGGGGACAAAGAAAAACGTGTGGGAGTACCGCAAAATGATGGAGAAAATGATGAACGCAGGCGGTCTTGTCTGGTTTGCAACAGACGAGCCAGAGATCAGCTCACATCCAGCCAATTGTTTAATGGCACGGATCGGAAAACATGTGAGTCCAGATTCAATCGAGCGTTTCGATCGTCTTCGCTTCCATCAGCGCTTTATGTATTAACGTTCAATTCGTTTTTTTGGCAAAGGGGATTGGTAAACATGATGATTGAACAAATTATGGAGCGTGATGTGATCACGCTGCGAAAAACCGATACGATTGAAGAGGCCATTCAAAAAATGAGTGCACATCACATTCGGCATATTCCCATCGTATCTGAGCAGGGATCTGTCATTGGGATGGTGACAGATCGGGATATTAAAAATGCCAGTCCAAGTACTTTTGAAACAGAGAAAAGGCAGCTTTTTATTCAGCGGCCGGTTGAAGACATCATGGTGCTAGAGACGATTACCGCTCATCCGCTTGATTTCGTTGAGGAGATTTCAAGTGTCTTTTTTGAACACGGAATTGGCTGTCTTCCCGTTGTGAGACGCGGCAAGCTTGTAGGGATCATCACAAAAACAGATTTACTTCGTACGTTTGTAAGACTAACAGGTGCAGATCAGCCTGGATCACATTTAGAGGTTGAAGTAGCGCAAGTGACAGAGGGTCTTGCAGACATTACGTCCATTTTAAAAGAGCAGCATATTCAAATGCTGAGTGTACTCGTGTACCCACATGCCAATGAAGCCTCTAAAGTGCTCGTCTTCCGCCTTCAAACGATGCATGCAGATCATGTGATGAAGCTGATTCGTGCAAAAGGCTATAAAGTGCTCTGGCCTATGGAGCAGACGATCAAATGAAGGAAGCGACCTTTGTTTTTTCACCATCTTTTCAAACGTATCAGTTTCACCAAGATCATCCCTTCAATCAGCTTCGCGTCTACTTAACTTATGATCTTCTTCAAAAAATGAAGGCGTTAACGGATGATGAGATTGTCGCACCTCGTATGGCGACGCTGGAGGAGTTAAAGCTTGTCCATACAGCAGACTACATTCAAGCAGTACAGCGGGCAAGTGAAGGAAAACTGTCCACCGCAGAGGGGGAACGTTATGGTCTTGGCACTGAGGACACCCCGATGTTTGCAGGGATGCACGAGGCAGCTTCTCTCCTAGTTGGCGGGACATTAACAGCGGTTGATCAAGTGATGCTTGGACATTCGCAGCATGCGCTCAATCTTGGCGGCGGGCTTCATCATGGATTTAAAGGACGTGCCTCTGGCTTTTGTATTTATAATGACAGCTCGGTGGCCATTCAGTATATTCAAAAGACATATGGCGCTAGAATTTTATATATTGATACAGATGCTCATCATGGCGATGGTGTCCAGTTTAGCTTCTATGATGATCCAGAGGTATGTACTGTTTCTATTCATGAAACAGGGCGCTATTTGTTCCCTGGAACTGGACAAGTACAGGAAAGGGGTCATGATAAAGGCTATGGCTATGCATATAATATCCCGCTTGACGCATTTACAGAAGACGAATCATTTTTAGAAGCCTATCGAACAGCAGTGACAGAGATTGCTGCTTTTTTTAAACCAGATGTCATTTTGACGCAAAATGGAGCAGATGCCCACTATTATGACCCTTTGACGCATTTATCTGCTACCATGAAAATATATGAGGAAATTCCTAGAATTGCCCATGAGCTGGCGCATCAATATTGTGATGGAAAATGGATCGCTGTGGGCGGAGGCGGCTATGATATTTGGCGTGTCGTCCCAAGAGCATGGAGCCGCATTTGGCTTGAGATGAAAGGCATTACACCACCAGATGCGCTTCCTCAGGAATGGATTCGGGCATGGGAAAAACAATCTCCTGTTCCGCTTCCATCCACATGGCTAGATCCTGACGATTTATATCCACCGATTCCAAGAAGAGCAGAAATTACAGAAAAAAATGCGCAAACGGTAGAAAAAGCACTCATGCCTGTTAGACGAGAAAAGAAAAAGGCATAAAAAAAAGCAGGCGTCCACTGATCAAGTGAGCCTGCTTTCTTTTTTATTTCGTCGATTGTCTTTCTTCAATTCTATGTGGTAATTCAACAATTTGATCTTCTACTTGTTCTTTGTTCATGAGCTTTGTCAAAAGTCTCATCGCAACAGCTCCAATATCGTAAGTCGGCTGAACAACTGTTGTCAATTGAGGGCGCACCATGAGGGATAGTCTTGTGTTATCAAAGCCAATCACTTCTAAATCTTCAGGAATTGATACGCCTCTGTCCTGCGCTCCATGAATGACACCTAGCGCCATTTCGTCAGTCGCTGCAATCACAGCCGTCGGCTTGTCAGATTGCTCAAGCAGATTAGCGAGCGCTTCAATACCAGAGTCATATGAGTAGTCTCCTTCAGCAACAAGCGCTTCGTCAAACGCGATACCAGCTTCTTCAAGCGCACGCTTATAACCAGCAAGCTTTCTCATAGAGTTAATTGGTTCTGACATTGGTCCAGATACAAACGCAATTCGTTTATGTCCTTTTTCAACTAATAGCTGAACTGAATCATAAATGGCTTGTTCATAGTTAATGTTGACTGATGGTGTTTGTGCCTGCTCTTCAACAGATGCTGCAAGTACAATGGGTACAGGAGAGCGCTTAAATTCTTCCACATGCACATCTGTAATGTTTCCGCCCATAAAAACGATTCCATCTACTTGTTTGCCAAGCATTGTGTTTAACAAATGAAGTTCTTTATCAGTATTTTGGTCTGAGTTGCTCAAAATAATGTTGTACTTGTACATCGTCGCAATATCTTCAATTCCTCGTGCAAGCTCTGAATAGAAGATACTTGAAATATCAGGGATGATGACCCCAACTGTTGTGGTCTTTTTACTTGCAAGGCCTCGTGCGACTGCGTTTGGACGGTAGCCGAGACGATCAATTGCTTCAAGTACCTTTTTTCTTGTTGTTGGTTTTACGTTTGGATTACCATTAACAACGCGTGATACCGTTGCCATACTTACGTTTGCTTCTCTTGCTACATCATATATTGTAACATTATTCACATAAATCACTCCTTCAAATACACTTCATATCTATAGCATTCACCAATTGGATAGAGACATGTCAGATACGAGGAAAATAATATCCTATTTGTCATTAAAACGATGAAAAGAGACACATAATTTTTCAATCTACATCAAAATGACATTCTTTTATGAAATTATACACGTTTTTTCTTCATATGAAAACGTTCCCTTTCTTTTTATAACTAAATTAAACAAACTTTAATGAGCTTGTTACCTGTAAATTGAATCATATTTCACCAAAAATCGTCGCGAACGTCAGCTATGACAATGATCTTAGCAGATTCTATCGAATTTTAAAAATGAAAACATTGTGAACAAGCATATTTTTAGCTTGCAATGTGCTCTCTTCCTTTCATTCCCAATCTTGATCGTATTTTTTCATGAAAAAACCGCCGGGCTGTCATCCGGCGGCTTTTCTATTTATGATTACGCATGAATGTTGACAAGTGGTCTTAATGCATCTAACCATTTTTCGAATTGTGGAATGTCCATTTGCTGCGCTGAATCAGATAGGGCAACAGATGGATCTGGATGCACTTCTGCCATCACACCGTCTGCTCCAATCGCAAGAGCTGCTTTAGCTGTTGGAAGAAGTAGATCTCTTCGTCCAGTTGAGTGTGTCACGTCAACAAAGACTGGTAAATGTGTCTCTTGTTTCAAGATTGGCACAGCCGAGATATCTAGTGTATTTCTTGTGGCTGTTTCGTATGTGCGGATGCCTCGCTCGCAAAGGATGATTTGGTCATTTCCTTGTGCGATGATGTATTCAGCTGCATTGATGAATTCTGAAATTGTTGCTGCTAGACCGCGTTTTAAAAGAACTGGTTTATTCACTGATCCAGCTTCTTTTAAAAGCTCGAAGTTTTGCATGTTACGTGCTCCAATTTGGATGACATCGATATGCTCAATCGCTTCTTCAATATGAGCAGGATTCACGATTTCACTAATAACTGCAAGACCGTATTCATCTGCTACACGTTTTAGAATTTTTAGACCGTCTACGCCAAGTCCTTGGAAGTCGTATGGACTTGTGCGAGGCTTAAATGCGCCGCCACGAAGAAGTTTTAGTCCCTGCTGTTTCGCTGCTGCCGCTACTTCTGCAACTTGCTCGTAGCTTTCAACGGCACATGGTCCAACGATGAAACGTTGTTTTCCGTCACCGATCGCTTCTCCATTGATATTTACAATTGTATTTTCAGGTTTTTTCTTACGAGAAACAAGAAGTGCTTTGCTGTGGTCATCTTCTTGAAGCTCTAAACCTGCTTTGAAAATTTCTTTGAAAATATGTTGAATCGTTGAATTTTCAAATGGGCCATCATTTTCTTCAAGAATTTGATTAAGCATTGTGCGCTCTCTGACAGGGTCATAACGGTTGACACCTTGCGCTTCTTTTGCCTTTCCAATTTCTTTTACAATGTTTCCTCTTTCATTGATCAGTTTTAAGATTTGAAGATTTAGTTCATCTGCTTGCTGTCTCAATTGTTCCAATTCATTGTTGCTCATTTTTGTCATCCTTTCCTCTGCCCGCTCTCGCTTTTTATTTTTGATCTCTTATAATAGGGTTTATTATAAACAAAGATTTCGGAATTGTCACGAAAAAATTCTTTATTACCCAAACGCTTTTAAGCGATAAAGTATTATGTGTAAGATTATAGCATACTTTTGATGCAAGTAAACCTTTTTTATAAAAAAAACGTCAGCAATCGCTGACGTTTCAGCGGGTAGACAAACCCTCGCATTCTTTGTCAGTCCTGCGCGCTGGTACTCACGAATGACAAATTCGCTCCGTGCCAGTGCTCGTCCTTCCTAGACTGCAAAGGTTTTCTATCACGCTGAAAAGAAGACAAAGGGCTAAAATAAAGTACATTTTAGCCCTTTGTCAACAATCTTGAACGTCAGCAATCGCTGACGTTTTTCTACATGTTATGTTCAAGCGCTTCTTTTGTAATGCTTGAGTGAGAAGCATGCCACTTTACTTTGCCACCACTAAAGATGAGTGCCTGCGGGCTTTCGTGCTTGATCCCTGACTTTTCAGTCACATAGGATGAAAGCTCTCTTGTGTTTTGAATTTGCAAGAAATAAGCAGGAACATCCTCGTGTTCTGACGCAAACGCTTCAAACTCTTGAAAAGCAGCTTGGCTGATTGGACATGTCAAACTGTGCTTAAAAAAGACAAAGGTTCCGTCTTGATTTGTTAGTTGGTCAAACTGTTCTTCTGTTTCTATGAGTTGTTTAGACATGATGTGCTCCTTCCTAACTTAAGCAGCGAGTTAGCCTTTCGTAGATTGTTCTACTTTTTCTTTGACATCTTTGATGCCGTCTTCAATGTCTGCTTTTGCTTCTTGTGCTCTTACTTTTGCTTCATCTGCTACATCTGAAGCTTCATTTGCAATATTTGCTGCAGCATCTTCTGTTTCGCTTTTTACTTGTTTAGCTTTTCCAGCTGTACGATCTTTTATGTCTTTTACTTTGTCTAAAATCTGGTTTGACTGCTCTGCTACGAGCTGAGACAATTCAGATGTTTTGTCTTTCGCAATCGTCACATATTCAGTGCCTTTTTCCTTTGCATCTGTTGTGAGACGATCTGTTTTCTCTTTTAGGGCATTCGCTTGGGTGTTCAAATCATCGCGAAGCTCTTTCCCTGACTTTGGTGCTAAAAATAATGCCGTTGTTGCACCGATAATGCCACCGATAAGTGTTCCGATCAAAAAGTCTTTGCTATTGATTCCGTCTTTGCTCATGATTATTCCTCCTATGCGAAAATGGTTGATTATTGTTGTTTACGCTGTTTCCATTTTTTATAGATTTCAAGTGCTGCGTTACTCCAGCTTACCACATCCGTGACTTTCTCTTGATTTCGTTCAACGGATGAAGAAACCGCACCAGCTGCCTGCTTTATGCTTGTATTAAATTGGTTGATCGAGCCACCAATTCCCTGCACCGCATCCACAACTGTGTTAAGTTTTGCCGATTTGTCTTGAATATCTTCAGCAAGCTGATTGGTCTTATGTAGCAACTGTGCTGTCTCTGTGGTGATGCCTTGCATCTGTCCTTCAAGACCTTCTAAAGTTGATGCGACATTCTTTAATGTCAGCTGTAAGGATTTCAATGTTTTGGACAAGTAGATGACAAGAATGAGGAAAGCGATTGCGATGAGTGCAACGCTTAAATAGAGAATAATAATCATCTGATACCTCCTTTGCTGCGGGCATATTCAATTCAATACCCTCTCGTTGTATCATTCAAACATCGCCTAGAATGACCGATTGAATAATAATTCTACACTTATTCGCCAATTCCTGTCCACAGCGAACGAAAAAAAGCGGCACATCTTGTCACATTTAGCCCCTTTGTCACATTTTATTCAAAATAAAAAAGCGCCGATTGAATCGGCACTTTTTGACAGGCAATTATACTGCGACTTTCTCATAAGCACGAAGATACTTTTGAATATCTCCTGCTCCCATAAAGACCAAGATCGCATTTTCATGTGTTTTCAGCACAGATGTCTCTTCTTCTTCAATCAATTGGGCTTGCGGAATTTTTTCCCGCAAATCTTCAATGCTTAGTTTCCCAATGTTTTCACGAGCTGAACCGAAAATATCACAGAGGTATACATAGTCTGCTTTTTTCAGACTGTCCGCAAATTCACTTAAAAATTGCTGTGTACGAGTGAAAGTGTGCGGCTGGAAGACTGCTACAATATCACGGTCTGGATACTTTTGGCGAGCTGCTTCGATCGTGACTTCAATTTCAGTCGGATGGTGCGCATAGTCGTCAATTAAGACTTGTTCACCGACTACTTTTTCATTAAAGCGTCGTTTCACACCGCCAAATGTCGTTAAAGCACCTTTGATGAGCTCTACATCAATGGCCTCATAGTGGCATAATGCAATGACCGCTAATGAGTTAAGGACATTGTGGTTTCCGTAAGCAGGAATGTAGAAGGTATCATAAAACGTATTACGTACAAATACATCAAATGTGGTGCCTTCTGTGTTTTTCACAACATTTCGTGCTTGGAAATCATTTTCTTCATTGAATCCGTAGTACACAACAGGTACTTTTGCTTGGATCTTGAGCAGATGCTCGTCATCACCGCAAGCGATGATGGCTTTTTTCACTTGAAGTGCCATGTTTTGAAACGCATCGAACACGTCATCAATATCCGTGAAATAATCAGGGTGATCAAAATCAATATTGGTCATGATCGCATAGTCTGGATGGTAGCTGAGGAAATGTCTGCGGTATTCGCACGCTTCAAATACAAAATACTCGCTGTTTTCTTTCCCCATTCCAGATCCATCACCGATTAAGTAGGAAGTTGGTTTTGCCGCTTGCATCACATGTGCAAGCAGACCTGTTGTCGATGTTTTACCATGAGCACCCGTAATTGCAACGTTTGTGAATGAATCCATGTATTCTCCAAGAAATTTATGATAACGAATAACAGGAATCCCTTCAGAAAGAGCACGCTCAATCTCAGGGTGTGTATCTGGGAATGCATTTCCTGCAATCACCGTCATCCCTGGCTGAATATTACCTGGGTCAAATGGAAGAATTTTAATATTTCGTTCTTCTAATGCTTTTTGTGTAAAGATATGTTTTTCGATATCCGATCCTTGGACAGTATACCCAGTATCATGAAGAATTTGGGCCAGTGGACTCATACCTGTCCCTTTTATTCCAACAAAATGATAAACAGTCATAATTGTACCTCCAACAAACGTCTATCTGACTTACAGTATATGACGCTCATTTCAATTTGCAACTTGTGATTTTTGTCTCTAGCTGATCACAAATCGCAGCTCCAAATAAAGATTTTTTTCCGATCTTCCTATTCTAATCAATATTAACTATGATTAGTATCCGACAACTTTCCCATTTCTAACACCTGCTTTCGCTCATTTTCATTAAAAAGCGTTCAGACAGGCATGCGAAAAGCGTCCAATTCAAAAATTGCACCTATGTGCTATCATACCATGTTTATCAAAAAAATGAAGTGGTTTGTTTAGATCAATTGTTCTAAGTCACTCAGTGTCATGAGGACCTCTCTTGGCTTACTGCCTTTTGCCCCAGAGATCATTCCTTCACGTTCCATCATATCAATCAATCTTGCTGCTCGATTGTAGCCAATTCTAAATCTTCTTTGCAAACTGGATGTACTTGCACTATTTTGCTCGATGGCGAACCGGCATGCGTCCATAAACAATTCATCTTCGTCTGTAATGGCAGAGCCTTGGAGCATCAATTCTTCCTGTTCAAAAAGGAACACAGGTTTGCGCTGTTTTCTCACATGCGCTACCACTTCATCAATCTCTCGATCTGATACAAAGTTCCCTTGTAGTCTTGTCGGTTTGCCAGAGCCATTTTCTAAGAACAGCATGTCTCCTTTTCCGAGAAGCTTTTCAGCACCTGCCATATCAATGATCGTTCTTGAATCCACTTGGCTTGAAACAGAGAAAGCAATTCTTGTTGGGATGTTTGCTTTAATGAGGCCTGTAATGACATCAACAGAAGGTCTTTGCGTCGCAATGAGTAAGTGAATCCCGCATGCTCTTGCTTTTTGGGCAATTCGGCAAATGCTTTCTTCGACTTCATTTGGTGCGACCATCATTAAATCAGCCAGCTCATCAATGACAACGACGAGATATGGCAGTTTTTCACCCATTTGTTTTTCTTTCACCAGTTCGTTAAATCGTTTGATTTCTCTCACACCAGAGTGTGCAAACAGTTCGTAGCGTCTTTCCATTTCATCTACTACCCATTTCAGGGCAGCTGTGGCTGTCTTGGCATCAGTAATAACCGGGCTCACAAGATGCGGAATGTGATTATACGGTGCCAGTTCGACCATTTTAGGGTCGATTAACAGCATTTTCACTTCATCAGGTGAGGCTTTAAACATCAGGCTCACGAGAATGGTATTAATACAGACACTTTTCCCTGAACCTGTTGCTCCGGCAATTAAGCCGTGCGGCATTTTTTGTAAATCAACCACAACGGGCTGACCGGAAATATCCAATCCGAGCGCCGCCGTTAATGGAGATGGATTGTCTCTGAAGGCACTGCTTCTGATCATTTCTCTTAAGAAAACCATTTTACTGTGAAGGTTCGGCACTTCGATTCCAATCGTGTTCTTCCCAGGAATCGGCGCTTCGATTCGAATATCTTTTGCAGACAAACTGAGTTTGATATCATCTGACAGGTTTGTAATTTTGTTCACTTTCACGCCTGGTTCAGGATGCACTTCAAATCTTGTAACAGAAGGACCTTGTGTCACATGAACAACACTTGCTCTGACATTGAAATTTTTCAGTGTGGCATTGAGCAGTTCTGCCCGTTCTTTCACCCATGTTCCGTCCTCTTCTTTTTGTGCTGGCGGAACGTCTAGAAGGGCTAAACTCGGAAATACATATCCTTGTGCATCTGCCGTTTTCTTCTGTCCTTGCACGCGCTGATCACTTTTTAACATCATGACGTTAAAAGGAACGGTGGAGGTTTGACCGCTTGAGCGCTTTGGCTGTGGAGAAGACGGTTTTGGTTCTTCACGTTTTATTTCAGGCGTTTCTTCAGGTGTTTCCTCAAGCTCTTCTGCCATATCCCCGGCGATCTCTGCTTGTCCAGAGTCAGCAAATTCATCTGATGCTTCTTCAACTGGCTTGACTTCATCATCTGTTAATTTTTCTTCCGGCAGGGAATCATCATCTTGCAAATCTTGTATGATCACCGGTTCTTCTTGTTCAAATGCTACCGCTGACACGTCTACTTGACTTTCTTCTATCCGTGCAGCCTCTGCTCTTTCCTCCATAGCCTCTATGTTCTTCTCTTCCAGCACCGCAGTTTCTTCTACCGGGCTTTCTATCTCCATGTCAAGTGCTGGTGATGGGCTTTCAGCTGTTTCAAATGTAAAGCTCTCTTTTTTCTGAGCATCATCTTCAAGCGGAATCATCGGCTCTTCTTGTTCAATGTTGACTGCCTGTTCTTGCTCCATCTCTAGAGGCTCGTTAGATGCTTCAGCTTGCTCCATATGTAAGAATGCTTCCCGATCGTCTTTGGTCTGTGACAAAGCTTGATCTTGATCCTCTTTCTCACTGAAAGGCTCGTCATATAAACGTTCCATCGTTGATTGAACGTGATCTTGATATGCGAGTTCCTCTTGCAAAGTAAGCGGCGTCGTGACAGGTTGCTTCTCTACTTGTTCTTCTGTTTGGGCTGACATCATGTCTTCCATACGTTGTTCTTTTCGTATAGACGGGATGTTCATTTGCTGTCTTACATTCCGTTCACGCTCTGCTTCTTCTGATAACAGTGTGACACGCTGTGACGTTTCTTCTGCCGATTTCATTTTGACAGAAGATGTGTCTTCTTTGGCTGCTGCATGTTTTGGACGCATATCCTGGTGGTAGCCATAGATGGGTGAAGGGATTTGCTCTGGTTTAAAAGGCTTTTTATTGAGATCAGGCTGCACCGTTTGTTTTGGCTGATAGGTCGTCTGCTTTGCCTTTGGCTGACTTGGCCGCGTGCGCCTTCTTTCTTGTTGCTTTGCTGCCTCACGTGCAGGTTCATCTGGAACGAGAGGAAAGCGAAAATTGCCTTTTGGATATTCATAATACACTTTCGTATCTTCAACTTTTTTATATTCTTTATGCTGTTCAACAGCTGGCTGCTTTGGTGCAATCGGACCTGTTTCAGGCCTCTCAGCTTTTTCTTCTTTTTTTTCTTCTCCTAAAAATACACTAAAAAATTTATCTAACCAACTCATCATTTATCACTCACTTTAACTCCCCTTACGTTTTCTTGGGCGATTTTTAGTATACCATTGCTTTTTCATGCAGAAAAGCGAGAAAAGTGCTACGCTTTGCTGTTCATGCTGTCTGTAGATGAAAAAAAGTCACTAAGTACGTACTTAGTGACTTTTGGTATAACACATTCTTCGCTCATTTGTACCCGTTTATGGGAGGTTACGCTTCAAATGGTTCGCCAGCTTGGCGGCTTCCTTCTAGAACAAGGATTCCTTTTTCAGCAGGCGCATTCGGAAGATCTAATTCTTTTGCAGAACAAATCATTCCGCTTGAAGGAACACCTCTTAGTTCAGCATCTTTGATCACCAAACCGCTCGGCATCACAGCACCGACCTTTGCAACCACAACATATTGACCTTGATCAACGTTTGGTGCACCGCACACGATTTGTAAGGTTTCATCGCCAACATCTACTTGGCAAATGTTCAGTTTATCTGCATTCGGATGTTTTTCTTTTTCCTTCACATAACCGACCACAAACTTAGGTGATAGATCAACTGTTAATGTTTCACTGACACCGTTGCGGTTCAAAATTTCATTGATATCTTGAACAAGCGTTTCAGAAAGCGGTACAGATCCGTTTTCTTCAATTTTCATGTAAGTAGATGCATTGAAAATATTAAAACCTGTTGTTTCTTTTGTGTCTTGATTGAAGATTCTTACGACGTCTCCAAACGTTTCATGACCTACTTCTTCTCTTGTTACATCTTTCAATGAAATAAGGAGTGTGTCGCCGACACCTTCTGCATTATAAAAAACGTTCATTCTTCAAAATTCCCTTCTACTGCTGTTTTGGTCTGCTTTTTGCAAGAATAAAGATCGGTTCAAGCTTGCCTTCGTCATATAAAAATGACAAGGCCGTAATCGGAACCGTGCCGCTGGCGAAGAAGCTCATCGACATTTGCCCTAAAATATCATAGCCTGATTCATTGCGTACATCTGCAATGATGAACACATCTTGATGGGGAACGGAAATGGCCATTTGCCCCTCTACTTTTTGCGCGTATTCTTGTAAAATCGATTCATTTAATATTCTGCTTGCATCGTACCCGTCATTTGCACGGAAGAAATAAAAACGGTTGCCCGCCACTTCATCCATTTTCACGACAGTCTTTAGTGAACGGACGTTAAAACTTGCGGTTTCTCTGATTCGTTCTTTTGTCCAGTTTTCCTTTTGCAGCATCTTCTCGTCAATTAATCTGTAGGTGCTTCCAAGGTCAAGTGCATAGTAGATTCTTGTCTCTGCTGTATGCTCATCAAAAACGAGTGGAATCTCATCACTTGATGTTTCTGGAAAGGACGTTGAACGAATGACCGGATAAATGTGCTTCTCTTTGCCTGAGATGTGCTGCGCTTCACCTTTCATAGCGCTGAGCGCCTCTTTCACATAATAAACGATCTCATCCAGTGTTTCATCAGGCTTTACTTCCCACTTTGCAATAATCGGCGGGAGCTCAAGCGTGATGCCCTTTCCTGTATGTTTATCTTCCACACGAAGCGTATCTTTTTCCCTGTCAAACTGGTGGGTCCAGCTGTCGTTCGTCAGACGGCTTTTCAATTGATTGGCAAGCTGTCTTGATGTCATTTTCGCCATGATAAGACTCTCCTTTCGTTATTTAGAAAGAGAATCTGTTAAAAATGCTTCAATCTCTTCCTTTGTCTTACGATCTTTGCTGACAAAACGGTTGATCTCTTGTCCGTTTTTAAAGACTAAAAAGCTTGGAATTCCGTAAATTTCCCACTCTGCACAAGTGTCGATGAACTGATCTCTATCCACATAGAAGTATTCAAATTCTGGATAGTTTGCTTCAAGCTCTGGCAAAAACGGCTCAATAAATGTGCAGTCCGGGCACCAGTCAGCTGAAAATAGTAATACGGTTAAGTCTTCTTGAATCACTTTTTGTAATTCTTCGTTTGATTCAATTTTTTTCATGTTTGATTCCTCCAGTTTGTATACTTAAATCTCCGAATTGTATATAGCCTTTCTTTCTCATCCATTCTGATACTACCAAACTAATCACTGCCGGGCCAACGATATGCAAGAGAGCAATTGCGAGGAAAACGGAAGGATGAAATCCCATGACTGTGAGAGTCATGAGCTGGCCGACAAGACCGCTCGTTCCCATACCCGCTCCTGCCGCATTATTGACCATCCCAAAGCCAATGATACCAATTGGCGCAAGAATCAGTCCTGCAATCGTCGGCGGAATGAGAATGAGTGGATTTTTCACAATGTTCGGCAGCTGTAGTTTTGATGTTCCAATGCCTACCGCAGCAAGACCACCAAAACGATTTTCTCTAAATCCTGCAGCAGCAAAGCCGACCATCTGCGCACAGCAACCAATCGTTGCCGCACCAGCAGCAAGACCGCTTAAATCAAGCATCAGCGCAAGCGCAGCGCTTGAAATCGGTGAGCTAAGAGCAAGTCCAACAATGGTTGCAACCAGCATGCCCATGATGAGTGGACTTTGGTCAGTCCCCCATACGATCAGCCTGCCGAGCCCTGTCATCACCGCCTGAATCCCAGGGCCGATGAAAGCAGCGGTGAGAAAACCTGTGATAATGGTCACAAGCGGCGTTAAAATAATATCAATTCTTGTCTCACCACTGATCAGTTTGCCTAATTCCACACCAATGAGAGCAGCCACGAAGCTTCCAGCAGGTCCCCCAAGCTCTGCTCCAGCGGCACCTGAAACAACACTTGCGAAAATAATTAAAGGAGAAGCGTTTAAGCGATAAGCAACCGCTACGCCAATTGCTGGTCCCATTAGCCCCATAGCGAGCGTTCCCATTTCCACGATGAGAGGAAATGATAACAGGCCGCCTGCTGTTTTTAAAATCAGCCCTACCACTAATGTAGCAAATAGACCTAAAGCCATATAAGAGAGTGCATCAATAAAATACACCTTTGGCGAAAGGGAAATACCCTTTCTTTTTAAATAAGTCATCAACGTCGTCTTCCTGCTTTCTCATAGGAAAGACGAAGAGGCCTGTCCTTCCCATTATATGTAGTCTTCTTACGATGAAAAATAGTCTCTACCATGAATATCATAATCATATTTTTTTTGCTTTATCAAGCACTTCTTGTGTAACATGAAAAGAAACAGGGCAAACCTTTACTAAGTTTGTGCACAAGGAGGAGATTGTTATGCAATTAACGGTTTATTTAGCTGGAGAAATTCATAGCCAATGGCGCGATGAGATTAAGGAAAAAAGCCAGTCTTTGAAACTGCCAGTGACGTTTGTTGGTCCAATGGAGAATCATGAGCGATCAGATAACATCGGAGAAGATATTTTAGGCGGGCAGCCAAATGCCATCTTGAAAGACGATGCGGCTTCTGATTTGAACAATTTCCGCACCGAACTATTATTAAATAAGGCAGACGTTGTCATCGCCCGCTTTGGTGAGAAATATAAACAGTGGAACACGGCAATGGATGCTTCTTCTGCCATCGCCAAAGGAAAACCCCTTATTTTGATTCGTCCTAAAGAATTACATCATCCCCTAAAGGAACTATCAAACAAAGCAAATATCACTGTCGAAACAGTGAATCAAGCAATTAAGGCGTTGTCATACGTATTTGAACAGGAATAAGAAAAAGGCTGTGCTCTTAAAAGAGGCAGCCTTTTTCTTATCATTTACACTTGTTGATAAATCGAATCCACCGTGCTTTGATCACAATTTTTCACAAGACGAACAATTAATTCTTTTGCCGCTGCATAATCGTCCACATGCAAGACAGAGTGACTTGTATGAATGTAACGCGCACATACACCAATAACAGCAGACGGTACACCTTGATTTGAGATATGAACACGTCCAGCATCCGTACCGCCCGGCGATACGAAATATTGATATGGAATATTGTTTGTTTCGGCTGTATCGAGGACAAATTCTCTCATGCCTCGGTGCGTAATCATCGTGCGATCATAAATACGAAGAAGTGCACCTTTTCCAAGCTGGCCAAATTGTGATTTGTCTCCCGTCACATCATTTGCAGGACTCGCATCTAGAGCAAAGAACAGATCCGGCTGAATCATATTCGCAGCTACCTCAGCCCCTCTGAGCCCTACCTCCTCTTGTACGGTTGCACCTGAATACAATTGACATGAGAGGGTTTCGTCTTTTAATTCTTTCAATAATTCAATGGCAAGTCCGCACCCATAGCGGTTATCCCAAGCTTTGGCTAAAATCTTTTTCGGATTGGCCATTGGGGTAAAGACCGTTGCAGGAACGATTTGCTGCCCTGGGCGAACGCCAAGTTCTTTCGCTTCTTCTTCACTGTCTGCACCAATATCAATGAGCATATCTGACGGTTTTACTGGTTTGCTTTTTTGTTCTGGTGTCAGAAGGTGCGGAGGTGTGCTCGATACAACTCCCGGAATTGGCCCGTGATCCGTATGAACATCCACGCGCTGCGCAAGCATCACTTGACTCCACCAGCCGCCAAGTGTTTGAAAACGAATCATTCCATTTTTCGTAATGGATGACACCATAAAGCCGACTTCATCCATATGACCAGCCACCATAATCTTAGGTGCGTTCTCTGGACCTTTGCGGACACCAAACACTCCGCCAAGACGATCCTGTATGAGTTCATCGGAATATTTCTCAAGTTCCTTTTTCATAAAAGCACGCACATGGTGCTCATTACCTGGAGTCCCCTGTAATTCTGTTAAATTTCGGAAAAGCGACATTGTTTCTTCGTTCATTTGACAGTTACCCTCATTTCTATGTAATGACCATATAAATTCCTATAAAAATAACACTCACTTTATACTATAAGAATTCTTTCGGTTTTCCAAGTATCTCTCCAGAAATTTTGAATATGCTTTCAAGTATTCGGATTTCTTAACATCGCTGGACAAGTTTTGTATAATGGAAAAAACAGCAATACGGAGGTGCAGCACGTTGAAGTTAAAACATGTTCTGATTGGTGCGAGTATAGGCGTAGCCGCTGCAATTGTTGCAAAGAAAGTCTTTTTCCCTACGTATATCTCGTCTGAAAAAGCGTTAAAAATTGTGAAATCTGCTTTTAAACAGCGCGGCCCGATTGATGGCTCTTGGATTTATACTGTACCAGAACCGTATACCGTAAATGGTGAAACGATTGATGTGTACAAATCTGGCATTACACGCTCCGCCTTTGGCGAGCTTGAACAGTATGAAGTCATGATTGATGCAAAAACAGGCATGATCGTTGATGTCATTGATTCTGTTGCTTAATAAGAAAGCTTCGCAAAGACAAGTCCTTGCGAAGCTTTTTTTAGATGGCTTTGATTTTTTTGTATACAGGGTGCCACATGGCGTCTTGCACAGCCTGAATGAGATCATCAGGGGTTTCTTCCGCAATTCCTTCGTCAATCGCTGCTTGTGCCACACGGACAGCCACTGTCGCTGAAACTGTTCTGAGCTGATCAACACTTGGAAGCATCGCAGCACCCGGTTTTCCGACATTGACCATGCTCGCAATCGCTTCAGCACTCGCAACAAACATGCTGTCTGTCATGAGGCGGGCTTTACACACAATCGTTCCAAGACCAAGGCCTGGAAACACAAGGGCATTGTTTGCCTGCCCAATTTCATATGTCACACCGCCATATTCAACTGGATCAAACGGGCTTCCCGTTGTGACAAGCGCACGTCCTTCTGTCCACTCAATGAGATCTTCCGGCTTTGCCTCTGAAAGAGGTGTTGGGTTAGACATCGGTAAAATCGCTGGCCGCTCTACATGTGACGCCATTTCTTTCACTATTTCCTCTGTAAATGCCCCACCTACAGTTGAGGTACCAATTAAGATCGTAGGTTTCGCCTGCTTCACGACCTCTAACAAATCAATTGAATGCTTTGGACCATTACGTGCATAGTCCTTCACTTCATCAGAACGTCTTGCATACGGCTTTTGGAATGGCTGAATGTCAGGTGAATCATCTGTGAGCAGTCCCGTTTTATCAATACACCAGAAATGATCATATGATTCCTCTTCTTTGACACCATCTCGCACGATGGCATCACGAATTTGCTCGGCTATACCAATCCCTGCTGTGCCTGCTCCAAAGATCACGATTCGGTGATCTTTCAGCGGAACCTTCGATGCTTTTGCACAAGCCAGAACGGCAGCAAGTGAGACGGCTCCAGTTCCTTGAATATCATCATTAAACGTACAAATACGGTCCTTATATTTTTCCAAAATGGCGCGCGCATTTTTTGTACCGAAGTCTTCCCAGTGAAGAAGTGCATTTGGAAAAGTCGCACGGGCAAGCTCAACATATTGATCAATAAACTGATCATAGCGCTCTCCTCGAACGCGGGAGTGCTGATTTCCCACATAAAGCGGATCATTTAAAAGGCTTTCCTGGTTGGTCCCAGCATCAAGCACCACTGCCAGCACACGGCTAGGATCAATACCTGCTGCGGCTGTATAAACAGCCAGCTTCCCGACTGAAATGGCAATTCCGCCAACACCCCAGTCGCCGATGCCTAAAATTCCTTCTGCATCTGTTGCGACAATGAGATCAATTGATTCATCCACTCCGTAAGATGCAAAAATTTCTTCCATTCCTTCTAGGTCATCAATGGATAAATAAATTCCTCTTGGCTTTCTATACTCGTGGCTGTAACGCTGAATCGCTGTTCCTACGGTCGGTGTGTAAACAATCGGCAGCATTTCTGCCAAATGCTCATTTAATAATTTATAAAAGAGCACTTCATTTCTGTCATGAAGCGCAGTTAAATAGACATTTTTCCCAAGTGCGTCTGGCTGTGCTTTGAACTGTTCATATGCACGCTTTGCTTGATCTTCTAGTGTTAACACCTTCGGCGGCAGAAATCCTTTTAACCCAAGCTCTTCCCGCTCTTCCTTTGTAAATGCGACTCCTTTGTTTAAATAAGGGACAGACATGACTTCGATCCCTCTTAACGGTGTCTCGATGACATCACCATGTACACGATAAAATTGATTCACCTGCACTCTTCCTTTCACAAGTTCATTTTGTCGTTATTTTGTGTGAAAGGCGAAAAAACATACAGATGATCTTTTATCTTCCGGTTTCTCTTTTGACCTCATGGGTCATTGCCCCGTCTTCATCCCACTTTACAGCACGGTAGATGGCATCATGATAAAACAAGTACCATGCATTGTTTTCTTCGGCGAATGCCTGCCATTTTTGCTTCGCTGGGATCGAGGTCATTGGATAATCATCGTATGCCAAGACCCAAAGCGGGTTTTTATGAGCGTGTGTCGGCATGATATCCGCTAAATGAATAGCTGTTTCTCCCTGACTTGTGAGCGTTAAGATGCTATGCCCATCGCTATGTCCACCTGTATGATGCAGGCGAATGCCTTCTGTTACTTCAATGCTATCTTCAAATGTCATGACTTGATCGGCAACAGGCTCCCAGTTTTCTTTCCAATATGTATTTCTTGAGCGGATGTTCGGTGCTCTCATTTCGTCCCATTCAATTTTGGACGTGATGATTTTTGCCTGTTGAAAAACAGACACGAGCTTATCGTCTTCACGTTTTGTCAGCCCGCTTGCATGATCAAAATGCAAATGAGTCATTAAGACGTAATCTATATCAGATAGGCGCAAACCGAGAGCCGCAAGTGATTCTTCTATTTTCGTTTCCTC
This sequence comes from Bacillus sp. 22446, assembly GCF_052044955.1. NCBI lineage: Bacteria > Bacillati > Bacillota > Bacilli > Caryophanales > Bacillaceae > Bacillus > Bacillus sp. 22446. Next base: position 797,854 of record NZ_JBQEOD010000001.1, read on the forward strand.
TGTGACGCCATAATTGCGTTTTTGTTTCTCTGTCAGCTTCCCTGACCCGATGCCGGAATCTACTAACAGATGAAGACCGTTCGACCGTATGAGTATTGGATCACACCGTAATTCAATTTGATTTCGATCATTCACAGGGTATTTTTTTGACCATAATGGCTTTGGCACCACGCCAAACATGGCACCGCCATCCATGTGTGTATCTCCCCCATTTAACCAGAACAGTTCCATTTCACCTATTTTCATTGTCTCCATTGCTGTCATCCCTCCTTTTTCTATCGTAGCAAATACAAAGGAAAATCGCATGTGCTAATCTTTTTATCAAAAAAAGGCTGACCGCAATCGTTCGTTGCAGCCAGCTTTGTTCGCTTGTTATTCAGGGAATTTTACTTCTGATCGATAGATCGGTTGTCCCATGGAAGAGAATTTCTCTTCATATTCTGTCATGACATTTCCTTCGAGACCATCCTCATGTAAATCAAGGCTCACATACGTTAAAAGGAGTCCGTAAGACGAAAAGCTTTTCAAGGAATATTCAAATAGTCCGCGGTTATCGGTTTTGAAATGTAATTCACCGCCTGGACGGAGGATCTGTTCATATCGCTTTAAAAAGGCTTTAAACGTCAACCTACGTTTTTCATGCCTTGATTTTGGCCACGGATCAGAGAAGTTTAAATACACCCGGTCAATCTCATTTTCCGCAAAGACATCTGTCAGTGTCTCTGCGTTGATGTTTAGAAGCTTTACGTTTTCTACATCTGTTTCTTTGATTTTATCGACTGCCGTCACAATGACACTTTTAAATAATTCAATGCCGATATAGTTTATCTCAGGATGAAGCTTGCCCATTCCGGCAATAAAGCTCCCTTTTCCTGTACCGACTTCGATATGGATTGGATGATCATTTTCAAACAGCTCATGCCATTTCCCTTTGTATTGTTCAGGGTTGGCTAAAGCAATATGAGCATTTTCAGCTAAGTAATCATCCGCCCACGGTTTATGTCGCATTCTCAATTTGATACACCTCTATTTTCTTTACATTTTATCAAGATACCATGAAACATAAAGAGCCGCAAGACAGCATCTTATCCGCACATATGAAAAAGACCAGCTGCTAATTGGGCTGGTCTGCTTCATGTATAAAATCAAAGCTGAATGCACAGTTTAACCACATAAATGACACGCCTTGAAAGGAGCATACGTATGGGATTAAACCGCCAACATCAGCTTCAATTAATCAAAGATATTTTAACTGATCACCAGCTGGATTGCTGCGGGACTGTTGCAGAATATGAACAGGTGGGACGCGTGATTCAGTTAATGCTGGCAAAAGAAGATTTGGATGCTGACGTTCGTCAGCTATTAACAGATATTTATGATTACAGCCAAAAAGGCACCTCTGTCAGTTCAATTGATGCACATATCGAAGCGCATCAATCGCATCTATCTAACTGGGTCGAGAACATTCCACTGTCTTAATGGATGTTTAACCGTTTTAAGAGTGCATGTAGCTCGGCTTGCACTTCTTTTTGCGCTTTTTCATTTCCTTTTCTTTTATGCCAAACGACAAACGAGACGGTTTCAGCCAGCACATACCATGCCATGCGTTTTCGCAAGTTGTCGGTCAGCGGAGCACCATACATAGAGAGCCAGCTTTCCCAGTTCTCTTCTTCAACATAATGGTATAAGAGCGGTCCAAGATCAATCGCTGGATCCGCAATCATTGCCCCGTCCCAATCAATTAAATAGAGCTGGTTTTCATCTGTCAGCAGCCAATTATTATGGTTGAGGTCACAATGGCATACGACCTTATCCTCGAAATGAACTGCCTCCACATGTTTCTCTAAATACTGGATGGCACGCGTGATATCATGTGAGTCAATCTGCTCTTTTAAGATCGATGCCTTGAGATGCATCAAGATCGATGCCGGGTCAAGCGAGTGCTTTTCTAATCGTTTCAGCATATCGAGCAGCTCTTTTGATGTATGAATTTTTCTTAGCTGCTCCGCTACAGGACGGTCATTCATGTCCTTTGGCTTCAGCTCTCTGCCGCTCAGCCAGTGCTGTGCAGTGATGACATCCCCATTTTCCATCCGTTTTGTCCAGACAAGCTTCGGCACAATGCCTTCAGCTGACAAAACCGCAAGAAACGGTGACGTATTGCGTTTTAAAAATAGCTTTTGGTCATTGTGTGTTGCGAAGTACGCATCTCCCGTAGCGCCTCCAGCAGGAGAGATGTGCCATTCGCTACCTAATATTTGTCCCAACCAGTTCATATCAATTTTCAACCCATCATTTCTTAAAATATTTTAAATCATGCTTTTTTAGTCGACAAAATTCAGCCGATTGAGATCAATTGGCTGTTTATTTTTTATTTATATGATCATAAAAACAAAAAGGACAGCTATTGAGAATGAGATGCTAAACAATAGCCGTCCTATAGATTTTATCGCTACCTTCTTATACTCGTCAAGCAAAACTAGAAAATCAGGACAAGAACCTTATGAAAAGGGAAGTCTTTTTTCATGTTTCTTTTGCTCGTGCGCACACTGGCTGCTTCTTAGCCACGTAATTTTAACGATCGCTCACTAGCCTTAACAAACACTGGAGTGGCGCCAATCACTTCTCCATCGGCATGAAATAGGATTTTTTCATCTGCCTCCAAGTAGGCTTCTTCATGCTGAAAAAGGGTGACTCCCTCCATTACAAGGTGCTTTTTAAAAACCATTGCACTTAAAAATAAGAGGACTTTCAATGGATTCAAATCCGTGACAACGATTGTTTGAAATCCTGATTGCCTCGCACTCGCTTCCGGCGCTGCTTCCAGCCCGCCCCCATAATAAGGGTGATTACATACGATCACAAACCACACTTGGCGAAATACTTTTCTCTCATTTTCAATAAAAAGAGCAAGGTCAAACGGTTTGAAAGACCATAACGAATGTAGAAAGGACAGCGGATAGATGATAAACCCGAGTTTGAGTCGGTTTAGCCACTTTTTCCCTCTAAAATGTACCGTTCTCTTCAAGACATGCGCATCAAACCCAACACCAATATGATTGAGAAAAAGAACAGATTGCGGACTTTCTGCATGATCTTGAAAGGAACCGAGAGAAAATGTTTTCGTCAGCATCCTCTTTTGTTTTCTCACTTCTTTGATCACATCATGACGCTGGATGCCCAGCCCCTTCGCAGCATCATTCCAATGACCTGCTGGGACAAAGCTTAGCTGCACATGATCGATTTCTTTTAAACCATTTAGCACTTCATGAATTGTGCCGTCACCGCCAATGACGATCAACCGTTTCAATCTGTCGTCTTGCATAGCGCTAATCTGTCTCGCCAAAACTTCGGCATGTCCTTCATGCTGGGTAAGAAACGATCTGTAGGAGATCTCTACCTTTTGTAATTCTTTCTCTATGCTTCTCCAAGTGCGGAGTCCTTTTCCTTGTCCTGCTGCTGGATTGACGATAAAGTACCATTCATTCATATATTAGCTCCACTCAGGTCTCATTTTTTGGTGACCTTGATATGCCTTTAATCGAGCCATTCCTGCCTTCTCTTGCTGTCTGATTCACCATAAGCGAGCAATGCCTTTGTCGCTTTGAATTGCTGGTGCTTTGTCGGCGCGGTGTTTTTCCGCTGCTTTTCAAACCAATCCTCCGCTTTCTTCTTATCGACAACCTCCATCCCGAATGGAACTTCGGGCAAGTCAATATACGAGGTGCGGCTGATGAGGATTTTTTTCACAGGAAGCTCTACACCACTTTGCTGTAAAATTTTTGACACAACAGTTCCAGAGCGAAGAAGGCTTGCGCAAGGGTTCAAGACGGATTGAACAGCTTTTCCAGTCGCCCGTTTTTCCCAAAAACGTTCCTTCGATCCAATATATACGCTGTCTGGCTCTGCTTCTAAGAAAGATAAACAGATGACTTCAAGCGGCGTAATGAGCACTGGACACAATTCCATCTCAGCTTTTTGAATGAGCAGCACCGGCTTGTACATCACAAAATAAGAATCTGGCAGCTGCCTTGCAAGCATCCGCAGCTTTTCATCATATCGAATGTGGTGAGAGACAGTTGAAATATGAGAGATCGTCGAGCTGGCCCATTTTAACTGAACATCGTAAAGATGATCCTTAAAAAAGTGAATCAGCTTCGTTTCATCGGTAGGAACGTTTGTAAAAACACCTTGTTCTATATCTGTTGGCTCGTTAAAAAGACTCAGGTCACGTTCCTTTTTCATATCGGCTTCTTTTTGCTTTCTTTTTAAGGAGAATTTCTTTCTCTTTTCTTCCTCTTGCTCAGGTGCTTGCTCGGTGGCTTGGTCAGCCTGCTTTTGCACCTGCTCTTTGGAAGCCTTTTTTAACTCGTCCCATCTTTGTTTTTTCAACCGAATAAACTGATTGATGTAATGATGCGGGTCTTGTTCATATCGTGATATATAATCTTGGATTTTAATAATTTGCGCCATCTGCTGCTCACTCCAACCTCTAGAATCATTTATGTAGTGTAAATTGTTTGATCGCGTGATAACGTGGGGTTTCTTTTAGACGAATTTCAAATAAAGCGATACTAGAAACCTCCATCGAATATGGTTCTTTCCGTAAGGGCGCTTGTTCTATATAGGACTGTTCTCTATTCCATTTGCGCGCAATCGTCATATGTGGATGAAAGGGTCTCTTTTCGACAGGATGACCTGCTGTCAAAACGGCTGCTTTCACCTTTTCTCTTAAATCCATCAAAGGCTTACTTTCACTAGGCTTTGCAAAAAAAACTCTCGGCCGCTCCTTTTGACCAAATACCCCTATCTCATTCAGCTTCAGCGGGAAAGCAGACACCTCATGAGACAGCTGTGCAAGTAGCTCAGATATCTTATTTAAACGGTCTTCTGGAATCGCGCCTAAAAACACAAGGGTGACATGATAATCAATGGGCGCTGTCCATTTTTGAAAGGAAAGTCCGCTCCTCTTGTCTATATCCGCTTTCATTTGATACGCGAGTTGTTCAGGGATTGGAATCCCGATAAAATAATGACGGCTTTCAGTCATATCTTCACCTGTCCTTTTTAACAAACTTTACGAATCCCCATTGATGATAGTATAACTAAAGTAATGCGGAATGAGAAGAAAGGGTGTCACATGATGAAGGTTGCACAAAATATAGCTGAATTAATAGGTCATACACCACTTGTAAAATTACAGCGCCTTCAGCCAGAACATGGCGCTGCTGTTTATTTAAAACTGGAATCATTTAATCCTAGCGGAAGTGTAAAAGATCGGGCTGCTTACAATATGATCCTTGAGGCAGAAAAACAAGGAAAGCTCACAAAAGGGGCAACGATTATTGAACCAACAAGCGGGAATACAGGAATTGGCTTAGCGATGAACGCTGCTGCAAGAGGCTACAAAGCCATTCTGATCATGCCTGATACGATGACCCAAGAAAGAATCAATATTTTAAAGGCATACGGCGCACAGGTCGTTTTAACCCCGGGGGAGGAAAAAATGCCAGGCTGTATTCGCAAGGCAGAAGAATTAGCTGCTCAAATTCCTAATAGCTTTATTCCCATGCAATTTGACAATGGTGCGAACCCCGATGCTCATAGAGGGACAACGGCTGTAGAAATTATTGATGCAGTGCAACAGATTGGGCAGCCGCTTGCCGCTTTTGTCGCCACTGCTGGAACGGGCGGAACCATTACAGGCACTGGAGAGGAACTAAAGAAAGCATTCCCGGAATTGACGATACGTGTGGCAGAGCCAAAGGGGTCTCCTGTTTTATCAGGCGGGAAACCTGGCAAACATAAGCTTGTTGGCACAAGTCCAGGATTTATCCCACAAATTTTAAACGAACAGGTGTATGATGAGATTGTGCAAGTGAGTGATGAAGATGCTTACGGCATCACACGAAAGCTCGCCCGTCTTGAAGGTATTTTAGTCGGTCCATCATCTGGTGCGGCATGCTATGCAGCCATTGAAGCAGCCAAGCAAATGCCAAAGGATCACATTGTCATTTGTATGACAGCAGACACGGGTGAACGTTATTTATCAAGTGATGTGTTTCAAGATTAAAAAAGGAACAGGGCGTATGCTCCTGTTCCTTTTCCTTTCAAATTGTTGACAAAGGGCTAAAATGAACTTGATTTTAGCCCTTTGTCTTCTTTTCAGCGTGATAGAAAACCTT